>NZ_JADWYU010000192.1 GCF_016786325.1 Frankia nepalensis | reverse complement strand
CGTTGAGGTAGCTGGTCGCGGGCTGGGTCGCCGTCTCGTCGGCGCCCCGCGGCCAGGTCAGCGCCTCGGCCCCGCCGCGGGCTCGGTGCGGGCTCGGTGCGCGCCGCGCGCGGCGGCTCAGCCGATGCGGCCGTCCCAGGTTCGGGCGTCGCGCACGACGTCGCGAAACGGCTTGCGGGCGTCGAAGCTCGGCTCGCGCGGCAGGCCGAGCACGCGCTCGCCGATGCCGTTGCGCTGCACCTCGTTCGTGCCGGCGGCGATGGCGACCATCCGGCCGTTGAGGTAGCTGGTCGCGGGCTGGGTCGCCGTCTCGTCGGCGCCCCGCGGCCAGGTCAGCGCCTCGGCCCCGCCGATCTCCACCGTGAGCCGGGCCCGGATCGGCGAGAGTACGCCGGCGGCCAGCTTCCCGTAGGCGGCGACCGCCGGCTGCGGTGTGGCCGAGCTTCGCAGCCGGGCGGCGATCCGCAGGCCGAGGTGGTACTGGGCGAACTCGTTGACGTGTGCCCGCGCGATGGCCTGCCGCGCGAGCGGGTCGTCAAGGCGGCCCACCTTCCGGGCGAGCGCGACGAGCTCGGGGGCGAGCACGCGGGGCTCCACCCGGGCCCCGCCGGAGCTCCCGGCGCCGCGCTCGTAGACCAGCATCGTCTGCGCGACCGACCACCCCTGGTTGACCTCCCCGATGATGTCCTCGTCGGACACGACCACGTCGTCCAGGAACGCCTCGCAGAACCCGGACTCCCCGTTGATCTGCCGGATCGGCCGGACCGTGACGCCCCTGGCGTCGGTGGGGACGGCGAACCAGGTCAGGCCGCGGTGCTTCGGGACGTCCCAGTCGGTGCGCGCCAGGCACATCGCGTAGTCGGCCTGGTGCGCGCCCGTGCTCCAGATCTTCGACCCGTTCAGCACCCAGCGATCGCCCTCGCGGCGCGCCGTCGTCCGGATCCCGGCGAGGTCCGAGCCGGCCTCGGGCTCCGAGTAGAACTGGCACCACAGCCGCTCCCCCTTGAGGATCGGCGGGATGTGCCGGCGCAGGAACTCCGGCGACGCGTGCGCGAGCATCGACCGCGCGATCGCGGTGAACGTGACGTGGCCGGCGCCACCGAAGTGCGGCGTGAGATACCCCCGCGACTCCTCCACGAACACCCGCTCGTGGTGCCCCGTCAGCCCGCGGCCGCCGTACTCCCGGGGAAACGACAGGCCCGCGTACCCGCCGTCGAACAGCTTGCGCTGCAGCGGCCGAGCGGCGGCGACCTCCTCGTCGCCGCGGGCCTCTCCGCCATCGCGCACACCGGCCGGCCGCCGCTCCAGATTCGCGGCCAGCCACGCCCGCGCCTCGGCGCGGAACTCGTCGAGCCCGCTCGCGCCGTCCGAAACCTCATCGGTCATCAGTCACACCCTCGCCTAGACACGGCCTAGATCCCGGACAGCTGGCACAGGCGCTCCCGGTGCCAGCTCGGGTCGCCGAACAACGCCGCGTCGGTCGTCAGCCGGCGCAGGAAGAGATGCTGGTCGTGCTCCCAGGTGAAGCCGATCCCGCCGAAGACCTGGAAACAGTTCTGGGCAAGGTCGACGCCGCTGTCCCCGACGAACGCCTTCGCCATGCTCGCCGCCTCCAGCCCGTAGCCAGCCGAGCCGGGAGAGCCGCCCGGCTCGGCCGCGCCGGGCGAGCCGTCCACCTCGCCGAGCCGCTGGGCCGCGGCCGTCGTGATCGCCTTGCTCATCTCCAGCGCGAGGCTGGTGTCCGCGAGCACGTGCTTCAGCGCCTGGAACGAGCCGATCGGCCGGCCGAACGCGATCCGGTCCTTCGCGTACTGCACCGTCATCGCGAGTTCGAAATCCATCGCGCCGACCGACTCGGCCGTGGTCAGGACACACGCCAGCGCGAGCTGCCGGGCGACCAGCTCGTCCGCGCCGCCCCCATCGCCCGCCGCGCCAAGCCTGCTCCCAGCCGACGCGACGGGGACGTCGTCGAAGTCCAGCCGGACGAACCGGCGGGTGAGGTCCAACGACTCGAGCGGCACCACCCGCAGACCGGGGGTGCCGGCCGGCAGCAGGAACTGCGCGAGCCCGGCGCCTCCACCGTCCCCCGCGCTCGCGGGACCGGTGCTGGCGGTCACCAGGAACCAGCCGTCCGGACCGGGATCCTCCACGAACGTGGCCTGCCCGGACAACCGCCAGCCACCGCCGGCCTCCACCGCCGACACGGCCCCGGCCGACGCCGACCGGCCCACCGGGGCGGCCGGCGGCGCGGCCGCCGAACCCGCCGACGACGGCGGAACCAGCGCCGCGGCGGGCACCCAGGCCGCCGACGTCTCCCCTGACAGCAGGGCGGGCAGTACCTTCGCCGTCTGCTCGCCGGCGCCGGCCGCGGCGAGCGCGTACGCCACGACGTTCGTGCCGACGAACGGCCCGGGCTGCAGCGCGCGGCCCCGGTGGTAGGCCACGAGCGCCGCGTCGAGCACGCCGTTGCCCGAGACGCTCCCGCCGCCGAGCTCGTCCGGGACGAGCAGTGAGTACCAGCCCAGCTCGCCCGCCTGGCGCCGGTACGCGGCGGCGAAGCCGGCGCCGGCGTAGGTGCCTTCTCGCACCTTCTCCAATGGACAGGTCCGCGCGATGAAGCGCGCGGACGCGTCCACCAGCATCCGCTGCTCGTCGGTCAGCACATCATCCACGGCCCGCTCCTCCGCTGACTCGCGTGTCTCGTTCGTCTACGGCCGCCGGCCACGCCGCCGGGACGTGATCGCCCCGCGGCGGCAACGACGGCGCGTGGCCTCCCGCGCCGGCCGCGCGTGACGCGCCTGGGCGACGCCACCCGGTGGCGCCATCCGTCGGCGTCCTCCCTCGGCGTGTCCGTCGGCGTTGTCCGGATCGGGGACCGTGACGGCCGGGCATTCCCCGTCAGGGGCTGACGAGGATCTTCCCGCTGGCGGCGACCTGGGCGAGGTCGTCGAACGCCTCGTTCACCTCGCCAAGCCCGACCTGCCGGGCAAGCAGCGGCGCCGGATCGATCAGGCCACTGGTGAACGCGGCGATGACGGTCCGGAACTCCTCCGGCGTGTAGTAGACCGCGAAGCCCACGGACACCTCCTTCATCAGCGCCGCCCACGACTGGAACGGGGTGGCGTCGATGGTCACGCCCGCCAGGACGATCCGGCCCCGCGGCCGCGCCGCGGTCACGAAGGCGTCCAGCAGTCCCGCCCTGCCCGCGCACTCGGCGACGACGTCGTAGGAACCGGCCGTCGCCTCCTCGACGGAGGTGAGGACGTCGGTCGCCCCGAACCTCTCGGCGGCCGCCCGGCGGATCGCGGCCGGGTCGACGGCGGTGATCCGGCGGGCTCCGAGCGCCCGGGCCCACGCGATGGTGGTCAGCCCGACGGTGCCGGCGCCGACGACGAGCACGTCGTCGCCGGCCTCGATCCGCCCGGTGCGGGCGGTGTGCAGGCCCACCGCGAACGGCTCGACCAGGGCGCCGTGCAGCGGGTCGATGTCCGGGGTGAGCGGGAAGGCGGCGGCGGTGGTGACCACGGCGAGCTCCGCGAAGCCGCCACCGGTGCCGCCGAGCCCGACGAGCCGCACCCGGGGGCAGTGGATCACGTAGCCGGACGCGCACCAGTCGCAGCCTCCGCAGGACAGCGCCGGCAGCACCGCGACATGCGCGCCTTCCCGCCAGTCGCCGGCCGTGTCCGGCCCGACCCCGACGATCTGCCCACCGAACTCGTGTCCCATGACCGTGCCTTCGGGCATCGCCGCGCGGGCCTTGATGTCCGAGCCACAGAACCCGCAGGCCGTGACCCGCAGCAGTAACTCCCCCGGGCCTGGCGAGGGATCCGGCACCTCGGTGACCTCGTACCGTCCGCCGGGAACGACCACAGCCGCGCGCATGACACCTCCGCAGCTCGGGGACCGCCCCGCGATCGCCCGAGATCCATTCAGACATATCTGTCACGGTGGCCCGGCGGAGGGCTCGGCCGGTCCGCGTCGACGGGACCACGCCCGCCGCCAGCCCAGCCCGACCGGGCCCCGCGTCGGGCCTAGAGGGCTGACTCGCCCTTGAGCATTCCGCCGGCGTCGATGCGGATGTTGAGGCCGGTGATGTACTTCGCGTCGTCGGACGCGAGGAACAGCACCAGGGAGCTCACGTCGTTCGGCTCGATGTACGGGATCGGCATCGCCTGCAGCACCGGGAACGCCAGCTCCGCGTCCTCGCGGGTGGGGCTCTCCAGGTCCGGGCGGAACGTCTTGTAGATCCGGTCGTTCTGCAGCAGGTTGGTGTTGACGTTCGTCGGGTGGATCGCGTTCAGCCGGATGTTGTGCGGCGCGAGCTGCAGGGCCAGGACCTCGGTGTAGCGGAGCACGGTCTGCTTGGCCCAGGAGTAGCCGACGCCGCCGGTGTTGCCCATGATCTCGGTGGTGCCTTTCATCATGCCGGCGGTGGAGCCGGTCAGGATGATCGAGGCACCGGCGGTCAGGTGCGGCAGGCTGACCGCGACGGTGTTCATCACGCCGATGAGGTCGACATCGGTGACGTCGACGAACCCGCCGCACAGCGACAGGTCGTCCCAGGCACAGACACCGGCATTCCCGAGCACGATGTCGAGCCGGCCGAACCGGGCCAGCCCCTCGTCGAGCGCGGCCCGCAGCTGGGACCGCTCCCGGACGTCGGCCTTCACCGCGACGATGCCCCGGCCGAGCGCCTCGACCTCCTTGACGGTCTGGGCGAGGTCCTCCGGCGTCCCCAGCGGGTAGGGGACGCTGGCGATCTGCTCGCACAGGTCGACCGCGATGATGTCCGCGCCCTCGCTGGCTAACCGCAGCGCGTGGCTGCGGCCCTGGCCGCGCGCGGCTCCGGTGATGAAGGCGACCTTGCCGTCGAGCTTGCCCATGGCGATTCCTTCCAGGATGTCCGAGCTCCCGGTTCGCTCGCCCATCGGCGAGCCAACCGGGAGAAGCGGGTGGCCCGCCCATCGGGGCGAGCCGATTCGTGAACCGGATCGGGTTAGAGGGCCTCGATGACCATGGCGGCGCCCATGCCGCCGCCGGCGCACATGGACACGACGCCGAGGGTGTTCCCGCGGCGGCGCAGCTCGTGGACCATCGTCACGACCATCCGCGCGCCGGTGGCGGCGATCGGGTGGCCCAGGCTCGCGCCGCTGCCGTTGACGTTCACGATCTCCGGGGCGATCCCGAGCTTGCGGATGGCCGCGACCGGGACGGAGCAGAAGGCCTCGTTGATTTCGAAGAGGTCGATGTCGGCGAGCGTGAGCCCGGCCCGGTCGAGTGCCTTCGGAATCGCCAGCGACGGGCCGAGCCCGGTCAGCGCCGGGGGCACCCCGACCGACGCCCACGACCGGATCCGGGCCAGCGGCGCCAGCCCGTTCGCCGCCGCGTACTCGCCGCTGGCCAGCGTGACCGCGGCCGCCGCGTCGTTCAGGCCCGCGGCGTTGCCGGCGGTCACCGTCGCGTCCGGCAGTTCGGGATGCAGCAGCCGCAGCTGGGCGAGCGACTCGACGGTGACCCCGCGGCGCGGGAACTCGTCGGTGTCGAACAGCCTGGTCGTGCCGTCCGGCGCCGTCACCTCGACCGGCACGATCTGGTCGGCGAAGTAGCCGCCGTCGATCGACGCGACCGCCTGACCGTGGCTGTAGGCGGCCCACTCGTCCACGTCGCGACGGGTCAGGCCCAGCTCACGGGCGGTGTTCTCGCCGACAGTGATCGACATGTCGAAGGCCGGGGCGTCCGGCGTCTCCGGGTGCGACGCGGACACCCACGTCACCGGCTGCCCGTCGGGCCCCTTCCTGGTGGTCGTCATCGCGCTGTTGGTCAGGCTCTCGGTACCACCGGCGATGACCACCTGGTCCATACCGGCGCGGACGCTGCCGGCCGCGATCGCGACGGCGGCGAGGCCGCCGGCGCAGTGCTGGTTGGTGGCGAGGCCGGCGAGGTCGTCCAGGCCAAGCCGCACGGCCACGTTGCGGGCGATGACCCCGCCGCCCTGGTACGCCTCGGCGAGCACCAGGCCGTCGACGTCCCGCGCGGGCACGCCGGCGCGCTCGAGCGCCGCGGGCACGACGACCTCTGCGAGCTGGAACGCGTCCAGCCCGACCAGCGATCCCTTACGGGCACGCCCGATGGGCGTGCGAGCGGTCGAGACGATGACTGCGTCGGTCACGGTGGACTCCTCGGGATCTGGCGCGTGCCCGGGACGCCGGACACTGTCGAACTGCTGGTGGTCGCGAGCCTGGTAGTCGGGGGGTGGGTTGACCGGGCGCCGTCCGCGCGCCTGCCTCAGCGCTTCTCGTAGGTGATGCCGGCGGCCTCGACGTCCCAGGTGGCGGGGGTGACGCCCTCGGCGCGCAGCTCACGCTTGAGGACCCGGCCGACCGGGCTGCGGGGCAGCTCGTCGCGGAACTCGATGTAGCGCGGCAGGACGAAGTACGGCAGCGCGTCCACGCACCACCGGAACAGCTCCTCCTCGGTGAGCGCCGAGCCGGCGACCCGGGTCGCCGTCACCTTCACGTCGTCCTCGGTCAGCTGGCTCGGCACCGCGTGCACCGCGACGTCGGCGAGCTGGCCGTGGCCCATCAGGATCCGCTCGACCTCGAAGCTCGCGATGTTCTCGCCGCGCCGGCGCAGGTAGTCGGCCTTGCGGTCGACGAAGTACAGGTAGCCGTCCTCGTCGATCTTCCCGATGTCCCCGGTGTGGTACCACCAGTTCCGGCTCGTCTCCACCGTCACCTCGGGACGGCCCCAGTACCCCTCGAACATGACGTGCGCCAGCTTCGGCCGGATCACGATCTCCCCGTCCGTCCCACGGGGCAGCTCGTTGTCCTCGTCGTCGAAGATCCGCACATCGAAGTACTCGGTGTTCACGACCCCCGCGGCGCGCGGCCTGTTGCGCACGCCCGGCGGCTGCCAGGAGATCAGGCTCGCCTCGGTCACCCCGTAGGCACCGGAGAACGTGTCGATCCCGAACCGGGAACGGATCACGTCGTCGACCTCCGGCGGCAGCGGCGCCGCCCCCATCAGCCGCAGCGACGTGTTCGCCTCCGGCGCACCCGAGCGCGGCATCTCCGGTCTGTCCTCGTCGTGCGCCAGCAGGTAGGCCATCGTCCCGAGCGTCGAGGTCATCGTCGCGCCGGTCCGGTTCATCTCCGGCCAGAAGTTCGACACCGAGAACTTCCGGTAGATCGCCGCCCGCCCGCCGTACACCAGCGTCCCCACCACCGCCGTGACCAGCGCGTTGTAGTGGAACATCGGCAGCGGCGTCCACACCACGTCCGCCGCCGTCCGGCCCCAGCTGTAGCCGATCTGCCTCGCCAGCGCCTCGTGGTAGTTGTGGCTGAGCATGCAGCCCTTCGACAGACCCGTCGTCCCACCCGTGTAGATGAACGTCGCCAGGTCCGACGGGCGGCGCGCGACCGGCTCCGCCAGCGGCGCACCCGACAGCAGGTCGTCGAACCGGTGACCGGCCGCGCCCGGGAACACCGGCACCTCCGGGCCCGTGACCACCACATGCGCCAGCTCGTCGAGATCGCCGGACACGGCCGCGGCGCGATCCGCGAGATCGTGGGCGACGACCAGCACGGTCGCCCCGGAGTCCCGCAGCTGATGACGCAGGTACTCGCCCTTGTACGCCGTGTTGATCGGTACCGCCACGGCACCCGCCCACTGCGCCGCCCACCACGCGACCAGCATCTCCGGCGAGTTCTCCAACAACATCGCCACCCGGTCACCAGGGCCGACCCCCAGCTCCCGAAGACCACCACCCAGCCGAGCCGCCGCCGCGCCGACCTGCGCGGCCGTCAGCGTGGTCCCACCGATGTCCAGGTACTCGCTGTCCGGCTCCTTCTCGATCCGCCGCACCAGCAGCTCCGTGGTCGTATGCCGCGAGGCACTCCCCCAGACACCGTCACTCACCTGACTCGTCCCCTCCTCGCCAGCACCCCCGCGCGGTGATACATCTATATATATAACAGTCCGCCAACCGACATGCGCATGATCCTTCCGCGCCGTCGACCCGGCTTCCCGCACGTATCGATGTCTTCGCGTCGATGCCTTCGGGCGCGGGTCGGGACCGCGCCCGCCCACGCCGGGAGCGTCCGCCGGGGCTCGACGGCCGGAAGGCCGCGGGCGCCTCGCCTGGCGAACGCCCTCGGGTTCGGGCAAGTGACGAGATCAGGGAGACGAACCGTGGCCGTGGGACATCAGGCGAAGCCGATCAAGCTCGGCGTTCTGCAGGACTTCACCATCCCGCCCGGCAGGGCCTACGACACCCGCCAGGACTTCCTCGACGCGCTCGCGCTGGTCTTCCGCGAGGCGCAGGAGTCCGGACTGCTCGACCGGCCGGTGGAACTCGTCGAGCGCGACGCCGACGGGTTACCGACCGGCAGCGTGAAGTCCGTCATCGACAGCTACGGCGAACTCGTCGACGAGGGCTGCCTCGCCGTCTTCGGCCCGCACATCTCCGAGAACACCCTCGCCCTGCGGCCCGAGATCGAGCGGCGGTTCCGGGTGCCCTCGATCAGCGTCTGCGGCGCCGACCAGTGGCTCGGGAAGTGGACCTTCGCGCTGCCCAACGGGTCGATGACCGACGAACCGATCATCCTCGCGAACCTCGCCGCCAGGGCCGGCGCGCGCACGGCGGGGGTGCTCGTGGAACGCTCGGTGATCGGTCAGCTGTACGGGCGCGGCTTCCGCGACGCCTGCCGGGAGCAGGGACTGCGCATCGTCGCGGAGGAGACCATCGCGCAGACCGGGCAGGACATCGGCGACGCGGTGCGCTCCCTCCACGGGTCGCGGCCCGACGCGCTCGTGCACCTCGGCTTCGGCTACGGCGTGATCCGGATCAACGAGGCGCTCGGCGCCCTCGGCTGGGACCCGCCGCGATACATGGGAACCGCGTTCGAGGACGCGTACTTCTCGGACGAGATCTGGGACGCGTACGTCGGCTGGGTCGGGCTGGAGCAGTACGACGAGGACAACCTGGTCGGCCAGCGGTTCCTGGACCGCTTCGAGGCCGCGTACGGCCGCCGGCCGCAGTACTACGCGCCGGGGCTGTGCCACGACGCGGGCGTGGCGCTGGCGCGCGCGTTCGCGGGCGCCGAGCCGCTGTCGCCGCGGGGCGTGCGCGACGCCCTCGAACGCGTGAAACTCGTCCCGGCCGCCTCCGGCGCCCCCGGAACGACGATCTCCTTCGGCCAGTGGACCCGCCGCGGCTGGATGGGCTCAAGCTACCTCGTCGCCCGCGCCTTCGAACCCGACCGCAAGTCCCACCGCCTCGTCGCCCGCTTCGAACCCAGCTAAGCCCGCGTCACGCCCGCCACGAGCTGTTCTCCTCCGGCGGTGCTCGCCATCGGGAAAGGCACCACGTCCGTTGTTTTGCCGGTTACCGGTTGATAGCGGTCTGGTAGGGCGCGGAGTCGGGGACCTCAATATTCAGCGTGCTGGGGTCCTGGCTGGGTTCCGGGGCCAGCGGTAGGCGCCGAAGATGGCGGGAATGACGACTCCGGGTGGGGCTTGGAGGACGTCGGGGATGGCGCGGATGGCGGTCATGGCGACCGCGAGCTGGCCGCCGCCGACGCCGGGGAATCCCGCGATGGGCTCGTTGCCGATGCGTAGGTCCAGGTGCAGGGACGGGGCTCCGTCGACCTGGACGCGGACGAGGAACTCGCCGTCGGGCAGGTGCTCCCAGGTGGGTAGGCCGCCGGTGGCGGTCCAGTGCTCCTCGGCGACGAGCACCGGGATGCCGCCGTGGTGAGCGGACCAGGACAGGATCTGTCCGACGACGGTGCCGGCCGGCAGGGTCGCGCACCGGGTCTCGACATCTGTGGAAGCGGTCGCTGTGCGGATCGACCGGTGGATCTCGTCGATGCGCAGGCCGAGTATGTCGGCGGTGGCCGCGAGCGCCTGCTCGTACTGGATCGACACGGCCTGGAACATGGGGGAGGTGATCGTGATGTCCTCGGGCGGTTTACCCATGCCCATGAGGTCGACGAGCATTTCCTTCGACGACAGGCCCCGGCAGTCGACGAACTCCTGGACGACGATCTTGTCGACTCGTTGCGAGAGTCCGGTGAGCGTGGTGGCGAGCCGCTCGAACATGAAGCCGGGATGTTCCCCCGCGGCGTGAAACCGGGTGCCCGCCCGCTGGCAGGCGCTCTCGACCCGCTCGCGGGCTGCCGCCCCGAAGGTGGGGAGGTGGTTGTAGGACGTGGTGGTGATGACGTCCTTGCCCGATTCGAGCAGGGCGACGATGTCGTCGGTGTTGGTGTTGTCGGAGTAGGCCTTGCTCGCGGCGTGCAGGACGAGGTCGGCGTCGAGCGCGAGGATCGCCGCCTTGTCGTTGGTGGCGACGACGCCGGTGGGGCCGCGGCCGACGAGATCGCCCGCGTCCACGCCGACCTTGTGTGGGCTGTAGACGAACAGGCCGACGAGGTCGAGGCCGGGGCTGTCGATGACTTCGCGGAGCTGGGCCGTGCCGACGGGGCCGGTCGCCCACTGGACGACCCGGGTCACGGGGTGGAGGGCGGTTCGACGAGGCCTTCGATGGTGGCGTGCAGGACGCTTCGGCTGCCGTCGGGCAGGACGCGTCGGGCCACGAGGAACTCGCTTCCGACCCAGCCGTGCCGGATGTAGCGGCCGAACCGCAGGCGGGTTCCCGGCGCGCCGGACGCGGCCGGAAGCATTTTGATTTTCTCGAGGGCGTCCTTGACGCCGGGGCCGGTGAGTGGGCGGGCGCCGGCCAGCGCCAGCATCATCATCCGGCCGACGTCGTAGCAGTAGAGCGGGAAGAAGTACGCGGGCCGACGGCCGTGGCGAGCCTCGAACTGGTCGAGGAACGCGACGGCGGTCTGGTTGCGTTCGTCGTACTGGTCGAGGCCGATCCAGCCGGCCAGCTGGTCGCGCCACCAGGCGCTGGTGGCCGCGAACTCGAACGCGGTGGTCGTGTACCGGGGTGGCGTCCAACCG
This sequence comes from Frankia nepalensis, assembly GCF_016786325.1. Taxonomy (GTDB): domain Bacteria; phylum Actinomycetota; class Actinomycetes; order Frankiales; family Frankiaceae; genus Pseudofrankia; species Pseudofrankia nepalensis. The sequence goes on along the minus strand of NZ_JADWYU010000192.1, from coordinate 25,154 downwards.
ATTTCGGCGAGGGCGTCGTTCATGCCGGGGATGCCGAGGCCGAACCCGACGTGCAGGATCCCGTCGGGCTGGTCGACGGCCAGCTGCTTCATCGCGGCCTGCTTGTCGGCCTGGACCTGGGGGATGGGGACCTCCGCGGTGATACGCAGGCCGGCCTCCTTGCAGGCGACCCGGGTGGTGCGCAAGTACTCGGCGCCGATGAGGGAGTCCTCGTACGCGATACCGACGGTGCGGCAGCCGTCGAGAGCGGCGATGGTGGCCATGATGATCGGCTCCTCCTCCATGGAGCCGGCGGGGAGGCCGAAGACCCATTCGCCGAGCATGGTCTCGGAGGCGCCCATGGTGATGCAGGCGACCTCGCCCAGCTGCTCGACGTAGGGGCGCAGGGCGACGCCGTTCTCGGACACCCAAGGCCCGAAGATCACCAGTACGCCCTCTTCGACCAGTTCGCGGAAGGCGGCGCGCACGGCTTGGAAGGTGCCGTTCGGCAGTCCCTGCACGGCGCGGACGACGAACTCGACCGGCCGTTCGAGGACGCCGCGGGCTAAGTAGTCGTCGGCGACGAGTCGCAGCGTGAGCAGGATGTTCTCGTCGTAGCCGCCGTCGGCGTCGAGATAGTCGATGAGCAGGCCGATGCGGGCCGGTGTCACGTCGGCCATGGCAGTCTCCCCAGGAAGGTCGGTACGTCCGCGAGGTCCAGGACGCCTGGCGCCGCCGCCCGCACGGCGGGAATCGCGTGCACGGCGTGCATGGCGGTGGCGAGGCAGCCCATGTCGGTGTGGTCCTCGCCCCTGGTGCCGAGGACGAGGGTGCAGCGCAGGGTTGGCGCGCCGTCGAACTCGATCTGGTAGCCCTCGCCGGGGGCGGACCACCGCGGCGCGACGTCGGGCGCCATCCAGGTGACGTGCTCGACGGCGATGGTGACCGGGCCGCAGTCGGCCAGGACGCCGAGTCGCATCGCCCCGACCGTCCCGGCGGGAATGACGCCGGCGGCGACCGTCAGCTCCCGGTCGGTCACGGCTACCTCGCGGAACGGCTCGACGGAGGCGACGGCGAGGCCGAGAGACTTGGCGAGGATCGTCGCCGTGCCAGTGAAGGCACCGGCGGCGCGGCGCGGGTCGCTGAGCAGCGGGCCGGTCGCGTCCGGGGCATGGCCGTACCCCATGACGTCGAAGATCAGCTGGGTGCTCGGGTATTCGGCGTAGGACAGGTGTTCTCGCACGAAGATGCGGTCGCACTGGAACGCGAGCCGGGACAGGACCGGGGCGACGACCTCGCCCCAGAACCCGGGGAACAGCCCGAGACCGAGGAAGGTGCTCCGGCCCTTCTCGCACGCGGCGGCGAGAGCCTGGTGGCGTTCGAGGTCGAACGCGCGGGTGTCGACGAACGAGCTGCCGGTCGCGATGACGTCGGCGCCGGCGGCCAGCAGGTCGGCGACGTCGGTGAAGCAGCCCTCCGGGTTGGTCTCGACCCGGCCCATGTAGAGCACGACGTCCGGGGCGAGGGCGAGCAGCTCGTCCTTGCTGTCGGTCGCGCGGACCCCGGTCGCGGGGCGGCCGGCGAGGTCTCCCGCGTCGGCGCCGACCTTTTCGGGGTCGTAGACCCGGACGCCGACGAGCTCGAGGTCGGGCGCGTCGATGACGGCCCGCAGGGCCAGCCGGCCGGTGGTACCCGTCGCCCACTGGACGACCCGGCTGCTCACGTCGCCCACGAGAGTCTGAGGTCGGGGACGTAGCGCAGCGGCGGGAGGTAGCTGACCTCGTAGCCGGGGCTGAGCGTGTACTCGGGAATCCGTCGGTGCCATTCCCGCAGGGCGATCCGCAGCTCCCGGCGGGCGAGATGGGAACCGAGGCAGCGGTGCACACCGCCGCCGAACGCGAGATGGCGGTTGACCTCCCGGTCGAAACGGACCTCCAGCGGGTCAGGAAACTCGGCCGGGTCGAGATTGGCGGCGCCCAGGTTCACCATCACGTGATGACCGGCCTCGACCGTCTCCCCGCCGAGGGCGGCGTCCTGCCTGGCCCACCGGACCACCGACGGGACCGGTGTCTCCCACCGCAGCAGCTCCTCCACGGCGTTCGCGATGACGTCGGGGTCCTGGACGATGCGCCGCCGGTGGCCGGGATGTTGGGCAAGGAACGCGAAGAAGCAGGTGAGTGAGTCGGTCACCGTGTCCAGCCCGGCCGTGAGCAGCACAAAACAGATCGACAGCAGCTCGTCGCGGCGAAACCGGCCCTCGGCCGTCTGCGCGCTGACGAACAGCGACAGCAGGTCGTCGCGGGGCGCCGCGGCGCGCTGGTCGAGCACCGCGTCGAAGTAGGCGTAGACCTGCCGCGCCGTGTCCCGTTGGATCGCCGAGCGTTCCTCCGGCCGCATCGCCAGGTCGCCCGGACGCAGCAGACCGTCGCGGAACCCGACGAGCGTGCCGAGCTCCTCCCACGGCAGCCCCAGCATCCCCAGGAACACCGACGACGGGAACAGCTCCGCGAACTCGGCGGTGAAGTCGCACGAGCCGCGGTCGACGAACGTGTCGACGAACCGGTTCACCCGCGCGGTGATGTCGGCCTCCAGCGCGTCGACGCGGCGCGGCGAGAACAGCGGGTCCAGGAACCTGCGGTACGCGGTGTGGTCCGGCGGGTCGATGCCCAGCGGGATCAGCGGCAGGGTGTTGCCCTGCTCGACGAGGTCCTCCGAGGAGAACAACGACCGGTTGCGCAGCGTCGCGTCGGCCAGCGCCCGGCTGTTGACCAGCACCGCGTCACCCAGCCGGACGGCCCCCCGCTCGACCAGCGCGTGGTTGACGGGCTGCGGCTGGGTCGAGGTCGCCGTGCCACCGAAGCTGGCGACGAGGTTCACGAAGTCGACCTTGGTGACGGGATGATCGGCTTGCGCCATGAACCCCTCTCCCTATTTACGTAAGAGGCACTTACGTTAACGTGGGGGGAGAATAGGAGGGCCCGAACCGTCACGTCAACCAGGAGCCCATGGCCGACCACGAGCCACCGTCACGCCGCCGTCCGCGCGGAAGACCCCGGGACCCGAACATCGAGCCCGTCGTCCTCGCGACGACGCGCCAGCTTCTCGGCGAATCCGGATTCGCGGCCACCACGGTGCAGGAGATCTCGCGTCGGTGCGGCGTGAACGTGCCCGCCATCTACCGCCGCTGGCCCACCCGGCTGGCCCTCATCGAGGAAGCCGCGTTCTCGGCCCTCACCCAGGTCACCGTCGAGCCCACCGGCGACCTGCGGGGCGACCTGCGCCACCTCATCCACATGTTCGAAAGCGGCCTGGGCGCGCCCGCCGCCCGCGCGGCCATCCCCGGCCTCATGGCCGCCTACCAACACGAGGCCCCGCCGCCGGCCCAGTGGCTGCAGTTCTCCTTGCGGCCGCACTTCTACGCCATCGTCAAAGCCGCCGGCGTCGAACCCAGTTTCGACCTCGACGAGGTCTTCGACGCCGTCCACGGAATCCTCCTCGGACGGATCTTCGTGCCACTCGCCGCCGCCCGGCACCACCCCATCGACAACATCATCGAGATGATCATCCGAATCCTGACGCCACCCGCGAACACGACCTCGCCAGGTCTCGCGGCCAGGTAGCCAGGACCCGCGGTCACGCCGCCGCGGGTCTCGCCGGTCAGTTCGAGGGCGGGACCGGCTCCTCGTACGGGGTCGCCGTGAAGACCCGACGCGCCACCCGCCAGCCCTCCGGGCGCTTCACCACGACGTCGCGGTACCGGCCGGACATGATCCGGCCGTCGGGCCGCATGCCCACGAGGCGGAACCGGAGGATGACGCCGTCCGGCGTCTCATCGACATAGATGTTGGTCATGATGTGGGTCCGCGGGTGCCGCGCCTGGACCATGAACTCCCGGATCTCCGCCAGCCCGTCGAGGACCTGGCCGGGTATCTCGAAGGTGGCGTCGGCCAGGAAGATCTGATCGAGATCCCGCCAGTTGCGGTCGTCGATCAGATCGCCGTATCGGCTCGGGAGCTCGCCCAGCGCCAGCCGGTCGGCCAGGTCCATAGCTGCGCCTCCATGGTCGCGCGTGTCGACGTGCGTGACCGGCGGTCAGGCGCCCAACAAGGCGTCTCGCACCGGGCCAAGCCACAGTTGCAGGTGGCGGGAGGTCAGGTCCTCGGGCATCTGGGCGACCGTGGCCCAGGTGAAGACGTGCTCCACCGGCAGGCCCGCGACGCGTCCGCGGATCTTGGCCACGGCCTCGTCGGGCGACAGCACGAGCAGGTTCACCTGTACCGGGCCACGGCCCCGCCCGAGCCGGTCACCAAGCTCCGCCTCGGTGTGCGCGGGGCTGCGCCGGGCCGCCAGCCGGTAGGAGTTCAGCTGGTACAGGTAGTGCGGCCTGATCCGCTCGTAGGCGGCCTCCGGGTCGTCGGCCACGATGATGTCCACGTCGCCCGCCAGCCGGGCCGAGGCGAGGTCGTGCCCGCCCTCGGCCAGGCCCTCGAGATACGCGGCCGCCGTCCGCCGGCCGATGGTGAGCAGCGAGGCGCCCATCCGCCCGGCCCGGCGCGCCCCGACGGGCCCGCCGTAGCCCAGCCACATCGGCACGGGACGTTGCAGTGGCGCCGGGGTGATCTCGCCGTCGTTCAGCAGGGCGCGCACCCGGGCGAAGACCGCGTCGAGGGTGGCGAAGCGGGCCGTCATGTCGGCGCCGAACATCTCGAACTCGCCGGGCACGTACCCCGCCCCGAGACCGAGCTCCAGCCGCCCGTCCGAGAGGAGGTCGACGAGCGCCGCCTCCTCGGCCAGGTGGCGCGGATCGCGGATCGGCCCCAGCAGGACGGCCGTGCCGATCCTCGCCCGCCTCGTGCGGCTGGCCATGGCGGCCGCCAGCACGAGCGGCTGCGGGAGGTAGCCGTCGTCGAACCCGTGGTGCTCGGTGAGCCAGAGGCAGTCCGCGCCGAGCCGGTCGGCCTCGGCGGCCAGGTCGAGCACCCTCGGGTAGTGCTCCCGCCAGGGACGTTGCCACGGCGGTGGGTTGCGCGCGTCCACGAACAGCCCGACCTTCAGGCCCCGCGCCGCCGGTCGCCCGTCGGCGGCACCACTCTGCCCGGCGTCCCGTTCGTCAGGCATCCCCGAACTCCGAGGCAAGCTGGCCGCTGATCGCGCTGACCCACTCGGGCGACAGCGCGATCTGCCACGGGACGAGGATCACGCCGTCGGCTCCCACGGCGAACGCTTCGGCCACCAGGGCGGGCACGTCCGCGGTCCGGTGGAACATCACGCCGGCCAGGCGCGCGACCTCGGCCGGATCGCGGCCGATCTCGGCGCAGCACCGGTCAACCGCCGCGAACGCGCGGCGCACGGCGTCGGCCTCCCCGATCGGGTTGCAGGCGTCGGCGTAGGTCGCCGCGATCCGCAGTACCCGGGCGCCGGTTCCACCGACCAGCAGCGGAACCCGCGGGCTGACCGGCCGAGGCTCGTTGATCGCCCGGTCGACCGAGAACCGGCGACCCTGGTGGCTCGCGGTCGGCTCGTCGAACATCGCGCGGCAGATCCGCGCGGCGTCCTCGAGACCGTCCACCCGCTCCCGCGCCGGCGGGAACGGGATCCCGAACCGCTGATGCTCGTCGGCGTCCCAGGCCGCCCCCAGGCCGACGACGGCGCGCCCGCCGGAGACCACGTCGACCGTCGCCATGGCCTTGGCCAGCAGCGCCGGATGACGGGTAGTGACCGGACTGACGAGCGGGCCAAGCCGCACCCGCGTCGTCGCGACCGCGAGTGCGCCGAGCAGTGTCGGAGCGTCGAACATGGGCGTGCGCCGGCCGCGGGGCCCGTCCGGCGTCCGCGACGCCGCGCCCTGGTTGGCCTCGATGTCCCCGACAGGCCCCTGCATGAGGTGGTCGGGCAACCACAACGTGTCGAAGACGCTCTCGTCGACGGCCCGAGCGATCTCCCCGACCCGGCCGAACAGCCGGTCCGGCGCGAGGCCGTGCGAGTAGTTCGTCATCAGCAGGCCGAACCGCCCCACCGACATGCCGCCGCCTTCCTCGAGGAGATCTCCGCGCCGCCCCCGACCACGCGACCGTGCCGCGGACCGGGCCGCGGGCACCGGTGCTGCGACCGGCGTCCCCGGCCGCCACCTGCGGTCATGGCCGGCAACCTACCAAACCTGAAGGTCTATACATATAGATGTCTCTGTCTGGATGAGGTAGAACCGGCTCAGGGATGCCGCGTCGAGGCCGGCGGTACGGCTGGCCTCCTGAGGAGGTACACGGCGATGACCCACCCCACCAGCCGACGCAGGGCGAGCCGTTTCGGTGTTCCGCGGCCTCGGCCCGGAGGGCACCTGTCTCGGGCCGGGGCCAGCCACGGATTCCCCCGGTCCCAGCGCCGCGCCGCGCCGGCGGGACCGCCGGCGTCCACGCGCACGAAAGCCCTGCGCACCAAAGCCTTACGCACGCATGACTTATGTACGAAGGGCGGTATCCCGCGATGACCCGACCCACGGTGGCGGACGACGGCCTCGCGTCGGTGTACCGCGACGACCCCCGGCTGGCGCCGTTCATCGGCCCCGGCGGTCCGTTCGAGGTCGAGAGCGTGCTGCTCGACGGGGTGCCGCTGCGCGACTTCGTCCGGGCGCCCCGCACCGTCAACGACATCTTCCTGATGGGCGCCGCGCACGAGGCGCTGACCAACATCGTCTACGGGGACGAGCGGCTGACGTTCGCCCAGGTCCGCCGCCAGGCGCGCGCCCTGGCCGGCGAGCTGCGGACGGCCTACGGGGTGCGCCCGGGCGACCGGGTCGCGATCGCGATGCGCAACCTGCCGGAGTTCGTCACGTCGTTCTGGGGTGCCGCGCTGGCGGGCGCCATCGTCACGCCGCTGAACTCGTGGTGGACGGGACCCGAGCTCGGCTACGCGCTGCGCGACGCCGGCGTCTCGGTGTTGTTCGCGGACGACGAGCGTCTCGCCCGGGTGCGCTCGGCCGGCCGCCCCGACGGCCTCACCCTCGTCGGCGTGCGCTCGGAGCTCGGCGACGTGCCGTTCGCCGACCTCGCCGCCGCGGCGCCGATCGACGACGACGCGATCGCCCGGCTCGACCGGGACGACCCCGTGACGCTGCTGTTCACCTCCGGCACGACCGGCCGGCCCAAGGGCGCGATCAGCACGAACCGGGCGACCATGGCCAACATCTGGAACATGGCCTTCACGAACCTGCGCGAGGGCATCCTCGCGGGCAGGCCGCCACGGCCGGCCCGCCAGCCCACGACGCTCTCGACGGCCCCGCTGTTCCACATCGGCGGTGTCACCACCATCTTCTCCTGCCCGCTCGGCGGGGCCAAGATCGTGCTGATGCGGCGGTGGGACGTCGAGGAGGCCATCCGGCTGGCGGAGCAGGAGCAGGTCACCGCCTTCGGCGGGGTGCCGCCGGTCGCCCGGCAGATCCTCGAGCACCCACGCACCCCGCGGCTGCGCGCGCACGTCCAGACCTTCTCGATCGGCGGTGCCGCCGTGCCGCCCGACCTGGTGGCCCGCACGGTCGAGGTCTTCGGCGACGGCATCCAGCTGCTCAACGGCTACGGGCTCACCGAGACCACCTCCGCCGTGGTGACCAACGTCGGCGTCGAGTTCCAGGCCCACCCCGACTGCGTCGGGCGGCCCAACCTCACCGCCGACGTCCGCGTCGTCGGCGCGCACGGCGTACTCGACACCGGCGAGGTCGGCGAGCTGTGCTTCCGGTCGCCGCAGGTGGCCAGGGGCTACTGGAACGACGCGACGGCGACCGCGGCCTCGTTCCGCGACGGCTGGTTCCACTCGGGCGACGTCGGCTTCCTCGATGCCGACGGGTACGTGCACGTCGTCGACCGGATGAAGGACGTCGTGATCCGCGGCGGCGAGAACGTCTACTGCGCGGAGGTGGAGGCGGTCCTGCACGAGCACCCGGGCGTGGCGGAGGTGACCGTCATCGGCCTGGCCGAGCCGGCGCTCGGCGAGCGGGTGTGCGCGGTCGTCGTGCCCCGGCCAGGAGCCACCCTCGACCTCGACGGCCTGCGCGCGTTCGCGGCCGACCGGCTGGCCGCCTTCAAGTGCCCCGAGGCGCTCCACCTCCTCGCCGAGCTGCCCAAGACGGCCACCGGCAAGGTGGCCAAGAACGAGGTGCGCGCCCAGGTCACCGAGGCCATGGATGTGATCATCCGGGCCTGGTGACGCCGCCGCCGGGCGGCAACGAGCAGGGGCCGGGTGACGTGGTCATCCGCGTCGCCCGGCCCCTGTTCGTCGGGCCGGTGTTCAGAGCGACTCGACGCCGAGTAGTTCGAGGGCGTTGTCGCGCATGATCCGGCGGACGGCGGCGTCGTCGAAGCCGTGCAGCTCCTTGACGAAGTCGGTCGGCTCGGCGAGCCCTTCACCGTGCGGCCAGTCGGAGCCGAACAGGATCCGCTCGACACCGACCAGCTCGGCCAGCGCCTGGATGTCCGCGCGGCACGCGCGGACAGTGGTGAGAACGACGTCGGTGAACGTGTGCTCCCAGTCAGCGTCCTCGGCGTCGAGCACAGGACGCCGACCGCGCGGGCCGAGCCCGGTGGTCACCGCCATCCCGCGCAGGCCGCCGAACGCCTCGACCGCGGCGGCGACGGCGCGCTCGGCCTCGCCCGCGGTCTCGAGGTCCCCGGCCAGCCCGACAACCGTCCCGGACTGGCCGGCACCCAGCTTCACCGCGGCCTCACGCGCCCGTGTGGCGTCCCGTCCGACGATGGCGACATTCGCGCCGTCGGCAGCAAGTGTCGTCGCCGCCGCCAGGCCTATGCCTCAAGTGCCGCCAAAGATCAGATAACCATGGCCACGCACACCGAGATCCACAGCTCGCTCCCATTCACTTCCAGATCCACGAATCGCCCGGCCGGGCGCGCGAGACCCGGCCGGGCGGGGCACGTCGGTGTCAGTCCTCGATGGGCGTGTTGCCGGTCGCTCGGTAAGGCAGGACGGGATTACCGTCCTCGTCGAGCGACGTCAGCAGAGTGCCGCGGATGCAGACCGCCGGCATCAGCGGGCGAGCCTTGCCGTTGCACCGGAAGGCCAGTTCGCCGCCGGCGGGCACGGGCATGCTCGGCGCCGCCTTGATCTTCGCGACGAGCGCGTCCGGAGTGAGGTCACCCGTGATGCCCTCGAGTGCCGAGTGCAGCGCCACGAACGTCATGTAGATCGTCGGCCCCATCGAGTTGCTGAGATCGATGTCGTCACCGTAGGTCTTGGCGATCGCCGTCCACTGCTGGATGTCCTTGTCGGTGTCCTCACCAAGTGCCGCCGTCGCGCCCATGGTCACGCCCTCCAGGCCGCTGCCGATCGCCTTGCGCACGCTGTCGGTGGCGCACCGGTTCAGCGTGCTGATCGGGCCGGTGAAGTTCACCGCGCGCAGGCCGTTGAAGGCCGCGATACAGAACGAGTCGTTGCCGATGATGTGCACCTCGGTCGGCCCGCCGGAGACGATGTCCGCCATCTGCGGGGACATGTCGGCGGTGCCGAGCGGCACCTTGACCAGCTTCAGCTCGACGCCGGCGTCCGCGAAGATCTTCTTGCCGGTGGTCTCGTAGAAGTCCGTCGCCGCCGGCACGTCGATGACGATCGCCGTCACCTTCTTCAGGCCGTTCTCCTTCGCGACCCCGATCGGTACGTCGGCGAGCCCCGCGACCTGGTTCGCGAGGATGAAGGTCGAGTCCTGGTCCGCCAGCGCGGGTGCCTCGGTGGACGCGTACGTGAAGACCGGGATCTTCGCGTCGTGCAGCGGCCGCCACACCTGCGCCATATTCGCGATCTCGCCGAACACCGCGATCGCGATGTCAGCCTGGATCAGCTGGTTCGCGCAGTCCGACGCCTTGCCCGGGTCGCCCTGGGTCTCGCAGACGACCAGCTCGATCGGATGCCCCCCGATGCCGCCCCGATGCTCGTTGAGGAACGTGGCGACGGCCTTGGCCGCGTCGATCTGAATGGTGTTGTCGAATGCCGGCGTCTGCCCGTCACTGAGCGTGCCTATCTTGATCGGCGTCCCACTGGCCACCTGCGTGGGTCCAAGCACCGAGGTGTCGACGGGCTCGTTGGAGCTGCTCGAGTCATCACCTCCGCACGCCGCGCCGACGAGTGTCAGTACCGCCACGGCCGCCACCGCCGCCACCCGGCGCATGCCGGGCAGCCGGCGTGTGCCCGCGGGCCTGCTGGTGTGTTCCATGATTCTCCCTGCTGGGCCGATGGCCCGACGAGCCGCCCTGTGAGGTGGTCGCCCCAGTACAGGCGGCGAAAGCTATAGCTCTTTCGATTGCGATCTCCGCCCAGGACCGAGGCCCGGACGGGCCCGCCCGCGTCATCGGGTGTGGTCGCTCCAGGCACCTGGAGGTACAGTACCTCAGGCAGAAAGTATGACTTTTTTAGCTGGATAGCCAAGCTTCCGGGAGTGGCGGAGGAAGGCTCACCCGGCCGGCGCTCACGTCAGGCCTTCCCGACCTGGTCACCATGCGGAACACCAGCGAGCACGAGGTAATGACACTTCCTGATCTTGCATGCCCAAATTTCCGCCGCCGGCCTGCTGGTCCGTTGAGATGCCCGCACGCGGCCACCGCCCGACCAGAAAGTCAGGTCGCGGCGCGGCCCGCACGCCTCCCCGTGGGCAGCGTCGTTGCCGCGGAGGATCGCGGCTGGTCGACGCGAGCCAACCCGCCGCGACCCGTTCCGCGTAGGTCCAGCAGCCCAAGGTCCTGCTCGTCGACGAACTCAGCATGGGGCTCGCGCCGCTGGTCGTCGCGAGCCTGTTCGAGACCGTCCGCGCGATCGCCACCGACCACGGATGCGCCGTCGTGCTCGTCGAGCAGCACGTCAACCTGGCGCTGAAGGCGGCCGACCAGGCCGCCATCCTCAACCGCGGCGCCATCGTCCTGCGCGGAGCCGCCGCCGACCTCACCGGCGACCCCGGCCGCCTCCAGCAGGCCTACTTCGGATCGGAGGACCGACGGTGAACGAACCGCCGCTCGCGCGAGCGGTCACCCTCACCTGGCGCGACGGGGAGTCTGGTATCGCGGCCTGCGGCGACAAGCCGCGATACATCTAAATATTATAAGAGTCGGACAGTCGCCGTGCCGTCCGCGCCCGTACCCCGCCACCGCGTGACCGGCCCTGTGGACCGGCCGGGGATGGGCTCGCCTCTGGCAGCCAGGCAACCGCGGGCACAATGCTGGGCGCAGGCACCGTCCGGATGGACGACCGACGCGCCGCCGCTGGCCGGCATCGCGGCACGAACGGCGCCGCCGGGCCGTTCGTGCCGGTCGCGGGCGGGCCCGGCGCGCTGGGTCGTGACGCCGGGCAGGGCACGCAGCGCCGCCTCGACCTCCAGCGGGAGACGGTGGCGCCGGTTCCAGGTTAGCCAAACGCTCCGGTCTGGATGGCGGCGATGGAACCGCCGTCGACGAGCAGGTCGGTGCCGGAGATGAAGCTGGCGCCGGGACTGAGAAGGAACTCGGTGGCGGCGGCGATGTCAGCGGGCGTTCCGAGCCGCTTGGCGTTGGAGGCGTCGACCATCATGCGCATGAGGGCGCCATGCTCGCTGGTCAACTCCGCCGTACCCATCGGGGTGGCGATCACACCGGGACTGATCGAGTTCACCCGCGCACCGCGGGCGCCCCAGGTGGTGCTGGCCGCCTGCACGCGGACCTGGTTCGCGCGCTTCGCGAAGCTGTATGCCTGACCGCTGTCGGGGAACCGATCCGGACTGGTGGCCGGAAGCGCCAGCAGTTCGCTGGCCGGTGTGGTGGCGAGCTGCCGCTCCACGTCCGGTGCCAGAGACGAGGCGAGGTGGCCGGCCATGCTCGCGATCACAACACCGGCTCCCCGGGGAGCGACAACGTCGGCGAACTCGTCCAGGACCAGCGCCACACCCAACAGGTCAACCGCCAGGATCGCGGACACCGGGGCCTGCACGGGAGAGAGCCCGGCGGTGTGCACCACCGACCGCACCATCCCGAGAGTGCCCGCGTACTTGGCAAGGGCCACCACCGACTCGTGGGAGGACACGTCCACTACGGAGGTCGCTACCGCATAGCCCTCGCCCTCCAACTGATCCGCGACCGACCGCAGGCGCGCTTCACTGACATCGGCGATCAGCAGCTGCGCGCCGGCGCCGATACGGCGAGCGATTGCCTGCCCCATCCCGCCGACACCGATCACCACCGCCACATCACGTTCCATGGATCCACTTCCTCGCGGGACGACCGGCGACTGGCTGGCACACAAGTCCGACAGGCGCTGGCTAAACAACAGATATCGGACAGTATTGCTGGGGAGGTGACCGCCCGGCAACCTCTGGACCGCCGGTCCCGTCGGTCCCGCGCCGCGTTGGAGACCGCCCTCCTGAAACTCCTCGCGGAGCGCGACCTGGCCCACATCTCGATCTCTGACGTCACCAAGAGCGCCGAGGTCAACCGGTCGACGTTCTACCTGCACTACAGGGACATGCACGATCTCGCCGCCAGCGTATGCACCACGATGTTCGACGAATTGATAGCCGCTTCCCCGGTACTCATGCCGGACCGTTCGCTGGACGAGCACCGCCGTGGGCGCGAAGCACTCACCGAGGTGCTCGCGCATGTCAGCGAGCGCCGTCAACGGCCCTGCACGGACATTCCGCCATCCACGGTGATCACCGATCCGTTCACGAAGGATGCCTCCACGGCGGCCAGAGCGACAATCATGTGGGCGACCTCCTCCGGGCGTCCATACCGGCCGGCTGGAATGTGACGGCGGGCAAATACCTCTCGCTCGGGCGGCGGGATCGCCGCGGTCATTCCGGTCTGCGTCGCGCCGGGGCACACACAGTTCGCGGTGACTCCCTGCCGGCCCAGCTCGACCGCGAGCGACCGGGTGAACCCCAGCAGGCCATGTTTGGACACCGTGTACGGTCCCGTGCGCCGGCCGGCCGCGAGCGCCTCGGTGGAGGCAACGTTGACGATTCGACCGGCACCGCAGGCGACCAGGTCGTCCCGGCATGCCCGGACCACCAGCATCGCGCCGGTGAGGTTGACCGCTAGAGTCCGCTCCCAGGTCTCGACGTAACGGTCATCGGAAAGCTCCCCGCCAGCCGGGATCCCGGCGGCGTTCACCACCACGCCGACAGGCCCGAGCTCAGCGCGCACCTGGGCGACGGCATCGCGCACGGCGACACCGTCGCTGACATCCACCGGGCCCAGACCGATCGCGGCGTCGGGCAGGCCAGCGTCGCCCGCGTGGTCAAGCACCGCCACCCGCGTTCCCTGGGCGGCAAGCAGGTTGACAGTGGCCCGGCCAATACCGCTCGCTCCGCCGGTCACGACCGCGACCCGGTGGGCGCCGGGACGAAGCCGCTCCCCCACGCCCACGAAATTCTGACCATCCATGATCTTGTCCCGATTCATTGTGAGCTACCCGTCGCCTAGTGCGCCCCTCCGGTTTCCCAGAGGGCATCCTGAACAACGGACAAGGAGACCTTGAACGCCTGAGGTGGAGAATTCTGACGACAGCGGCGCGGCCGGCCAACGCCTTACCCCGCGCTGTCAGGAGGCGGCTGGCGCCGTGCCGCGGAAGGCTGGACCGCCGAATGTATCCAGCCGAGCGAACTCTTCGACTGGGCGCCGGGTGAGCCTGGTGGCCCGGCGCTGGGGATATCCGAGCGCGATGACTCCGGCAATCGCGTGGTCCGCCGGGATGCCCAGCAGCGCCGCGGCAGCCGGTTCGCGGCGCGCGAGGAACGTCGTCAAGGTCCCACCCAGCCCTTCGGCCCGCGCGGCGAGCAGCACGTTCTGGGCGAACGGGTAGATTGACCCGCCGCCGATGATGCTCTGCCGGTCAAGGTCGACGTCCATCACCGCGAGCGCCGTCAGCCGCGCGCACAGAACGAGCAGTGTGGGTGCCTCGTCGAGTTTGTCGATGAACTCCATCGGCACAGGTGTCGCCGCGGCCTCGGCGAGGTCGATCACCGGGCCGTGCCAGCGGCCGTCCGGTCCGGGCGCGAAGGGTCGCGCCCCGGCCGCGACCTGCGCCCAGTATTCACGCCAGCCCAGCACGGAGAGATCGCGGATGCCTTGGCGGATCACCGGGTCGCGCAGGATGATCACTGTCCACGGTTGGATGTTGCCACCACTGGGCGCGAACCGGGCATGGTCGAGCACCCGGTCGAGCACCTCGTCCGGCACCGGTTCGCCGGTGAACTCTCGCACCGCACCCGAGGTACGCATCGCCTCGCGTAAATCCATACATCTACCTCCATCGGTCCGGATCGGGATGCCGTCGCCCACGGCATGGCCATGTGGTGGGCACACCTGCGCCCGGCCACTTCCGATTCCTCTCAACGACCAACGAACATGGCGCGCCCACACCTCCGTGGAGCACGACTACCAGGTGCCTCATCCGCGCGCGGTATATCCCACCGTAACGGTGGCTCCGAGGTCGGATCCCCGGAAGGATCCGGCGTCCCACGCACGGCGGATCCGGGTTCCATCACCGTGTCCCATACCACCCATGGGTGACGCACAGAAACTATTGAAGATGCGATCGAGGTGCTACGTGAATGGTTCGCGCGATTCTTGTTCCTGGCGGCCAGAAGCGCCGTCGATCTCCGCCGACCCCTTCGGGGGATTGTCCTTCATGAGACGTCGCGTCTCAGGAGACACCGGGGCCGCCAGGATGGCGGCGACGACGTCGACAAGCCAGCTGGTGAACAGTCGGTCGTCGTCACGGCTCGTGGACCGGGCCCGTCGGCCGAGCTCCACCGCCGTGTGCAGCATCGCGGTGAACCGGCGGTGCAGGGTCAGGGCCTCGTCCTCCAGGAGCGGGCCGACCAGATCGCGCCAGCGTCCCAGGCTCGGCTCCCGCAGATCGAGGTGGGGCTGGGGGCGGTTGAGCAGGTCGGCATAGACCCGCAGATACTCTCGGCCGCCGTCGGGGTCGGCGAGTTTCGCGGCCGGCGGCCGCACGAGCGCCCCGGCCAGCAGCCGCAGGTCGCGGGCGTCGCTTGCCTCGTACTGGTCCAGGAGCGCGTTGCGACGTGCCTCGACATCGGGCCGATGCTTGTCGAGAATCGCCTGGACCATGCCGGAACGATCGTTGAAGTGGTACTGGGCGGCGATGGCGTTGCGAGCACCGGAGGCGCGGGTGATCTCCCGCAGGCTCACCGCGTCGATCCCGCGCTCCGCGAACAGGCGTTCGGCGGCGGAGATGAGCCGATCGCGGGTCGTGCCGGTCATGCTGCTGGGAATGCTGTACCTCCGTCGATCTTGAGGATCGCGCCGGTCGTGTAGCTGGATGCCTCGCTGGCGAAGTAGAGGGCGGCGCCTATGATCTCTGACGCCTCGCCCATCCGACCGAACGGCAACGTCCTCATCGCCGCGGCGACCATATCGGAGGACCAGGCGTTGGCGATGTCGGTGCGGAACATGCCCGGCATGATGCAATTGACTCGCACGGACGGAGCGAAGGCGCGAGCGAAGCCGGCGGTCAGCACGTTGAGCCCGGCCTTGGCCGCCGCGTAGGGCAACTCGTCCGCGCCGGGGTAGACCGCGGCGATGCTGGTCACGTTGATGATCGAGCCGCCTCCTGCCTCAGCCATCCGCGTCCCGAACAGCGTCGACAACCGGAACGC
This sequence comes from Frankia nepalensis, assembly GCF_016786325.1. Lineage (GTDB taxonomy): Bacteria > Actinomycetota > Actinomycetes > Frankiales > Frankiaceae > Pseudofrankia > Pseudofrankia nepalensis. Next base: position 9,535 of record NZ_JADWYU010000192.1, on the reverse strand, counting down.
ACCCTTGAGGTTGACCGCCAGAACCTTGTCGAACAGCTCCTCGCTGACCTCCGGCAGCGACGGGTACGGCGGCGACATGCCCGCGTTGTTGACCAGCACGTCGACATGGCCGAAGCGGTCGTAGGCGCTCTCCACCAGACGATCGCAGTCACCCCAGCGCCCGACGTGGCATGCCGTCGCGAGCGCGGCCCGCCCGGTCGTCTTCTCGATCTCGGCGGCGAGAGCCTCGCAGGCCTCGATCTTGCGGCTGGCGATGACGACGTCGGCGCCCCGTCCGGCGAACGCGAGGCACATGGACCGGCCCAGCCCTCGGCTGCCGCCCGTGACGACGGCGACCTTGCCTGACAGATCGAACAGTTCGTCCGCCATCAGTCACACCTCCTGAAGATGACGCCGACGCCAGGCAGGCTGGGACCGGGCGCGCGCACGGCCTGGTCGGGGCGGCTCCAGCGCGCGACGGGTGAATCGGCGAGCACTCTCGCCACAGTGATCATCTCTTTGGCTCCTCAGTCGTCACGCCTGAGGCAACTCGTCGGAATCAGCGGCACGTGGCCCCAGGCGTAGGGCGTCAGCGGGACAGGAGATCCCACGCCCGCTCGGCGAAGTCGCCGATCGCCGCGCCGATGCCGGCCAGGCGATCGTCGGCGCTGTCCCCGGATTCGTAGCGGTGGGCCAGTTGCCGCACGACGACGGCGGTGCGCCACACGGCGAAGGCGACATACCAGTCGATGTGGCCGACGTTGATTCCCGAGCGTTTCTCGTAGCGGCCCAGGGCCTCGTCGTCCGACAGCACCCACAGCGGGCTGCGGCCCATCGAGACGAGCAGCGACCCGATGTCGAACAGCGGGTCGCCGATCGTCGCCATGTCCCAGTCGAAGACCGAGGTCACCGTGTCCGGGTCGGCCGGGTCGAACTGGCAGTTGTCGAGCTTGAGGTCGTTGTGCACGATCGACACGGCGGGTGGGGGCGGCACCGTCCGCGCGAGCCGCTGCGCGACCCGTTCCATCAGCGGGAGCTGGCCGTCTGAGGAGACCCGGTCCCACCGTCGTGTCCAGCCGGCGACCTGTCGGTCACCGAAGCCGTCGGGCCGGCCGAGGTCGGCGAGCCCGACGGTGGTGACGTCGAGGGTGTGCAGGTCGGCGGCGGCGTCGATGAGCGCGAGGTCGAGCCGTCGCTCGACATCCGGATGGTGGGCCATGGAGGCCGGCAGCGTGTCGCCGACGACCTCACCGTCGCGAAACTCGATGATCACGAACGGCGCGCCAAGAATGTCGATGTCGTCGCTGAAGTGCGGCGCGTACGGCGCCCGCGGGTACACGGCGTTCAGCCTCGACAGCACGCGGTACTCGCGGTGCATGTCGTGCGCACCCGACGCGAGCCTTCCGCGAGGCGGGCGGCGCAGCACGAGCCGTAGCGTGCCGAACTCCAGCAAGTAGGTCAGGTTCGCGTGCCCAGTGGTGAACTGGCCCACGACCATCGGCTCGGCCGGCAGGTCGAGCACCGAACGCAGATGCTGTTCGGTCCTCGCCCAGTCGAGCTCGTCGCCGGGACGCACCGGCTGGACGCTCACCGCGGGCCTACCGTCGTCAGGACGTCGGCGTACTTGGCGAGCGCGGCATCGCGTTTCGCGGGGATGTGCTGGGTGGGCCAGAGCCCGGGAGCGGGCTCGACGCCGCGCAGGAGCGAGCGGGCCAGCGTCGTCTTGTGCACCTCGGTCGGCCCGTCGGCCAGGCCCATGTGGTAGGCGTTCGCGATCATTCCCATGAACGGCATCTCCTGGCTGACACCGAGCGAGCCGTGCACCTGCAGTGCACGGGAGGCAATGCGATGCAACACCCCGGGCATCGCGAGCTTCACGGCCGAGATGTCGCCGCGGACCCGCTGGTAGTCCTGGTACCGGTCGATCCGCCAGGCGGTGCGCAGGACCAGGAGGCGGAACTGTTCCAGGTCGAGCCACGACTCGGCGATCATCTCCTGCACGAGCTGCTTGTTCGCGAGCAGCTCGCCCTGGGTCCGCCGGGAGACCGCGCGCTCCAGCATCATGTCCAGTGCCCGCCGGGCCATCCCGACGGTGCGCATGGCATGGTGGATCCGGCCCCCGCCGAGCCGCGTCTGAGCCGCCGCGAACGCCTGGCCCCGCCCACCGAGCAGGTTGTCCTTGGGCACCCGCGCGTCCGTGAAGCGGAGATACGCGTGGGTCCCCTCGTCGAGCGGCTCGAAGCCGGTGTGGCCGACGCCGCGCACGATGTCGACGCCGGGGGTGTCGGTCGGCACGATGAACATCGAATGGCGCCGGTATGGCGAGCCGTCCGGCTCCGTCACGGCCATCACGATGAGGAATTCCGCATATCGCGCGTTCGACGAGAACCACTTCTCGCCGTTGATCACCCAGTCGTCACCGTCGAGCACGGCGTTCGTCGTGAACGTCTGCGGGTCGGAGCCGCCCTGCGGCTCGGTCATCGAGAAGCAGGAATAGATCTCGCCGTCCAGCAACGGCTGCAGGTACCGCTTCTTGTGCTCCTCCGTCCCGTAGACGGCGATGATCTCCGCGTTGCCGCTGTCGGGCGCCTGGCAGCCGAAGATCACCGGCGCCGTCGGGAGTGCGCCGAGGATCTCGTTGAGCAGTGCGAGCTTCACCTGCCCGTGCCCCGGGCCACCGAGTTCGGGCCCGAGGTGGGTGGCCCACAGCCCTCGCTCCCGGACCTGGCGCTGCAGCGGGGGGATCAGCGCCTCGCGGACCGGATTCGCGCGGTCGAGGATGTTCGGGACGACGTACTGCAGCGGCTCGATCTCCTCCCGGAGGAACGCGGCAGCCCAGTCCAGCTCACGCTGATAGTCCGGGTCGGTCTCGAAGTCCCACATGGCCCACCTTCTCCTCCGCGGCGACCTGTGCGCCGACACCGGGCACGCGGGCACCGCAGCCCCAGAATACACCGATATCATTTTTTGATGCAACCGCATTACTGACGCGTCGATGGCTCCACCGCGCGCGGCCCGCACACGCCCGTGCCCGGCCGCCTCGCCCTATCGCCTCGCGGTGCCGGCGGCGGGCGTGGCGTCGAGCGCGGCCTGACGCGCCCATCGGTAGTCGGGCTTGCCAGTGGCATGCCGCCGGATCCGGTCGCACACCAGCACGGCGCGGGGCGCCTTGAAGCGGGCGACCGAACCGGCCGCGAACTCGCGCACCTCCAGAGGGGACAGCTCGGCACCGGGGCGGAGCTGCACCAGGGCGACGACCTCCTCGCCGAAGCGGTCGCTTGGCCGGCCGACGACCAGCGCGTCCACCACGTCGGGATGCAGGCGCAGAGCCTCCTCGACCTCCTCGACGAACACCTTCTCCCCGCCGGTGTTGATGACCATGGAGTCGCGCCCGAGCATCACGATCTGACTGTCGGAGGCGTATCTGGCCCGGTCGCCAGGCACCGCCACCCGCTGGCCGGCGACGATCGGGAACGTCCGCCGCGTCCTTTCCGGATCATGGAGGTAGCCGAGCGGGACCCGGCCGGTGCGCGCCAGCCAGCCGATCTCTTCATCTCCCGGGCGGAGGAACCGGGAACGGTCAGCCGCCAGCACGGCGGACCTCGGTGCCAGCATGAACCGGCCCTGTGTCGTGGCGCTGGTCGAGCTGGCGAAGGCGATCGGCCCGCTCTCGGACGCGCCGTACCCGTCGGAGAACGCCACCTGGGGCAGCAGGTCCAGCAGCGCCTGCCTGATTCCCGGGCTCGTCGCCGCGCCACCGCTGCCGAGGCTCGCCAGCGAGGTGAGGTCGTAGTGCCGTGCCCGCAGCTCGTCGACGAGGGGACGCGCGTAGGCGTCGCCGACGATCGTCATGATGTTGACGCGCTCGCGCTGCGCGATCTCGAGAATCGTCCGCGCGTCGAAGGGCCCGGTGTCGTCGTGCAGGACGACCGTCGCGCCCTTGGTGATGCCGGCGAACGCGGTCCACTGGGCGGTGCCATGCATGAGTGGTGGCGTCGCGAACCAGACGCCGGTGCCCGCACGGGCCACCGCGGCGATGTCCGCGCGGGTCGCCCCCTCGCCACCGCTCATGGCTCCGACCAGGGCATCGGCCTGCCGCCACAGAACACCCTTGGGCGCGCCCGTCGTACCGCCTGTGCACACCATGTGAAGGTCGTCCGGCGAGGGCACAGGTAGGTCGTCGACACCGGTCGCGGTGGCTATCGCCTCCTCGTACGGCGTGCTGCCGGGCAGCGGGGCGACGCCGGAGCCGTCGTCGATGTCGAGAAGCAGGCAGTCGCCGAGCCCCGCGCGGTCGGCGAGCAACGGGCCGAGGGCTCGGCGATAGACCACCGCCTCGGCCCTGATCCCACCCAGCAGCGCGGCGACCTCGCCCGGGCGGTAGTGATGGTTGACATTGAACGGCACCGCGCGTGCCCGGTAGGCGCCGATCATCGCCTCCAGGTACTCCGGGCAGTTCGGCAGCACGAGAGCGACCGGGCTCTGCCCACACTCCCATCGCGCCAGCTCGAACCGCTCTCGCCGCGCGCCGAGTCCCCTCTGGCGCAAGAACGCGGCCAGGCGCCGGGACCGGTCGGCCACCTCGGCGTAGGTGCGGCGCACCGTCGACCACACCAGCATCTCCCGATCGGGCACCGCCTCGGTGACAACGTCGAGTACCGCGGGCAGTGACCATTCGCCATTTGTCATGCGGCTCCTCCTGACCTCCGTGCGAGGGTTCCTCGGCCGGGTGACCGAACGCGCGCGGCGCCCCTCAACGCGCCGCGGAAGCAGACCGCGACGGATCTGGCGTCGCGGGCGGCCACGAGGGCGCGGCCAGTGACGTCGAGGACCGCGGCTCCCGACCGCGGGCGTCGGGAGCGGTGGGAGCGCGACAGAGGGAAGAATGCATGAGATAAACAAGTTGATGCAACCGCATCAACGAGCCGGGGCGCGCCGCCTTGAGGACGACCCAGGGCGACGGACCGACACCTGGCGGCAGGCACTCGGCGTCCGACGCGCGGGCCCGCGAGACGGCGACGCCGATGACCTTCCGGCAACCACCCGAAGGAGCGTAGGCATGATCACCGCCGCGGTGTGCAGGGCACTAACCGGTGAGGACGCTGTGGAGGTGCGGGACTGGGAGCGGTCCCCGCTCGGCCGGGAGACAGTACGCATCGCCGTTCGTGCCGCGTCGGTGAACTTCCCAGACGTGCTGCTCGTCCGGGGCCAGTACCAGACGAGGATCGAACCGCCGTTCGTCGCCGGTACCGAGTGCTCGGGTGTCATCACCGAGACGGGACCGGACGTCACTGGCCTCGCCGTGGGAGACCGCGTGCTGGGCATGATCGGCACCGGCGCCTTCGCCACCGAGGTGGTGTGCAACCCGTCGCGCACTCAGCTGCACCGCATGCCGGACGAGATGCCGTTCGACGAGGCCGCCGCCCTGACCATCACCTATGGCACCGCGATCCAGGGCCTCCTCCGCCGCGGTGGGCTGCGAGCCGGCGAGTCCGTGCTTGTCCTCGGGGCCAGTGGGGGATGCGGATCGGCCGCGGTCCAGATCGCGAAGGCGGTCGGCGCCACCGTGATCGCGGTGGCCGGCGGCGCGGACAAGTGCGAGTTGGTCCGAGGCATCGGCGCCGACGTCGTCCTCGACCACCACAACCTTCCCTCGCTCTCGGCCGCCGTCAAGGAGCACACCGCCGGCCAGGGCGTGGACGTCGTCTTCGACACCGTCGGCGGCCCGGACGCCCGAGAACCACTGCGTTGCCTGGCCTGGAACGGCCGCTACCTGGTCATCGGCTTCGCGTCAGGAGACATCCCGACGATGAGCCTCAACCAGGCGATCCTGAAGTGCATTTCAGTGGTCGGGGTCGCCTACGGGTTGTCCGCTCTGCGCGACCCGGCAGCCAACGCCGAGGACTTCGAGCAGTTGTTCTCCTGGTACCGCAAGGGACTGATCCGTCCGGTGATCGGGCATCGCTTCCCGCTCGCCGAGACCATCAAGGCACTGCGAGTCGTGTACGAACGGCGGGCCTTCGGCAAGGTCGTCGTGGAGATGCCGCGGGCCGAGGCGGGCACATGAGCCTGTCCCCACCCTGATCGGCGAGAGGGCGGTCATCGCCCGCCGGCTGGCGCCAGAATGGACCGACTCTGTCGCGTGTGGCCGAGAGAGAGATCCGGGCTCGGCGGCCCGCATGATCGTGTCGCGTCCCGAGGTGTCGCGCGCGCTCCGGCCCCGGCGTCGGATCCCGCCGGGTTCCGGTTCCCGGTCGAGGTGATCGTGCTGGCGGTGCGCCGTAATCCGCGGTTCTCGCTGTAGCGGTTCGCGCTGTAGCAGCAGGAAAAGGACAGGGAAGGGAAACGCTCGCCGCCGCGCTGGCCGCCCCGCTGGCCACCACCTCCACAATCAACGGTCGTCATGATCGGCCGTACGCTTTTCGCGCGCTCACCCTGCTATTCCCGCGTCTGACCGATCAGGAACTCGACGACGCCCGGACAGAGGCCTTCAACCTCGTCTCGAGCATCGGGCAGCCCTCCCACGAGGCGCAGCATTTGAGGCTCTGCCGCCCCACCTCGCCACACGGGAACTCACCGAGGCACTCAACGCCGACGCGGCGCTCGACGAGCGTAAAACGTATCCAAGTACAGATCATTACCCCCGCAGGGGGGTGTCACTGGCGGGAAATGATGCGCAAGATAAACGCCGACCAGACAACTGGCACGGAGCTTGATCTTCGACCGATGTGTCGGTGGATCGGAGACGGTGTGACATGGCAAAGAAACTTTCTCCCGCTGGACTCCGACGCCATGCACGACCCCTGGCGCTGCTGTGGATGACGGCGGCATGTTTGGGTTTAGGCGCGTGCGGCGGGGACGACGGTGGCGTGGACGGGGCGGCCCCCGGCGTCGTGCCCACCGGGACGGGCGCCTGCGAGCCGGGCCGCTCGGCGCCGGCCGGCGCCGAGCGGCTGACGTTCGAGTTCGGCGGACTGGACCGCGACTACGAACTGTCCGTCCCTCCCGAATACGACGGAACTCGTCCCGCGCCGCTCGTACTGAGCCTGCACGGCTTCACCTCGAGCATCGAACAGCAGGATCAGGCTTCGGACCTGCCCCGCGCGGCGGGGGAACGAGGCTACGTCGTCGTCACCCCACTGGGTGAGGAAATTTCGGCCGAGGTCGGCGGGAGCGTCCTCACCGGCCCGTTCTTCAACGTGACGCCGTGGCTTGGCACGCAGCAGGAACCAGGCTTCGCGGTCCAGGACGACCTCGGCTTCGTCACGAGCCTCCTCGACCATGTCAAAACCCGCCTCTGCATCGACGCCGCCCGCGAGTACGTGACGGGCATCTCGAACGGAGCAGGTCTGACGATGGCGCTCGTCTGCGAACGCGACGAACTGTTCGCGGCGGCCGCCCCGGTCGCCGGAATCACGATGAACGTGGTCTGCCCGGCCAAGCGGGCGACGCCGCTGGTGGCCCTTCACGGCACCGCGGACAGCGCGGTTCCCTACGGCGGCGGAAACCTGTTGGGTCTTCCCATTTCCATTCCACCGGTGGAGAAGCGCGTCACCGACCACGCGACGCTCGGCGGCTGCGATCCGGAGCCTGCCCAGGACCGTCCCGGGGCGGACATCCGGCATTCAGTGTGGAAGTGCCCACCAGGACAGGCGGTCGAGCTCTACACCGTCGAAGGTGGCGGCCACACCTGGTTCGGCGCGTCCACCCGGCACGGCGGGCAACCCATGGCCGGCGACACCTCCAGCATCGACGCCACCGAGGTGATGCTGGACTTCTTCGACGAGCACCGCCTCTCCTGACACTTCATCCTTTCGGCGGTCGAGCGCCCCGGACGTCGCCGCGCCCGCGGAAGGCCCGCTGGTCGTGGACGCCGATGTCGCCCTGGTCACCGCCCCTTCGAGGAAGGAACCAGCCGGGCGGCGCTGATCGCGCCAGCTCGGTTGGCCCTTCGGACACGCCCCGCTGTCCCACCGGTCGCGCCAGGCGCCGTTCCGGTAGGACCTCGCGCGGCGTTGTTTCCGGGACAGGCCGCGGCGGTGCTGGGCGATGATGTTGCACTGGATCTCACTGGTTCCGGCATAGATCGTGGTCCCGACGGAGAAACGCGACGCGTGTTCGATCCGGCCACCCACGACTTCGATCGCGCTCAGACTTCCTGGGCGCGGCCGTACCGGGTCCGGCCCACGCGCCGGTAGGCGTCACGCGGCTCGCCCCATACCCGCGCCCAGCCGCGCGCCCGCCGGTAGTAGAGCTGCGCGTCGAACTCGAGCGTGAAGCCGTTGCCTCCGTGGAAGTGGACACCGTCATAGGTCACCTGTCGGGCGGTCTCCGCCGCGAACGCGAAGGCCATCGCCGCCAGCTCACGGCCCCGCGGGCGGCCTTGCCCTAGCTCCTCGGCCGCCCGGGCGACCAGCAGCCGCGCGCCGTCCAATGCCGTGGCGGCGTTCGCCAGCGGGTGAGCCACCGCCTGGTAGGCCCCGATGGGCAGGTCCCAGGCCCGACGCTCCTTGACGTACCCGACGGTGAGGCGCTGCGAGGCCGCCCCCAGGCCGACGAGCGCGGCGGCCGTCAGCACCAGCCATTCGTCGAGGGCCGCCTCGAACGCGCCGGCCGCCGGCTCGCCCTCGGCCAGCTCGGTCACGTCCGCGGCGATCGTGACGTCGGCGAGCGGGGCGGCGGCGAGGTTCGCGACCGCGGTACGCGTACCGTCGAGCAGCGGCACCAGCAGGAGACGGTCCCCGTCGAACACGACCGCCTCGTCGGCGACGGCGCCCCCCGGGACGAGCGAAGCGACGCCGGCATCGGCCGGCCGGACCGCGATCGTCACCAGACGGTCACCGTTCAGCGCCGTCGCCAGGGCCTCCCGAGTCGCCGTTGTGTCGAGCGCGGCCAGCAGCCGAGCGGCGACCTGCGCCTCGATGACCGGCGCCGCGGCCGCGGCCGCGCCGATCTGCTCGGCGACGAGAGCCAGGTCGAGCAGCGCCGCGCCCCATCCACCGCGGCTCTCCGGGACGGCCATCTCGACCACTCCGACATCCAGCAGCGCCTTCCACAGCTCGGGGTCGAAGCCGTCTGTTCGCTCGGCGGCGCGGACGCGATCCGGAGTCGCGTGTCTCGCCAGCAGATCGGCGAACGACGCGACCAGCGCCTCCTGCTCCTCGGCCGGCGCGAGGTTCATCGGGTGCCCTCCTCGGCGTTCCGGACGGCCTTCGGCACCGCGTCGGTGAACCGGGCCGGGAACTGGCCCTCGAACACGGAGGGTGGCTCGACGAGGTGATCGTCGACGCTCACCAGGATCATGGCTTCTGCGTTCATGCTGGCCTCGCCTTCCGGTGGCTCGCGACGCCCTCCTCGGTGAGGAGCTGGCGGAGCGTGGTGATGTCGACCTTTCCGCTGGCCAGCCGAGGCAGGCGGTTCACGGCCGACTGGACCTCGATGCCCGGCCAGGGGCCTTGAGCCCTCGAGATGCTCAGGCGCTGACTGGAAAACCCAACGCAACGTGGTCAGGCTCGCGCCCACCGGGGCGCTTGGCCGCTGGTAGGCGTCGGGTGGC
>NZ_JADWYU010000191.1 GCF_016786325.1 Frankia nepalensis | reverse complement strand
CGCTCGGCGGCCATGTTCGCCACGCCCAGGTCGCGAGCCCGCTTCGCGACCACTCTGGCGAGCTTCTGGTACGACCAGCCCCGCTGGGCACGGACGAGAGTCAGTGGATGCGCGCAGGCTTGGGCGTTCTCTGTCATCGCGGTCCTCCTCGGGGCGCGAGCAAGGTGTATGGATCGGATCTGCCTGGCCGTCCGCCGGGCGATTCGGCCATCGTGTGGCCGCGGGCTCGACCGGTTTGGCCGTTTCGCTGGTCGCGGCGTTGTCCCCGCTTGTCGCGCCGGACGCCGGCCCGCCGGGCGCGGCCAATCGTGGTGGCGACCGCCACGCGCCGGCACCGGGCAACAACGGGCGATCTCCCGGTGTCGAATTTCCGGATGTATCCGGCTTCCACGCGGTGGGGAGCCGGATACATCCGGGAAACTCGCGCCGGAAAGATGCGGCGCGTTGGGCGATGTTTGGGCGCGATGTATCGAAAGAATGGATGCGCCTGGACCGTCGGCTCCGGAGACGGAGCATTGGCGTTCCTCGGCCGAGGAGCTGTATCCGTGGTCAGGGCGCGCGACGGACGTGGAACGGCCGTCAGGCGATGTCGAGGGGGAGTAGGAGGGAGGCCACGGCCCGGTGCGTCGGGGCGCACGGACCGCGCGGGTCGCGGCCGTCGTCCCAGCCGTGACCACAGTCGGGACAGCGTCGAGGGATGACCGTCAGGACACGGGCCATCACGGCGGTCTGCTGGAGTCGGTGCGCGGTGGTCATCGAACTGGCCGCGGCCGCGGTGGCCAGGGCCAGGGCGGCCAGCGCGAGGATGACGGCGGCCAGCATGCGTGCCTCCTTGGACAGGGAAGGCGGGGGATCGTGTCCCCCCGCCTTCGCCCGGACCCGTCGTGCGCGCCGAAAGCTTCGGCGGGCCTGATCGCCACTCCGTTGTAGTGATCTGTCTGCGGACAGTACGCCTGTGCAGACGCCTTTGCATATGCAATGCCACACTCGGCCCACGCCTCTCCGGAGAGGCTCCGGACAAATGATCGCCGTTGGCTGTGCGGTGGATTTCAAACTGATGCACAACTATGCAGGCAGGTGGTCTGCCGATTGATCGGATCCGGCCTTTCTGGCCCGTCTGCCGCTTGGGTTGTGTCCGGCGTCACATTCCAATGAGGGCGCGACCAATCGGGGCGCGATAATTACGTTCAAGGCGAAAGGTCCCGGGCGGAAGGTCCTGAGTAGGAAAGCGCCCGCGGCTCGCCGCCCGGCCTGTGCCCGGTGTCGCGGCCGGCCAGGGGATGATCGGTTTCAGTCATTCGGCGTTCGCGCGTCGCCCGTTCCCGGGCTGATCCCGACGGGGGGGAAAACCAAGAGCGGCATATGGCCCGATATGGAAGTTCAGGTCGGGAGCCCTGGCCCGGACCGGGCGCTCGTCACCGGCGGGTCGAGGTGGCGGAGGAACCCCCTCCCCGGCCGCCACCGCCGGGTTCAGACCGGGTGGGGGTAGTCGTCGGGTGGTGAGCTGACGACGCGGCGGGCGTGGAGCGCGTCGATCGTGGCGGCGTCATAGCCGAGCTCGGTGAGGATCTCGCGGGTGTGCTGGCCGTAGAGGGGGACGGGGCGGTCCTGGCGGGTCGGGGTGCCGTCGAAGGTCATGAGGTTGCCGAACTGGCGGACGCGGCCGTGGATCGGGTGGGCGTACTCGGTGACGAGGCCGAGGCGGACGAGGTCCTCGTCGAACAGCAGGGTCTCGCCGTTCCTGGTGTCCGCGGAGATCTCGGCCGGCACGCCGGCCGCGTCGAGCCGGCGTCGCCAGGCCAGCGCCGCGTCGGCGCGGAACGCCTCGGCGAGCAGGGTGGTGAGCTCGGCGCGGCTCTCGGCCCGCGCCGCCGCCGTCGCGAACCGTGGGTCGGCCGCCAGGTCGTCGCGGCCGAGCGCCCCGCACAGCGCCGTCCAGTGCTCGGGGCGCGCCGCGGCGAGCTGCAGCCAGCCGTCGCGGGTCTCGTAGAGCCGGTAGAGCGCGCCGAGGCCGAGCTGCTCGCGGTCGAGCGCCGGCCGGGGTGAAGGGGTGCCGTCGGCGGCGACCCAGGAGTCGGCCGTGTGCAGCATGCTGCCGTGCAGGATCGACGTCCACACCGACTGGCCCTCGCCGGTGCGGCCGCGGTGGAACAGCGCGACCAGCAGGCCGAGAACCGACGGGATGGCGGCGGAGATGTCACCGTGACCGTAGCGGTACCACAGCGGCGGGTTGGCCGCTGGCACCGGGCCTTGCTCCCATTCGATGCCGTTGGCCGCCTGGCCGAGCGGGTCGAGCCCGCCGAGGTGGGAGTACGGCCCCACCGGCCCGTACATGTACGTGTTGCAGTAGAGGATGTCGGGACGCGCTGCTTTGCAGTGCTCGTAGCCGATGCCGAGCCGGTCGGCGATGCCCTTCTGCATGTTGTGGTGCACGATGTCGGCGGTCGCCACCAGTCGCAGGGCGATCTCCAGCCCTTCGGGCGTCTTCAGGTCGAGGGCGATGTCGCGCTTGCCACGCTGGCAGCCGAGGAACGGGCCGACGTTTTGGTGACGCATGCCGTCGGCGTGGATCGACTCGACCTTGATGACCTCGGCGCCGAGGTCGGCGAGCAGCATGGGACCGAACGGGCCGGCCAGGAACTGGCCGAAGTCGATGACGCGCAGGCCCGCGAGCGGCCCGCCGGACCCGGCCGGCGAGCCCCCGCCGTGCGCGGACCAGGAGGTCCGGCCGGCATCGGGGCCGAGATCCCTTTGGTCGAGCTCGGCGCGGCCGAGGGCGGCACGGACGACGGTGTCCTGACCGTGGGCGTCCTCACCAGGGGTGTCCCGGCCGAGGGCGCCGAGCACCTCGTCGGTGTGCGCGCCGGCGACCGGGCGCGGCCCGGCGACCGCGGCCGGCGTCTTCTCCAGGAAGACGACCGGGCCGATCTGGGTCGTGGGACCTGCCTCCGGGTCGACCACCTCGACGACGGAACCGGTCGCCTGTAGCTGAGGATGGCCGAACCGCTCGTGAGGCGGCCAGATCGGCTCCGCGTTGCGGCCGGCGGCGTGCAGCTCGTCGATCAGCTCGGCGCGGTCGCGGGTAGCGAACGCCGCCGCCTTCTTGGCCTCGTGCGCGGCCCGTTGCGCGGGCGGCATCGTGAAGAGGACGGCCGGAGCGACGTCCTCGATGCCGAGGATTTCGCCCTCGGTCCGGGTGGGCTTCCCGCCGGTCACCATCGCGGCGTGGATCCACTCGCCGTTCGCGCACTCGTAGATCCCGGCCTGGTGGATGGAGGGAAACGTGTTCGGCAGGCCGTGCTGGCCGGTGTCGGTCCAGTTCCAGTTCTGGGTGGTCAGCGTCATCGCCCCCTGCAGCAGGGACACCTCGACCCGCTGGCCCCGGCCGGTGCGCTCCCGGGCCACGATGGCCCCCATGATCGCGACGGGGACCAGGTACGCGGCGCCGAGGCTCGCCACCGGGCTGTGCTGGAACACCGGCCCCGGCCGCCAGCTCGGGACCTCCCAGTGCAGCCCGGCGCGCGCCGAGACCAGCGCGTCGTAGCCGGCGCGGCCCGCGAACCGGCTGCCGGTCGGCCAGGCGGGCACCGAGCAGTAGACGAGCCGGGGGAACTCGTCGCGCAGCGCCGCGTGGTCGAGGCCGAGCCGGGTCATCGTGCCCGCGGCGAACGCCTCGACCAGTACGTCCGCCGTGGCCAGGAGCTCGCGGAACCGGCGCGCGCCGTCGGGGTCCTTCAGGTCGAGGGTGACCGAGCGCCGGCTGCGGTCGTAGACGACCGACGCGGGCAGGGCCCGACCCGGCCGGCCGCCCGGCGGCTCGACCTTGATCACGTCGGCACCGTGCTCGGCGAGCTGCAGCACGCCGAGCGGCCCGGCGATCCCGCCGGTCAGGTCCAGGACGCGGATGCCGTCGAGGGCCCGCGCAGATGGGCCGCCCCCGGCCGCGGCGGACTGCGCGCCGGGCGTGAACCGCCCGGTAGACGCTAAGTCGGGCTCCACCTCGATCGACCCACCCTTCGGCTCGGCCTCGCCGATTTCGCGGCAGTCTCGCGACGTGAATACTAGATTCGGCTGCCCGCGAGCCGCCAGCGATGGCCTCCCGCGCGCGCCGGCCGGCGCGGCCACTCAGGCGGGGCCGAGCACCTCGTCGGCCCAGGCGGTCAGGAGCGGCGCCAGGAGGGGCCAGCGGACGAAGATGCCGCGACGGTCAGCCCGTTGACCTTCGCCCGCGCCATGCGGCCCTCCTTCAGGTACGAGTGCCCCGCGCGCCGGGCGCAACGCCTCAGACGGTGGCCGTCGCCGGTTGGGGTTCGGCCGGGATGGCGCCGTCAGCGGCCAGCGACGCCCGCGCACGGTCGTCGAACCCGAGGGCGGCCAGGACCTCGGCGGTGTGCTCGCCGAGGCCTGGGATCGCGCGCCGCGCGCCCGGGGCGGGTTCCGGCCCGAACCGGAGGGGGAAGCCCGGCTGGTCGAGCCGGCCGCGCGCGCCCCAGTCGTAGGAGGCGACGCGGCCGAGCTGGCGGCTCACCGGATCGTCGACGAGCCGGGCCACGAAGCCGGTCCGGTCGACCTCGGCGACGGGCTCGACCGGCACCCCGGCCGCCCGCAGCCGGGTCACCCACGAGTCGGCGTCGTCGGTCCGGAACGCGGCCGAGAGCAGGTCCTCGGCCGGCTGGTGGGCGCCGGAGCGGTCGGTGCGCGGCGGGGGCGGCGCCTCCGGAAGGCCAGGCGCGTCGACGACCGCCCGCAGCCGGTCCCAGGCCACCGCGTCGGGAACGGCGAGCGCGAACCAGGCACCGTCGCCGGCCTGGTAGATCCGGTAGGCCGCCCCGTAGCCGGTCTGCTCGTCGTCGAGCACGGGGCCCGCGACCAGTGTGTCCCCGGCGACGAACGCGCCGGACTTCAGCAGCAGCGCCGTACCGAGCAGCGAGGTGGCGACCGACTGGCCGGCGCCGCCGGCGACGCGCCTCGCGTACAGGCCGGCGAGCACCGCGCAGGCCGACACCCAGCCGCTGGCGACGTCGATCGCCCCCCACACCAGGAACGTCGGCGGTCGCCGTGCGCCGCCCTGGGCGGCCTCGACGCCGGACAGCGCCTGCATGAGGTGGTCGTTGGCGGCGAGCTTCGCGCGCGGACCGGTGGCGCCGAAGCCGCTGGCGTGGCTGTAGACGACCCGCGGGTTGGCGGCGCGCACGGTCGGCTCGCCGTAGCCGAGCCGCTCGGCCAGCCCCACCCGGGAGTTGTGGTGGACGACGTCGCTCCAGCGGAACAGGGCGTCCAGCACCCGCGCCGCGCCGGGCGCCTTCAGGTCGACGGCGACCGCGCGCTTGCCGCGCTGGCCGGCGGCGAACATCGGCTCCATCGACCGGTGCACGTCGCCGGAGCGTGGCTCGACCTTGACCACGTCGGCGCCGAGTTCGGCCAGCACGAGCGGGGTGATCGGCCCGGCGAGGTAGGCCGACAGGTCGAGCACCCGGACCCCGGTCAGCAGGCGGCCCGGCGTGGCCGGCCCGCCCGGTCCTCGCGGCGCGGTCGTCGTCGGCGGTTCCGCCGTCAGCGCGGGGTTCGGCGCGGAGTTCGGTGCCGGGTCCGGCACGGGGGTGACCACGCCGATCCGGCCGAGCGCCGTGACCCGGCCGTACCGAGGGTCGTCGTACTCGACGGACAGGCCCGTCTGGCGGACGTGGTCGTCCAGCAACGCCTCCCCGGGCCGCAGCACCGGTTCGCAGCGAAACGGCGCGCCGGCGAGCTCGGCGAGCCAGTGGGCACGGTCCTGGGTCGCGAACCGCGCCGCCCACCGGGCGCTGCGCTCGGCCATGGCACCGGTGAACATGTCGTCGTTGTAGCCCTTTGGGCTCGGCGGGTCGCCCATGCGCTCGAGAAACGCCTCGTAGGCGCCCTTGGCGCCGAACCACAGCTGCACGTACTCGCCGTCGGCGCACCGGTAGGCCAGGCTCTCCGAGGGGCCCTGCTCCTTCCAGAGCAGGGTCGTCGACGGCGACATGTTCTCCACCCGACCGATGATCATCGGAAGGATGGCCTGCAGGCCGTCGGCGAGCGACGTCTCCGCCCAGCCGCCGCGCCCGGTCGCCGCCCGCTCGTAGAGCAGGGCCAGCGCTCCGGCCGTCGCGGCGAGCCCGGCGCCGGCGGCCGCCACCGTCAGGTCGGCGAACTTCGGGCCCGTCCGGTGGCCGCGGATCTGGGTCAGCAGGCCGACGCGGGCCGCGAGCAGCAGTTCCAGGTCGGGCAGGTCGCCGAGCGCCGTGACACTCGGGCGGATCCGGACGGCGACCAGCCGCGGGTTGGCGCGCAGGAGGTCCGCGCAGCCGATCCCGCGCCGCTCGATCGACTCCTCGGGCCCGGCCAGGAACACCACGTCCGCCGCGTGGGCGAGCGTCGCGACGGTGGCCGGCGCGTCGTCACCGGTCTCGTCGACCTCGACGATCTCCTTGCCGCGGTCCCAGACCCGGCCGAACTCGACCCCGGCGTCCAGTGCCGAACGCCTCGCGGAGCAGACCCGGCGCACCTTGGCGCCGAAGTCGCGCAGCAGCGCGCCGGGCAGGCTCGCCGCCAGCCCGGCGCCGACCGCGCTGATCCCGAACGCCACCTCGACGACGCGCAGCCCGGCGAGCGGCTCGCCGGGCCCGGTCGCGTCGGTGGCGGAGGGGGCAGGCGCCGTCACGCCACGACCCCGCGGACCTTGAGGTCCATGATGGTGTCCCAGTCGAGGCCGAGCTCGGTGGCGAGGATGTCGTCGCCGTGCTCGTTGAACTCCGGGCCGCGCGTGGGCGTCGACGGCGCGTCGTCGAACTGGACCGGGGACGCGGCGAGCCTGAAGGCGACGCCGGCGGCGGTCTCGCACTCCTGGACGTAGCCGTTGGCGACGGCCTGCGGGTCGGCGGCGGCGTCCAGCGTGTGCTGGACCACCGTCCACTGGCCGCTGAAGCCGGCGAGCCGCTCCCGCCACTCGGCCAGCGGCGCGGAGGCGAAGATCTCGCGCAGGACCGCGGCCGCCTCGGCGCTGTGCGCCATCAGGGTGTTGTGGTCGGCGAAGCGCGGGTCGCTCGCCAGGTCGGGCCGCTCGAGGGTCGCCGCCAGCAGCGGCCAGTACTTGCCGGCCTGCAGGCAGGAGAACGCGAGCCAGCGGCCGTCCTTGGTCAGGTAGTTCTGCACGAGCGGGTTGAGCCGCTCCAGCGGCGCGGGCTCCATCGGGACGCCCATCTGCAGCGACAGTGACAGGGCCTGGCCGACCGCCCACAGCCCGGTGCCGAACAGCGACACGTCGACGACGGGCGTCTCGCCGGTCCGCTCCCGGTGGAACAGCGCGCCCATGATCCCGCCGGCGATCGTCATCGCGCCGATCGAGTCGCCGTAGCCGGGCGCCGGCGGGCCGACCACGTGGCCGTACTCCGGCCGGCTGACGGTGTGCGCCATCGCGGCCCGGGACCAGAACGCGAGGAAGTCGTAGGAGCCGCGGTCGGCCTCCGGGCCGCGCTCGCCCTGGCCGGTGCCGCGCACATAGATGATCTTTGGGTTGTGGGCGCGGATGTCGTCCACGGTGATCTTCAGCTTCTCGCGGACGCTGGGCAGCTTGTTCGTCAGGAAGACGTCCGCGGTCTTGGTGAGCCGGTAGAGAAGCTCTAACCCGTCGGCGGTGGTGAGGTCGAGCGCCAGACTGCGCTTGCCGCGGTTCGAATGCTCGAACAGCACGTTGACTCCGCCAGTCACGGGCACCGTCCCCGAGGACGCCAGGCCCCGCATCGCGTCGCCGCGCTCGACGTGCTCGATCTTGATGACGTCGGCGCCCCAGTCGGCCAGCAGCGCCGACGCGGCGGGCACGAACGTATGCTCGGCCACCTCCAGGACGCGGACGCCCTGCATCACGGCGGTCATTCGGTTCCTCCAACCTGGTGTCGGCCCCCGGCCACCTGGCCCCGGCCGATTCGACCTCGCCGTCTCATTGACGCGACCCGACCCGCCCGCGGGCAAGAGAACCGAGGTCACGGCCGTCGTCGCCCGTTCGGCGAGCCTAGCAATAAGTGAATGTTCGTTTATTAGCTCTGGTGACTTCCGCCGGCCGCGGCCTGGGCACGTAACGTGCCAGGCCGGGAGCCGGCGGTGCCACCGGGTGAGGAGCCGGCCGCGGACGCGCCGCCGGGAGCCGCCGCGCCGCCGCGGCGGGCAGCGTCGGTGGGGCGAGCCGTGCTGGCGGGGCGGCGAGGTCGGCGGGCAATCGGTTGACCGGGTCGCGCTGACCTTGGAAGCATTCACTTCATAGAGGGTGCGACGCAAGTCATAGAGGACGCGACGCGAGGCACCGCTCGTGCCTGTCGCGTCACGTCCCGCCCGAGGTCGCTGGAGGGAAGTGGCGTGGAGCAGACCCCAGACAAGCCCTCACTGACGGACAAGGCCTCGCTGACGGACAGGGCCTCGTCGACGGACGAGGCCTCGCGGGGCGTCGCGGACACCGCGGCCGCGGGCGCCGAGGTGACCCCCGTCAGCATCGGCGCCCGCGTCCGCCTGCTCGGCGCCGAACGGCCGGACCACGTGGCGCTGCGGCACATCGATCTCGACGGGACCGAGTCGGCGCACGGCTGGGCCGAGATCGACCGGCGCTCCAGCCAGCTGGCCGGGGCCCTCGCGGCCCGGGGCGTGGGAGTGGGGGACCGGGTCGGCCTCGGGCTGCGCAACTCGCCGCAGTTCGTGTTCGCCGCGTTCGCGGCCTGGAAGCTGGGCGCGGTGCCGGTCCCGGTGCGCTGGGACGTGCCCGACTGGGAGCTGGCCCGGGTGCTGGAGGTCATCGGGCCCAAGGTCCACCTGAGCGCCGCCGACCTGCCCTGGATCGACGCCACCGCCGCGGGCGAGACGCCCGACCTGCCGGACGTGACGGCGCCGCACCTGCAGGGCATCTGCAGCAGCGGCTCGACGGGCCTGCCGAAGGTGATCGTCGCCGAGCGGCCCGCCCTCTACGACTACCGGATGGCCACCCCGATGTTCGCCGGCTGGGGGAAGGTGACCCAGCCGCAGGTCATCCTGGTGCTGGCGCCGATGTACCACGCCAACGGGTTCACGACGCTCTACAACCTGCTCGCCGGCGACCAGCTGGTCGTGCTGGCGAAGTTCGACGCCGCCCGCGCGGTGGACGCGGTCGAGCGGCATCGGATCACGCACTTCACGGGCGCTCCGACGATGCTGCAGCGCATCGCCGACCTTCCCGGCGTCGACGAGCGCGACTTCGCGAGCCTTGAGTGGATCATGCAGGGGGCGGCGCCGATGCCGCCGTCGCTGGTGCACCGGTGGGCGAAGCTGATCGGCCCCGAGAAGATCTTCATGATCTACGGGATGACCGAGGGCCTCGGCTGGACGGCGCTGACCGGCGACGAGTGGATGGGCCACCAGGGCAGCGTCGGGCGCGGCATCCGCGGCACCGAGATCCGCGTTCTCGACCCGGCGGGACAGGAGCTTCCCACCGGGCAGATCGGCGACGTCTACCTGCGCTGCGGCCATATGGGCGGCTACCGCTACCTGGGCACGGCGCCCCGGCTGCGGGCCACCGAGGACGGCTTCATCACCGCCGGCGACATGGGCCACGTCGACGCGGACGGCTACCTGTACCTCGCCGACCGGCGCATTGACATGATCATCACTGGCGGCGCGAACGTGTTCCCCGCCGAGGTCGAGGCCGCGCTCATCGACCATCCGGGCATCGCCGACGTCGTCGTCATCGGCCTGCGCGACGAGGAGTGGGGCCGGCGGGTGCACGCCCTCGTCGAGCCGGCCGACCACGCCAACCCGCCGACGCCCGCCGAGGTCATCGCCTACGCGAAGAACCGGCTGGCGGCGTACAAGGTCCCCAAGACCGTCGAGTTCCTCGACCGGATCCCGCGCAGCGAGGCCACCAAGATCAACCGAGGTGCCCTGGTCGCCGCCCGCGGGGGCTGAGCGCGGGCGGCGACGAGAGCGGCCGGGCGGGCCGCCGGACGATCCCCGGCCAGGGCCAGCGGCCAGGGCCAGCGGCTGGAGCCAAGGGCCGGCGGCTAGCCGCCGGCCCCGAGCCGCCGGTCGAGAACGCGATGGAAATTCGCCACGACGATTTCCTCGCGGGACAGGGCCAGGTGCTTCAGCCGGTTGTTGCGCAGGCCGTTCTGCTGGCGCTGCATCTGCTGGTAGTCCTGCTGCAGGGCCTCGAAGTAGGTGTGGCTGCCGGGCTCGGTGACCTCGGTCAGCTCCACCTTGGCCACCTCGGCGAGTTCGGCCGGCAGGTACATGTAGCTGGCGACGCGCCAGACACACCTGTTCGGGTCACCGGACGGGTGCGGCCGGGCCATCACCGTGTGGCACTCGCCGGCGCGGATCGTCATGAAGAAGTTCGGGAACAGCAGCCAGCCGTGGTTGTCGGTCATCTGGTCCAGCGTCAGCCCGCTGACGTCCAGGCCCATCCCGGCCAGCGTGTCGCGGGTGGCCTCCTGTAGCAGCGTGCGGGCGGTGACGCCCTCCGGGAAGGTCAGCGTCCCGTCCGCGCCGCGATAGGTGGCGACGAGTTCCTCGAACCGGGGCAGCATCAGCGGTACGGCGGGAAAGGTCTCGGGGAGCTTGCGGATGCCCGCGACGTGCTCCTCGGGGCCGAAACCCTCCCGCAGGGGCACGTCGAACGGGGAGCTGGACACGCTGTGCTCACCGAGGAATCGGTGGCGGCTCTTCGTCGGGTCGAGGCCGATCGCGCTGAGCAGTTGCGGGTGGACACCCCAGACGTGGTAGCCCTCCTGGAAGGCGTCCATGACGACCTTCCAGTTGCATTCCAGCGCCTCCTCGACGTCCATCACGGTGACGAACCGCTCCAGCTGGTAGGGCGCGAGCAGCTCCCTCGCCTCCGGTCCCAGGTAGTCCGCGAGCGGCGCGGCGCCCGGGTCCGGGGTGAGGAAGATGAAGCCGCCGAAGGTGTCGACCGGCACGGGGAGCAGCCCCACGCCCGCCCTGTCGACCTGGGAGTTGTCCTCCCGCAGGATGCCCCGGCAGTTTCCCTCCAGGTCGTACGACCACAGGTGGTACTGGCAGAGGAACTGCCGTGCGTTGCCCTTTCGCTCGGCGCACAGCAGGTTTCCCCGGTGACGGCAGGCGTTCACGAAGCCGCGGATGACGCCGTCACGCCCGCGGACGATGATGAAGGCCTGGTCGAACAGCTGGTAGGTCTTCCAGTCCCCGGCCTTCGGAAGCTCGTCGACCCGGCCGACGATCTGCCAGCTCTTGTCCCAGACCAGCTTCCGCTCGCGCTCCTGGAAATCGACGGACGTGTACCGGTCGGTGGGGATCTCCCAGCCGAACGCGGAGCCGTCGAAATCGACGCCCGAGTAGCCCAGCTCCTTGTTGTTGATCCATTCTCCGGGCTTTGCCGGTCGTAATGCGTCGATCGTCGTCATGGTTCAGCCCTCCAGTAGGTGGCGACGGCCAGCGAGCAGGCGTGTGCGTACGGATGGGAGTCGTCGGGCGGTGGGGCGCTCGTCTCGTCGCGCGCTCCGCCTGGCGGCGCCCCAGGGCAGGGCGGTGCCGGCCACCGTGCGAGCGGCTCCCGGCCGGTGGCCGTCGGTCGCCTCGACCGCGCACCCGCCGGTGTGCCACCCGATTAATCAATCGATTGATTGGTTTGCATGATGCGTGGCGCGCCAGGTTCCCGTCAAGGGGACGTCGCCTTGGCTCCTGGCCGCGGGCTACGACAGCCTGGCGTAGTCGAACAGTGAGCCGCGGATGAGCAGCTTCAGGGCGCCCACGGTGGCGTGGTAGTCCTCCGGGGACGCCGTGACGGCGTGGTCGTACATCCCCAGCATCAGGGCGTAGATGGCGTTCGCGGCGCTCTCGACGCCGACGTGGGCGCCCAGCGCCCCCTGCCGGTGCGCCTGCTCGACGATGTCGACGACCACCGAGCGCAGCGCGGCGAAGATCGTGTCGCTGTCCTCGGCCAGGTGCAGGTGCGTCGGGCTCTCCACCCGGATCGCGCGGTCGAACGCCACCGCGAACGGGTAGTCGGTCTTGATCCGGTCGCCCTCGTCGAACACGGCCGTCAGCTTGTCCAGGACGCCGTCGGCCTTCTCGACGGCGGACGCGAACCGGGGCACCACGACGTCGGCCAGCTCGCGGAACGCGGCGCCGACCAGCTCGGACTTGTTGGGGAAGTAGTGGTAGAGGCTGCCGCTGGTCATCTGGGCCACCCGGGCGATCTCGCGGATGGTGGCCCGCGCGTAACCGACCTCAGCCACGCAGCGCATCGTGGCGGCGATGATGCGCCGCCGCGTGTCCTCGCCCCTCGCGCCCACCGGCCGGCCGAGCGGCGCACCAGTGGTCGACACAAAGATCCCCTGTCTGCCGGGCCCGCCCTGCCCCGCCGTGAGCGGTTCTCCGAGCCTCTCACCCCCACGGCCCCGCGGGGGGTCGCGGGTCCTTTCCTACCCCGCGTATGGCGCCGGCGATCTCCGGAGCATCCGTGGCAGCCCAGCCGGAGATGGGGGAGCAGGCATGCTCGGCATCTCGCCGGCTGGGTCTGATCACGCGTCTGCCGGATCACGCGTCTGATCACGACGACGGCCGTCACAACGGTGGTGGGCGGGACGCCCCCTTCGTACACTGACGCCGATGTCAATATCGGAGGAGGGGGCAGCCTTGGCTCAGCGCGTCGTCGCGGAGGGCCTGTTCGACTGGCCGTCGGACGAGCCCCGGCTCATCGGGTCGAAGTGCCAGGTCTGTGACCTGGTCGCGTTCCCCGCGTACCCGAACTGCCCGAACTGCGGGTCCCTGGACGTCGCCGAGACCCGGCTGTCCACGCGGGGCACGCTGTGGACGTGGACCCGGCAGCGGTTCCAGCCGAAGAACCCGCCCTACCTCGGTACCGAGGCCGCGGCGGACTTCGTCGGTTACGGCGTCGGGTACATCGAACTTCCGGAGGCCCGGGTCGAGGCCCGGCTCACGGGCGGCGTCGACGAGCCGCTCGAGATCGGCCAGGAGATGGAGCTGACCGTCGTCCCCTTCGCCACGGACGCCGACGGCACCGAGGTGCTGACCTACGCCTTCCGTCCCGTCGAGAACTCTGCCGGAAAGAACTGAGGCGGCCGCCATGGACGATGTTGCGATCATCGGCGTCGGCAGGACGCCCTTCGGCCGTTTCCCCGGGCAGACAGCCATCCAGCTCGGCGCCCAGGCGGTGCGCGCGGCGCTGACCGACGCGGGCCTGGAGTGGAAGCAGATCCAGTTCGGGTTCGCGGGCAGCTTCGAGGTGGACAACCCGGACGCGGTCATCAACTTCCTCGGCCTTACCGGGATCCCGATCACCGACGTCTACAACGGCTGCGCCACCGCGGCGAGCGCGCTGACCCAGGCGGCGAACACGATCCGCCTCGGCGAGTACGACCTCGGCATCGCGGTCGGCATGGACAAGCACCCGACCGGCGCCTTCGCCTCCTACTCGGAGGAGTACGGCCTGCCGGCCTGGTACGGCGAGACCGGCCTGTTCCTCACCCCCAAGTTCTTCGCCATGAAGATCCAGCGGTACATGTACGACCACGGGATCTCTCCGCGGACGCTGGCGAAGGTCGCGGCGAAGAACTACCGCAACGGGTCGATCAGCCCGTTGGCGTTCCGGCGCACCCCGATGAGCGAGGAGAAGATCCTCACCTCGCGGATGGTGAACGACCCGCTGACGCAGTACATGTTCTGTTCGCCCGATGAGGGCGCGGCGGCCGTGATCCTGTGCAGGGCGAGCGTCGCGCACAGGTACACCAGCAAGCCGATCTACCTGAAGGCGTCGGTCGTGCGGACCCGCAAGCTCGGCGCCTTCGAGGTCCACAGCCCATGGCTGCCGCTTCAGCGGGCCGACGCGCCGACCGTCTTCGCCTCCCGGGCCGCCTACGAGATGGCGGGCCTCGGGCCCGACGACGTCGACGTCGCCCAGCTACAGGACACCGACGCCGGCGCGGAGGTGATCCACCTCGCCGAGAACGGCCTGTGCAAGGACGGCGAGCAGGAGCGCCTGTACGCCGAGGGGGCCACCGAGATCGGCGGCAGCATCCCGGTGAACACCGACGGCGGCCTCATCGCGAACGGCGAGCCGATCGGCGCCTCCGGCCTGCGCCAGGTCTACGAGCTCACCCAGCAGTTGCGCGGCACCGCCGGCGACCGCCAGGTCCCCGGCACCCCGCGCGTCGGCTACGGCCAGCTCTACGGCGCCCCCGGCACCGCCGGCGTCGCCATCCTCTCCACCTGACCTCAGAGCGGGCGCCCGCCCGGTCCACCTCCTGGGCCGGGCGGCCCGCCAGCCGGGGCCGCCTGGCCTCAGCCCCGTCTCGCGCGTGTCCTGTCAGGCGTGAGGGGCACGCAACGGCGTTCGCCGGCCCGCTGACGTCGGACAGGAACGCCCGTCATGTCGGACAGGACGAGTGCGCGGCCGTGCGGAGACCGGCACCGTCGTCCGAGGCTGGCTGTGGGTGTGCCCGGCGCCGCCGGGCGCGGTCCGGGCGCGGAACGCCGGCCCGGGTCAGGGCTGCCCGTCGAGGAGGGCGAGCAGCTTGGACGTGGTGTTCCAGTTGCGGATGGTCATCTGCTGGTAGATCGGCGCGCCGATGACACGGTTCAGCCGGCTCCGGGTGGCCTTCGCGGTCAGCCGGGCGAAGTAGAGCGCGTCCGGGCCGGGCCAGACCCGGTCGACTCCCTCAGCGAGGTCGGGCAGCGCGGCGAGGGCCTCGTCGGCGGTCGCCGGGTGCTTGAGGAAGAGCACGTCGCAGCGGCGGTCGGGCCAGCCGAAGCCGTCGGGCGCCGACGCGACCGTGGCGGTCAGCTCCGTGTGGGAGCGGACGACGACCCGCAGCCGCAGGTCGAAGGTGGCGGTCAGGGCATCCTCGATCGCGCGCTCGAGCGCCTGGCCGCTGACCGGGCGCTCGTCGCGGTCAGCGCCGAAGAGCACGTTGCCGCTCTGGATGTAAGTACGCACGTCGGCGTATCCCGCCTCGGTGAAGCAGGCAGCCAGGTCCGGCATCCGGATCAGGTTCTTGCCACCGACGTTGATCCCCCGGAGCAGGGCCACGAACCGTCCCACGCCCGGCAATCTAGCCGAGCTGGCTACCGCGGGAAGGCGGCGAGCTCGGGACGGATGTCGGCCTCACTCAGACGAAGGCCGCCGGCTCGCCCGGGGCGGGCGAACCGGCGGCCATGGTCGCGGCGCGGCGTCAGATCAGAACGGGCAGCTTCTCGTAGCCGCGGACCGTGCTGGTGTGCAGCCGGTGCACGTTGTCGTGGTCGATCTCCCAGGTCGGGAACCGCTTGAGAACCTCCTCCAGCGCGACCCGGCCCTCCATGCGGGCGAGCGAGGCACCCAGGCAGAAGTGCGGGCCGTGGCCGAAGCTGGTGTGGCTGTCGAACTTGCGCCGGATGTCGTACGTGTCGGCGCCGGGGTACTTGCGCTCGTCCCGGTTGGCCGAGGCGGTCAGCAGCAGCACCTTGGAGTGCTCCGGGATGGTCACGCCGTGCAGCTCCACCTCCTTGGTGGTGGTGCGGCCCTGCACGGGGGACGGCGCCTCGAAGCGCAGCGTCTCCTCGACGGCGCCCGGGAGCAGCGACGAGTCCGCGGCCAGCGCGGCGCGCTGCTCGGGGTGCTTGGCCAGCAGCGCGCAGGCCCAGCCGAGCAGCCGGGCGACGGTCTCGGTGCCGGCGCTGACCAGGAGGTTGGTGAAGTCCGAGGCCTCCTTGGTGGTGAGCCGGCGGGTGCCCTCGGCCGTGCCGATCTCGGCCTCGGTGAGCGCGGTCATCACGTCCTCGCGCGGGTTCTTGCGCCGTTCTTCGATCTGCGCGCCGAAGTACTCGTGCAGCTTGATCTGGGCCCCGAAGGAGATGTCGTTGAGCATCCCCTTCTCCGGGTCGATGTGGAACGTCGTGTCGATCAGCTTGCGGACCTCCTCGCGGTCCGCCGGGTCGACGCCGATCAGCTCGGAGATGACCATCGACGGCAGGATCGCGGAGAAGTCCTGGACGAAGTCGAACCCGCTGGTGCCGACGAACGGGTCGAGCAGCTGGGCGGACAGCGCGCGGATGTGCTCCTCGAGCTTCGCGATCCGCCGCGGGGTGAAGCCGCGGGACACCAGCACGCGCATCATCGTGTGCGACGGCGGGTCGGTGAAGATGATCATGCCGTTGTCGTACGGCTGGTCGCCCATGATCTCCAGCACCGTGCCGTAGGCCGAGCTGTAGGTCTCCGGGTCGAGGCTCGCGTCGTCGACGTCGGCGTGCCGGGAGAACGCGTAGAAGCCGAACTTCTCGTTGAAGTACACCGGCGACTCGTCACGCATCCGGTGCCACACCGGATACGGGTTGACGTCGATCACCTTGTCGTACGGGTCCCAGTACAGTTCCGTCACGGTCGCGACCTTCACTCCAGGGCAGAAACGATAAGATCCGCCGGCTGGACGCGCCCGCTCGGCATGGCCGTGGCGCTCCAACCGGTCCGCGCCGCCGCGGGGTGTGGGGCACCCCCGCGCGGGCGGCATGGGGCGTGCGCAACGCCCCGCCAACCGGGGCCGCAAGCGGGCCCCAGTTGATTGTGATTACTCCTGACGAGCCAGGCCATAGGCCGACAGGTATGGAAACCCGACGATGCCAGCTTGTGATGCAGCCTCCGTCGTCGACGACCCGTTATGCCCCCTACTGAGACGAAAACTACATTCCCGTCTCGGGCAAATCAAGCGAGTGCCAAAGAGGACGACTAGCGGCCGGCGGCGGGGTGGACCTTCGCCTCGGCCGGCTCGGTCAGGTTGGGGATGACCTCGTTCTCGATCAGCTTCAGGCTCTCCCAGGCGATAGCGGGCGGGATGCCGCCCATCATCGGGGTCAGGATGCCCAGGGCGAACGGGCCCTGGGCGCGCAGTTCCTCGGTGAACTGCTCCGGAGTCAGCACCCGGTACTGGCCGGTCGCGCGCAGCTCGTCCGCCGACTCGCAGGGCCTGAAGACGGTGGTCGCGGCACCGGGCCCGCCGGCGGCGATCCAGGCCCCGTAGGCGTTGGTCTCGTGCATCGCGTATGGCGCGATCTGCTCCCAGCCCGCGTCGACGTCTCTGGCGACGTGGGTGAAGGTGCCGGAACGGCCGAAGTGCGGCCCGGGATCGGGCCGTCCCAGCTTGATGGTCTCGTCGCGGTAGTGCTCCCAGCAACCGCCGTCGGTCGGGGTGAACCCGATCTCCAGGCGCGCCGCGCGCCGGGCGGCGGCCTCGGAGCTGCCGCCCATGGTGATGCCGGGTCCCTTGGGGGAGTACGCCGCCGGGGTGACCCGCACGGTGCGCCCTCGGTACTCGAACGGCTCCCCGGTCCAGGCCTGGCGCAGCGTCTGGATGACCTCGGTCACTCGCCTGGCGCGCTCCTTGGACGGAACACCCAGCATCTCGAACTCGGCCGGCACGTAGCCTCCGGCCAGTACCAGGTCGAAGCGGCCCGCGGACAGATGGTCGAGGACGGCGGTGTCCTCGGCGAGCCGCAGCGGGTCGTAGAACGGCGCGATCAGGGCGGCGACCATGATCCGGACGTTCCTGGTCCGGGCCGCGAGCGCGGCCGACATGGTCAGCGGGCTCGGCAGGTACCCGTCGTCCGAGGTGTGGTGCTCCGACACCGCGACGCTGTAGAAGCCCAGCCGGTCGGCCCACTCGGCCATCTCGAGCGCCGCCTGGTAGCGCTCGGCCATGCTGGTTCCAGCTATCGGCGGGTTGCGGAAATCGAACCGCATCGTGAAGATCGCCACCTGGCTACTCCCTCCGTGGCGGCCATCACATTCGGCGACCGTCACGGGGCGTGAGTGTACCAACATTGACGTCGGTGTCAGTACGGTCGAGGCCCGTACACACGTAGAAGGGTTGGGACGTTGGACCTGAACGGACGCGTAGCGATCGTGACCGGCGGCGGCGGCGGGCTCGGCGCGGCGACGGTGCGCCACCTCGTCGGCCTCGGCATGAAGGTCGTGATCGTCGACAAGTTCCCGGACGCCGCGGAGGCGGTCGCCAAGGAGTTCGACGACAGCCAGGTCACGGCGGTCGGCGGCGACACGACGATCGACGACGACGTGGCGGCCGCCATCGCGGCTGGCAAGGCGCTCGGCACGATCTCGCTGCTGGTCAACGTCGCCGGCGGCGCGACCGGCGGCGGCCGGACCGTCGGCAAGGGCAACACCCCGCACGACAAGAACGTGTTCGTGGACACGCTGGCGATGAACGCGACCGGCACCTTCAACGTGAGCCGCCTCGTCGCCGCCGGCGCCTTCGCCGACAACGAGCCGGACGAGTTCGGCCAGCGTGGCGTCATCGTCAACGTCGGCTCGCTCGCCGGCCTCGAGGGCCAGACCGGCCAGATCGCCTACGGCGCGGCCAAGGCCGCGGTCCTGGGCATGACGCTGCCGATGGCCCGCGACCTCGCGCCGCTGGGCGTCCGGGTATGCGGCATCGCCCCCGGCACGATGGGCACCCCGAAGATGGAGAGCGTCCGCCCGGAGATGCTGGCGGCCCTCACCAAGGACATCGTCTTCCCGAAGCGGCTGGGCCGGCCGGAGGAGTTCGCGCTGCTGGTCGAGTCGATCGCCCGCAACCCGTACCTCAACGGCGAGAACATTCGCCTCGACGGCGCTCTGCGCTTCCCGGCCAAGTAGCCCGGCCGTGTTCACCGTTGACGCGGTTCTCGGCTCACTGGTCTTAGAACCGGTCGGCGAGGACCTCTACCGCGCGAACAGCATCCCCTCGCCCAACCCGGTGGTGGTCTTCGGCGGCCAACTGCTCGCCCAGTCGATCGCCGCGGCTCTGGCCGGCCAGAACGGCAAGACGGTCAAGACCCTGCACACCGTCTTCGCCCGGCCTGGCCGGCCCGACACGCCGCTCGACATCGCGGTGACGCGGCTGCACTCCGGCCGCAGCATGGCCAGCAGCGCGGTCACGATCAGCCAGGGCGGCAAGGTCATCTCCCAGTCGACCGTGCTGCTGTCCGCCGACGATCCGGACTTCATCCGGCACGGCGACACCCGGCCGGGCCTGGAGCCGCCGAAGCCGGGGGCCGAGGACACCGCCGGGCTCGGCGGGCACGGCGGCCAGGGCGCCGACGACCCGCCCGGGACCTGGCAGGTCAGCGTCGTCGGCGGGGTCGACATCTCCGACCCGGAGGCCGTCGGCCCGGCCGAGCTCGACGTGTGGACGCGCTGGCCGGGCGCGCCAGACGACGCGGGCAGCGCCCAGGCGCTGCTGGCGTTCGGCACGGACGGCTTCCTCATCGGGACGGCCATGCGGCCGCACGCCGGCGTCGGGCAGGCGCAGGCCCACCGCACCATCTCCACCGGTGTGCTTTCGCACACGATCACCTTCCACGAGCCCATCCCGGCGGGTGACTGGCTGCTGCTCGCGCACCGCAGCCCCTACGCCGGCAGAGGCCGGGGATACGGCCATGGCGACGTCTTCCGGGCCGATGGCGGCCTGGTGGCTTCCTTCGTCCAGGACAGCATGATCCGTCCGATGGCGCCGGCGTCCGCCGGCACCCACCGCCTGTAACTCCGGCGGAACAGTGCCGCCGCCGGCGCCGTCAACGTCGACGGCGCCGGCGGCCCACTGCTGTGAGGACCGATGTCGCGCGGTCCGAGGTGGGCCTGTCTTGACATCGACGTCAATATTTCTATGCTTGGGCCCGCACCCTCGATGCCTGACCCGGCACGCGGGGGCCCTGGTCCCACCAGGCCAGTAGAGGAGTGCTGTAGACATGCATGAAGCGGTGATCGTCTCGACCGCGCGCACGCCGGTGGGCACAGCCCGTAAGGGATCCCTGAACGACGTCGACGCGTTCGAGCTGGCGACCCTGGTCGTCGGCGAGGCGGTCCGCCGGGCCGGCGTCGACCCGGAACTGGTCGACGACGTCGTCCTCGGCGAGGCGCTGTACGGCGGTGGGGACATCGCCAGGTACGCGGCCATCGAGGCCGGCCTCATCAACGCCCCCGGCGTCGCCCACAACCGGCACTGCGCCTCCGGCATGGCGGCGATCCAGACGGCCGCGGCCTCGATCATGACCGGGATGGACAAGGTCGTCGTCGCCGGCGGCACGAACTCGTCGTCCACCTCGCCGCGGGCCAAGCGTCGCGCGCCCGGCACCGACGACGTCGTCGACTGGTACTCGCCCACCCACCGCAACACACCCGAGGCCCCCAACTACGACATGTCCATCACGGTCGGCTGGAACGCCGCCGTGAAGGCCGGGCTGTCCCGCCACGACCTGGACGCCTGGGCGCTGCGCTCGCACCAGCGCGCGGTGGCCGGCATCGACGCGGGCAGCTTCAAGGAGGAGATCGTCCCGGTCGAGGTGACCCGCCGTGACGGGACCACCTTCTCCTTCGACACCGACGAGCACCCACGTCGCGACACCAGCCTGGAGAGGCTGGGCGCGCTCAAGGTGCTGCACCCCGAGATCGAGGGCTTCAGCATCACCGCGGGCAACGCCTCGGGCACCAACGACGGCGCGGGCGCCGTGGTGCTCACCTCCCGCGCGTTCGCCGAGGCGAACGGGCTCGAGCCGCTCGCGGTGATCCGGTCCTGGGCGTCGGTCGGCGTCCCGCCGGCGGAGACCGGCCTCGCCCCGGTCAGGGCGATCCCGAAGGCGCTGGAGCGCGCCGGCCTCGGCATCGCGGACGTGACGCTCTGGGAGATCAACGAGGCGTTCGCCTCGGTGCCCGCGGCCGCCTGCAAGCTGCTGGGGATCGACGACGAGATCGTCAACATCCTCGGCAGCGGCTGCAGCCTCGGCCACCCGATCGCCATGACCGGCACCCGACAGATCGTCACGTTGACCCACGAGTTGCGTCGCCGCGGTGGCGGCGTGGCCGTGTCGTCGATGTGCGCCGGTGGCGGCATGGCGAGCGCCGTCGTGTTCGAGGTGCCTGCCGTGAGCTGATTTCCGGCCGAGCTCGCCTGGCTGGGCGCCGGATGTTCCGGCACCAGCCAACCACGAGGAGCCGGAAAGTTTTCCGTCAGCGGCCTGGCGCGTACGTCGTGTACGGCCAGTGCCGCCTGACGGAGCCCGGATGATCCCAAGCCATGAAGAGGGCAACTTGATGAAGCTGCGCTCCGGGTTAGTTCGGTTAGAGACCACCGGTGTCGCGCCGAGATTGTTGGTGTGAAGAAAATCACCGGACTGGGCTCCATCGTCCCGCGGAGCGCGGTCCCGTGGAGTTCGAAGGACGGTACGAACTCCACCGAGACGACGATCGGTCTCTGCAAGGACAAGACCGGTCAAGCGGTTGTCTACAGGTAACGACGCCATGAAAGACGTGGGCGGGCTGTTCGCGGAGTGGATGGGGAGACCGACACAGAGCTGTCGGATACCGCCGAGTACGGTTGGATCGCCGCTGATACACGGCCGACAAGCCGTTCACCTGCTGGTCGAACGCGAATCGGCACTACGGCAGGCCGACCGCGGTCGACTTCTCATGACCATCTTCAACACATAACCGGGACGGCAACCACGTCATGGCCGACACGTCCTTGGCCCACGATCTTTTCAAAGCGATATTGCAGGGCACTCCGCCCGGCGCCGTGTATGCCCTTGTGGCGGTGGGCTTCGTCCTGACCTACAAGACCTCGGGCGTCTTCAACCTCGCGTTCGGTGCGCAGGCGTACGTGTCGGCCGCGATGTACTTCAAGGCGCGGGAGGACTGGGACTGGCCGACGGTCCCCGCTGTCATCCTGGCCGTCTTCGTCCTGGCGCCCGTTCTGGGGCTGGTACTGGAGCGGCTGATCTTCCGACCGCTCCGGTCGGCGTCGGCGGTGTCGAAGCTGGTGGTGTCCATCGGGCTCGCGGTCGCGATCCCCAGCCTCTTCGACATCGTCTTCAGGTTCGAGCCCAAGTCGGGGGCGACTCCCGAGGGCATCGTCCCCGACGGGGCGAACGTCTTCTACGACCCGTTCGGGATCTACTCGTTCAGCCGTGACGAGCTCGTCCAGATGGGCGTCGCCGTCGTCGCGGTGCTCGCGCTCGGCGCGCTGTTCCGCTTCGGTGACCTGGGCCTGCGGATGCGCGCCGTGGTCGAGAGCCCGAAGATGACCGAGCTCAACGGTATCGCCGCCGACCGGGTCTCGGCGTTCTCCTGGGCGCTGTCGTCGCTGTTCGCCGGCCTCGCCGGGGTGCTCATCGCGCCTCGGTTCAACACGCTGTCGAACGCCGACTTCTTCAGCCTCATGGTCGTCGCGATCGCCGCGGCCGCCGTGGGCCTGCTCGTCAGCCTGCCGCGGGCCCTGGCCGGTGGCCTCAGCCTTGGCATCGTGATCGCGCTGCTCAACACGTTCCTGCCCCGCTGGGCCGGCGACGGCGGCGTGATGAAGATGGTGCAGGACAACCTGACGCCATCCGTGCCGTTCGTGGTGCTGTTCGGCGTGGTCGTGCTGGTCCCGAGCATCCGCAAGGCCCGGGAGTCGGCCGACCCGCTCTCCGGCGTCGAGCCGCCGCCCGCGTCCGTGTACCGCCGCGTCCGGGACCCGCGGGCCGTGCTGACCGGGAAGCTCGTCTCGCTGGCCGCGCTGCTCGTCGTCGCGATCATCGTGCTCGCGGCGGGCAACGAGCTGTGGGTCTACCTGGTGACCCAGGCGGTCGCGATCGCGATCATCTTCCTGTCCATCGTGGTCATCACCGGCATGGCCGGGCAGATCTCGCTGTGCCAAGGCACGTTCGCGGCGATCGGCGCATTCACGGTCTACCAGCTGGTCGAGCGCTACAACCTGTCGGTGATAGTGGCGGCGCTGGTCGGCGCGCTGATCGCGGCCGCCGTGGCCGCCGTCCTCGCGCTTCCGGTCCGGCGTCTCGGCGGCATCTGGGTGGCGATCGCGACGATGGCGTTCGCCTACGCCTTCGACGCCGTCGGCGTGAAGCTGTCCTGGATCGGCGGCGGCGACGCCGCCGCGCTCCAGGGCACGGACGTGCCCCGGCCGCTGCTCGGCCCGTGGGACCTGGCGAACGACAAGTACTTCCTGGTGTTCGCGGTGCTCGTGCTCGTCGTCGCCGCGCTCGCCGTCTCCGCCCTCTCACGCGGCACCTTCGGCCGGACCCTGGTGGCGCTGCGCGGCAGCGAGCTGGCGTCCGGCTCGATCGGCATCTCCGCGGCCAGGGCCCGGCTCGTGGCGTTCGCCGTGTCGGCGTTCATCGCCGGCCTCGGTGGCTCGGTACTCGCGATGCTGAACGAGGGCGTCGACTACGACAACAACTTCAAGCCGTTCGCGGCGATGTTCTGGGTGGTCCTCGTCGTCGTCCTCGGCGCGCGCTCCATCAAGGGAGCGCTGACCGCGGCCGCGGCGTTCTCGCTGTTCGCCGAGCTGGTCTTCGTCGGCTCGCTGTTCGGCTGGTTCATCGGCGGCACGGACAACCTGCCCGACCACCTCGGCCCGATCTCGCTGTGGCCGTTCCCCAGCAAGTGGATGTACGTGCTGTTCGGCCTGGCGGCGATCCAGTTCGCCCGCCACCCGGAGGGCCTGGCGGAGCGGAGCTCGTCCAAGCCCTCGCTGGTGGAGAAGCTGTTCACCCGCTTCCGTCCGCTGCCCGTCGCTCCCGACGCCGGCGGAGGCTCCGCGCCGGCCGCGGTCGCGGCCACCGGCGGCGGGCCCCGGGGCGGCGCCGGCAGATCGACGGCGACCGCCGTGCCTGAACCGGTCACCATAGGCGCGAACCGCGCCGCGGCCGACGCCGCGCCGAACGACGCCCCGGCGGCGCGGACGGAGGGCAAGGGCCGATGACCCCGACTGTGGCCACTGGAGGCCCCGTGTCGACAGGATCCCCGGTGTCGACTGGGGCCCCGGTGCTGCGCGCGAGCGGCATCACCAAGAAGTTCGCCGGCATCACCGCGCTGCATGACGTGAGCATGCAGATCAACGAGGGCGAGCGGGTCGGTCTGATCGGCCCGAACGGCGCCGGCAAGACGACGTTCTTCAACTGCCTGCTCGGAGTGATCCCGACCAACGGCGGCACGGTGGAGATCGCCGGTACCGACGCCACCCGGCTGCCCCTGCACAAGCGCGCCAAGCTGGGACTGGGGCGCACGTTCCAGCGCATCGAGCTGTTCCCGGACTGCACCGTGCGCGACCACCTGTTCATCGCGGAACGGGTGCGGCGAGGGAGCGGGCGGCTGTGGAAGGACGTCATTGGCCGAGGCGGCCCCAGCAAGGAGGAGCTCGCCCGCTGCGACGAGGTCCTCGAGCTGCTCGGCCTCGGCGGCCTCGCCGAGGAGCCGATCGAGCGGCTCAGCCTCGGGCAGGGCCGGCTCGTCGAGGTCGGCCGGGCGCTGATGACCGAGCCGAAGCTGCTGCTGCTCGACGAGCCCTCCTCGGGCCTCGACCGGCCCGAGGTGGCGGCGCTGGCCAAGACCCTCGAGGACGTCCAGGCCGAGCAGGGCTTCTCGATCCTGCTCGTCGAGCACGACGTCGAGCTGGTCAGCAACTTCACCACCCGGTCCTACGTGCTCGACTTCGGCCGGCTGATCGCCGAGGGCCCGACCCGTGAGATCCTCGCGAGCGACGTGGTCCGCGCGGCCTACCTCGGCGACTTCGAGGTCGCCGAGTCGGAGCTCGACGAGTCCGAGCTGGCCGAGCTCCACGACCTCGAGGTGGACGCCGGCGACGCTGACGTGGAGGTGGCGAAGTGACCGCGGCGGTGACCCGGGCGGCGGCGGGCCGTCCCGCGCGGGGCGAGGCCCCCGTTCTCGAGCTGGCCTCCGTGTCGGCCGCCTACGGGCCGTTCCGCGCGCTCTTCGACGTCTCGCTGACCCTGGCCAGGGGCGAGGCGCTGGCGCTGGTGGGCTCCAACGGCGCGGGCAAGACCACGGTCGCCCGGGTCGTGTCGGGCCTGGTGACGCCCTCGGCGGGCAGGGTCCTCGTCGACGGGGCGGACCTGACCGCGGCGAGGGCCAAGCCGTACCACTTCGCGCGCGCCGGCATCGCGCACGCGACCGAGGGACGGTCGGTCTTCGCGACGCTGTCGGTCGAGGAGAACCTGACGCTGTCGTTCCGCCGGGCCCGCGGCCGCGGCGGGGTGCGCGGCGGCCTGGAGCTCGCCTACGAGGCGTTCCCGGTGCTCGGCCGGCGCCGCAAGCAGCTCGCCGGGACCATGTCGGGTGGCGAGCAGCGGATGCTGTCGATGGCCCGGGTCCTGGTCGAGAAGCCCAAGGTGCTCGTCGCCGACGAGCTCTCCCTCGGGCTGGCCCCCAAGATCGTGGGGGAGCTGTACGCGAGCCTCGCCCGGCTGCGCGCCGAGGGCGTCTCGCTGCTCATCGTCGAGCAGCACGTCGGCCACGCGCTGCGGCTGTGCGACCGGGTCGCGGTGCTCGGCCACGGCCACGTCACCTGGTCGGGCCCCGCCGCCGAGGCCACCGGCATCGTCACGCGGGCCTTCGCCCCGGCCGGCTGAGCGGGTCCCCGGAAAGCCGCCTCGACGCGGCCGACGGCTATCGACGGCGCGGACGACGGAAGACGACGGAAACGGCCGCCAGGAGATCCTGGCGGCCGTTTCCGTGGGAGGCGGTGGGCCGGCCCGCTCAGGCCGGGGTGTTCTGGGTGGGGACGCCGAGCGGGAGGGGGACCGAGCGGCGCGCGTCGACGACCACGTACTTCAGCGCCGCGCCGCTGGTGATGACGGCGTGCACGACGTTGATCAGGTCCTCGATCTGGACGAAGTCCGAGTTGACGTAGTCACGCTGGAACCAGATCGGGTGCACCGCGGCGGCCAGCTCCGGGTCCCAGCTGAACGGGAACTCGGTGCCGGAGCCGCCCTCGCCGCCGACGCAGTTGCCGACCGTCACCCGGGTGAAGCCGACCGTCGGGTACTCGACCCGGTAGGCCTCGATCAGCTTGTCGAGCGCGGCCTTGCTGACCGCGTACGAGCCGAGCCCCGGCCACGGCTCGGTGACCGAGCCGGTGATCGACGACAGGAAGGCCACGACACCCTTGTTCTCGGTCAGGTAGGGAATCGCCGCGGCCGTGACGTGCGAGGCGCCGATGACGTTGGTGTCGAAGACGTGGTGCCAGGTCGCGGTGTCGAGGTCGACCAGCCGCTTGAGCACGCCGACCCCGGTGGCGTAGACGACCGAGTCGA
This sequence comes from Frankia nepalensis, assembly GCF_016786325.1. GTDB lineage: Bacteria > Actinomycetota > Actinomycetes > Frankiales > Frankiaceae > Pseudofrankia > Pseudofrankia nepalensis. Next base: position 10,578 of record NZ_JADWYU010000191.1, on the reverse strand, counting down.
TCCCGCCCATCGCGGTCGCGGCCTCGTCGATCGCGGCCTTGACGGACGGCTGGTCGGTGACGTCGCACGCGACCGCGACCGCGCCGGAGCCCGCCTCGGCGACCGCGTCGTCGAGCCGGTCCTTGCGCCGGGCGAGCAGCGCGACCTGCCCGCCGCGCTGGCCGAGCGCGACCCCGATGGCACGTCCTAACCCGCTGGAGGCGCCGACCACAACCGTTCGCATGTGCGCTCACTTTCGCTGGTGGTGTTGACGTCTTCGCTGGTGGCGTCGACGTCGGTTGGCGATGGTGATGGGGACGTGGGGACAGTCGGCGACGGGAGGCTCCTGGCCTGGCGGAGCGCGTTCGCCCGGCCGCGCGCCGCCGGGAGGGCGGGCGCGCGTTCCGCCGGGCCTCGTGGCGGACCGGGTCGGTACGACGCCGCGAGCACCGTCCTGGGACCGCCACCGAACCCTTCCCGACATGGCCGAGAGGTCCCGGAGCAGGGTCAGTGTACGACGTTGACGTCAGAGTCGGAATTGTTGCGACAGGCCGACGGCGACCGGCACGAGCCGGCGCCGGCCTACTCCGGGACGTCGGCGCGCGTCGGCTTGTCGCGCAGGTGCAGCGCGTTCAGGAAGAGTCGGGTCAACTGCTCGGCGCCCTCGTCGAAATCGGTGTCGAACAGCCCCTGGACGAGCCACATCTCGGCGAACCTCGTGACCATCGCGCCGAGCGCCGACGCGGCGATCAGCGGGTTGAGGCTGGGGTCGACCCAGCCGCGCCGCTGCAACTGCGCGATGGAGTTGGCGATGCGCTCACGGTCGCGCTTCTGGTGCTCGAACCGAACCGTGTTCAGGTGCTCGTCGTAGCGGGAGACCTGCTCGATGACGCCGATGATCCGGGCTTCCCGCCGGTAGTCCTCCAGGAAACGGCGGTTGCCGGCCCGGATCCGCTCCTGCGGGGACGCGGTGGAGGTGTGGTCGAAGATCGCGGTGCTCAGCGGGGCGTGCAACAGGTCCGAGAGCTCGTTCGCGACCTCGCGGAAGATCTGTTCCTTGGAGTCGAAGTAGTGGTAGAAGGAGCCGTGCGACAGCCCCGCGCGGTCGGCGATGTCGGAGATCCGGGCCTCGAGGAAACCGTCTTCCTCGAATACGGCCTTGGCCGCTTCCAGGAGCCGCGCGCGGGTCGCCACGCCCTTCCGAGAGCGCGGTCCGCCCGGCTTCTCGCGGTCAACCGGCACCGCCGTCGTCAATGCCCGCTCCTGTTCCGCCGCCATCCTGGTCGGCTCCGCCGCGGCTGAACGAACCAGGCCAGCTGTCACCCCAGTCATTACCCCAGCCGTCAACAGTGTAGTGCGTACGTCGATGACCCGATGGCGCCACGCAGTGTATCCGCTTCGGCGCGTAGCCGATCACTCTTGTTTCGACGTCGACGTTGAAAACGTGGTACCACTCACGGTGCGACACGTCCCGAGGCGACCTGACCATGAGGCGACAAGGAGCTGCGATGCGGCCTCTCCCCGCGCTGACGCCGGCGAACGAGTGGTTCTGGACGTCGGGAGCCGACGGCAAGCTGCGGATCCAGGGCTGCCAGGACTGCGGCACGCTTGTCCACCCGCCGGTGCCGATCTGCCCGTCGTGCCGGAGCCGCGCCCACGCCCCGACCGAGGTGTCGGGGCTGGCGACCGTCGTCGGCGTCACCGTGAACGTCCAGCAGTGGCACCCCGACTTCACGCCGCCCTATGTGATCGCGATCGTCGCGCTCGACGAGAGCCCGGACGTCCGGCTCACCACGAACGTCGTCGGCTGCGCACCGGGTGAGGTCCACGTCGGCCAGCGGGTCCGCGTCTCCTTCGAGCAGTCCGAGGACGTCTACCTGCCGCTGTTCGAGCCGCTCGCCGACCCGGCGACCGTCGACCCGGCGACCGAGACCAACCCGATCGCCGAGCCGAGCCTGCCGCCCGTGCGCCGGCCGCTGTCCGACGACCGGTTCGAGCACCGGGTGGTCCTCTCCGGCATCGGCCGCTCGAAGGTCGGGCGCCGGCTGGGGATCGAGCCGCTGTCGCTCACCGTCGACGCGAGCCTCGCCGCCATCGCGGACGCCGGCCTGCGGGTCGAGGACATCGACGGCCTGTCGACCTACCCCGGCCCGGCGGGCATGGGCATGAGCGAGGGCGGGGTCACCGCCGTCGAGGAGGCGCTGCGGATCCGGCCCACCTGGATCAACGGCGGCATGGACCTGCCCGGCCAGGGCGGGGCGATCCTCCAGGCGATGCTGGCGGTGTCGGCCGGCCTGTGCCGGCACGTGCTGTGCTTCCGGACCGTCTGGGAGTCGTCGTTCCGGCACGCGGGTGGCGCGGGCGGGGGCGGCCGGGTCTCCGGCTGGCAGGAGTGGCGCGCGCCGTTCGGCGCGATGTCCGCGGCGGGCTGGATCGCGCTGTGCGCGAGCCAGTACTTCCACCGCTACGGCGCCGACCGGGAGATGCTCGCGGCCATCGCGCTCAACGGCCGGGCGAACGCGGGGCGCAACCCGGACGCGATCTATCGCGCCCCGATGACCCTCGACGACTACATGAACGCGCGGATGATCTCGACGCCGTTCGGGCTCTACGACTGCGACGTGCCCTGCGACGGCTCCGTGGCGGTCATCGTCTCGGCCGCCGACACGGCCGCCGACCTGCCCAAGCCCGCGATCCGGGTCGAGGCGGTCGGTACCCAGGTCAACGAGCGGATCAGCTGGGACCAGGGCACGATCACCCATGAGCCGCTCGTGATGGGCCCGGCGACGCATCTGTGGACGAGGACCGACCTGCGTCCCGCCGACATCGACCTCGCGTGCCTGTACGACGGCTTCACCTTCAACGCGATCTCCTGGCTGGAGAGCCTCGGGTTCTGCGGAATCGGTGAGGCGAAGGACTGGCTGGACAAGGGCCGCCGCATCGCGCTCGACGGCGACCTCCCCCTCAACCCGCACGGCGGCCAGCTCTCCGAGGGCCGGCTGCACGGCTTCGGCTTCTTCTACGAGGCAATCACCCAGCTGCGCCGCGAGGCGGGCCCTCGCCAGGTCGCCGACGCCCGCACCGCGGTCGTCTCCACCGGCGGTGGCGCACCCGGCGGCGCGTTCCTACTGCGGAGGGCAGACGCTTGAGCACGACCCAGGACATCGCCCAGGCCCCGTTACGCGTCGTCCAGTGGGCGACCGGGAACATCGGCACCCGGTCGCTGCGGGCCGTCATCGAGCACCCGGCGCTCGAGCTCGTCGGCCTCTACGTCTACAGCGCGGACAAGGCCGGCAAGGACGCCGGCGAGCTCGCCGGCCTCGACACGGTCACCGGTGTCGCGGCGACCACCAGCATCGACGACGTCGTCGCGCTCGGCGCGGACTGCGTCCTCTACATGCCGGCCCGCCTGGACGTCGACGAGGTGTGCCGGCTGCTCGAGTCCGGGGCGAACATCGTCACCACCCGCGGCGAGTTCCACCGGCCGGCCAGCATCGATCCGGCGCTGCGCGGCCGGGTCGAGAAGGCCTGCGCGGCCGGCGGCACCTCGATCCACTCGACCGGCTCCAGCCCCGGCTTCATCTCCGAGGCGCTGCCCCTGGTGATCTCCTCGATCCAGCGCCGGCTCGACCGACTGGTCATCAACGAGTACGCGGACATGTCGCGGCGCGACTCGCCGGACATGCTGTTCAACCTGATGGGCTACGGCCGGCCACTGACGGAGTTCGACGAGCGCCGCGCGGCTCACCTGTGCGAGGCCTTCGGCCCGTCGCTGGCCCTGGTGGCCGACGCGGTCGGCAAGCCGCTGGACGAGATCACCGGCTCCGGCGAGCTCGCCGTCGCCAAGAACGACCTCGAGATCGCCGCCGGGACCATCCGCGCCGGGACCGTGGCCGCGCAGCGCATCACGGTCACGGGCCGGCACGCCGGCACGCCGTTCCTGCAGTTCCGGGCCAACTGGTACTGCACGACCGACCTCGACGTCGACTGGGAGCTCCAGGACACCGGCTGGCGGGTGATCGTCGAGGGCGACGCCCCGCTGGACATCTCCCTGCGCTTCCCGCTCACGCTCGAGCAGATGGCCGCGACGACCCCCAGCTACACCGCCAACCGGCCCGTCAACGCGATCGCGGCCGTCGTCGCCGCCGCTCCCGGCATCCGCACCACGCTCGACCTGCCCCCGATCATCGGCCTGTCCCTGGCCTGAGACCCCGCTTCTCGCCTGAGCCCCAGGTTCCCGGTGGCCGAGCTCTCCCGGGTCGGGTACCGGGAACCGGGGGCGGCGACGGCAGCGGCAACGGGGAGTGGCGATGCCCGGCTTCACGGGCGGTCCAGTGGACCGCTCGTGAAGTGTGCGTTCACTTGTCTTGGTCGAAGTCGCGGCCTACCGTCGTGCTGCCGGGTGGCGGGTCTCCGCCCAGGAGGCGCCGCGCCGATTCCCGCCTGGCACGCCAACCACGCGAGCGCCGTCCGCCCGCGCACCAGCGCCGGCCGCGGCCACGAGAAGTTACCCGTCCCCATTTAGAAGGAGTGCCAGGTGAAGGTTGCGGTGGTCGGTGCGTCCAGCGGGCTCGGTCGGTGTATCGGCGTCGATCTCGGCCAAAGGGGCGACCAGGTCGCCTTACTTGCCCGCCGGCGCGAGCGGTTGGTGGACGCGGCGAAGGAAGCGGGCCCCGGCACGCTCGCCATCGCCTGCGATGTCACCGACGAGGCGTCCGCCGCGGCGGCGGTCGAGGAGGCCGTCGCCGGCCTCGGCGGCCTCGACGCCCTCGTCTACTGCGCCGGCATCGGCCCGTTGTCTCCGGTCGAGAAGGTCGACGCGGCCACCTGGCGCCGCGCCTTCGACACCAACGTCACCGGCGCGGCCCTCGTCACCGCCGCCGCGCTGCCGCATCTGAAGGCCGCCGGCGGCGTGGCCGCCTATCTGTCGTCGATCAGTGCCTCGCACACCCCGGTCTGGCCCGGGTTCGCCGCCTACGCGGTGAGCAAGGCCGCGCTCGACAAGCTCGTCGAGGCGTACCGGACCGAGCACCCGGAAGTCGGCTTCACCCGCGTCGTCGTCGGCGACTGCGCCGGCGGCGACGGCTATGGGCGCACCGAGTTCGCCAATGACTGGGACCTCGCCTACGCCGCCAAGTACCACCCCATCTGGCACCGCCTCGGCTACGCGACCGGGGCCCTCCTCGACGTGGCCGAGCTGGCGCGTGTCGTCGACAGCGTGCTGCGCTGCCGCGGCACCGTCCCCTCCGTAACCGTCATGCCCCGCCAGCCCGCCTGACGGACCGTCGTATCGGTCGCTTCTGGCAGGCTGCTGCCGCGATTCTGGGGGCGTCGGTGTGACGCGGGGCCGTGTCCGCGCGGGTCTTGCCACACCGGTCGTGTCACACGGTCGGCAGTGAGGAGCGCTCATGGCGGTCGAGATCGCGTTGACTCCCGACTCCCGGCGGGAGATCGACGTTCCCGGCCTCGTCGGGGCCGCGGCCGGCGCCGGGTTCACCGCGGTGGGCCTGGCCGCCGGGCGCGCCGACGCGGCCGGCGCGAAGACGCTCGCGGCGGCCGGGACGCGCTGCCACGAGCTGCTGGCGCTGCTGGTCGGCGACGACGCGGAGGCGACGCTGGCGCAGGCCGGCCAGCTCGCCGAGGCCGCGGCCACCGTCGGCGCGCGCTGGGTGCTGGCCGGGTTCCGGGCGGGCCTGTCCGCCGAGACCGCGCCGGTCATCCGCCGGTGCGCCGAGATGCTCGCCGAGGCCGGTGCCGGCCTCGCGGTGGAGTTCAGCCCGCTGGGCCCCGTCGGGACGATCTCCGCGGCCCGGGAGGTGGTGGCCGCGGCGGGCGCCGAGCGGTCCGGGGTGCTGATCGACACGTGGCATTTCTTCCGAGGGAAGAGCACCTGGGCCGAGCTCTCGGCGATCCCACTGGACGAGATTGCCTACATCCAGTTCGACGACGCCCCGCCGCCCGTCGGCAGTGGGTTCTCCGAGACGCTGCACCGCCGCGTCATGCCGGGCGACGGCGAGTTCGACCTGGAACGGTTCGCCTCGACGCTGCTGGAGCGTGGCTTCGACGGTCTGGTGAGCGTCGAGGTGCTGTCCGCCGAGCTGCGCCAGCTCCCGGTTCCCGAGTTCTGCCGGCTGGCCCACGCGTCCACCGCCCGCTACTGGCGCTGACGGTCCCGGCGCCGAGCAGCCGGTCGCGGACCGGCCAGCCGTCGACTGGCGAACCGCCGCCTAGCCGCCTGGAATGCCAGCTCACCTGGAAACAGCCGACCCGGGAGATCGAGGTTCTCGCATATGGACGCCCCCTACGACCTGACCGGCCGCGTCGCGATCGTGACCGGTGGCGGGACCGGGATCGGCGCGGCCACCGCCCGGCTGCTCGCGGCCCACGGCGCCGACGTCGCGATCGCCGCCCGCACCGTCGCCGACCTGGAACGCACCTCGGCCGCCGTCCGCGACGCCACCGGCCGCCGCTGCCTGCCGGTGCCGACGAACATCAAGGACGAGGAGCAGGTCGCCGCGCTCGTCGAGCGCGCCGTCGCCGAGCTCGGCCGGGTCGACATCCTCGTCAACAACGCCGGCGGAACCCGGATGGGACCGCTGCGGACCCTGCCGACCAAGGGCTGGGACGCGAGCTTCGACCTCAACGTGCGCGCGGCCTACCTCTGCGCCCGTGAGGCCGGCAGGCACTTCCTCGAGCAGCGCTCCGGCGCGATCGTCAACGTCTCCTCCGACGCCGGGGTCTACGGCGTGCGGGGCGGGGCGCACTACGCCTCGGCCAAGGCCGCGCTGCAGATGTTCACCAAGGTGACCGCGGCCGAGTGGGGGCCCTACGGCATCCGGTCCAACTGCGTGGCGGTGGGTGGGATCGCCTCCGAGCGGGCGGCGGCGGCGTGGGACGTCGCCGGCATCGACCCGGGCGACATCGCCGCCGGCACCCCGCTCGGCCGGGTCGGCCGGCCCGACGAGGTGGCCCAGGCGATCGTCTTCCTCGCGAGTGACGCCGCCTCGTACATCTCCGGCCAGGTGCTCTCCGTCGACGGCGGCCACCAGATGGGCGGCCTGGCCGAGACCTGACCCCGCCGGCCCGGCCCCGGGATCAGAGGATGCCGCGGGCGCCGAGGGCGGCGACGACGCGCTCGCCGGCGGCACGGAAGTGGGCGGCGCGGTGGCGGGCGGCGGCCTCGCTGTCGCCGGCGACGATCGCGGCGAGGACCTCCTCCTGCTCGCGGATGATCTCCTCGCTGGTCATGCCACTCTCGAAGCGGAAGACCCACGGCACGAAGCCGGCGAAGGCGCGCAGCTCGGCGCGCAGCCGCCGGGAGCCGCCCGCGCGGTGCTGGGTGCGGAAGATCTGCTGCACGAGCTCGCCGATCCGCGCGGTCGAGCCCGCGGCCTTCAGCTCGGCGATGAGGTGCTCGAGCTCGGCGACGACCGCGGGGTCACGCCGGCTGGCGAGCCGCGACACCGCGACGCCGGACAGCAGGCCGATGACCTCGAAGTCGTCGAGCACGGACTCGGCGTCGAACGGCTCGACGAACACGCCCCGGTGCGGGCGGATCGAGACGATCCCGTCCCGCTCCAGCATGACCAGGCCCTCCCGGACCGGGCTGCGGGACAGGCCCAGGGTGTCGCCGACCTCGACGAGGTCGACGCGCTGGCCGCCGCGCAGCCGACCTTCGAAGATCTCCTCCAGGATGTAGTCGACGACGGCGTTGCTCGCCTTCGCGAGCTTGACGGTTCGAGTGGGCGGCACGGCGGCGGTCCTCGGGTGACGGTCGGGTCGAGCGGCTCGACGCTGGTGTGATCCTTGTTTCTACAGGCGCCGGGCTTCGGCGCCGTATCAGGCTCTTCCCTGTATACGGCGATCGTCGGCTTCGGGTGGGCGGGCGCGGGACCATGGCGCGTCGCCTCGGACGACCGTAGATTGCGTACGTGGATTATGAATCAAAATGGCCGGGCCGGCGCCCACGAGCTGGAATGTCGACAGCATGCTGATCCACCTGACTCCCGAACAGGAGATCCTCCGGGACACGACCGCGCGCTACCTGGAGCGTGAGGCACCCCCTGACGCGCTGCGCCGCCTGCAGGACGACGATGCCGGGTTCTCCCGCGACTACTGGCGTGCCGGCGCGGAACTCGGCTGGACCTCGCTGCTCGTCGGCGAGGAGCTCGGCGGCGGGAGCGTGAGCGGTCAGCCGCTGGTCGACCTGAGCCTGCTCGCCTACGAGTTCGGCACCCGGGCCGCCCCCGGCCCGCTCGTCCCGACCAACCTCGTCGCCGCGGCGCTGTCCGCCGCGCTGACCGCCGGCGACGCGGGCGCGGCGCACTCCGGCGCGCTGGACGCGCTGCTCGCCGGCGAGGCGACCGCCGCGTGGGCGTTCGCCGAGCCGCCGCCGAACGACCGGTTCGGCGCCGTGACGCTGACGGTCCGGCCCGACGGCGACGAGGTCGTCCTCGACGGCGTGAAGCGCCCCGTCGAGGACGCGGGGACCGCCGCCCACCTGCTGGTGACCGGGCGCACCGACGCCGGGCTCACCCAGGTGCTGGTGCCCGTCGACACCCCGGGCCTGACGCTCACCCCGATGCGCGGGCTGGACCTGACCCGGCGGTTCTCGGTCGCCACCTTCGACGGCGTCCGGCTGCCCAGGGCGGCCCTCGTCGGCGCGCTCGGCGGCGCCGACGAGGACGTGCGCCGCCAGCGCCAGCTCGCGCTCGTCCTGCTCGCCGCCGAGTCGGTCGGCGCGATGCAGCGGGCGTTCGACCTGACCGTCGACTGGGCCTTCGACCGCTACGCGTTCGGCCGGCCGCTGGCCTCCTACCAGGAGCTCAAGCACCGGTTCGCGGACATGAAGCTCTGGCTCGAGGCCGGCCACGCGGCCGCCGACGCGGCCGCGGCCGCCGTCGAGGCCCGCTCGCCGGAGGCCGATGAGCTGGTCAGCGTCGCCAAGGCGCTCACCGGCGAGCGCGGCGGCGACCTGATGCAGGACTGCGTGCAGATCCACGGCGGCATCGGCGTCACCTCCGAGCACGACCTGCACCTCTACCTGCGGCGGCATACCGTCAACCGCTCCCTGTTCGGCGCGCCCGAGGAGCACCGCCGCCTCGTCAGCGACGTCGTCGTCGCCCAGGCCAGGGCCCAGGCCACCTCGCTGCCCGAGCCTGAGGCCGAGCCCGAGGTCTCGACCGGGGCGGAGCCAGGGGCACGGGCCGCCGAGAGCGCCGAGCGGCCGGTCGCCGTCCCGGCCGGTGGCGAGCTGGAGGACGTGGAGAGCTTCCGGCTGCGGGCGCGCCAGTGGATCCGGGCCAACCTGAAGCCGAACCACGGGTTCCGCTCGCTGCGGGTGACGCCGACCGACGAGGAGGAGCTGGCCGGGGTCGCCCGCGACCGGGAGCTGCAGCGGATGCTGTTCGACGCGGGCCTCGCCGGCATCTGCTTCCCCCGGGAGTACGGCGGGCAGGGGCTCACCCCGGCGCACCAGGAGGCGTTCGACGCCGAGATCAGCGGCTACGAGTACCCGCACCGGTTCCAGGTGCCGACGCTCGTCCCGTGCGCCGCGGTCATCCTGGAGTTCGGCACCCACGAGCAGAAGCTGCGCCACCTGCCGGCGATCCTGCGCGGCGAGGAGATCTGGATCCAGTTCCTGTCCGAGCCGTCGAGCGGCTCCGACGTTGCCGGCGCGCTGACCAACGCGGTGCGGGAGGGCGACGACTGGCTGCTGACCGGCTCCAAGGTCTGGAGCACCGGCGCCTGGTGGTCCGACTGGGCGCTGTGCCTGGCCCGCACCAACTGGGACGTGCCGAAGCACCGCGGGCTCACCGTCTTCATGTTCCCGGTGCACCAGGAGGGCATCGAGATCAGCCGGATCGAGATGCTCAACGGCTCTAAGGAGTTCTGCCAGGAGTTCATGACGGACGTCCGGGTGCCGGACAGCGAGCGGCTCGGCGACGTCGACGGCGGCTGGACCGTCGGTACCCGGTGGATGATGCACGAGCGGATGGCACACAACTCGCCGCTGACCACCACCCCCCGCCAGACCCAGCAGTCCGGCGACGCCTTCGCCGTCCCGCTCGTGGCGGTCGCCGAGAGCCAGGGCAGGCTCGACGACCCGCGGGTGCGCGACCTGATCGGCGAGGTGCGGATCCTCAGCGTGGTGAAGAACCACCTGGGCCAGCGGATCGCCCAGGGGATCGCGTCGGGCAGGATGCACCCGCAGTCCTCGGCGGTCGCCCGGCTGCTGGCCGGCTTCGCCGGCGTGCGGCGCGACACCGCCGCCTATGAGATCGCCGGTGCCGCCGGCGTGGCATGGACCGAGGACGACGGCGCGGGCGGCGGCAAGGGCCTGGACTACCTGATCCGGCAGATCGCCGAGATCGCCGGCGGTACCACGGAGATCGCCCGGAACGTGATCAGCGAGCGCCTGCTGGGGATGCCCAGGGAACCGGCGCCCGACCACGGCGTCGCGTTCCGCGACGTGCCGCGCGGCGGGCGTACCCGGTCCTGACCCGGCGGGGGCGGCAAGGGCGGCGGGCCCGTCCCCTGGCTCTGATACACATCTCCGCGCCCCCGAGACAGGCAGAAATGGGGGTTTGGGGGGTGTGG
>NZ_JADWYU010000102.1:76642-116448 GCF_016786325.1 Frankia nepalensis | reverse complement strand
GTCCGCGTCCCGGGTGACGCGGACGGCCTGCCTGACCTCGTGATCGCCGGTGGGCCTCGCGGCCGGCGGGCCGTCGTCCTGTGTCGCCTTCGCCCGCACGCGCGCCCCTCGTCTCCAGCCAGCCACTTCCGTTACGTCGCAAACGTATCAGACGAGAAACGTAACGCAGCCACGAAACGCTACAGATTCTGGCAACGAAAATCCTGACGCGCGATAAGCTTGATTCTCGAGTGTCAGGATTCGCCGGGGAGAGGTGCCTCGCGCGGGCGTGGAGGCGTTGGGAGCGTCGGAATCAGGCGGTCGGGACAGAACCTCGGATGCGTGTCGCGAGCGGCGAAGTAGCTCCGGTTGGCGGGGTTCACCGGTGGGCCGCAGGATGATCGCCGGCCAGGCGCGCTTCCGGGCGCGGTTGGTCCTGGGAGGCGGCCTCAGCGCGGTCCGCTCGGCGCGAGTACTGGCCGCGGCCCCGGATGCGCCGCGACCGTGGCTAGCGGAGGTAAGCGGGGGCCGAGACTGACGGAGTCGCGTGTTCGACCTGAATTCCCTAGATCACGACCGCTGATCGTTACCGGCTGCAGGGATGGCCCTACCTCGCTTTCGCCGGCTCGCGGGCCTTGAACCCGGGACAAAGACTGGCGACGATCACCATGTGGCGAAGTTCTCGGTGTCTGCCTGGCTGCCCGTCATCCTGGCCGATTTCGCCGGCACGCCTGTCGCGGACTTCGAGGTGCGGCTGATCGACTTCGACCCGGCGCGGCTCGGCGACCTCGCGGGGCTCGATCCGACCGTCGAAGACTTCATCCGTAAAGGGGTCGCCGCCGATCCCTACGCCCACCAGTTGGTGCTGAAGGTGGCATTCGGCCGGTCTGGGGCCATGAACCTGAGGGACCTCGACCCCGCGGGCGACCCGGAGGCTCTCGCTGTCGAGATCGCCTCGACGCTCCAGGACCACGTCATGGACCATCTCAACACCACCTGGCCCGAGGTGACCGTCGATGGGCGGACGGTCGTTCTCGAGCCTCGGCTCGGCCCCGACGGGACACCGCGCTGGGAGGGCCGCGGTGTCGAGCCCTGCCCGTTCGGCCAGCTCGCCGACCGTCTCGCGTAGGCGGTCACGGTGCGGGCGGCGCGCGTGCACCGCTCCAGGTGCCGCCGGCCCGGGCTACGGCCGCTGCGCGACCCGGCCCCGGTCCGACGAGAAGGATCTGGTCGGGGTGTCGGTAAGAACCGTGTCACCAGCCGCAAACGGCGATGATCTAGCTGGCAGGCGCGCCAGGTGGCGGCCAGCTATCCCCGCCGGCGCGGGCTGGAGAGTGCCTCGGTGGCCTGATGTACGGCGGCCAGGCCCGGCTTCACGTAGCGCTGCACGCTGCGCAGCGACTTGTGTCCGGTCTTGGCCATGATCACGTTGGCGGAGGTGTTCGCGTCGCCGAGGTGGGTGGCGGAGCTGTGCCGGAGTTGGTGGAGGCGGAGTCCGTCGCCGTACTGGCCGAGCAGGATCCGGGCGCGGTCGTAGCCGAGCCGGGCCCGGCCGGTGTCCGGGCACAGGTCGCGCGGGTCGGTCGTCGCGCGGCGATGCGGGCCGGGCCGGTGGGCGGAGAGGAACAGCGGGCCGCGGGTCCGGCCAGCGATCAGCCGGGGCAGCAGATGGGCGGTGTCGGTGCCCCAAGTGATCCACATCGTGTCGCCGCCCTTGACGACGGCGCGGGCCTGCTTGTTCGGCAGATCGAGGTCCTCGATGTTGAGCGCCAGGACCGCGGAGGCTCTGCTGGCCGACTCGTAGAGCATCCGCCACAGCGTCTTCTCCCGCAGCGGGACGTCACGCCGCCGGCAGAGCCGGTCGATCCGGGTCCGTGAGACGACCTTGGTGTCGTCGGTGGGTTCGCGGCGCCGTTCGGCGGCCGCCGGCATCGCCGGCGCGTCCCAGTGCCTTCGGGTCGTGCACCAGCTGAGCCAGGAGGCGACCGCGGCGCGGTTGCGGTTCCATGTCGCCGGTTTCGCCGCACCCCACAGCTCGCCCAGGGCGTCGGCGATGTCGTCGTCGGCGACGCTGGCGAGCGCCTGGTCCGGGCCGAGGAGTTCGGCGACCCGGTCGAGCACGTTCATGTAGGCGCGCAGCGTGTTCGGGTTGCCCCTGATCGCCGGGGCGTCGAGGAAGGCGTCGACGGCGGAGTGCACCGTCGGCCCGCCGGCCGGGCTCCCGGCGCGGTGGGCGTCGAGCCTGGTCACCGTCGCCACCACCCGGCCGCCTCCTTCGTCTCGATCGACCTGCCGGATAACGCGCACGAGTCGCGTACCGGCGGCCGGGCCGTTCGCGCTGGCCGACGGGCCCCAATGTAGATCAAGCTACCGGATAATGGTCTGTTATCCGGTAGATCGATACCGCCGGGCACGCGGATGAGGTCTTGGGCATCACCAACCTGCTCGTCCCCGGCGACAGACGCTGAGCGCGCGTGGCCCGGCTGTGTGGGGTTGCTGCGGCCAGGGGGTGCTCATGCCGGGGTCGTCGGCTGCCGTGTCTATCCGGTGGTGGTGGCGTGGGTGGCGGTTCGCCAGGCGAGGGCCATGATGGTCAGGACGGGGTTGGCGCCGCCGTTGGTGACGTGGAGGCTGGCGTCGGCGACGTAGACGCGGTCGGTTCCCCAGACTTTGCCGTGTGGGTCGGTGGCGCCGTGTCGGGGTGAGTCGGACATGCGGGCGGTGCCGGCCTGGTGCTGGTGACCGGACAGCCCTTGTTTTGTCGTGCCCATCGTCCAGGTGCGGGTGGCGCCTGAGGCGCGCAGCCATTCCTCGGCGCGGGCGGTCAGGAACGCGTGGGTGCGCAGGTCTTCGGGGTGTTGGAGTCCTTCGAGGCGGGCGACGGGGAGTCCGAGGTGGTCGGTGACGGTGGAGGCGAGGCGGACGCGGGCGTCGCGGGTGGGTATTTCCTGGACCGGGGCCCAGATGTTGATGGTGTGGCGGTAGGTGTCGGCCAGGGCGCGGCGTGTGTCGGGTCCGGCGCGGTCGATGTCGGGGGGTAGGCCGAGGGCGTAGTGCATGGTGGGGATTTTGATGAAGTCGTGGCCGAGGAGGCCGCCGCCGATGATGCCGTCGTTGCCGTGGGAGAAGTGCCGGGTGGCGATGGAGGGGCCGGGGCCGTAGCCGTCGTGGACGTCGTCGTCGAACAGGCCGAACGCGAAGGCGTAGAGGTGTCCTTGGAGGCAGTCGCCGACCCAGTCGTTGCCCAGTCCGCTCAGGTGCAGGAGCCTGGCGGTCTCCACGGCGCCGGCGGCGAGGATGATCCGGCCGGCGTGGATGACGCGTGAGGTGCCCTCGGCGGCGATCTCGACGTCGCCGTTGTCGGAGATCCGGGTGACCTGCGCGGTGGTGATCAGGTCGGCGCCCAGGTCCAGGGCGCGGGGCAGGACGGTGCTGTGGGTGCCGTTGCGGGCGTCGACGGGGCAGGTGAATCCGACGCATTGTCCGCAGCGGATGCATGCCGAGCGGCCGTTGCGCGGCTTGGTGTTCAGGAGCAGCGGGACCGCTCCGGTGGGCCAGCGAAGCGTCTCGGCTCCGGTCTGGAGCACGGTGTGCGCGATGGTCGGGGGGAACGGGGCCATCGGGTAGTCGCGGGTGCGGGGGCCTTCGTCGGGGTGGGCGTGACCGGCCACGCCGAGTTCCCATTCGACCTTGTCGTAGAAGGGTTCGAGGTCGTCGTAGCCGATGGGCCAGTCGGCGAGGGCGGATCCGTCGGGGACGCCGTAGAGGGAGGCCATGCGGAAGTCGTCGGGCAGGAACCGCCAGGCCTGCGCGCCGAAGAACCGGGTGCCGCCGCCGACGGTGATCGCGTTGTGGTGGTAGCGCAGATCGTCGTACTGCACGGCCACCTCGCCGCCGGGGGTGTTCTCGTCGGGCAGGGCCCGCGGGTGCCCGGGGGGCGTGTCGAGGTCGCCGCCGAGGAAGAACCGGTGGTTGCGGATGTGGTCGGCGGCCAGGTCGCGTGCGCCGAACCACGAGCCGCGCTCGACCACGAGCACCGACGCGCCGCCGGACGCGAGCACGAACGCGGCGACGCCGCCGCCGGCCCCGCTGCCGACCACGACCGCGTCGTACCGGTCGCGCAGGCCGCGCAGTTCCCGCGTCGGCGGGCGCTGCGCCAGGGGGACGTCGAGCGGCGGGCGGCCCGCCGCGTAGGGGTCGTAGCCGAGTTCGGCCCAGGCACCGGAGTCTGGGTCGGCGTAGAAGTCGAGGGGCGAGCGGGTCATCGAAGCGCCTTTCGTCACAGGGGCGTCGGCTGGGCGGTCCGCGCGTCGCCGGCGAGGACCTGGGCGCGGATGGCGTCGAGGGTGGCGGCGATCGAGAGGGTCTCGTCGAGCGTCATCACCGGGCTCTCGGTGAGCCCCTCGGCCAGGCAGCGGTGCACTTCGGCGATCTCGAACCGCAGCCCGTTGCCCTCGTACGAGGCGTCGATCCGCGCGGCGCCGCCGGGGCGGGTGGTGACGGTGATCGCGTCGGGGCAGTGCATGAACGCCGGAAGGTCGATCGAGCCGTCGGTGCCCGCGATCCGGGCCGTGCAGGCCAGGGTGGTGCGTATCGCGGTCTTGACGACGCCGAGCGCGCCGTCTCGGTGCCGCAGGACCGCGGCGACCTGCTCGTCGACGCCGGTGGCGCCCACGACGCCGTCGGCGACCACGCGCTCGGGCGGGCCGAGGACCAGCGAGCACAGCTGGACGGGGTAGACGCCCAGGTCAAGCAGGGCGCCGCCACCGAGGCGCGGGTCGAACAGCCGGTGCTCCGGCTGGATCGGCCACCGCATCCCGAAGTCGGCCTCGACCAGGAGCGGCTCGCCGATACGCCCGCTGCCGAGGACGTCGACCAGCGCGCGGTAGGAGGGCAGGAAGCGGCTCCACATCGCCTCCATCAGGAACAGCCCCCGGGCGCGGGCCCGCTCGGCCATCCTGCGGGCCCCCGCGGCGTCCATCGCGAACGGCTTCTCACACAGCACGTGCTTGCCCGCCTCCAGGACAGCGAGAGTGTCCCGCTCGTGCCGCGACGCCGGCGTCGCCACGTAGACGACGTCGACATCCGGGTCGGCGCCCAGCGCCGCGTAGTCGCCGTACCGGCGCGCGACACCGAACCTGTCCCCGAACGCCACGGCCCGCTCGATGCAGCGCGACGCCACCGCGACGATCTCTCCGTCCGCGACCGACTCCATGGCCTGCGCGAACCCGGCCGCGACCTCACCCGGCCCCACGACGCCCCAGCGGACCATCCCCACTCCCGTCCCGTCCTGCTGCGACCTGGCCCGGCCCATGCCGCCGCGGCGACGCTAACCCCATCCGGGCAGTTGTATCAAGAGTTATGTATATCGTTTGATGTAAGTTGTGGGCGTGGACGGCTTCGAGCTCTTCCAGCTGGGACGCGCCCTGATGAAGCTCGGCGAGCAGGCGATGCCCCAGGGTCAGTTCCGTCAGCTCAGCGCACCGACCCGGGCCGTCCTGTTCGACATCGCCGACAACCCCGACAGTTCGATCAACGACGTCGCCGGGCGCGTCAGGTTCCCGCAGAGCCAGGTATCGGTGTGCGTGGCCCGCCTACGCGACAACGGCGTCGTCGAGACCGTCACCGACCCCCAGGACCGCCGCAGGACCCTGGTGCGGCTCACGGCCGCGACCCTGCACCGCATGACGAACAGGCCACCCACGCAGATCGACGCCGTCCTCACCGAGGCCGTCAACAGCACCGACCCCACCGACGTCGAACGCGCCAAACGTGCCCTCGACACCCTCGCCGACCTCCTGCACCTGGCCGACCCGGACACCGCACGGCACGACTGACGGTCGACGCCCAAGCGGCACGCGCCGAACAAACGGCATCGCCGGGGGACACCAGCCGCATATTTGATCATCTGGTCGTACTGTTCGGCGACGACGTCCCAGCGGATCGGCCGGGTCAGCGCCGGCGCGAGCCGTGGGTAGGCGTTCGGCTCGCCGGCAGCAGGCCGATACAGCCGCACCTTGTTGATGCGTTTGATTCGCGGGAGCAGGTCGAAGCCGAGCAGCCGGGTGATCCCGAAGCCGATCTCGGACTGGCCGTGGGAGTCGACGTAGTTGCCCTCGACCTCCATCGCCGTGCCGTGCCGGATCGCGCCCTCGACCATCGCGGCGACCTCGGAGGCGGTGCAGCTGATCAGCTGGGAGTGGATGGCCATGCTCTTGCGCTCCACGTGCCAGTAGATCAGGACGCCGCGGCCGCCGTAGCGGGAGTGCCACTCGGTGAAGATGTTCTGGTCGAACGCGCCGAAGTGCGTCGAGTCGCTGGCCACGGCGGTCGACCCGGCGCCCCAGACCTGCTGCTCCCGGGCGGCGAAGGTGGCGTTGGCGATCTCGACGGCGATCGTGCGGGCGAGTTCGGTGGTCAGGTAGCGGCGGCGCACGTAGCGGATGTCGTCTTCGCTGTGGCCGTTGTGCGCGGAGCCGGCGATCGCGCGGATGCCGGTGTTGGTGCCGTAGGCGTAGATCGCGAGCATCAGCCGCTCGGCGAGCACCTCGGGGGCCAGGTCGCCGCGGCCGGCCGCCGTGGTCGCGAGGCAGCCGGTGCGCAGCACCGCCTCCTTGAGCATGTCGATCAGCGGAACGGTGCCCCACCGGGTCCGGACCTCGGCCTTGAGTCGGCGCAGGTTCCGCGGCTCGGGCGCGGCGTCCAGGTCGGTCAGCCGGATCGGCCCGTTCTTGCCCCGCTCGGCGATCTCCAGCCAGCCCAGCTTCGGCAGCGCGGTGTCGAGTGCCGCGAGTTCGGCGCGCATCTCCTCGCGCAGCTGGTCGATGAACGCGGTCGGGTCCAGCGGCTTGCGCAGCGCGGCGTAGTGCGCGGCGCGCTGCGCCTCGAAGTCGGCAGGCAGGTCCTCGTCGGGGTTGCGCCACTTCTCCGCGCCGACGACCCAGATCTCCTTGCACCGCAGGCTGTCGCGCAGCGCCTGGAAGGTGCAGATCTCGTACACGCCGCGCACGACCCGCCGCGGGCCCTTGGCCGGGTCGGTGAACACCAGCTCGGTCCAGTCGCCGAGTAGCCCCTTGTGGGTCGGCACCGTCTCCCCGGCCGGGAAGTAGGTCAGCCGGCTGTCGGCGTACCGGCGGCTCAGGTCGAGGGCGTCGAGGACCGGCCGGTGGGTGTCGTTGTTCGACCGGAACTCCAGCACACCGAGCAGCGCGATCAGCCCGCGCCGGTAGTCGTTCGAGTACGAGGCCTTCAACGTCGTCTGCACGGTCCGCCGATAGACCGGCCCCTTGGTCTTGAACTCGTGCACCAACTCCCGCAGCGTCTGCTCCCCGCCGGCAACAGCCGGATACACGACCTGGCGGACCGGGTCGTCGGGGCTGCTGAGCGACGCCTCGGCGATCGCGAACAGGATGTTCTCCTTGCCGGTCACCCGCTTGAACGTGTTGACGAGCTCCTCGGTGACCTTCTTGTCCGCCCGGGCGCCGATCCGGTGCACCGTCGAGATCAGCAGTTCGACGAGCGTGTCGGTGATCTCCCCGTGCCGGTGGTGCAGTAGCGCCGCGAGCAGCACCAGCATCAGCGGGTCGGGGTGGTCGCGCAGGTGCGACGGGGACTCCGCCGCCGCGCGGGCCCGCCAGGCCGCGACGACCCGTGGGGCGACGTCGCCGAACAGGCCGTCGGGCAGCTCGACCGCGCGGACCGCGCGCAGCTTGCGGATCTCGGTGAGCATCGAGTCCAGGCTGACGTTGCCCGGCACCGACTTGATCAGCGCCAGCACCGAATGAGGAAGACCGCGGGTC
The DNA here is from genome assembly GCF_016786325.1 of Frankia nepalensis. Taxonomy (GTDB): domain Bacteria; phylum Actinomycetota; class Actinomycetes; order Frankiales; family Frankiaceae; genus Pseudofrankia; species Pseudofrankia nepalensis. The sequence continues at coordinate 108,670 of NZ_JADWYU010000102.1, read as the reverse complement.
AGGAGGGGGTAGGTCCAGGTGGCGCCGGTGCCCTTGTACTACTCGGTGACGCTGATCGGCTGGATGCCCTTGCGCATACGGGCGGTGTAGAGAGCCCCGTACAGGTGGTCGACCTCGTGGCCGACCAGGCGGGCCATGGCGTCGGTGAACACGGTGACGGTGCGGACGCCGTCCAAGCCCGTGTGCTCGACCTCCAGCCGGGCGCGGGCGGGGCACCGTGCCGCGCGGGCGGCTACGCAGTGGCCGTTCGGGGTGATCTCGCTCGGAGCGAGTAGAGGATCGGGAGGTAGGTGTCGCCGAACGGGAACCGACGGGTGCCGTCGGGTCCTTCGGGCAGGATGCGACTTCCGGGGAATTGGGCCTCGGTGTGCTCGCCGAGCCGGTCGATGATCAGTCCCGATCCGGCGGCCGCTGTCACGATCTCGCCCACCGAGTGCGGGTACTGGACCACCTCCTGTGCGGCCATCGGCAGGTCCGGGTCCGCATACGTGCCCGTGACGACCTCACGCTGGGGCTCCCCTCCACCGTAGGGCCAGTCGGCCACGAGCGGCTCATAGGTGGCCAGGGTCTGGTAGGCGGGATGCAGGTCGACCAGCACCAGCCTTCCTCCCGGCCGCAGCGCCATCGCCGCACCACGCATCCACGCGTCAAGGTCCCCGATCCAGCACAGCACCCCGTAGGTGGCGATCACCAGATCGAACCTGCCCGCCAAGCCGGACGGTAGATTCTGCGTGTCCGCCTCGACGAAATCGGCGGTCAGCCCCGCGAGCTCGGCCAGCTCGCGTGCCCGGACGATCGCCGTCGACGAGAAATCGACACCGGTGACCCTGGCACCCAGACGAGCCCAGTTGAGTGTGTCCATGCCGAAGTGGCACTGCATATGCAGCACATCCTGGCCGGTCACATCACCGGCCAGCTCCAACTCGATCCCGTAGAGCGTCTGCCGGCCCGCCAGGAACGAATCGACGTCGTAGAGCATGTCGTTGGGGGTCGTGCCGTGTGCCTGGGCACGAGCATCCCAGAGGGCGCGGTTCGCGGCGAGCCCGTCATCGGGAGAGTTTCCGTTCATGCCCGCAGTGTGGCAGGCCGATTCGAGCGAGTGCCGACACCTGGTGGGTGTTGAGAATCGATCGATTTTCGACACCCGAGCATCCCCGCGTTTCGTGGTATTCCGGTGGTCCGTACCAGAAAGCGGCTCGGCCTGCCGGCGATTCGGCTCCTACCGTCCAGACGTGGACGCCACGTCCATCCCGGCAGCTCTAGCCGCCCTGGTCGCGGCCGAGCGGGAGTCGGCTCACCCCTGACGGACGCTGGAGGACGCCCACCCGACGGTGCCCTTCGACGGGCTAGGGCGGCGGCGCCGGCGACCCCCGGGCGACGAGCCGTCCGCGTAGAATTTCGCCGATCATCCCGCCGGTCGGGTCAGCGGCATCAACGACGCGACGGGACATCTTGAAGTTCCTGAAGCCTGGGGAGAAATGGAAGCCCGCGCCTGGGCCTACCTCCTCTCCCGGGAAACACGGCGGTACTGGAGGTTCTCGCCTTGGGACGCGGTATGAACGAGGAAGACGCGCGCCGCCGCCGCGAGTTGGAATACCAGGCAGTCGACTACCTCCTGGACAATCCCAGGGTAAGCCGCGAAGTGCTCCGCCGGCTTCTCAGCACCAGGCAGGACTGGGAACTGCGGCAACTGCTGGCTGGCGAGGCGCCCGAGTGGGCACGCCCGGTGGATGTGCCATCCGCTGACCAGGAAGCGGCGCAAGCGTGTCTGACTGCCGGCGTTCCTGCCTGCTGGGGATGGGAGATCCCAAGCAGGGACCAGGTCCGCGCGAGGCTTGTCGCGATGGGATACCCAGAGAGGCTAGCCGAGCAGCAGGTGGGGAAGTACTGGGAAGCTCGGCGTTTCCGCGAGTTCCATCAGGGGCGCTGCGCGATTTGTGGCCGGGAGCCCCGGCGTCTCTTCACTGACCATTCCCACGAGACCGGGCTCGTGCGCGGATATCTGTGTCCAGGCTGCAATCTCAGCGAGGCAAGGTCCGACCTGTCGATCATGGAGTGTTATCGCCAGCGGAACCCCGCGACGATCCTGGACTACTACGAGGTGTACTGGAGCGAGTTCGGAGGATATGCGGAACCTGAGCCGGAGCATGACATCTGGAAGGACAATCCGACGACTGGGCTGCTCTGACACGGACCTGGCTCGGCGTGCTGGCTGAAGTAGGCCCGTCCCGCCGGGCTGCTTCCCGGACAGGTCGGCCGAGCTGCCCGCCCGCCGGTCCGCGCGCGCTTCCGCTGGTCAGGAGCCGCCAGAAGCCCCAACCCTCCTCTACCCCTCGGCCTGCTCATCAGTTAAGAAGGAGACCGGGACAAAGCGTGGGAGGCTACGCCGCGTTCATGATCGGCTCGGTGGCTTCTCGGGCAGGGCTGGTGGGGTACCAGCGGGTGAAGTCGTCGGCGAGTTGGTCGTTGAGGACGCGGGTGCGGACTTGGAGGAGTAGGTGGGCGCCGCGGGGTGTCCAGCGCATCTGCTGTTTCTTGACCATGCGTTTGCTGATGATCTGGTTGACGGCGGACTCGGCGGTCGCGCTGGAGATGGCCTCGCCGCAGCGGCGCCGCTCGCCGTAGCGGCGCCGTTCGCCGTAGTTCGGGATCCGGGCGGTGTTCGCGTCGATGTAGCCGCGGAACTCGGCCAGCCTCTTGGCGAGCTGCTGCCGCTCGGGTCCCGGGTCGTCGAAGCAGTCGAGGTCGAAGGCCAGGCTGTCGACGAGCTGGAGGGCGCGGAAGGTGTTGCCGTGCCAGAGCAGCCACCTGATCCGGGTGAGTTCGTCGTCGACCTGGTCGGCGGTCGTCCAGGCCGGGCCGTCCTCGACGTCTCCTGCGGGGTTGGGGAGGCTCTTGGCGGTCTGGCGGAGCACGGTCAGGCGCATGGTGATGTGGAACCAGTCGAGCAGGTGCTCGGCCTGGGGATTGAGGTAGAGCGGCAGGTCGCGGATGTCCTCGCCGCCGTCGGTGAGGAACGTGACCTGCTGGTTGTCGGCCATCCCCTGGCCGCGCAGCATCTCGTACACCCGGCGCTTGGGTTTGCGGTCGTGGGTCTGGACGAACGCGAAGCACTTGGCCGGGCCGCCGCCGGTCGGGGTGGAGCGGCCGGCAATGACCTCGAACCAGCCGTCGCGGCGGGAGGTCTGCTTGCTGGAGTGGACGTAGCCCCCGTCGATGCCGACCACCAGCGGCAGATCAGGGCGAGGCAGCTCTGCCCAGTCCGCGGGGCAGGTGTCGACGAAGCTGAACCGCTCGTCGCCGAGCTCACCGTCGAGACGTTCGGCGACGTGTTCGGTGTGGCGGCGCACGGCGGCGGCGTGCAGGGTCCGGCCCAGCGGAAACGCCTGGCCGAGCAGCTCGGCGGCGGCGTCGTAGGAGGTGTGCGCTGCGTAGGTCGCCTCCCAGCGCACCAGCTCCGGCGTCGCGCGCTCGGACAACAGGGTCGCCAGCGGACTGAACGTGCCCGTCTGCCCGGTGCAGGGGCAGCGCCACCAGCGCGGACTCGTTAGCTGCAGGGTGCCAAACAGGGAGCGCAGCACAATCGTGCGGCTGTCCTTGTGCCGGTACGGCCGGCCGCAGCTGTCGCAGAGCGCCTGGTCGGCGAGCGCGGTGGCGACCTGGGCGGTGAGCAGGTGCTGCTGGACGCTGGCGAGGACCTGATGGGCCTCGGCCACCCGCAGCCCGGCACTCGCCGCCGTGAGGTCCTGGCGCTCGAGCACGCCAACCTCGTAGACGGCGGGGGCGGTGCCGTCCTAACGGTCGACGACGACCTGAACCGTGACCTTCATGGCGGGCTGCCTCCCAGGGCAGGGTCGGTGTGCAGGGCGTGGTTGACCGCAGCCCGGTCGAAGTGGTCGATCCGGCTCCAGGCCAGCAGGGTGGCGAGTTCCTCGCGGCGCCCTGCGAGGTGCTCGCCCACCAGGTCGTCGCCGTCCGCGGTAAGCAGCGGGGCGAGCAGGTCGGCCATCCGGGTCGCGACCGCGTAGGTCGAGTAGGTCTGGCGCAGCGCCAGGAACGCCGCCGGCCCGCCGCAGTCCTCCGGCGGCGCGGTGCGGGCGCCGTCAACACAGACCGGATATCGCCGGCCCGGGTCAGCGGGCAGGATCTTCTCCACCCGCAGGTCGTGGCGCCAGGCGTCGAAAAAGTCGTACTCGTAGACAAACCGCTCCCCGACCCGGAAGCCGAAGTCCGCCAGCAGCACCCGGCGGGCATCGTGGGCGAAGCCGGCGGTCCCGGGCCGAGCGATCCCGTAGCCGACGCCGTGGATGGTGAACCGGTGCAGATGCTCGGCGACGCTCGTCTGGTCGGTGACGAGCAGGCGCCGCCAGATCAGCGGGCTGATCCCCGCGAGCACTACCCGCAGCTGGTACACGGACGACGGCGCTGGAGCCTGCGCATCCGAGGCCACGGCTCGCCATTATCCCGACCCGCGGAAGTCACAGCGCACCGAGGGTGGTGAGGACAAGAAGCTGCAGGGCGAGGGCGCCGGCGAACGCGGTCCCGCCGCGCTGGACCGCGGCCGCCGGGTGGGCGCCGGCGCGCCGCTCGAGGTAGCCGGCGACCAGCGCCACGCACACGGACGCGGTGACGCACAGTGCCACCACGAGGATCTTGACCGTCATCGGGTCGGTGTACATCCGGTGCTCCTTCAGACCAGCCGCCCGGATCGGCGACAGCCCTCACGCTGGGGCACCCGGAACGGGCTTTTCGTTGCGCCGGAACGTGACCGGAACGACCGGCTCGGTGGGCTGCTGGGGCAGACTGTCCGGTGGTTCCGGTGCCGGAAGAGCACCGGAACAGGAACGGGGGGTTCCATGGCGGCGAGCGAGCCGAGTCTTGAGGTCCGGGAGATCTGCGGGATCCTGGGCCAGCTGCGTGACAGCGCGGGCCTGACCGATAAGCAGCTCGCCGAGCGGTGCGGGTACAGCGTCAGCCACCTCAACGCGATCCGCAACGCCAAGATCGTCGACCCGCCGCCGGACGAGAAGATCGAACTGTGGGTGCGGGCCTGTGCCGCCAACGAGGGCGCGGCCGACTTTGCCCTGGCCGAGATCCGGGAACTAGCGGCCGTCCATGAGCGTCACCGTGACCTGGAGAGGACCACCGACGCTCGCCCTCGAGGGGACACACGCACAAGGGTTGGGAAGGACTCCGCGCCGCCGCGCCGGGTGGGAGTGGTGCCTCGGCGGGCGGCCCGCTTCCAACACCGGGCCGCGGTCGATCTGCTGAAGGACGCGGTCGGTGACGGCGGGACGGCGGTGCTGTGCCAGGTGCTGGCCGGGATGGGCGGGGTCGGCAAGACCCAGCTCGCCGCCGACTACGCCCACCAGGTCTGGGACGCCGGGTCGGTGGATCTGCTGATGTGGGTGACTGCGGCCAGCCGCGACGCGATCCAGACCGCCTACGCCACCGCCGCGGCCGAAGTCGCAGGTGCCGACCGGTCGGATCCGGCCGCGTCCGCGGACGCGCTGCTGGCCTGGCTGGCCAGCACCGACCGGCGATGGCTGATCGTCCTCGACGACCTCGCCGACCCGGACGACCTAGCCGGGCTATGGCCCCCAGACCGGCCGGGCGGGCGGGTACTGGTCACGACCCGCCGCCAGGACGCCGCCCTGACCGGTGATCGCCGCCGCCGGGTCGACGTGGGCCTGTTCACCCCAGACGAGGCCACCGCCTACCTCACCGCAGCCCTCGCCGGCCACAGCCAGCCCAGCGAGCCCGCCGAGATCGCCGGGCTCGCCGAAGATCTGGGGTACCTGCCGCTCGCGCTGGCCCAAGCGGCCGCCTACATCCTCGACTCCCGTCACCTGGACTGCGCGGCCTACCGCGCCCGGCTCGCCGACCGCACCCGGACCCTGGCCGACCTGGCCCCCCACAGCCTGCCCGACGACCACCCCGTCGCCGTGGCCGCCGCCTGGTCCCTGTCGATCGAGCGAGCGAACCAGTACCGTCCAGTCGGCCTCGCGAGCCCGCTGCTCGAACTTGCCGCGGTCCTGGATCCCAACGGGATCCCCGAAACGGTGCTCACCAGCGTCCCGGCGCTGGCCTACCTGACCGACCGTCGCGTGCCCGCCGGTCAAACCGCCGCCGATCCCCGCCCGGTCGACGCGGAGCACATCCGTGACGCGCTCGCTTGCCTACACATGCTCAGCCTCGTCGACTACACCCCGGCCAGCCCGCACCAGGCCGTCCGCGTCCACCAGCTGATCCAACGCGCGACCCGCGAGCCGCTCCCCCCCGACCGGCAGCACACCCTGGTGCGCGCTGCGGCCGACGCCCTCGTGTCTGCCTGGCCCGAGGTGGAGCGCGACACCACACTCGCCCAAGCCCTGCGCGCCAACACCGACGCGCTCTACGCATACGCTCCCGACGCGCTATGGCACCCCCACGGGCACACCGTGCTGTTCCGCGCAGGCAGAAGCCTCAGCAAGGCTGGTCTTGGTACAGCCGCCGCCAACCACTTCCTCCACCTGGCCACAGCCGCCTCCCACCGGCTCGGCCCCGACCACCCCGACACCCTGGCCGCCCGACACGAGACTGCCTATTGGCGGGGGGAGGCGGGGGATCCAGCCGACGCTGTTGTTGCCGCCCTGGAGGAGTTGATCCCCGATTTCGTTCGAGTGCTGGGCCCCGACCATCCCAACACCCTGGTGGCGCAGGGCAACCTCGCCAGCTCGCAGGGGAGGGCGGGGGATGCGGCTAGCGCCGCCACCGCCTTGGAAGAGTCGATCCCCGATTTCGTTCGAGTGCTGGGCCCCGACGACCGCAGCACCCTGGTCCACCGGGCCAAACTGGCCTGGTGGCAAGCGCATGCCGGGGACGCGGCTGGCGCCGCCACCGCCTTGGAAGAGTTGATCCCCGATTTCGTTCGAGTGCTGGGCCCCGACCACCCCGACACCCTGGCCGTCCGACACCAGATGGCCCACTGCCGGGGGCACGCGGGCGATCCAGCCGGCGCCGCTGCCACTCTCAAAGAACTGCTCGCCGAGTCTTTGCAAGCACTAGGCCCCGACCATCCGACCACCCTGGCCACCTGGCGTTACCTCGCCCGATGGCAGGGGGAGGCGGGCGATCCAGCCGGCGCCATTGCCACTCTCCAGGAACTGCTCGCCGAGTCTTTGCGAGTGCTGGGTCTCGACGACCCCGCGACCCAGCGCGTCCGATACGAGATGGCCAACTGGCAGGGGCGGGCGGGCGATCCAGCCGGCGCCGCTGCGATCGTCCAAGGACTGCTGGCTGATCAGCTGCGGGTACTCGGCCCCGACCACCCCGACACACTTACCAGCCAGAATGCACTGGCCTGGTGGCAAGAGCGCGCCCGACCGCCCGGTAACGAACGTTCACGAGACACATAGATCCACAACGCGTTTCCACAGGTCGCCGGTGTAACACAAGCCGTGTACGCGGCTATGTCACGCACACCCTCGTTCGCGTTACGATCCGATCATGCGCGTCGGCTACGGACGGGTCTCCACCCGCGACCAGCACCCCGAAGCCCAACACGACGCCCTCCAAGCGGCCGGCTGCGACGAGATCTTCATCGACAAAGCCTCCGGCAAGTTCGCCCGCCGTCCCGAGCTCGACAAGGCGCTGCTGTCGGCGAACCGCACGGGCGACCAGCTCGTCATCACCAAACTCGACCGGCTCGGCCGCTCCCTCGAGCACCTACTCGAACTGTCCGCCGACCTGCAGGCCCGCAGCGTCGCCCTGGTCGTGCTCGACCAGGGCATCGACACCTCCACGCCGTCGGCCGGATGTTCTTCCAGATCCTCGGCGCGATCGCCGAGTTCGAGCACGCGCTGATGTCCGAGCGCACGATGGACGGCCTCGCGGCCGCCCGCGCCCGTGGCCGCACCGGCGGGCAGAAACCCAAGCTCGGACCCCGCCAGGTGCAGCTCGCACGGGAGATGTACGACTCCGGCGACTACACCGTCCAACAGATCGCCGACGAGTTCGGCGTCACCCGCCCCACCATCTACCGCCACCTCGCCGCAGTTGCTGCCATGACCGTCGCCGATGCGAAGGTGGTTGTCAGGGGTAGCCGGTGAGCCGGCGAACGCGCAGGCAAGACCGCCGTCATTTCACCCCAGCCGCGTTGGCCGCCGGTCGCGGTGGGCAGATCACCCCTGCTGACTGCATCCAGGCGATCGACATCGTCTGCAGGCCATGTCACCGCGCCGGCCGGGGCGAACGACGGCTGGCGCGGTTTCTCCGCTACACCGATCCCGAGCAACTCGCACACGACATCGAGCAGACCGGCGACGGGGTGTGCGTTCAAGGGTGGGGACGTCATCAAGCCCGTGTCGAAGACGGGCTGCCCCATGGGCCGGTCTCGTACGTTCCGCAGTGGACCACCGACCCCACGACCGGGGTCGACAAGGTGCACCTCGAATGCGGGTCCTGTGGGCACCACAGGCAGATCACTCGGCCGCGCGTCCTCGCTGCGCTCAAAGCCGTACCAGTCGGCCCCGACGGCCGCGGCGTGTCGTCCGTCCCGCTTTGACCAGGTTCCAGCTAACCTGACGACTAGTAGCAGCGATGCCGGTTCATCGCACGGGGCCGATTACGGCGTGCGGGCGGAACCCCTTCAGCGAGGGGCTGTTCACTCTGCCCGCAAGGAAGCGCCACATGTCCGTCCACCTCGTCGTGCTTCTCCTCCTCGCCTTCGCGCTGATCTTCGCCGTCGGCCTAGCCGCTGCGCTTGTTGCCGCCTGGCTAACCCACGCAGACGGCGCCAGCACCACCAGTGCCATCCGGGCCGGCGGCCGTACCTTCGTCGCCGTCTGCATGCTCAGCTTCGCGGCCATCACCACCCTAGCCGCCGCGTTGAGCCTGTAACGGGTCAGCGGACCGGACCGTCCCGCGCCGACCGGCCACCGCACCTGTAGCCGATCACGGGCGCGGCGTTGCCTCCCACACTTTGTCCCGGTCTCCAAGAACTCAACCGGCACCCGGCGCAGGGTAGCCGGGGCGCTGACTCCGGATCAGCAAGCCATCCGCCGAACCCCCGCGCGGAAGGTGCGCGGCGTGACGTCAGCCCCCACCTTCATGATCAATCTCGCCGATAGCCCCGGTTCGATTGATCCCCGAGGCCGCTTTAGTTCGCCGACCCGGGCCGGGTTGACCTGCGCATCAGCCGCTGTCTGCGTTTGGCCAGCTGGCGCATGCGGCGGGCCCGCCGGTCTCCTCGCGAGCCCGCGGGGACTAGCCAGACGAGCCCGAGCAGCAGCGCGGCGAGACCTAGGCCGGACATCACGACGGCGGTGAGGTAGTGCAAGGCGAGATTCTTACCGCCCAGTTCGTCCCGGCTGGTGGCGACGCTCGGACGGTCCGGGTCGTAGACCATCGCGACCGTCCTGCCCACCGAGTGACTGCCGACGACTGATTCGGTGTACTCGACGCCCGCGACGTGGTACCGGACGGTCGCGGTGGAGTTTTGGCGGCTGTGCCTGCTCGACTCGACGACGCCCGTGGTGACGACGCCGTCCTGACGCAGCCCGTGGATCTTCGCGATCTCCATCGCCCCACCGGCTCCGAATGCCAGCAACACCGTGACGAGGGCGAGCCACAGCACGACACAGCCGGCGACCACCGCCGTGCGGTTCGCGTTCTTCGCCCAGGAAACCGGCATGACGTCGAGTGTCGAGGCGGTCGCAGGTCCGGCCAAGGCGGCGGCGCTGTCATCCGCGTGACCGTGACCCTCCTGCCCGCGACGGGTGTCCCCCGGCAGCGCGGTGCGATGCCGGTGGCCTCGGGTTGATCGTGAGACAGGATGTCCGACTCGGTGGGAGGCGATCCTTGGGGCGTGTGTAAGGTTGCCGACCCCGAGTTCACCCGTCGCTCAAACGGTTTCTCACATGGCTGCTTGTTTCGATTTCCATGAAGGTTGGACAACCCGACTCGGAATGGACGGAAAGCAGATCATGATGCGAATGCCGGTTCGTCCGGCCAGGCGGCGTCTTGCCGCTGGCCTGGTCGCGGCGGCCATTACCTGCGGTGTCGGCGGCGCGACTGTGGTGGGCACGGCGTCCACCGCGAATGCCGCGGGAAACTGCTGGGCCGCGGCCGTCGCCCAGCAGTACTGGTACAACAGGATCCAGAACGCCCCGAACCCGCTTGCCCACCCCGAGTGGTTCAACTACTACTACATGGCCAGTTCCATCCTGGCGACCTGTCCCCAGGCCCCGTAGATCGGGCACCTCGACTTCCGGGTCGCGGCGGACCCCAACCCGGCTGCGATGCGTGGCCGACGGTCGCCGCGAGGGCCGCGATACCGACCGGATCCATCCTGAGCCTCCTTCTACGAACCGCCTGTAGGCATGGAAGGGGCACGCAACGCGGCCAGCGTGAACTCGCCGCCGCTATTCGGCCGAACCACCGGCGTCTCCCGGGACCGGCTCCAGGTTGGCCGGGACAGAGCACGTCAAGAGATGTGACGGCAGTGCGGGCGGCACCGGACGGCTCGGGTGGTCAGAGAAGGTCCTCGAGTCGGGCGGCGACCTGGCGGTAGCGGCTGACCGGGACGAGGTGTACACCGGCGAAGGCGCCGCTGTCGCGTAGCCGTAGCACCTGGTCGCAGGCCGCTTCGACCCCGGCCGCCTGGTCCCGTTCGACTGCCTGGACGAGGTCGTCGGGGATGTCGATGTCGGGGATGGTCACGGCGAGGCGCCGCGCCATCCCGGCGCTGGCCAGAACCATGACGCCGGCGTAGATCGGCAGTTCGACCGGATGGGCGTCGCGCCAGCGCAGCAGGGCGTCCACCGAGTAGCTGACCTGTACGAACAGGAAGTCGGCCGCTCGTTTCCATGTGGGCAGTGGACGTAGGCCGGCCGCGGCGCCGACCCGGAACGCCGGCATGTCCGCGAAGACCGGATCCTCGCTGGCCGCGCGGGCCTCGTCCATCATCGCGCGCACGGTCAGGTCGCTGGTCCGGTTCCCGGCGGTGGGTTTGTCGCCGTGGACGAACAGGAACTCCTCGACGCCGTAGGCCGCGGCGGTGAGCAGGTCGCGGCGGAAACCGAGCAGGTTACGGTCGCGGGAGTTCACGCAGGCGATGCTGCGTCCCCCCATCGTCTGCACCTCGTGGGCGACGGCGATGCTCGACACCGTCGCGCGTCCGATGTGGTTGTCGGGGATCAGGAACGCGTCGGTGACGGGGCTCAGGACGCCGATCTGGTGGCGGGCGTGGGTCAGGTCCGGCCGGGTCGGCGGCTCGATCTCGCAGATCAGCTCGAAGCCGCGCACCGGACGTCCATGACCCGCCGTGGATTCCCGCATCCGGACAGGATAGGACGCCACGACCCGCGGCCGCTGCGACCCCAGGGGCGGGCCGATACCGCCACTCGCTCAGCTCACCCTCGTAGAGCGCCGGCACGGCGTCGTCGTCGACTGCCGGCCGGACGGGAGGATCAAGCCCCGGGACGCGGCTGCGTTCGCGGTCACGCTGGCGTTCACTCGCCGACCTCAGCGAGGAATGCCGGCTTCATCCAGGTATCGGTGCATGGCCTCCGCGGGAAGGCTTGGATTGCTCAGTGCGTGGGCCGCGATCTCTGGGTTCTCGCATCCTTCGAGAATGCGATCGACGGGCAGGGCGGGATGCGCGGCCGCCATGCCGCGTACGTCGCTGTCGGGGTCGTCCAGCAGCCGGACGACGGAATCGACTGGCGCGTCGGGATCGAGTCCCACCAGCCAGCGTCTCTTGGGGTCCGGGGCATCGGCGAAGCGGTGTCCGTTGCCAGCACGCGGGAAGTTCGGATGGTACAACAGATCACCTTTCGAGATGACATTGCATTCCAGGTACGTCTGGAGCACAACCTCGCCCGCGACTGTCGGCTGGTTCTCGCATAGCAGGAGCCGAACCGGGTAGTCGTCGTCATGAGACAGCAGCTCGACGGCGTCGTCCGGTAGGTTTCGGTTGTAGGCGGCGCTGCGGCGCAGCAGCGTGTTGGCTGACCCGGCGCACTGGCGCAAGACGTTCGGATCTTCGCAGAGAAGGACCCATTCAACCGGGTTGAGGCGGTCGCTCGGCCGGATGGAGATGTCGATGGCGGTGCGTTCGCTCTCGGTCAGTTCCGGTCGTACTGATACCGCCAGCCGAACGTCGTGCGCTTCGTCGTCCGCCAGGGTCCAGATGAGCTCGAAAGGCACGTTGAGGTTGGAAGCCAGTTCACGCCGATCCTCCTCATCGGAGCTTCTCGCAATCCGTTCGGCGGTGGTTCGACTCAGGGCTCCTCGCCGAATGACGTCCCACCTGCTGTAGCGGTCGATGTCTCCGTCAAGCAGAAGGTCGGCGTAGGCGGCGTCGTCGCGACAGGCCTGCATCGTGGCCGCGGTTCGCACCTTGTCGTCGGAGTCTTGGAGCAGGCGGTTGCGAGTGTCCCCGGACAGGAGCGACCACCGGGAACAAGCTGCCTGCCGAAGGTCCGCGTCCTCATGATCGGCAAGCGCGGCCACCAGGTGAGGGGCCGTGTGGCGGCAGAAGGCTGCGCCGCGTCGGACCAGCGGATCCGGGTCGGCAAGGAGGCGCCGCTGTGTGGGCTCTGGCAGCGGCGGTACGGGAACCCGGAACCAGTCGGGGCCGATGGCCAGGGAACGCCGGACCCGGGGATCAGGATCGTCCACGAGGCGGGCGCGCTGTTCGGCTGGGACGGCGACGTTGTCAGCGAACGTCTCCCGGAGCCGGTGGTCAGGATGGGCCACGATGGCGGCGATCACTTCATCCGGCAGGGCACGCCAGGCGATCATGTTCCAGGCCGCGGCTGCTTCCTCACAAAGCAGCCTGACCAATACCTCGGCTGGCGCCGCGGGGTTCCGCGCGATCGCGGCGATGGTCGCACGGCGACCGCGGCCTTCGCGCACAGTGTCTCCTCCTCGAGTTTCCGTAGCGCCGCAAGCCTGCCGACCGCCCTGGGCCGCGCCGAGGGCCCGGGCGCCCGGGGGGCGTTGCTTGACAGGTACTCCATCCGCGGCCGGTCCTTCTGCCACGGCAGCCCGAACGGGACCGGAGCCGCTAGAACACCCTTTCACGCATAGCGGGAAGAACCTGGCGCGTTTGGGATCCGGGAGCAACCCGACCGGCGGGAGGCAGGGTGTGCGCAGAGCGCGGACGCGCGGAGCACAGACGTGCCGAAGGCAGACACGCCGAGGGCGGACCGGGCGACGGAGCCGCGGACAGGCAGGCGTTCGAGGCCTTCATGGCCCAGACAGCCGACCGGCTGCTGCGCAGCGCGGTCCTGCTCGTCGGCGGCGACTGGGCGGCGGGCGAGGACCTGCTGCAGGGCGCGTTCGAGCGGACCTACCGCCACCGGCCCCGGATCGCCGGCGGCAACCCGGAGGCCTACGTCCGCCGCGCGCTGGCCAACGCGGCCGTCAGCCGCTGGCGTCGGCTGCGCGCCCGGGTCACCGGCCCTGAGCCCTATAACGAGGGGATGACCGTTTTCCTCTGTTCCAGGTGCGGCACCGCGATTACGCCGGAACTGGTGGAGCTTGTCGCTGTCCCTGACGTCTCAGACGTCGAGCGCGACCGGAACCGGGACAAGGAGACAGGACGGGCACCTTCCACCATCCCGCGGGGCCACTACGCGATCGACCCCGAGCCCTGGGGAGCTCCTTATGTCGTACAGGACGATCAGGGGAACCCGAAGCTAGCTCAGTCCCGCGGGCATCTGGTCGTCTATGAAGGAGCCTTCGTCATCTCGGCGGGCAGCCGGAACACAGTGCTGGTGCACCCCGACGACGCCGCCGACCTTCAACCACTGCCCAACTGGGAGAACAGTACGGGCTGCTGCGGACCGGCAGGCGACGCAGGACTCAACCGAGCCTGCCCCTGCGGTGCTCCGGTCGCGACCCTCGCGGCCGACTGCTACACGCCCTACGAACTGCACCTCGACCCCGTCCGCACATACGCGTTCTCCCAGTAAGACCGTGCGGCGCGCGTGGATGACGCGCACGACACGCCCGGCGAAGCCTGCCCACCCACCTTCTTCTGATCAGGAGCCGCCAGAAGCCCCAACCCTTCTCGTAACTATTCAGGTTTTTTCTCAGGGGCTTCGCCAGCCGCCGTTCCTGGTGGTCCTCGGCCCGCGCCGTGGGCTACAGGCGGGCGAGGAGTTCGGCCTTTTTCGCGGCGAACTCCTCGTCGGTGAGGATGCCGCGTTGGTGCAGGTCGCCGAGCCGGTCGAGGGTCGCCAGGACCGCGTCGGTGTCGGTCGCGGGCGGCGCGGTCCGCGAGGGCGGGGCGGGTGGCACGGGCGCCTGCTCGGGGGGCGCGGTCGACCGCGCGGGTGCGGGCGGAGCGGCAGGACCAGCGTCCGCGGCAGTCGCCGCGGCGGGCTCGGGGGCGGGTGGTGTCGTGGGGGCCGCCGGGCTCACCAAGGGCAGGCTTTCGATGGTGAACGTGCCGTGCTGGCTGGTGAACGACAGTGTGCCGGGCGGGCCGCCCTGCTGTTGTTGCACGCCGTGGATGGCGTGGTCGAGCGTGTCGTGGACGCGGACGGGCCCGCCGCCGCTCCGCACGGCCAGCCGCCTGACCTGGGGGAACACCGCGTAGCGGGTGTCGTTCTGGCCGCCGCTCGAACTGGGCCGTCCCAGCTCGCCTGGCCACCAGGTGTCCTGGTTCGCCTGGTGGACCGGCCCGGGCGTGCCCGTAGCGGCCGGGCCGGGCGCGGGTGTGTAGACGGGGGTGGATGCCAGCAGGCTCGACAGCTCGCGCGCGAGGCCGCTGACCGTCGCCCGCAGGTCGTCGTTGAACATGTCGGCGACCATCGTCATGCCGCTCGCCATCCACTGCCCGCCGCCGCCGAACTCGGGGTGGGAAAACTGCGCCATGGTGCCGTTGCCCAGCCGGACCGCCTCCAGCATGGCGCGCACCGCGTCGGTGCTCACGCCGTACTTGGCGGACAGATCCGCGACCGCCTGCTCGCCCTGGCTGGTCAATGTGCGCATGGTGCTCCCCTGGGCGTTTGACACCGTCCGCCCCAGGCTAAGGGGCCTGGCGAAGCCCTTCGCCGGATTTCTCATCTTCGGTGGGACGCCCACCCGTCTCGAGATCCCACCGGCCCTGGGAAGTCCCAGCTCACGGCATTGGCCAGTTCTCGTGGCCGGCTGGGACCGGACAGCCCGGACAGCCTGTCCCGCTGTCCGGGCTCACGCCTGCCGGTCTCGCGAACGCCGCTGCTGCCTCAGCGCGGCTGTGACGAGGCCGCGGGGTGTTCCCAGACCGCGCGGATCGTCTCGGCCGTCTCGGTGGCCTGGCGGGCTCCGGCCGCGTAGGCGGGCGCCCAGGTCGCCAGGGTGTGCAGGTCGGAACCGAAGACCCGCAGCGCGGCCGCGTCAGGGGCGATCGCGACCCTTCCGCCACCGGACGGCGTGCCCACACCGAACAGGTGCGCCAACGGCTCGATGACGATCAGCGCGCGGGCGTCGGGGGCGAGGTCGACGTTGCTGCCCGACCCCAGGGCGCCGTCCATGTACCGCCGCCCGCCGATCGTGACGGGTGGGAAGACCGCGGGCATGGCGCAGCTCGCCGCGACGACGGCCGGCAACGGCGCTTCGCCGTGGCGGTCCCAGACCCTGGGTTCGCCGGTGTCGACGTCGACCACCGGGATGAGCAGGTCGCGTTCCGGCCAGGTCCGCGCGCCGACGAGGGCTTCGATCCGCGTGACATGCGTCCGCGCGCTGATGGTCTCGCCGTTCGCCTCGGCCTCCACCGCGAGGTGCCCGATCCGGCGTCGGGCTTCGGCCGGCGCCAGATCGGCGTCGCCGAGCAGGCTGAGCACCGCCGCGAGCCGGCCTCCACCCGCCGGGGGCCAATCCCCCGGCGCCCTCGCGGTGGCCGGCACCCCGGAAGGGTCCGCCGGCCCGTCGGTGGTCCGGACCGCTTGGTGGCGGGCGAGATCCTGGCCAGTGGCGAGCATGGCGCCGACGATCGCGCCCGCCGAGGTGCCGATCAGGAGGTCGGCCTCGGCGAGGTCGACCCCGTGCTCGCGCAGCCCATGGGCGAGCCCGATCGTCCAGGCCGTGCCGACGACTCCGCCGGGGCCGAGGACGACGACCCGGTCACGCGGGTGGGAACGCTCCATGACCGGACACTCTGGAACCTCAGGGGCGCTTGAGGTCAACACCTCGCGCCGGGGTCTCGGCGAGGATGGCTCCGGACCACCACGCACCACCCGCTTGGGGCCATGACCGCGGTCACGTCGACCTGGGTGGCCGTGGGTGCGTGGGTGGAAGCTCGGACAGGAGGAGTCTCGATGAGCGAGGCAGCACCGGACGAGGTCGGCGCGGTCGGCGCCGTGGGCGGCGCCGTGGTGCGGGCGGCCGGTGGGGTCGTGTGGCGGCCGGCGGCGGGTGGGGGCACCGAGATCGTGCTGGTGCACCGGCCCAGGTATGACGACTGGTCGCTGCCCAAGGGCAAGGTCGACGACGGCGAGACGTGGCTGGCGGCGGCCGTCCGGGAGGTCGACGAGGAGACCGGTCTTCAGGTCGAGGTCGGCGCGCCCCTCGGCGACGTGGCCTACCAGGTGCGCCGGCACGGGGCCGTGGCCGGCAAGGTCGTGCGCTACTGGGCGCTGCGGGCGACCGGGGGCGTGTTCACGCCGAACGAGGAGGTCGACGAGCTGCGCTGGCTGCCACCCGCCGCGGCCACGGCCCTGCTGTCCTACGACCTCGACCGGGAGATCGTGGAAAGGTTCCTGCGCCATCGGGCGGCCGGCCCGGCGCCCGCCAGGTCCTGACCGGTCTCGGACCGGCCCGTCGGCGCTCCTGCCCCTCCAGCGGAAGGCGGCATCCCGCGTGTATGCCATGCAGTACGAGCTCACCCTGCCCGCCGACTACGACATGACGATCATCCACCGGCGGGTGGCCAAGGGGGGCCATCTCCTCGACGACCGCGCCGGGCTGGGGCTGAAGGCGTACGTCATCCGCGAACGCGGGGTCGACGGCTCGCCGGTCAACCAGTACGCGCCCTTCTACCTGTGGAACGACGCCGGCGCGATGGCCCGGTTCCTGGTCGGCGACGGCGGGTTCCACAACATCGTCCGGGATTTCGGGCGTCCGGTGGTGCGGCACTGGACGGGCATCGCCTGCCACGCGGGCCCCGGTCGTGTGGCGTTTCCCAGGGCGGCCTCGCGTCGCCTCGTCCCGATCGCGGCCCCCGGCTCCGGACCGGATCCCGC
This sequence comes from Frankia nepalensis, assembly GCF_016786325.1. Classification (GTDB taxonomy): domain Bacteria; phylum Actinomycetota; class Actinomycetes; order Frankiales; family Frankiaceae; genus Pseudofrankia; species Pseudofrankia nepalensis. The sequence goes on along the minus strand of NZ_JADWYU010000102.1, from coordinate 91,454 downwards.
CGGGCCGGAGCTGGCGGAGGGGATCGAACGGGAGCTCGCCGAGCTTCGCGAGTTTGCTCGCCGCGACGACGTGCACACCGCCGCGCTGGCGTTCGACCCGCATCACTGGCAGCTGGCTCGGTTCGTCCTGTGGTGGGACTCCGCGACCGCGGACGAGGAGGCGACCGAGCGCTACCAGGTCCTGCACCTTTCCGCGCCCGGCCTGGACCGCCTGCCGGAGGGCCGGGCCTGGTAACGGCACCCAAGGAACAGTGGAACGAGAAGTCCTGGTAAGCGATGGCCGAGAGCGGCAGCGTCGCCATCAGCGAGTCCTCGCCCGTGAAGGTCAGGCCTTCTACCGTCGAGATCGTGACTTCTCTGGATTCGGAGGCGGCGCGGGAGGCGCTGCTGACCGAGACCGATCTGCTGGCCGATCTCTATCGCGACTGCGATCCCACCACGCCCGTCCCGACCTGCCCGGGCTGGACTCTGGCCACTCTGGTCGCCCACGTCGGCGGCGCGCACCGCTGGACCGCGACGCTGGTGACCCGCCGGAGCACCGAGAACATCGACTTCGCCGGGGTCCCGGACGTGCGGCGGCCACGCGAGCAGCAGGCCGCGGCCGAGTGGTTGCGCGACAGCGCCCGCCAGATCATCACCGCGGTCGGCGCGACCGGTTCCGATGTACCGGTGTGGACCCCGTTCGGAGTGCCGCGACCGGCGGAATGGTGGATCCGGCGACGGCTGCACGAAAGCACCGGGCACCGCGCCGACGCGCTGCTGGCGCTCGGCCGCGAGGTGGTCATGGCACCCGCGATCGCCACCGACGGCCTGTCCGAACTGCTGGACCTGATCGCGATCGGATCGCCCTGGTTCGAAACACCGTTGGAGGACGGGAACACCCTGACATTGACCGCGACCGACAGCGACGCGATCTGGTCCGTCACTCGTAGCGGCGGCACCGTCGCGTGGACCGGGGTACCCGCGGCGGCCACGGTGACCGTCTCCGGTGCCGCGGTCGATCTGTATCTGCTGGCACTGCGCCGGATATCCGCCGACAATACTCGGCTGGCGATCTCCGGCGATCCGAAGGTACTCGACACCTGGCTCGACCGAACCGCCTTCTGATCCACCCACACCACTGCGAGACGCAGGAAGCGGGCCCGGGTTACAAACCGTCAGACGGCGCTGCGACCGCCGTCCACGTTGAAGATCACGCCGTGGAGGAAGCTGGCCTCGTCACTGGCAGGAAAGCGACAGTGCGCGCGATTTCCGTGCGGAACCACAGAGATATGATCAAGGCCGCCGACGCCACACCAGCACGAGGACCGCCACACATTCATGAGCGATAACAGAGGAGACGCGCGTCGTTCTGGACGGCGGTGGCTGCTGACGGTGGCAGGGCTGGCGGGGCTGGGCGCGGTCGCGGCGGTGGTCGCGATCTGGCATCTGCCAGCCTGGATGTACCCGGCGGCCGGCGACGCCGAAGCCCGGGCCACGCTGCAGGGCGGGCTGCTCACCGCGACCGCGGCGTTGACGGCGGTGGCGGGTGGCCTGATCGCATTGGACGAGACACGGCAGGCGAACGCCGAGACGAAGCGCGCGAACGAGGCCGCGGACGTGCGGGAGCGGGCGGCGAACGCGAACACCCACGTGCGCGAGTTCTACGCGACCGCGATCAGCCTGCTCGGCTCGGACACCCTCGACGTGCGCCTGGGCGGCCTGTACGCCCTCGAACGCATCGCGGTCGACTCGCCGGCCGACCACCGCATCGTCGTCGAGGTCCTGTCCGCGTTCGTCCGCGAACACGCCCGTCCACCGGAGTCGGACCCGGCCGGGACACCCCCACCGCCGATTCCCGCACAGGATCGACCACCCGCGACCGATGTGCAGACCGCGCTCAGCGTGCTGGGACGCCTGCCGACGCGGGAAGGAATCCCACGCGCGGATCTCGCCGATGCGCACCTGCCCGCCAGCAGGCTCGATGGGGCCAACCTCTCCGGTGCGCGGCTGAGCAGGACCAACCTCGCGGGCTCCACCCTCCTGGGAACGAACCTCTCCGGAGCCCGGCTGCACTCGGCGAACCTCACTGGCGTCTGGCTGGCGGACGCGGACCTGACCGAAGCCGACCTCTGCTGGACGGACCTCACCCACGCCAACCTTCATGGCGTGGACCTCACCGGTGCCAGATTGGACGGCGAGAGCCCCTGGCACGGGCCCGCGGTGGTGACCTCCGAACAGGTGGCAGAAGCCAAGGGAAACGCGGACACCGCTTTGCCACCAGGAGTCGACCGTCCCACCGAGTGGACCCAGCCGTAGGCGCTCTGTCACCTCGCCACGGTTTGTCTCGGTCTCCGTAACGCCCGAGGTTTGGTGACTGGTGGCCATGGCCCCTGCCAGAAGGAGGCCAGTACTGTGCCGGCCGAGGCGGGAAGGTGTCCTCGGGCCGGCCGAGGGCGGGTAGGGCGCCGCCTATCCGTCGTCGGCCGGCCGGGCCAGCGGGCGCCCGAAGGTCCGTCCTGGCTACGGGAGGCGCCAGTCGACGGGCTGGGCACCCTGCTGGAGGAGCAGGTCGTTGGCGCGGCTGAACGGGCGGGAACCGAAGAAGCCCCGGTCCGCGGAGCGCGGCGACGGGTGGGCCGACTCGATCGTCGGTGTCCCGTCGAGGAAGGGCTTCAGGCTGCGCGCGTCGGCGCCCCACAGGATCGCGACCAGGGGCTTGCCCCGGGCGGCCAGGGCCCGGATCGCCTGCTCGGTGATCTGCTCCCAGCCCTTGCCCCGGTGCGAGCCGGGCTTGCCCGGCGCCGTCGTCAGCGCCCTGTTGAGCAGCAGCACACCCTGGCGCGTCCACGGCGTCAGGTCGCCGTTCGAGGGCTGGGGCACGTCGAGGTCCGCGCGCAGTTCCTGGAAGATGTTCACCAGGCTGCCGGGCAGGTTCTTCACCTCGGGGGCGACGGCGAAGCTGTAGCCGATGGCCATTCCCGGTGCCGGGTAGGGGTCCTGCCCGACGATCAGCACCCGTACCTCGTCGAAGGGCTGCTGGAAGGCCCGCAGGACGTTCGGTCCGGCGGGAAGGTAGCGGCGGCCGTCCGCGATCTCCGCGCGCAGGAAGTCACCCATGGCCGTGATCCGCTCGGCCACCGGCTCCAGGGCCGCGGCCCAGCCTGGTTCGACGAGTTCCGGTAGTGGTTGCGCTGACATGGTTGATCACCCTACTGGGCGGCTGTGACAACCCGGCCGGGCGGCGCGGCGGCGGGCCCGCTCCCGAAGCGTCCAGGACCACACGGCATGCTGGCCGCATGACACGGCGCGGGCACGGGGGCGAGGACCTGGCATGACGGCGGGGTTTCGCCGGCCGCCGCGGCACGACCACGACGCGGGCGGCCCCGCGCAGGTGCTCGCGGCGAAGGCGGCACTGCGCGACGAGGTGTGGTCGGCGATGGTGGCCGCGAAGGTGGCCCGCTTCCCCGGCGCCGTGGGCCGCATCCCCAACTTCGTCGGCGCGGAACGGGCCGCCGAGCGGCTGCGCGCGACACCGCAGTGGCGGCGTGCCCGCACGGTCAAGGCGAATCCCGACGCCGCGCAGTGGCCGGTGCGCCAGCGCGCCCTGGAGGACGGGAAGCTGGTCTACATGGCGGTGCCGAGGCTGGCCGACCCGGCGCCGTTCTTCGTGCTCGACCCGGACCACCTCGCCGACACCCCGCGCAGGGCCGCCTCGATCAAGGGCGCGTCGGCGTCGGCGCGCCGGGTGTCGGTGGAGGAACTGACCGCCGTGGACCTCGTCGTCACCGGCTGTGTCGCCGCCGGCCGTGACGGCGCCCGGCTCGGCAAGGGCGGTGGCTTCGCGGACCTGGAGTTCGCGCTGGCCGGCGAGGCCGGCCTGGTCGGACCGGACACGGCCGTCGTGACGACGGTCCATGACCTGCAGCTCCGCGCGGCCGGCGTCATCCCGACGCTCGGGCACGACGTCGGCCTGGACCTGGTCGTCACGCCGGCCGAGGTGCTTGACTGCCGTTCCCGACGGCCGGCGCGGACGGCCGCCTCGGTCCGCTGGGACGAGCTGACCGAGGAAAAGATCGCCGCGATCCCGTTGCTGGCCGCGCTCCGGCCACGCGAGCGGCGCTCGCCCTGATCCTCGCTCTCGCCGGCTCGCGGGCCTTGAACCCGCGAGAAAGACTGGCGACGATCACCGTATGGCGAAGTCCTCGGTGTCTGCCTGGCTGCCCGTCCTCCTGGCCGACTTCGGAGGATCTCACCGTGCTGCTGACCTCGGCGGGGAGCGCTGAGGTCGAGCCGGTTACCGCTCCCGGACCGCGTAGGTCAGGTGGGTCACGCGCTGCGTCGGTTCCGCGCGGACCGGTTCCAGGGCCACGCGGCCCGCGTCCACGCCCTCGAACAGGCGGATTCCGGAGCCGAACAGCACGGGTGCGAGCGCGATCGTGAACTCGTCGATCAGGCCGGCGTTCACGTATTCCAGGATCGTCGCGCCGCCGCCCGCGATGCGGACGTCGCGGTCGCCGGCGGCCTCGCGGGCCTGGTCGAGCGCGGTCTCGATGCCGTCGTTGACGAAGTGGAAGGTGGTCCCGCCCGGCCGTTCCCAGGGGTCACGCTTCTCGTGCGTCACGACGAAGACCGGTGTGTGGAACGGCGCATCCTCCGGCCACATCTGCTCGCCGGCGTCGAACATGCGCTTGCCCATGACGCTCGCGCCGGTGCGCTCGAACGTCTCCCGCGCGATGTCGTTGTCGCGGCCCTCCTCGCCGCCCTCGCCGAGCTTCAGGTTCTCCCGGAAGAACCGCAGCGGGAAGGCCCACTGCTGCAGTTCCATCCACTGCTGCCCCATCAGGTCCCCGAGGGACTCGGGCGCGATGAAACCGTCCAGCGACATCGACACGCTGAAGAACACCTTCCCGGCCATCAGTCCTCAACTTCCTTCCGAACGGTCTCGGTGACGTAGGCAGCCAGGTTGCCCAGGGTCTGCTGGCCGCCCTCGATCGCGTGGTACTTCTCGACCGCCTCGTCGCGCAGCTCCTTGGTGGGGAACACCGTGCGCATCTCGATCCGGGTCGCCGCCCCGTCGGGCGCGAACGTGAGGACCGACTCGAAGGCGTTCGGGTCGCCGCGGGACTCACCGTGGCGCAGCGCGATCCGCTCCGGCGGGGTGATCTCGGTCCAGGAGATCCACTCCTGGTAGTCCGTCCCGTCCGGCCCGTGCATCACGAAGTCCCACTCCCCGCCGACGCGGAACTCGAAGGACCGCGTGGTGGTGGTGAACCCCTCCGGTCCCCACCACCGCGACAGGTGCCGCACCTCGGTGAACGCCTCGAACACCAGCTCCCGTGGGGCGTCGATGACCCGGGAGATCACGATCTCCCGGTCGGCCGTCGCCGGCTCCGCCCGCGTTTGTTGCCCTGCCTGCGCCATCGGTCATTCCTCCTGCCGTGTCTGCTTGAGGTCCTGCACGTAGGCGTCCAGCCGGTCGAAGCTCTCGTTCCAGAACCGCTCGAACCCGCCGGTCCACTCGTGGACCGGTCGCAGCCCGCGGGCGTCAAGGCCGTACAGGCGCTGCTTGCCTGCCTTGCGGTCCCGCACCAGCCCGACCTCCCGGAGCACCCGCAGGTGCTTGGACGCCCCCGGCTGGGTCATCCCCAGCTCCTGGGCCAACTCGGTCACCGGCCGCTCACCCGCCCGCAGCAGCACCAGGATCTGCCTGCGCTGCGGCTCGGCGATCGCGTTGAAGACGTCCGACGTCGTCGCTGCTCGTGCCATGGGCACCATCGTATGCCGATATCGGCATACGTCAAGCCCGCAGGAATCAGGCGGGTCCTGTCAGATGACGATCGTGACGGTGGCCCGTGGGCCGGTCGTCAGGAGCCGAGGGGGTGCCCGGTGGTGGCGTCGACGTGGTCGGGGATCTCGTCGTGGCGGTCGCCGACCGTCGAGGTGCCGGTGGGCTCGAACAGCAGGATCGAGGCGCCGGCGGGCGCCGACGGCCGGTGCTCGGTGCGCCGCGGGACGGTGAAGACCGCGCCCTGGGGCAGCCGGACGGTACGTTCCCCGGCCGGCTCGCGCAGGTCGATGTACAGCTCCCCGGCGAGGACGAGGAAGAACTCGTCGGTGTCGTCGTGGACGTGCCAGAGGTGCTCGCCGGCGACCTTGGCGACGCGGACGTCGTAGTCGTTGACCTGGGTGACGATGCGTGGGCTCCACAGCGCGTCGAACGAGGCCAGGGCGGTGTCGAGGCTGATGGGTTCGCGGGCCATGGGGGGATCGTCCCGGCCCGCGGGGGCCCTCGGAAGTGCTAGGAATCGCACATGTCGCAAGGTTCCTCGCAGCCGGGCCCGGCGGCGCCGCACCGGGTGGTCGTGATCGTGGACGAGAACTCGAACCCGTTCGAGCTCAGCTGCGCCATCGAGGTCTTCGGCCTGCGCCGTCCCGAGCTCGGCCGCGACCTGTACGACTTCTCCCTCTGCTCACCGGAGCCGGGCACGCGGATGCGGGACGGCTTGTTCACCCTCACCGGGGTCGCCGGCCTCGCGGCGGCCGACGCGGCGGACACCCTGATCGTCCCGAACCGGCCGGACGTCGAGGTTCCCCGCCGCCCGGCGGTGCTCGACGCCGTCCGGCGGGCGCACGCGCGCGGCGCGCGGCTGGTCGGGTTCTGCAGCGGCGCGTTCACCCTCGCCGAGGCGGGGGTGCTCACCGGTCGGCGGGCGACGGCCCACTGGATGTGGGCGGCGTCCTTCCGGGCCCGTTTCCCGGCGGTGCGGCTCGAACAGGACGTGCTGTTCGTCGACGACGGCGACATCCTCACCGCGGCGGGCAGCGCGGCGGCCCTCGACCTGGGGCTGCACATCGTCCGCCGCGACCACGGGGCCGAGATCGCGAACGCGGTCAGCCGGCGGCTGGTGTTCGCCGCGAACCGGGACGGCGGGCAGCGGCAGTTCATCGAGCGCCCGGTGCCCGACGTTCCGGACACCTCGCTCGCCCCCGTTCTGGCCTGGGCGCAGCGGCGGCTCGACCGGCCGCTCGCGGTGGCGGACCTCGCGGCGCGGGCCGCGGTCAGCCCGGCGACGCTGCACCGCCGGTTCCGCGCGCAGCTGGGCACGACCCCGCTGGCCTGGCTGACCGGGGAGCGCCTCGCCCTGGCCTGCCGGCTGATCGAGCGGGGCGAGTCCCGCGTCGAGGTCGTCGCCCGCCGCAGCGGCCTGGGCAGCGCCGCCACCCTGCGCGCCCTGATGCGGCGAGAGACCGGCCTGTCCCCGTCCGAGTACGGCCGCCGTTTCGGCCCCTGAAGAACGTCGGAACGGGATCGTCCAGCCTCTAGACGAGGCACCTGATCGGCGCTTCCGCGCCCGGTCAGGCGTCTCAGCTGGTGATGCCGACCCGGGTGGCGAAGGCCCGCAGCCCGGCTGGGCGGGCACCGGGGGCGGCCAGCAGGTCACTGGCGAGGTCGCGGACCACGGGCCGAGCGCGAACCTCCTCGGGGGCGGCGGCTTCGGCCCGGCGCAGCGCCTCCCAGGCGTTGGCCGGTTGGCGCAGCTGGGCGAGAGCCAGGGCGACGTCGACCCAGTAGCGGCCGGCGCGTTCCGGCGTGAGGCCCGCCGCGGGGGTGACGCCGCGGGCGTGGGTGAGGGCATGGCCGGCGTCGCCGAGCGCGAGCGCGGCCGAGACCTGGTAGAGCGCGATCTGTGTCGCCTCCGGCGTGCCGGCTTCCGCGCGGGCGGCGGCCTCGCCAAGCAGCACCCCCGCGGCGTCCCGATCGCCGGCGCCAGCCGCAGTGTAGCCGGCGGTGCACAGCAGCCGGGCATGCAGCCGGCCGGCCCGAGGGTCGGCCACCAGATGTGGCGACAGGGCGTCGGCGGCGTCGACGGCGAGGGTGAGGGCACGGTCGCGGCGGCCGGCACGGCGGGCGAGGATGACCAGCATCCGGGTCGCCTCGGCCAGCGCGACAGGGTCGCCGGACGGCCGGGCGGCGGTGACGGCCCGGTCGGCCGCGACCCAGGCGAGATGGTCCACTCCGGTCTTGATACCGAGGTGCGCGGCGAGCGCTGCGGCGTCTGCGTAGAGGGCCCCAGCTGGGGGCGGCTCGGTGGCGGCCGTGGTCTGCGCGAGGGCGAGGAGTTTGGGTAGCCGTTCGCCGAGGCGTTGATAGGCGGCGGCGGCGAAGTCGGACTGCGCGTCTGCGAGCATGCGGCGCAGGACCGGCAGCGGGACGGGCCGCAGGTCGCCAGGCGGGATGAGCAGCGCCTGCTCCAGGCTGATCGTGATCTGGTCGGTCAGACTGTGGGCCGGCAGGCCGGCTGATGCTCCCAGGAAGCCGGCGGGTACGGCGGCGAGCAGGTGGCGGCGCAGCAGCACCTGGTGGTCCTCCCTCGACCCGGGGATGATCCCGCCAACCCTAGCGGTGATCGACCTGGCAGTCGGGGAGCTCGCGTCGAGGCCCAGGTGCTGGAGCGGGATCGCGAGCAGGTCGGCGAGGCGGCGCCGGGTCTCCAGGTCGAGGCGGATGACCCCGGTCTCCCAGCGTGACACCGTGGACGCTGCGCAGCCGACCAGGTCGCCAAGCTGGCCCTGGGTCAGGCCGCGCGCCTTGCGGGCGCGGCGCACGACGGCACCGGGGTCCTGCACGGTGTCGTGAGGCAACACGTCCGTACCCGTACCAATTGTGATCTTCTGATGTGCGGAGGGTAGCCGATCGGTAGGGGTGGACCTAGCGGATTTGCGTGATCCGCACAGACCTGTGCTGATGGTGCTCGAAGGCTGTTCCGGGTGGGTGGAGGCCGGTGGGATGGAGGCATCTGGACGCGCCGCGTCCCCGGAAAAGGGAGCCTTGATGGCCACCATTCAGTCCACCCAGTCCGCTGATCCCCTCGTTGAGCTTGGCCGGTACTTCGCGGTGGCGGCCGCCAGGGCCGCGGGCGGCGAGGAGACCCCGATGTTCTCCGGCTACATGGACGCGGCCTGGCACCGTCTCCTCAAGGAGGACCCGGCCGGCTACACCGCCCTGGCCGCCGAATACGCGGGAGGGCCGGTCGAGCACCTTCCCGCGGTCGGCACCGGTCTGGTCGAATGGGTCGGCGCCTACGAGGAGGCGTACGGCCCGCTGCCCGACGTGTGGTTCACCGACGCCGCGGGCGTCCTCGACGTCGACGCCCGCGACGCCTACCGGGCCGCCGGGCAGGTCATCGCCTCCTGGGACTGCAAGCCCGGCCTGCCCGCGCCCCGACCTCCGGCGGACACGCGCGCCGGCTGCTGAAACACCACGGCCCTCGGTGGCGGTTCCCAGCGACCCCCTCTGGGGGCGGCCACCGAGGATGCAGGGAGGTTCGCTGATGTTGCATCCACTTGCTCCCCATGACCCGCGCGTCACCGAGCTGGACCTGTCCGGCTATCTCGACACGGTCGCCGTCCACTGCCCGTTTCTGGCACCGGCCCGCGCCGCCGAGACGCTGGTGTGGCGCTGCTACCTCGCGGCCCCGCCCGTCGATGACCAGATCGTCCCGGCGCTGTCTGGCCTGGTCCTGGAGGCGGCCGAACGCGTACGCACCGCACGCGCCAGCGCGGGCCGGCTGGTCTGCGAGAACATCGCCGTGCTCGGCGACGCCCCGCCCACCCTGTGGGTCGACCTGCTGGCCTGGCCACACTGGATCATCAAAGCGCTTTTCGCCTCAACCGGCCTCATGATCGGAAAATTCTGGCCGGGAGAGGACTCCACCGACCGGTTCGGCCGGGCAATTCCTTCACCGCCGGCGGCCTTCTTCTCGGTACGCCCGGCGATGGCGACCCGTGATCCTCGACTGGTGGCCGACACCACCCCGGGGATCGCCGAGCAACTCGCCGCGGCTCACGACGACGGCTTGCCGGTCTTCGACCAGGTGCCGGGCCTTGGCGGCACCCCGGTGACCGCGGCAGCCACCCTTGACGCCTGGCCCCAGCTGACGGCTTGGGCGACACGCCAACTCCGCGCCGCCAGAGGCTGACCATGCGCGGTGCATCCTGAGGGCGTGGAGGAAACCCTGCGCGCACTCGAGGCCGCCCTCGGATGCGGCATCCGGTCGGCGGCACCGGTCACCGACCGCCGACGCGGCGCGGCGGTCTACCACGTCGAGCACACCCACGGACAGCTCGCCCTCAAGACCGGACCGGCGGCCGGCCGGGAGGCCGCGGTACTGACCGCACTGGCCGAGCTCTACCCGGGCTATCTGCTGGCCGCCGGCGAGGGATGGCTTGCGCTGCGATGGTTGACCGGGCCGACGACCAGCGAGCTGTTCGCCGCTGGGCGCGCGGACCCCGCTGCCCGCCCTCGGGCGCTGGCCGCGGCCAGCGAGCTCGCGGCGGCGGTCGCCGACCTGCACGCCGTCGGCTGGCGTCACGGCGATCTGCAGCCCCGCCACGCCCATCACGAGGGTCTCGGCGCCGCCCAGCTGATCGACTTCGGGATCGCGCACCCTCCTGCCGGTGACCTGCGCACGCCGCCCTGTCCATACCGGGGCGGAATGGCGCACTTCGCCGCGCCGGAGCTCGCGGCGACCCTCGCCGTCACGCCGGCTGACGCCGGCGTGCCGCTCACCGAGGCCGCCGAGGTGTACACGCTCAGCGCGGTCCTCTTCTACCTCGCGGCCGACCGTCTTCCCGTGGACTACGCGGCCGTCGGCCTCGACCGCGCCACCGCGTCCGTAGCCGATCTCCACCGTGTCCTCGCTGGCGGCCCGACCGGCGATGTCCGCGGGGACCTGGCCGGATGGCCAGAACTCGCTGACCTACTTACCGCTGGGATGAACCCCGACCCCACGGGTCGGCCCGCGGCCGCCGACTTTCGCCGGCTTGCGGCGCTCTCTGCCTGACAGCATGGGCAGCGCTCAGCCGTGATCTTCGACCCGGTGCTACTTGCTGCCGGCGGGCCTGGTCAAGGGAGGCCCGACCGCCGGACGCCGAAGAGACGTCCAGTGGAGCCCAGAGCGCTGGCTTCGCTGTCCTAACCACGTACGGCGGGTGGCGGGTACAGCCGTCCTTGCGCCCCGCTTCGGCCCGGGCGCTGGCTGACGGCGCTGTCCTGGCCGGCTCCTGATCCTAGGCACGTCCCGGCGGTCGCGTTGCCTCAGCCTTGTTCCATCATCTTGCGCCGCCCGGGCGCTGCGGGATGGTTCGAACGCGTACGGCACATGTCATTCACAGGTTCCCCTCATGCGTGCACAGGATTACCACGGGTTTGGCACAGGGGACGGAACTAGCGTGACGACTACGCGGCTGAGCTGGGAAAACAGGTCAGCGGAACCTCCCGGGCCGGCCGCGGAAAGGAGTCCGAAGAACCGGGCTTTGTTTTTCCGTCCGTAGACCTAGGAGAAGTCCCGTGGGTGTTTCCAAGAATGTGCTCCGTTCGGTTTCCGTCGTGGTGGCGGGAGCGACGGTCGTCGGCGCGGCGGCGCTGCCCGCCAGCGCCGCCGTCGGGTCGACGGCGCACAAGCCGGCCGTCGTCGCGCAGTCGAGCCCGGCTCGTCAGCAGGTGCGGGTGGACATCGCGATCGCGGCGGCGTCGGTGCCGGCGGGGGCGCGGGCCGTGCTGGTCCGCAACGTCACGACGGGCGCCGTCGTCGGTGTCTACCCGCTGACCGGAGGCAGGGTGACCCACATGACGGTGACGGTGCCGGTCGGGACGACGCTGGATATCACCGCGCTGGCGGCGGCGAACGCGAACCGGCCCGCAAACCTCGGCACCGTGCGGGTTGTCGTGGGGGCCAAGGGCTCGACCGCGGCGGGGAACACGGTGACGGTCACGTTCCGCAAGGGGTCGAAGCCGCTGGCGACGCCGAGCGCAGCCCTGGGCTGGCAGGGGGCGAAGGTCTCCGTGCGCTGACCCGGCGCCGGCTCGGGCCGGAGGCGGGCCGGCGCGCGGAGGGCGCCGCGCCTCCGGCCTGCCCCGACCCGGTCAGAAGCCCAGGTCGCCGAGGCTGGGATGGTCGTCGGGGCGGCGGCCGGGCGGCCAGTGGTAGGCGCGGTCCTGCGGGCGGATCGGGAGGTCGTTGATGCTGGCATGGCGCACGCGCATCAACCCGTCGCCGTCGAACTCCCAGTTCTCGTTGCCGTAGGAGCGGTACCAGGTGCCCGAGTCGTCGTGCCACTCGTAGGCGAAGCGGACGGCGACGCGGTCGCCGTCGAAGGCCCACAGCTCCTTGATGAGCCGGTAGTCGAGCTCCCGGGCCCATTTCCGGGTGAGGAACGCGACGATCTCGTCGCGGCCGTGGACGAACTCGGCCCGGTTACGCCACCGGCTGTCGACGGTGTAGCCGAGCGCGACCTTCCCGGGGTCCCGGGTGTTCCACGCGTCCTCCGCGAGCCGCACCTTCTCGATCGCGCTGTCCCTGGTGAACGGAGGTACCGGAGGCCGGCGGGTCATCGTTCCTCCTTCATCGGGCCACGCGGAGTCGTCGCCAGCCGCGACAGCCGAGCCGACAGCCACTCCCTTCAGTGTTTGGGACGCTACAGAAGGTCGGTCCGCGCTGTCCACGCCGCGGCGGCCAGGGCGGCCGACGGTCCAGGCGCGCCAGTGCCGGCGGCCCGACCACCCGCCGAGGCGCAGGGCGGCGGGACGCTCGGTCTGGCCGGCGCGGGCCGGCCAGGATCACGGCCGGCTTCGCCATCACCGCGACCCGCGCGAAGCCGGGCCGACCTGGGTCAGGCGGCCTGGGCGTCGGGCCGCAGGGCGGGGCCGAGGAGGAGCCCGCCGTCCACGACGAACTCCGAGCCCGTGGCGAAGGACGCGTCCGCCGAGGTGACGAAGAGGAGAAGACGCGTGATGTCGGCCGGGTCGCCGAGCCGGGGGATGGCGTAGGGATCGGGCGAGTAGAAGTCCGCGATGGGTGCCTGGCCCGGGACGGTCGGTTCGTTGATCAGCGGCGTGGAGATGACGCCCGGGTGGATCGCGTTGACCCGGATACCGTCGCGGCCGAGTTCCAGCGCGGCGGTCCTGGTCAGGCCCCGCACCGCCCACTTGCTGGCGACGTAGGGCGCGTAGAGCGGCGTGCCGCCGTGCCCCATCGTGGACGCGATGTTGACGATCACCCCGCCGCCGTTGCGGCGCATCGACGGCGCCACGGCCTTGATTCCCAGGAACGTGCCGGTGAGGTTGATGCCGAGGATCCGGTCCCAGACCCGGCGCTCGGTGCCCTCGATCGGCACGGCGGGGTTCTGCGCGCCGGCGTTGTTGACCAGCACCGCGATCGGGCCGAAGCGCCGCTCGGTCTCGGCGACCGCGCCCGCCCAGGCCTGCTCGTCGGTGACGTCCAGGCGGACGAACAGGGCCCGCCCGCCGAGCTCCGTGGCGAGTGCGCGGCCGGGTCCTTGCGCGATGTCGGCGATGACGACGTTCGCTCCCTCCTCGTGGTAGGCCCGGACGTGGCTGGCGCCCTGCCCTCCGGTGCCCCCGGTGACGAGGACGGTCTGGCCGTCGAAGCGTCCCATGACGTGGTTCCTTCCGCGAGCACGTGGTGAGTCGGTTGACTCGCCATCGCACGCTAGGTGTCCGACGGATGGTGAGTCAAGTGACTCGCCTCGCATATGCTGCCGTCATGCCCACGGAGCCCTCGGCCTACCACCGGCGCGTCGCCGAGCAGAAACGGGCGGCCATCACCGAGGCCGCCACCCGGCTGTTCCTCGACTCCGGGTATGACGGCACCTCGCTGGCCAAGATCGCCGAGGCGGCCGGGGTGTCGAAGGCGACGCTGTTCAAGCAGTTCCCGACCAAGGCGGCGCTGTTCGACGCGATCGTGACCGAGTCCTGGAAGGTCGAGGACGAAAGCGAGCTGCATCCGCCGACCGGCGACCTGCGCCAGGGCCTGACGACGATCGGCCGTCGCTATGTCGCCCTGCTCACCCGCCCCGGGATGGCGGCCCTCTTCCGGATCGTCATCGCCGAACTGCCCCGGTTCCCCGAGCTGGGCGAAACCCACTTCAGCCGCGGCAAGATGCCCTACTTCGACTCGGTCCGCCGCTACCTGGACGCCGAGCACGCGGCAGGCACGGCCACGCTGGAGGACACGGAACTGGCCACCACCCAGTTCCTCGGGATGATCTCCAACCATGTCTTCTGGCCCCGGATGCTGCTCCCGCGCTGGGCACCCGACGAGGCGTCGATGGCGCGGGTCGTCGACGAGGCCGTACTGACCATGACCGCCAGGTACGGCACGCCGACGACCGCCGCCGGCTGAGCCACGCGCCCGAGACCAGGGCGGCGATCGAACCCGGGCCGCTTCCGCGCGCGGCGCCACCGAACCAGCGGCACCACCGCCAGTGACGACCACGAATACCGGTCCGGGAACTCGGACCGGCCGAGTAGCTCGACACACGACTCGGCCGGTCTGACCGGCCGACCGGCACCCGGGCCGCTCAGTCGCCGAGGACGGGCAGGTCCAGGTGGCGCAGCCGGTCCTGGCCGGACCACGCGTCGATCTCGGTGATCCGGCCGCCGGTGACCGTGAACGCCATGACGGCCGCCGGTCGGCCGTCGACGGTGACGACGACCCCGGTGGTGCCGTTGACCAGCGCCGGATGGAGCACGGAGGCCGGGTTGGCGAACATGAGCGCGTTTCTCGCGACCTGGTGGGCGCCACGGCGCACGCCGGCGGCCGCGGCCACGCCCGCCGGTGTCGCGAGAGTGCCGATGTCGGCGCGCAGCACGACGTCGGGGTCGAGGACGGCGAGCAGCCCTTCGAAGTCGCCGCCGCGGGCGGCGGCGAAGAACGCCTCGACGACCGCGCGCTGCCGGGCCCGGTCCACACCGGTCACGGGTTCCGTCGCCGGCCCCGCGCCCGCCCCCCCCGCGCCCCCGCCCCCG
>NZ_JADWYU010000102.1:0-76632 GCF_016786325.1 Frankia nepalensis | reverse complement strand
GGGGGGGGGGCGGGGCGCGGCCGGGGCCCCCCCCGGGCGCCCCCCGCCCCGGCGGCGCCGGGCTCGGCTGGCGAGCTGGCGGGAGGCGTCCACGGAACGGCCGACCATCGGGGCGATCTCGTCGAACGCCACCCCGAACAGGTCGTGCAGCACGAACGCCAGCCGCTCCGGTGGGGTCAGCGTGTCGAGCACGAGCAGCAGCGCGAGCCCCACCGAGTCGGCCAGCACCGCCTCCTGCTCGGGGCCGGGTGCTTCGTCCGGCCGGGTGACCACCGGGTCGGGCAGCCGGTCGTCGACCGGTTCCTCGCGCCGCGCGGCCCGTGACCGCAGCGCGTTCAGGCACACCCGGCCGACGACCGTCGTCAGCCAGCCGCGCAGGTTGTCGATGCTGTCCGCGTCGGACCGGGCCAGGCGCAGCCAGGCCTCCTGGACCGCGTCGTCGGCCTCGGTGAACGAGCCGAGCATCCGGTAGGCGACGGACCGCAGGTAGCCCCGGTGCTCCTCGAACCGCCCGGCCAGCCAGTCCCGGTCGCCCGCCGGCCCGCCACCCGCCCCGGGTTCGGCGGTCTCGCCGGCGCCGTGGTGGCCGGCCTCGTCCGGGCCCGGTCCGCCGGCGCCCGCGGCGGCCTCGCCGCGGGCGGCCGCGGGGCCGGGGTCGGCGCCGTGGGGGTGCTCGGCGGGCTGCTCGGCGTGGTGGCCGTCACGTTCGCGCATCGGTCACGTTCCTTCGTCGCGTGGGGTCACAGGACTGACCGCTGACGCCGGGCGGATGTGACCGCCCGGGCGCGAGTTCACAGGAGGTTCCCGTGGAAGCACGCATGAAGCATCCGGTGTACGTCGTCCCGGCGGCGCTCAAGGCGCTGCACGCGCTGGGAGAGGCGGTGAAGGGCACCGGCCTGCCGGAGCAGACGATCGAGCTGGTCAACCTGCGGGCGAGCCAGATCAACGGCTGCGCCTGGTGCCTGCACATGCACGCGGCGGCGCTGCGCAAGGCCGGTGAGCCGGACGACCGCATCGACACGGTGGCGGGCTGGCGGGACGCGCCGTTCTTCTCCGACGCCGAGCGGGCCGCGCTCGCGCTCACCGAGGCCGTGACCCGGGTCGCCGACCAGGGCGACCCGGTGACCGACGAGGTGTTCGGCGAGGCCGCCCGGCACTACGACGAGACCCAGCTCGCCGCGCTGCTGCTGGCCATCGGTCAGATCAACGTGTGGAACCGGCTCAACGTCGCCACCCACCACGTCGCCGGCGTCTACCAGTAGTCCCAGGCCTCGTCACGCCGTGGCGCGCGGCCGGCGAGCCGCTACCGGGCCTGGGTCTCCGGCAGGCGTGGGGCGCGCAGCCGCAGGGCGCCCAGGGTGACGAGGGCGGCCACGAGAAGGGCGAACAGCGCCTCGCTGAGCCGTTCGGTCGCCGGGTTGGCGTGGTCGCCGGGGTAGTCGGCGACCGGGTAGACGAGGGCGACGCCGAGGTAGGTGACCAGCGCCCCGGCGGTCAGGGCCAGGGTGTGGGCGTCGGTCCAGCGGGTGCGCGCGCAGGCCCGGGCGAGCAGGGCGCCGGCCAGGACGAGCAGGCCGAGCTGCCCGGCGACCCCTGGCCAGGACACGGGAAGCAGGCACCAGCCGGCCGTCACCGCGAACGCGGCCAGGCCGGTGAGCCACACCGCGGCGGGCGGGTTCTCGCCGCGCGGGGCGGCCCGGTGCCGCCAGGTCCAGGCGGCGGCCAGGCAGGCCGTGACGGCCACCACGACGAAGGTGACCTGGGCGGGCGAGGGGACGAACCCGTCCGCGAGGTCGCCGTGGATCAGCGCCGCGCCGCCCAGGTAGAGCAGGCCGGCGCCGACCAGGCCCGGCCGGCCAAGCCACGGCCGGTGGCGCAGCCGGGCGGGGGCGAGCGCCTCGGCGAGCGCGACCGGGACACCGATGCTCCACACGACGTGCCCGCCGACGAACGCCAGCAGGTAGTAGGCGCTGGCGCCGAGGACCGGCAGCCGGGTCGGGTGGGTGAAGTCCTCGGTGCCCTCGTACGCCGGGTTGAACAGGCTCATGTCGATCAGGCCCGCCTCGGCCAGGCCGTAGACGGCGCCGAGCAGCGCCACCGTCGGCCAGGGGCGCGCGGTGCGGCGGGCGGCCTCCCGGATGAGCAGCGCGCCGCTGCCGTACATCGGCGCGAGGAACACGATCAGGCCGAGCCGGTCGGCCGTCCCGAACGCGAGGAACTCCGCCACGAACGGCGAGAGCGCCATCAGCGCGCCCGCGAGCACGAATCGCATGCCGCCAGGCTGCCGCGTCCCGGCCGTCTCGGGACCCGCCATGCGGCCATTCCTCCGGTGGCCCTGGCCGCCCGCCGCCGCCGACCAAAGTCGAGCCGCCCGCGCCTCCTGCGCCGCATTTCGGGGGTCGAGGAAGTACCGCGCAGGATTGAACGTTTAGGCCGGCTCGGCCGCCGCCCGCCGTCGGGTCGATGATCTGCGTGTGCCGGTGGAGTTCCTCACGGATGAGCAGGTTGCGGCGTACGGGCGGTTCGACGGAGAGCCCACCCGAGCCGAGCTGGAGCGGTTCTTCTTCCTGGACGACGACGACCTGGATCTCGTCGGCCGGCACCGCGGCGAGCACTCGCGACTGGGGTTCGCGCTCCAGCTCGGGACGGTGCGCTACCTGGGGACGTTCCTGACTGACCCGCTCGACGTCCCGTGGTCGGTGGTCGACTACCTCGCGGGCAAACTGGGGATCGCGGACTCGTCGGTGGTGAAGCGGTACACCGAGCGGGTGCCGACGGCGAACGAGCACGCCCGGGAGATCCGGGCCGCCCGCGGCTACAAGGACTTCACCGACCCGCAGGCCGGCGTTGAGCTGCGTACGTTTCTGGCGGGCCGGGCGTGGACGCACGCCGAGGGGCCGGTCGCGCTGTTCGGCCAGGCGGTCGCCTGGCTGCGCCGCCACCAGGTGCTGCTGCCGGGGGCGAGCCTTCTGGCCCGGCTCGTGGTGTCGGTGCGGACCGAGGACACCGAGCGGCTGCACCAGGAGCTCGCCGGCGCGGCCGCGCGCGCCGGGCACCCGGGTCAGCGAGTTGGAGCGGATGCGGCGACCGCCGACGCGGACGTCGGGCCCGAGCCTGGAGCGGGCGCTAGCCAGGGCCGGCGACGTCATCGCCGTCGGCGCCGGTGAGGTCGACGTGTCGGTGGTGCCGGCGAACCGGCTGACGACGCTGGCCCGTTATGGCCTCGCGGCGAAGGCGCCGCTGCTGCGGGAGCTGACCGAGCCGCGGCGCACGGCCACCTTGCTGGCCACGGTGCGCGGGCTGGAGGCGGCGGCGGTCGACGACGCGCTGGACCTGTTCGACGTGCTGATGGCCACGAAGCTGCTCAACCCGGCGCGCCGCGCCGCTCAGCGCGAACGGCTCGCGGTGCTTCCCCGGCTGGAGAAGGCCTCGGTCACGCTCGCCGGCGCGGCGGCCGCGCTGCTGGGCTTGCTGTCCGACACGGACGGCGAGGCCCTGGACGTCGCCGCGGCGTGGGCGGTGGTCGAGCAGGTCGCCCCGCGCGAGCGGGTGCTGGAGGCCGCCGCGCTCGTCGAGGAGCTGGTGCCCGACGACGCCAGTCTGGAGACGACGATGCGGGCCGAGCTGGCCCGCCACTACGGCACTGTCCGCCCGTTCCTGCCGCTGCTGGCCGAGGCGTTGCCGCTGGCGGCGACCGGGGACGGCCAGCCGGTCCTGGACGCGATGCGCGGGCTGCCGGAGCTGGTCGGCCGGCGGCGGATCCGCCCGGATGAGGTCGACGTCGACCTGGTGGTGCCGGTGTGGCGGCGGGTGGTGCTGGCCAACCCGGGCCTGCCGGCCGGCACGGTCGACCGCGACGGCTACGTCCTGTGCGTGCTCGAGCAGCTGCATCGGGCGCTGCGCCGCCGGGACGTGTTCGCCCTGCGCTCGCAGCGCTGGGCGGACCCGCGAGCCCGGCTGCTCGCCGGCGAGGTCTGGGATCGGGTTCGCGGCGAGGTCCTCGCCGGCCTGGGCCTGGCCGCCCCGGTCGAGACCCATCTGCGCGAGCTCGCCGGCTCGCTGGACGCGATGTGGCGGCAGACCGCCGACCGGCTTACCGAGGCTGGCTCGGACAGTCAGGTGCGGATCGAGCCCGCGGCTGACGGGCGGATGCGGTTGGCGGTGAGCCGCCTGGAGGCGCTCGGCGAGCCGGGCAGCCTGGTCGAGTTCCGTGCGACGGCCGCGGCGATGCTGCCCGAGGTCGACCTGCCCGACCTGCTGCTGGAGGTCCACTCCTGGACCGGGTTCCTCGACGCCTACGTCCACGTCTCCGGCGCGGCCGCGCGGATGCGGGACCTGCCGATCTCGCTGGCGGCACTGCTGGTCGCCGAGGCCTGCAACGTCGGCCTGACCCCGGTGACCAAGCCCGGCGATCCGGCGCTGAGCCGCGACCGGCTTTCCCACGTCGACCAGAACTACCTGCCCGCCGACACCCACGCCGCGGCGAACGCGGCGCTGATCACGGCCCAGGCGCAGATCGGGCTCGCCCAGGCCTGGGGCGGTGGGCTGGTCGCCTCCGTCGACGGGCTGCGGTTCGTCGTCCCGGTCCGCACGATCAACGCAGGGCCCAGCCCCCGCTACTTCGGCCTCAAACGTGGCGTGACCTGGCTGAACGCAGTAAACGACCAGGTCGCTGGGATCGGCGCGGTCGTCGTTGCTGGCACCGTGCGCGACTCGCTCTACATCCTGGACACGCTGCTCAACCTCGACGCCGGGCCGAAACCGGAGATGGTCGCGACCGACACCGCCAGCTACTCCGACATCGTCTTCGGCCTGTTCCGCCTGCTCGGCTACCGGTTCTCGCCGCGCATCGCCGACCTGTCCGACCAGCGGCTGTGGCGCGCGACACTGCCCGGCGACGTCGAGGGCGACTACGGGCCGCTCAACGCGGTCGCCCGCCACCGCGTCGACCTGGGACGTGTCCGCGCCCACTGGCCGGACATGATGCGGGTGGCCGGCTCGCTGGTCACCAACCAGGTCCGCGCCTACGACCTGCTGCGGATGCTCGGCCGCGACGGGCACCCGTCCCCGCTGGGGCAGGCGTTCGCCGAGTACGGCCGGATCGCCAAGACCCTGCACCTGCTCGCGCTCGTCGACCCGGTCGACGAGACCTACCGCCGCGCGGTGAACACCCAGCTCACCGTCCAGGAGTCCCGCCACCGCCTCGCCCGGAAAATCTTCCACGGGCAGCGCGGCGAACTGCGCCAGGCCTATCGGGGGAGGGCCAGGAGGACCAACTCGGCGCGCTGGGCCTGGTCCTCAACGCGGTCGTGCTGTGGAACACCCGCTACCTCGACGCCGCGGTCACCGCGCTGCGCGTGGCCGGCCGGCCCGTGGCCGACACCGACGTCGCCCGGCTGTCCCCGCTCGGCCACGCCCACCTGAACTGCCTGGGCCGCTACTCCTTCTCCGCCCCGCCCGGCGGCACCGACCTGCGTCCGTTACGTGACCCCGACCAGCACGACCCGGAGGAACTGTGACCGACGACCAGGCAAGCGGGGCCAGGCTGGTCCCGAGGATCGGCCGCGACCGGCAGGACGCCGGCACCTTCCACGAACCGGTGCGGGTCGAGGTCGCCGTCCCGGAAGTCGTTGAGCGTGGCCATGTAGCCGATCTCGCAGGCGTTGACCAGCATTTTGATGACCTCGCTGCATAAGTTCAGTTGCGTTCAGGCAGTCACGGTGCGCCAGTCCTGCCGCGCTGCCCACTGCGCGAAGGTCGTCGTGGTCAGGCCGTAGCCGGAGGCGTGGTGGGGGCGTGCGGGGTAGCCGACACGGTCGTTGAAGACGTCGCCGAACGCTGCGGGTGCGCCGTGGCGCTGCGTCCGCTCTTCCAGGGAGATGAAGTCGGTCTTGATCTCGCGGCCGGTGACCTGGGAGAGGATTTCGGCCATCTCCGGGAACGTCAGCGCATCGCTGGCGAGCTCGATCTCGGCTTCGTGGAACCTGTCGGGCTCGGCGACGGCGGCGGCGACAGCGGCACCGAAGTCGTCGGCGCAGATGAGCGCCAGCACCGTCTGCGGCTGGGACGCGACGACCAGCTTGCCTTGAGGCAGGTCGGGGAACATGTACTCCTGCCTGGGTGAGAGGAAGTTCTCCATGTACCAGGCGGGCTTGAAGATGGTCCAGCGCGGCAGCCCTGAGCGCCGGATCACTTCCTCGGTCTCCTCCTTCTGGTTCCAGTACTCCTTCATCAACGGGTCGGTCACTTCCACCTGCGGGTGCTGGGTGCGCCACCCGGTCGCCGACACCGACGTGTGCACGATTTGAGTGATGCCGGCGCCCCGGGCCGCGGTGACGATGTTGCTGGCCTGGCGGGCCTCGGCGCCGGGATCGGCCGGGTCGACACCGGCCAGTTGCACCGAGAAGACCGCGTCGTGTCCGACGCCGGCCGCCTGCAGGGAGGCGACGTCCTCCAGGTCCCCGGTAGCCAGGACGACACCCTGTCCGGCCAGGGCCTGGGCGGGGGCCGAGGAGGGGTTGCGCACCAACGCGGTGACGGGGTGTCCTGCTCGCAGAAGCGCGTAGGCGACGGCGCCGCCTTGCATTCCGGTTGCCCCGGTGACCAGCACCTTGGCCTTGTCGCTGGATGTCATGGCAAGCCCTACTTTCGCTTGATCGCGTTCTCTAAGATCCAGGCATTGGACCCGTGAACTAGAGACAGATTGGTATCGAGTCGTAAACGTATCGAGTTGTGAGTGCGGCGGATGGAAGGTTTGTCTGAGCGCAGGTCGGCCAGTGACCGTCGAACGCGGCGCAGCATCGCCACGCCGGCCAGGACTGACGTGGCAGGGGTACTGGGGCCTTGCCTTAGAACACCAGCACGGGCCGCCCCCGCACCCCGCCCTCCTCGATGAGCCGATGCGCTTCGGCGACCTGTTCAAGCGGGTAGCTCCCCGCGACGCGGAGCGTGAGGACACCGGACTCAGCCTGGTCGCGCAGCCGCGTCAGGGTTGCTGTGTCCCGGATGCGGTCGTAGACGAAGACGGGGAACCAGCTCACACCCCGGTCGGTGTCGCCGGTGAACCCCTTGAAGGTCGCGATCACGCCACCGTCGCGCACCGCTGCGGCCACCGCCGCACCCACCGACCCGCCGTCGATGACCCCGTCCGCGCCGTCGGGGCGCAGCTGGCGGACCCCGTCGGGGAACCCGTCGCCGCGAGGGAGCACGTGATCGGCACCCAGGCTCGTGACGAGATCACGGTCCTTGTCCGCGGCATCGGCGATGACCGTCAGCCCGGCCGCCTTGGCCAACTGCACGGCGTAACCACCGATCCCGCCGGCGGCACCGGTCACCGCCACCGTCGCTCCCGGGGCCAGGGCCAGCGCGTCCAGGCCCATCTGCGCGGTCAGCGCGGCCATCAACAAGGTCGAGGCCGCCGTCAGGTCGACCCCCTGCGGGGCGCGGACCACCGATTCCGTCGGTACGACCACGTACTGCGCCTGTCCACCCAGGGCCAGCTTCGGCTCCGTCACCGCTATCACCTCGGTGCCGAGGGTCAACTCCGGACGTGCCCGATCCCCGACCTCATCGATCGTCCCGGCCACCTCCCACCCCACGACGTGCACCTCCGACGGCGGGTTCGCCTCCGGGCTGTACTTGGCGGAGAGCCCGGTGCGGATGTTGACGTCGGCCGGGTGGACGGCGGCGGCGGCCACCTTGATCCGCACCTGCCCTGGTCCCGCGTGCGGTTCGGGCAGCTCCAGCACCCGCAGGACCTCGCGGCCGCCGAACTCGGTGAAACCTACGGCCTTCACTGCGCCACCTCACTATCGCCACTCGTGCACCTCAACCCGAGACGAGGATGTTCCGGGTCTTCGGCGACGTTAGCAGCTAGCTATACTCAAAACAAAACAGTCCCAGTCCGCGAGGAGAGCCCCGTGCCCCAGCCCGGTGCGCAGCTGCGGCGGCCTCCCGGCGGCTCCGGACCGCCCCGCGACCCCGCCCGGGACGCCCAGATCCTGCGCGCGGCGACGGAGTTGCTCGCCGAGGGCGGCTACCCGGCCTTGACCATGGACAAGGCCGCGGCACGAGCCGGGGTGGGCAAGGCGACCGTGTACCGACGCTGGCAGTCGCGCGCTGAACTCGCCGCGGAAGCCCTCGGCCACGCGGGACTCACCGACGACGTCGTGCCGGTCGTCATCGGGAGCGGGCGCCTGCGCGAGGAACTCTTCGCCACCCTGGCGAGCATCACGGGCAGCCAGGACACCTCTCGGGTCGACCTGGTCTCGGCCCTGCTGGACACGGCCCGCCAGGAGCCGGAGCTGTGCAGCCTCATCCGAGTGCGCTACGTCGACTCCTTGCACCAGGCTCTCGCAGGCGTGCTGGACCACGCCGTGCAGCGCGGCGACCTGCCCCCCCAACGGAAGCACCCGCAGGACGGACGCACGATCGCGGTCTCCGCCGCCATCGCCCTTCTCGTCCACTGGGGAGTCGTCCACGATCGCCCGATCAGCGACGACGACATCGCACAGATCGTCGACGGCGTCCTCATGCCCCTGCTCCGATGACCCTCAGCACCGCGCCGTGCCCGCGCCCGGCCAAATGATCACCCGCGGTCGTCCCTCCCTCATGCGAGACCCGCCAGGCTACGAACCCGCGCGGACGACCCGGTGCAAGGCCACCGAAGAACCGTGACGCACCCACTGAAGAACCGTGTCGTCACCGCTGAACGGAACTGACGCCGCCCACTGAACTGTCAGCAGCGCTGCAGGCTCGCGTTCGCGGATCCGCTCGCTCGTTCCTTCTCCGCCCTCTGGTTCTGATACCTACCAGTATCAGAACCAATGTGGCCGTTTGGTTCTGATACTGCGGCCGAACGGCGCTACTGTCGTCGGCGGAATGGTTCTGATACCGGGACGCGAAGTCGGAAGGACGTGGTTGGTGACGACCAGCGCCACCGCCCCACCCACCGGCCGCGGCCGGCGCGGCGGCGAACGCCCACCCGACCGGTACGCCGAGCTGTTCGCCTCCTACCGCGCCGAGCTCGACCACGTCCGGCTCGCCGAGCACTCCCGGCGCGCCTACGCCTCCCGGGTCGCCGGGTTCCTGCGCTGGCTCGACACCGACGGCACCACCGCGGACCCCACCGGCGCCGACCCGCTGTCCGACGCCCACGCCCGCGACTTCGCCGTCCGCGACTACCGAGCCCACCTGCTCACCGTCGCGAAGAAACGCCCCGCGACCGTCAACGCGCACCTGACCGCGCTCGACCACTTCTTCACCTGGCGCCACCTCGGCCGCGCCGTCGTCGACCGGGCCGACCTACCCGAGCAAGCCCCCCGCGCCCTGTCCGACGACGAGGCCCGCCGTGTGCTGCGCGCCGCCGAACGGTTGCCCTCGCTGCGCGATTGCACAATCGTCGAGCTGCTCTACAACACCGGCGTCCGCTGCGCCGAGCTCGTCGCGCTCGACGTCGACGACGTCCCCGTGACCGCCCGCACCGGCGCCGTCCATGTCCGGGCCGGCAAGGGCCGCGACGGCGGCAAGCCCCGCACCATTCCGGCCAACCCCCGCGGCCGCCGGGCACTGAGCGACTGGAAACGGGCCCGGGCCACCTGGCCGAACGCCGACAACGACCCCGCGCTGTTCCTCAACCGCTATGGCCGCCGCCTCTCGACCCGCACTGTCGACCAGGTCGTCGCCGACCTCGGCCGCTCCGTCGGCATCGACGATCTGGGCCCGCACGTCCTGCGGCATACCTTCGCCACCGCCATGCTGCGCCGCGGCGCCGACCTCGTCCTCGTCGCCGAGCTTCTGGGCCACGCGCGCACTGACACCACCCGCGTTTACACCAAGCCCACCGAGGCCGACCGCCTGCGCGCCGTCGAACTCCTCCCCGGCGACTCATGAGGCCCGGCCGCGCCAACCCCTTTTTTTAGATCATCACCACCGGCGAGACGCCTCAGATCATCACGGCGATGCGCCGCGAGTATCGGCATCCTGATCACCACCGCCTATGAACCCTGCGTGGTGTCCTGCCTCCGTGAGGCCCGCCGGCCAGGAGGCTTCTGGCGTCGGAACAGAAGAATCTGCAGCACCTGGAGCGCTGTCCGACGGCGGGTGCCATCACGGGTGTACACGGCGGTGAGAGCGACCGTCGCGACCAGCAGCAGGTAGAGCAGCGGGAGAAGCCCAGCGCCGGCCAAGAGCCGGGCATTGAGCAGATCGAAGGGCACGTCGTCTCCGTCAGCGCGTTCCTTCCGCGCTGACGGGGCGGCCATTTTCCGTCACGCTGAGGAGACCGGTCCCGACGATCTTGTTCGATCGCCGTCCGGAGCCGACCCTGGATTTTCTAATGCGCATGTGGACCAGGGCGGAACCTCGCGCGTGACGTGCCTTCTGGTGATCTCGGGTCACGTGGCCGGGCGTTGCCCCGGACGAAGGCGCTCAGTGAGCACGCTCATTCTGGCACAGACGCTCCGCGGATCGGATCTCGGCGGCACGCTGCGCGCCGCGGCCCCGATTCGCCGCGCGCGGGACCGGCCGCAACCGCCTGCCAACCGTTCAATCCTGCCCAGTTCTTCCTCGACCCCCATTTCGGCGCCGGGAGCAGTTCTTTCGGCGCGCCCCGGTGCCACTGGCGTTGGTGCCGCATCAGCCAGGGTTTGCCCGTTCTCGGCCCCGGGTGTCCAGGCCCCACCAGCCGACCAGAGTCCCGGCGGACCGCGAGTGTCCGTCGAAGCGCGGTCCCAAGCCCGCGTTCTCGCGGACACTTCGGGCGCGCCACCCGCCGGACGGTCAGCCGGCGGCGCAGAACTCGTTGCCCTCCGGGTCGGCCATCACCCACCAGTGGCCGGCGGGGCCCTGGTCGACCTCGCGCAGGCGGGTCGCGCCCAGCTCCTCCAGCCGTCCGACGAGCGTGTCGAGACCGCCGGGCTCGGCGTGCAGGTCGAGGTGGAGCCGGTTCTTGCCGTTCTTGGGTTCGGGGACGTTCTGGAACAGCAGCCGGCGGCCCTTCCCGATGCCGCTGACCTCGTCGAACGGGTCGTCGGGGTGGCGGACCGCGGCGAACCCGCGAAAGACCTGGCGGCCGTGGTGTTCGGTGACCGCGTCCTGGCCGACGTGGCCGGCGGCCAGCAGGCGGGCGACGAGCGGGCTCGGGTCCTCCACCGCGTAGCCGAGCGCGGCGGCCCAGAAGTCCGCGAGCGTGGCCGCGTCCCGGCTGTCGATGACGAGCTTCCAATGCAGAGGCGTCATGTAACCGGTTATACTGGTTACATGACGTCGTCGACAACCCCCGAGCCCGAAACGCCGTCGGATCCGCCGACGACGCCGGGCAGGCAACCGGGGATGCCGATGCGGTCCGGCTCCGGGGTGACCTACTGGTTCGACCCGGGCGCGCTGTGCCTGGAACTGCTCACCACCGGCGGTCCCGGCCCGTTCGCCCGGTTCGAGACGCTGCGCGCCCCGGCCGACCTGGCTGCCTGGGCCGCCCGGTCCCGGCTCGCCCTCCCGCCTGGGCCGCCGCCCGCCCTGGAGATCGCCGACGCGGACGTCGCGGACGCGCGGCGGCTGCGCGACGCCCTGTTCCGGGTCGCCGCCGAGGTCGCCGGTGACGACGAGGTGACGGCGATCCTGCCGGTCGCGGGCGACGACCTGGCGAGGGTCAACGCGTTCGCGGCCCGCCCGCCGCTGGCGTCCGCCGCCGGCCCGGGCGGGCAACGGCTCTGGGCCCGTCCCGCCGGCTGGTCCCCGCGCGGCCCGGACGCCGCCGCCGTCGGCGACGGGCCGGCCCTGCTCGCGACCGTCGCCCGTGACGCGGTCGACCTGCTGACCGGCCCCTACCGGGGCAGGATCCGCGCGTGCGCCGGCGCCAGGTGCCACCTCCTCTACGTCGACACCTCCCGGCCGGGCCGGCGCCGCTGGTGCGCCATGGAGCACTGCGGCAACCGCCACAAGGTCGCCGCCCTGCGGGCCCGCCGTGTCCCGCCGCCGGACGCCGGCTGACGGCCGGGCGGACGCCGCGCCGCGCGCGTCGCCCGACCGGGTCGCGCGCGGGCGGGCGCGTCGGCGGCGGTGGGCGCGGGCGGCTGACGCCGGGCCGAAAATGGTGGGCGATCTGCCCACCCGACGTGGTTCGATCGGCCGATGAGTGGCCGTACCTACCGGGTGACCGTCCGGGGCATGTTCGACGGGCTGTCCGACGCCCAGCGCGCCGAGTTGCTGGGGAAGGCCTCGGAGCACGACGTGCTGCACGCGGCGTTCACCTCCGAGGGCCATCTGTCCTACGACCTCGCCGCCCGGCCGTTCTTCACGTTCCGGTTCCTCGACGTCCGGCCCGACGAGGACGACCGTGATCCGGTCGCGGAGCTGGACGCCGCGGCCGCCCGCGCCGAGCGCGCGGCCAGGGCGTGGCTGGACGAGCGTGGCTACGGCTACCGCGACCTGCGCGCCTCGGCCGAGGATCTCGCCGAGATGGCCCTCGGCAGCCGGGGCCGCCGCGAGGCCCGCCGGACCGGCTGAGCGCCGCCCGCCGCTGGGCCGCGCCGCTGGAGCCGATCGCCGGGGCGTCACCCGGCGGTGGTGTCCTGGCGGTCGAGCTCGGTGAGCGCGGCGCGGGCGATGCCGATGACGCCGTCGCGGGCGGCCTCCGGCGCGCGGGAGGCGACGGTGACCGTGAGGTCCCCGACCTGCCCGTCGCCGAGCGCGACGACCCACACGGTGGCGTAGGTGAGGCCGGCGACGTCGAGGGCCGTGCCGTACCTGGCCGCGTCTCCCAGGCCGGGCACGTCCTGGGCGTCGTCCGTCCTGTACAGGCCACCGGCGAGTGACTCGTCGAGCTCCTCGGCGGCGGACCTGCCGGCCGTCGCGTCGCGGACGTCGACGGTCAGCAGCCCGACGGGCAGCACTCCGTCCGTGAACGCGCAGGTCAGCACCGTGTGGATCCGACCGGTCGGTGACCCGCCCAGCGGGGTCAGGCCCACCGAGGTACGGTCCGCGACCCGCTCGACCGTGCCCGCCTCGACCAGGTCGCAGGCCGAGGCGGGCAGGGCGAACGGCCCGGCCGGACGGGGGGCCGGCGTGCCGGGTGCCGTGGTGGTCGCGGGAGTGGTCCTGTCCCCCGGCTCGGACGTGGAATCGACCGCGTCGCAGCCCATGATGGTGACCAGGGTGCCCAGCACGGCGACCGCTCCCACCGCCCGGGTTCCTGCCGTTCGGCGTCGCATCTGCGCACCCTCCGCCGAGTCGATCTGACCGATGGGCACCGATTCGCCCATCCACGGCGTGCCTGCCCGCTTTCACCGCCAATAACGCCTGCGGCTTCGGGTGATCCGGGTGGAACGGGCCTCACGTGACCGGCGCCTGCCCACCCACCCGGATGATGGTCGTCGCGACGACGGGCACGCGACGTCACCTGGCAGGGTCAGGGGACACCGGCGCCGGGCCGTCGCCGTCGGGTTCGGGGGATGCCCGGTAGCGCCAGAAGGCGGGGAAGCGCAGGGCGGTGGCGAGCATCGCCGTGACGGCGAGCAGGCCACCGCCGCTGATGGCCCAGGTGGTACCGACGGCGGCGCCGTGGGCGACGTAGGCCAGTTGCGGCCCGCCGGTGGAGACGATGACGTCGGTACGGCCGGACCCGCGGTGGCCGGAGGTCGGCCGTCAGTCCCATACGGTCGTCGCCACCCGGGGCTTGAGCAGCAACCGAACGGTCAGTGGCGTTAGCGGGCCTGTTCCAGCTGCCGGCCTCGGGCCGCCGCCGCGCGCCGAACGCCGCGGTGGGCGGCATGCGAGTGGCTCAGCGGGACTGGCCGTTGGGATGCACCCAGTCGGGGTCCTCGAGGCCCGGGCCCAGGGCGGCGCGCAGGTGAGGCTCGTCGAAGATGATCTTTTATATCGCGGGCATGGGCATCGACAGCCAGAAGACACAGTCGATCGAAAGCCCAAGGGCGAGGAGCGCGGGCAATCCAAGTGCCGTGCGTGGCGGCCAGGATCGTTGTCGTGGGCGATGTTGACGTTGCAAGATCACAGACGGCGGTTCTTGCGCGGATTGGTGAGCTCGGCAAGCGTCTCGCCGGTGCCGATAGCGAGATCGGGCTGAGCCCAGCTCTGCTCGTGGTGGGCCCGCCAGTCTGGGGTCGGGGCCAGACCTGACCGCCACTCGCGGAGATCGTCGCGGTGGCATATGGGCAGTCCCAGGGCCTGGGCGGTCGGTCCCCGTATCTACCGGACCCCGTCACTGCCTAGCGGGCGGTCTGCTGGAGCTGGTGGCGGTAGAGGCTGATCGCATGGCGTACGGGCACGGTGAGGTCGCGAGCGGCGGCCTCGTCCAGGGTGAGCCAGAGAGGGCGGCGCCCTTCCTCGGCGACCTCCACGGTGAGGTCCACGACTGGGGCGAGGAATGCGTGCCACCGATGGGCATCGGCGCCGCGGCGGCAGGAGTCGCCGAGGACGTCGTCGGTGCCGATCAGTGTGAGGCCGGTCAGGGCGATACCGACTTCTTCCTTGACCTCGCGGGCGGCGGAGGCGGCTGGCTGTTCTCCAGTGTCCACGTGTCCGGATGGCACGGTGAGCGCGAACGGGAAGATGGTGCGTTCGTAGAAGAGGAACTGGCCAGAGGGGTTGCGTAGAAAGACGCCAGAGCTTTCGTGCCAGTACTCACCGTCGGGAGCTACCCACCAGGTGATGGCAGGGTCGAGGACGATCGACCGCTCGGCGGTCTGCCCGCAGGCCGCGCACTGGTAGAACGTGCGCCCCTCGTCGTCGTAGGTACGCTGCACCGCTTCGGCGTGGCAGCGCAGGCAGTACTGGTGGTAGACGCCGTCGTCGGACCACGCGAAGTCCAGCCTCATGGTCGGCATGATACCGGTACAAGGTTGACGCGCAGGGCGTATCGGCCGCGCCTTCTTTCCGCGTTTTCTCGTGGCAATTCGCGGTGCCGATAAAAACGCGCCGAGGGGACGGCGAGCCCGAACCGGATGCGCTAAAATAATACATGTCGACAGGGAAGGGACGCCCGGTCCGACACCCCGTCGACAGACATCCGAAAGGGCATCGCGATGCCTGTCGACGTCCGGCGACGGGTCTACCCGCGGCGGCCGGACGGGAAGGGCCGCGGCCGGCGGGTCAGATCTTGGCGAGGGCGTCGCGGGCGAGGGTGACGACGGGGTCCTTGGCGGTGGCGGGGTCACCCGCGTCGATGGAGATCGACAGGCTGGCGAGCTGGGAGCCGCGCAGGTCGATGACGTAGATCGAGGCGAACGTCAGGCCGGCGATGCTCGGCGAGGTCCCGTAGCGGGCGGCGGCGCCGAGGCCGGGGATCTCCTGGACGTTGTCCCTGCCGTACTCGGAGGCGGCGACGGTGTCGTCGAGCTCCTTGCGGGCGTCGACGCCGGCGGGGGCCTCGCGGATCGCGAGGGTGACCGCGCCGACGGGGACGAAGCCGTCGGTGACCGCGCAGGCCAGCTGCGTGCCGGAGGAGACGTTGCGCAGTTCGAGTCCGGACCGGCCGCTGACCCGTTCGAGCGCGGCCACGTCGACCAGGTCGCAGGCCGACTTGGGGGCGGTGAACGAGCCGCCCGGCACGCTCCCGCCGGGGCTCGCCATGCCCGTCGCGGTGGCCCCGGGGGTCGCCGACGCCGTGGCGGTGCTGTTCGTCCCCGGTGGGGCCTGGGTGCTGGGCGGCGCGTCGCTCGTGCTGGTCGCGCTGCAGGCCGCCACGGTCACCGCGGCGAGCAGGCCGACCGCCGTCGATGCAACCGCCCGTGTCCGCGTCGCTCGTATCCGCACAGCCGCACCTTAGTAGGGCCCAACGGGGCGGGTGAAAGCCGAGTCGCGCTGCCGACAAAGCGGTCCAGGTCCTGTCTGGTCCCGTTCTGGTCCCGTTTCTGGAAGGCCCGCGGACCGTCGGCGCGGGCCGGGGTCAGGCGCCGCGAGGGGTGTCCGTGGCGGCCGGGCCGAACGCGGTGTCGCGGGCCCGGGTCTGCCACGCGCCGATGTCGGCGCGCACCGCGTCGAGGTGCGCGAGCACGGCGTCGACGGCGTCGGAGCCGACCGGCAGGCGCGGCGGGAGATACTTCCCGGATGGGATCGTCACACCTGACGCATATCGCCGCGCCCGAGGGAGTCGCTCCCGGGGTCGGCTACACCCACGTGGTGACCGGGACCGGCCGGCTCGTCGCCGTCTCGGGGCAGGTCGCGCTCGACGCGGCCGGTCAGGTCGTCGGCGCCGGTGACCCGGCCGCGCAGGCGATCCAGGTGTTCGCGAACCTGGGCCGCTGCCTCACCGCCGCCGGGGCGACGTTCAGCGACGTGGTGAAGCTGACGTACTTCGTCGTCGACGTCGCGCACCTGCCGGCGGTCCGCGCGGCCCGCGACGCGGTGATCGACCCGGCCCGCCCGCCGGCGAGCACGGCCGTGCAGGTGGCGGCCCTGTTCCGCCCGGAGCTCCTGCTGGAGGTCGAGGCGCTCGCCTTCGTCGGGTCCTGAGCGGCGGTCAGCCGCCGCGCGGGGCGTACATGATCAGAGCCATGCCGGCGAGGCAGACCACGGCGCCGGCGACGTCGAACCGGTCGGGACGGTAGCCGTCGGCGACGACGCCCCACAGGATCGACCCGGCGACGAACACCCCGCCGTAGGCGGCCAGGACCCGGCCGAAGTTCCCGTCGGGCTGGAAGGTGGCGACGAAGCCGTAGAGGCCGAGCGCGACGAGGCCCGCGCCGATCCACAGCGGGCCGCGGTGCTCGCGCAGGCCCTGCCAGACCAGCCAGGCGCCGCCGATCTCGCAGACGGCGGCGAGGGCGAACAGGGCGAGGGAACGGGCGACAGGCAAGGGCTGGCAGCCCTCTCGGACGGCGGCGGGGACGGGCGCGGACCTGGGCTGGCCCGCGCCCCGACGCTACCCGCCGCCGCGCACGCCCCGGCCGGCCGGGGCGGGTCCGGGCGGCCGGACCCGGCGCGGTGCCGGCGTCCGCCTCTACAGGAAGCCGGTCAGGCCGGTGGTGCGGTGCGGGCCGACGGCGAGGAGCTCGAACAGGCCGTAGCCGACCTGGCCGTCGCGGGTGAAGCGGGCGAAGTTGTCGGTGATGCCGATCAGGCGGCCCTGCTGGGCCGGGTCGGTGAGGTCGACGGTCTCCCCGTCGACCTTGAGCGCGCCCTGGTACATGCCGTGGCGCCAGCCGGGGTCGAAGCCGTAGCCGGTGCCGACGCCGAGGTGGGCGGTGACGAGGATCTCGGCGGTGATCTCGGGCAGCTTGTCGTCACGGCGGGTGAACCGGATCGTGCCGGACTTCGGGACGCGGGTCCCGGGGTGGAACTCGATGGTGAAGTCGGGGCGGCCGAGCTGTTCGGCGGGTTTGCCGGTCTCCTCGGGCCAGAGGAGCAGGGCCTCCTCCAGGGACCGGTTGCCGGCCTCGTCCTCCTGGACGATCACCATGACCGTGTGGTCGGCGAACTGGATCGGCAGGTACAGCCAGAACAGGGTGTGGAAGTCGGCTGGCCGGCCGGCGGGCTCGCCCTCGCCGCTGGGGCGGATCCCCCAGGAGCGGTCCCGGGTGCCCCACCAGCGGTCGGGGGTGACCTCGGTGGTCTGGCCGTCGACGGTGAAGGTGCCCGACCAGCGGCCGGTCTGGGCGAGCCGGCAGGCGTCGACGATGACCCGGTTCGCGGCTCCGCGCAGGATCTGGCGGGGTTCGAGGGTCGCCGGCATGGCGCTGGTGAACGTCAGGTCCAGCGACAGGCCGTGGTCGTTCGGCTCGACGACGAACCGCAGCCGGCGCAGCCCTTCGACGACCTCGACGCGCAGCGGCCCGACGCTCGTGTCGAGCCGGTCGGCGCCGAGTTCCTTCGAGGCGCGCACGACGCGGTGCTCGTCGCCGCGGCGCAGCAGCGCGAACGCGTCGGCGGTGCCGAGGTTCGGGTACTGGCCGAGGCCCAGGACCAGGAAGGTGTCGCCGTCGTGGGAGCCGCAGTTGAAGTAGTAGCGGTCGTAGAAGTTGCGGTCGGAGGTGGCGACCTCGCGGACCGGCGCCGGGATCTGGTGGACGGGGTAGTCGTCGAGCGGCGACAGCACGAGGGACGCTCCTGGGCGGGTCTCGTGGCGCCCGCCCGAGGTGGCGGGCGCCGGCGGGCGGGGACGGACGGTGGGCCGGCGCCCGCGCGGACCCGCGGTGGCCGGCCCGCCGGGCCGGTCAGGGGCCGGTCGTCGGGTGGGGCCGGTCAGCTGGCCGGGGCGGCCGAGGGCACGGTCGTCGGCGCGGTCGCTGGCTGCCCGGTCCGCGCGGGCGGCGGCCCGGGGGCGGGCAGGCCGAGCAGCGTCGCGAGCATCCGGCTCACCGTGTTGTTCGTGATCATGTCGGTGGTGGGGTCCATCATCCCGAGCTCGACGAACATCACCATGATCCGCAGCATGATGACGGCGAAGCGGTAGGCGGCGAAGACCTCGTAGTAGTCCAGGTCGCGCACGGGCCGGCCGAGCAGCTGCTCGTAACGGGCGATGGTCTGCTCCCGGGTCGGGAAACCGTCGAGGCGGGGCACGTCGCAGCCCTCGCTGTGGTGGCGGTCGAGGAACAGGAACCAGGCGAGGTCGGTCTCCGGGGCGCCGAGCTCGGCCATCTCCCAGTCGAGCACCGCGGCCACCCGGAACGCGTCGTCGAACAGGATGTTGCCGATCCGGGCGTCCCCCCACAGCAGCACCGGCGGGTCGGGCTCGGCGGGCTGGTGGGCGCGCAGCCAGTCACGGGCGGTGGCGAGCGGCTCCGGCGGGGTGTCGAACACCTTCGCCCCCGCCCAGTCGAGCATCTCCTCGTAGTAGCGCAGCTGCTGGTCGATGCCGGCGCGGCCGCGGCGCGGGCTGTCGAGGAACCCCAGGCCCAGCGTGCGCGGGTCGAGCCGGTGGACGCGGGCGAGCGTGTCGACGCCGCCCCACCACATCGCGGCCCGGTCGGCCGGGGTGATGTCGTGCACCCAGCCGGACACGTGGTACGGCGGGTTGTCGTTCGGCGCCCGGCCGTCGACGGCGCCCATCACGAAGAACGGGGCGCCCAGCACCGACGGGTCGCGTTCGTAGCCGAACAGCTCGGGTACGGGCAGGTTCTCGTCGACGCCGGTCAGCGCGACCATGACCTGGTACTGCTCCTCGAACCGGGGTTCGAGGAACACCTGGTAGACGGTCGGGGCGATCCGCAGCACCATCCGCCGGACCACCCGCTGATCGCCGTCGCCCCAGGTGGCGTCGAACAGGTGGGTCTCGTTGGAGAAGCCCAGCCCTTCCGGGCTGGTCAGCGGCCCGACCGTCACGCCGTCCTCGGCGCCGGCCAGCCGGAGGGCCAGCCATTCCGCGAGATGGGCGCGGACTAACTCGGGGTCGCGTTCCGCGGCCTGCACACCGATCCCCTTCCTGCCGTGAGACCGTGATCCAGGTCACGGGAAAACTGAAACCCGTTCTAACCCCGTCCCGTGGTCGTGTCAATCACCCGGCACGCCGGCGTTGGTCCCGACACCGGCGCGCGCCGGCCTCGCACGCGCGACCGGCCACCGGCCTCGACCCGGAACACCGTCCTCGCCCGCGGCGCGCTTCAGGACGCCCGCGCCTCACCCCTCACCTCAACCGGCAGACGACAGCGCTCCTCGGCAGCGCGGGCTTGGGCCGGTGGCAGCTTCGCCGGCGGGGATGCCGAGGGCGGCGGCTGCCCACATCTGGCGCATTCGAGCTTCTGCCGGTTGGTCGACAGGTGGACCCAGGCGCGCATGGCGCCAGTGACAGACAGCAACATGCGCCGCAAGATCCCTGGCGGGTCGGACGCGCACTGCTCCCACTCGGCCTCAGGATCTGACCGCGCTGGAGATCAATATCCATGGCGATGATCTCCGGCCTGGGCAGCGGTAATAGTCGAAAAAAGGAATTGGGTCACAGACGAAGATATACTTGAGCGCCCGACCGACGGTGGCTTCTATTACACCTTCGACCAGGACATCCAGAACGCCATCGGCACATCGGCCCTGACCGACCCTGTCTAGCAGGGGATCGACCGAACCTGAAGGACGGCGGAGTGGTGGTGAACCTAGGCCGGAAGTTCGACGTCACCACCACTCCGCTGCTCCCTTTCACCAACTGGCAGTTCACCCCCGCCGAGAGTTCGGAACTGCTGAGAACAGCGGCCTCGAAAAGGGGCTGGGGTGACTCCCGGTCGATCACCGGCGAGTTCGACGACGACGCTCCGCCCCGCCCCTGGACGGCCTGGATCCCGGAACAACCCCCGCCGCACGCCGACCCAGAGACGGTGACTGTGGCTCACGCCATCTCCGCCGGATTCGAGCCAGGACGGACGTTCGGCGTCTATCCGGTATCCGAACTGAACAGGACCGCGGCACGGCCGGGCGCAACACTCCGCAAGGATGCGCGCCTACCCGGTGGGAGGCTGATCGGACCGACGACCGACCCCGCCTGGCTCACCCGACTCCTCGCCCCCAACCCCCACGCCGTCGCCCCGTGGGAGCACCCGGTCGACCGGGTCGAGGTGAGCCACGACGGTGCCCAACTACTGCTCTCCATCCGCGGCGGCCGGGGAGAGGTCCCGGCCAGCGTGCAGGTCCAGGAACTGACCGACCGTCTGGACGTGCTGATGTCGGTCGGCATCGATCCGGCCCACGCCCCGCCACCACTACCCGGCGAATTCGTCCCGTCGCCCCCGGGCAGGCGGGCCAGGGTCATCCAGGGGTCCCCCGAAAGACTCTGGCGTCTTCGCGTGACCCTGGCCCATCCCCTCGACGGCCGACCCGTCTACGATCTCGCAAACCCGGACGAAACGGCGCGGGACACGGCCAGACTGGCCGCCAGACGGGCCTGGAATAACCGGCAGCATAGGTAACTCTGCGTTTGCAACTGGTGGCAGGTTTCTCGCCGACCTTCCACGCAGGAAGCAACGATGGAGAGGCGGAGGTGATAACTGGCCAGGATCTCCTCCGAAGAACTGAACAACCGCGCGGCCGAAGGGGTCGGCGTCCGCCCGTGGATGCCGACTCCAGCAGTCCCGCAAGCCCAACCCCCGACAAGCACGGGGTCCGGGGAGAAACGGAGCAGGGAACGGCGGGACGGCGATGACCCGGCCGATCCGCTGGGATCTCATCGGCAGAACTACGACATGCCGGTCAAGTACGCCACCGCGATCCGGGTCGGCACGAGGCGATCCTGCGCCGCTTCACTCGCAACGCCTCCCACCCCGTCTACCAGGCGATGCTCGAACTCGGCACCGTCGTCTTTTCGCTGGAAGCTACAGGCGGGCCTATCCGGGCGGCGGGCTACCGCCCGGGAGACAGGGACACCGCCAGCAGCGCGGTGTCGTCGTTGCCACCCGCCGGGGCCAGCGCCGACACCGCCCGTTCGCACAGCTGCTCCGCCCCGCCCACACCCGCGGCCGCCGCGCGCAGCGCCGTCATCCCCTCCTCGACGGGCCGCTCACGGTCCTCGACCAGCCCGTCGGTGTAGAGCAGCAGGATGCTGCCCGGCGGGAACGCCACCGTCGTCTCCGGGTACGACGCCCAGCCGTCGGACAGGCCGACGCCCAGCGGCGGCCCCGCCTCCACGTCGACGAACCGCGCCTCCCCCGCCGGGGACACCACCAGCGGCGGCAGGTGGCCGGCGGAGGAGACCCGCAGCGTCCCGGCCACCGGGTCGAGCACCGCCATCGCCGCGGTCGTGATCTGCTCCTGCTCCAGCCGGCTGACCGCCGCGTCGAGCTGGCCGAGCACCATCCCCGCCGGCAGCCGGGCCGCGGCGTTCGCCCGCGCGCTCGCCCGCAGCTGCCCCATCGTCGCCGCCGCCTGGATGCCGCGGCCCATCACGTCCCCGATCACCAGCGCCAGAGTGCCGTCGTCCAGCGGCAGCACGTCATACCAGTCGCCCCCGACGAGCGCCCCCGCGCCGGCGGGCAGGTACCGCCAGGCGAACGTCACCCCGCGCACGGCCGGCATCCGCTGGGGCAGCAGGCTGCGCTGCAGCGTCAGCGCGGTCTGGCGTTCCCGCTGGTAGGTGCGGGCGTGGGCCAGCGCGACGGCCGCCCGGTCGGCGACGTCGCTGACCAGGCTCCGCTCGTCGGCGCTGAACCCGTTCGTGCCCGCCGCGCGGCGAAGCCCCAGCACCCCCGCCGTCTCGCCGTGCACCCGCAGCGGCACCGCCAGCACCGCCCCGGCGCCGCCGGAACCCGCGTCGGCGGCGGCCACCGGCCGGCCGCCGCGCGCGGCCAGGCCCATCGTCGCCTCCCGCGCCGGGTCGAGCCCGCCCGCCTCGCCGCCGGCCTGCGCCGCCAGCCGCGCGCCGCCGCCCGGCTCCAGCAGGTACACCGCGGCCTGCTCCGTCAGC
Source organism: Frankia nepalensis (assembly GCF_016786325.1). Taxonomy (GTDB): domain Bacteria; phylum Actinomycetota; class Actinomycetes; order Frankiales; family Frankiaceae; genus Pseudofrankia; species Pseudofrankia nepalensis. The sequence continues at coordinate 54,296 of NZ_JADWYU010000102.1, read as the reverse complement.
GCCGGCGCGAGCAGCCCGACCAGCTCCCGCAGCGTCGCGCCCTCGTCGAGGCGGGCGGTCAGCCGCCCCGTCGCCTCCTCCAGGAACGTCACCCGCGCCCTGGCGAGGCGCTCGGCGGCCATCAGCCGCGCCCGTTCCAGCGCCAGCGCCGTCTGCGCGGCCAGCGTCTCGGCGAACTCCCGGTCCTCCAGGCCGAACAGCCGCGGATAGTCGAACGAGAACCGCAGCGCGCCGAGCACCTGGCCGCCCACGGCCAGCGGCAGCGCGCACAGCGACACCGCCCTCGGCTCCAGCAGCCGCAGCCCGGGGAAGCGGCCGTGCCGTTCCTGCACCGACTCCAGCCACACCGCCCGCCCCTCGCGGATCGCCTCCGCCGCCGGCAGGTCGGCGTCGCGGCGCTCGGCGCGCAGCTGCGCGACCAGCTCGTCCGGGTAGCCGACCGCGCCCGGCACGGCGAGCAGGTCACCGTCGCGGGGCACCAGCAGGCTGCCGCCGCTCGCGCCGAGCGCCGTCACACCCTCGGTCAGCACGACCTGGGCGACCTGCTCGGGTCTCGTCGCGGCGGCCAGCGCCGCGGTCACCGCCTGCAGCCGGGCGCCGCGTTCCGCCGCGCGCCGCGCCTCGGCGACCTCCTCCAGGGTCCCGAGCAGGTGCTCCTCGAAGGTCGGCGTCACCGGCGCCGGCTCGCCGCGGCTCGCGGCGCGCAGCTGCGCGACCAGCGACGAGATGTACCAGTGGCGAAACGCCCAGTGCCGCGGCGGGGACTCCAGCGTCAGCAGCCGGGCGGCCCGGGCATACTGGTCCGCGGCGTCGAGCGCGTCCAGGTACTCCTCGGCGGCGTCCGCCATCGACAGCGGCAGCGCGAGCCGCAGGCTGGTCCGCGCCGCGCCGGCGGAGGCCGCGGCCAGCGCCTGGCGGCGGATCTCCTGGCGGGCCTCGGCGAACCGGGTGGTGACCACGGAGATCAACCGGGCCAGCGGAGCCGCGACCGTGCCGCTTTCCCCGCTGGCCGCCCCGCCGGCGGCCAGCGTGAACTCGCGGACCAGGTTGTCGACGTGGCTCTTCGCGTCCAGCAGCAGATCCGTCGGCACGTCCGGCAGGGTGACCGGGTAACGCGCCGGCCCACCCGCCGCGGCCGCCCGCAAAGGCAACGCCCGCACGGCGGCGGGCCCGTCCGCCGGCTCGTCGGCCACCCGTCCGGCGGCGGGCGGCGCGCCGCGCACGGCCGGGGCGACGTCCGCGAGGTCGAGCTCCGCCCAGACGACCTTCCCGCCGGCGCCGTCGGAGCTGATGCCCCAGCGGGCCGCGAGCGCGTCCACGACCAGCAGCCCGCGCCCGGTCAGCGCCTCCGAGCTCGCCCGCGGCCGCACCGGCTCCACCGGGCTCGCGTCCGCCACCTCCACCCGCAGCCGCCCGCGATCGGCCACCAGCCGCAGCGTGACGGGTGGAGCGGCGTGCAGCAGCGCGTTGGTGAGCAGCTCGACCGCGACCACTGCGGCATCCGCGCGTGGCTCGCGGCGCGACGTCACCCCGGCCACGGTGGCCGTCACCAGCCGCCGCGCCCTGGGCACGGCGCGCACATCCGCGTCCGGCAGGCACAGGTCCACCAGGACCTCGCCGCTCGTGGCCCGCGGGTCCGGCCCCACCCGGTCACCGGCGTCGCCGGACAGGGCCTGCCGAGGATCAGGCTGAGCCCCTGCGGTCCTGTCGGTCACGCGCGTTCCCATGCTTTCCGGGCCTTCGGGGTTCTTGGGCCAGCCTGTGGGAGGCTACCCGACAGTGACCAGGCGCAACCGTTCCAGACCCCGCCGGAACCCGTGCCACACCCCGCCCGACCGGCTGACACCGCGGCGTTGCCCCGCCCGGGCACTGGCCCGGCCGGAGGCTCCTCGCCGGCCACGGTGACCTCGGTGACCTCGGCGGCGACGGCGACCCCAGTGGGCATGGCGACGTCAGCGGCCACGGCGGCGGGCATCACGGGCCAGCTGGGCCTGACGGGCGGCGAAACGGGCCCGCCGGGCCCGCTGGCGGGCGTCGCGGCAGGCCCGGCACTGGGTGTCCTGCGCCGGGGCCGCGCCGCAGGTCACGCACACGACCGCGCCACCGGACCGGCCGGCGGCGGCCAGCGCCTCCGCGCGGAACTCGTCCACCGCGCGCCGGCAGTAGCACGTGGGAACGGGTCCGCCCAGGCCGGCGACCGGCCCGGAGCCCCCCTCGTCGGCGACCGCCGCCGCCCCGCCCTCGCCCGGGGCGGCGCAACAGGTCACCCACACGGCGGTCGGCCCGCCGCCGAAGTGCGTCGACCACGGATGCCCGCACAGCCCGCACAGCGCGGGCGGCGTCACCGGCGCGTCGGAGTCGGCCACCTCACCAGTCGACCACGCCGACCCGGCCGCGCGCACCGACCCGCCCCGCCTTCCCGGCCCGCGCCGCGCCGGCGCGGCGCCCGGTCAGGACTTGCGGAGCTGGAACGAGCCGCACCCGGCCCCGTCGACCCGGCCCGACAGCCGCTGGTCCGGGGTCTCCTCATAGGTCCCGGACAGGCCGACCATCTGGTAGCCCGCGGGCTGCTCGAGCCAGCGCTCACCGGACAGCCGCAGCCGGGTCGCCTCGAACACCCCGGTCATCAGGTAGGACCCGCCCGGCACGCCCGGGTTGTCGGGAGCCGGCGAGAACGTGAACACGGCGACCACCAGGCCGGGCGCCGCCGGCAGCGGGACGAGGTCCAGCCGCAGGGCCGTGACCCCCTGCGCGCAGGTGTAGGTGCCCGTCCACCGGCCGGCGAGCAGGTCCGTGCGTCCCGGATGGCCGGGCAGGTTGGGCCGCGCCCCGGCGACGCCGCTCACCGTGACGACCGGAGTCGGTGACGGCGTGGGCGACGGCGCGGAGCCGTCGTCGTCGAGCGCCGTGGTGATCCCCGCGCCCGCGAGCCCCGACAGCGCCAGCGCGCCCGCCGCCACGGGCACGAGCCAGCGCCGCCGCCCCCGCGCCCGCCCGTGCGGCGGCGGGCCGGCGGCCGGGAACGGACCATGACCGTCACCCGGGTAGGCGCCGGGCGGCGGAACCCCAAACGGCGACCAGGACGAGGACGCCGGCCCGCCGCCCGACGGCCAGCCGGTGGGCCCCGCGGCTGGCCACGCCCCGACCGCGCCGTTCCCGGCCCCGGCGACGGCGGGCGGCGTCGCCGGTGGTGTCGCCAGCGGCGCCGGCGGCGCCGGTGGGGCGACGGCGGCCGGCACGGGCGCGAGCGGACGCCAGACCTGGCCGAGGACGCGGGCCGTCACCGCGCCCTGGTCGGACGCGTCACCGACCAGCGCGGCCAGCAGCGCCGCCGCCGGCGGCCGGGCCGCGGGATCACGCGACAGCGCCACCCGCAGCACCTCGGCCAGCCGCGGCGGCACCCCGGACAGGTCCGGCGTGACATGCATCGACCGGATCAGCAGCACCTCGGCGCTGCCCGTCCCGAACGGCGCCCGGCCCGTCGCGGCGAACAGCACGGTCAGCCCCCACGCCCACACGTCGGCCGCGGGACCGACCCGGCCACCGACCTCGGCCTGCTCGGGAGCCAGATAGCCGGGGCTGCCGACGATCGCGCCCGCGCGGGTGACCTCCGCGCCCGCCGCCCCGCCCGCGGCGCCGACCGCCGGCCGGGCCATCCCGAAGTCGATCACCCGCGGCCCGGCCGGGGCGATCAGCACGTTCGCCGGTTTCAGGTCCCGGTGCACGACACCGGCGCGGTGGATCGCGACCAGCGCCTCCGCGAGCCCGACCGCGAGCGCCTCCACGGTCGGCCCCGGCAGGCTGCCACCCGCCGCGACGACCTCGGCGAGGCTCGGCCCGGCGACGTACTCGGTCGCCAGCCACGGCCGGGGCGCGTCCGGGTCGGCGGCGAGCACCCGGGCGGTGCAGGTCCCGGCGACGGCCCGCGCGGCGGCGACCTCCCGGCGAAACCGGGCCCGGTAGTCCGGCAGCGCCGCCACCCTGGCGTGGATCAGCTTCACGGCGACGAGCCGCCCGCCCGCCGCCGCCTCCACCCCGCCGCCGCCCGCCCCGGGGCGCCGTAACGCCTGCGCGAGGTCGACCGTGGCGGTGTCGTCCGCGACGCCGAGAAACACCACACCCATCCCGCCGGCGCCGAGCCGGGCGGTCAGCTGGTAGCCGCCCACCCGGGTCGGGTCTCCGGCCCGCAACGGTGCCAGCGGCATCCAGCGCGCTCCCCTCGTCCGGTGACGCGGCCGACCACGGACGTCCCCGCGCCGCCCGGCGGCCCCGTACACCACCGGCGCGCGGCCCGGGACAGGGCGCCAAGCCGCGAAGATGACGCCAGTATGTCTGGTTCCGGTCGCGGGTAGGAAACCTCAGAAGTCACGCAGACCCACCGCGCCTGGCCCCGGACACCCCGCCGCCGGCTGGCACGATGAGGCCACGGGATGTGCTCCAGGCCCAGCCCGGGTACCGGCCGGGCCGGCATCCGGACACGGCGGGTCTGGTCGTCCGACACGGAAGGCGGCGAGGTGCCCGGCGCAGCACTGACCATCAACGAGCTGTCCAAACGATACGGAGACATCGTCGCGCTGCGCGACATGACCTTCGACGTCCGCGCCGGCGAGCTGTTCGGCTTCGTCGGCAGCAACGGCGCCGGCAAGACCACCACCATGCGCATCGTGCTCGGTGTCCTGGCCGCCGACGCCGGCGAGGTCCGCTACGACGGGGTCCCGCTCACCTTCGACGTCCGCCGCCGGATCGGCTACATGCCCGAGGAACGCGGCCTCTACCCGAAGATGCGAGTCGGCGAGCAGCTGGAGTACCTCGCCCAGCTCCACGGCCTGAGTGCCGCCGCCGCCCGGACCGCGACCCGCCAGTGGGCGGCCCGGCTCGGCATCGAGACCCGGCTCGGCGACGAGGTGCAGGCCCTCAGCCTCGGCAACCAGCAGCGCGCCCAGCTCGCCGCCGCCCTCGTGCACGACCCGGCCGTGCTCGTCCTCGACGAGCCGTTCTCCGGCCTCGACCCCCTCGCCGTCGACGTGATGAGCGACGTGCTGCGCGAACGAGCCGCCGCCGGCGTGCCCGTCGTCTTCTCCAGCCACCAGCTCGACCTCGTCGAACGGCTGTGCGACCGGGTCGGGATCGTCTCCGCCGGCTCCATGGTCGCCATCGGCCCCGTCGACGAGCTGCGCGCCGGCGGCGCCTCCACGCTCGTCGTCGACGCCCCCGACGCGCCGGCCGGCTGGGCCGACACCCTGCCCAGCGTGCTCAGCACCGGCCGCGACGTCCGCGGCCGCACCGAGCTGCGCCTGGCCGCCGGCGCCGACGACCAGCAGGTCCTGCGCGCGGCGCTCGCGACCGGCCCCGTCCGCGAGTTCGCCCACCGCCGCCCCTCCCTGGCCCAGCTGTTCCGCGAGGTCGTGACCCACGAGCCGCCCACCCCCGCCGACCCGCCACCCCCGGCGACCCGGCGCGGCCGGGCCCGGTGGAAGAAGGAGGGACGCCCATGAGCGGCGCGACCGGGCTCGACACCGACCCGCCCACGACCACCCCCACCGGGCCGCCCGCCCCGGCGACCGGCCAGGACGCGCCGCCACCGCCGACGACCCGCCGCGTGCTGTGGCTCGTGCTGAGCCGGGAGGTCTCCACCCGGCTCCGCTCCAAAGCCTTCAAGATCATGACGCCGCTGTTCGTCGTCGCGCTCGTCCTCGGGATCGGCGCCGCGTCCCTGTTCGCCGGCGGCACCTCGACCAGCACCGTCGGCTTCCTGCCCGCCGACGCCACCGCGGCCGCCGCGCTCGACGCCGCCGCCGACGGCGCGGGCGTCGACCTGCGGACCGTCACCGTCCCCGACCCCGCCGACGCCCGCGCCCAGGTCCAGGACGGCGACCTCGACGCCGCCGTCGTCGCCACCGGCGCCGACGGCCTCCAGGTCGTCGTCCGCGAGGAGCTCGACGACGTCACCGGCGCCCTGCTCACCGCCGTCGCCCGCGGGCAGGCACTCGACGCGCAGATCACCGCGCTCGGCGGCGACCCCGCCCAGGTCCAGGCCGCCATGGGCGCCGCCGGGGTACACGTCGAGGCCCTCGACCCCGCCGACCCGCGCCACGGGGCGCGCATCGCCCTCGGCGTCATCACCGGCATCCTGCTCTACATCTCGCTGCTCATCTTCGGCCCGACGGTCGCCCAGGGCGTCGTCGAGGAGAAGTCGAGCCGGGTCGTCGAACTGCTCCTCGCGACCGTCAAACCGTGGCAGCTGATGGCGGGCAAGGTCCTCGGCATCGGACTGGTCGGCCTGTCCCAGCTCGTCCTCTACGCCGCCGTCGCCGTGCCGATGGCCCTGGGCACCGGAGTGCTCGACCTGCCCACCTCGGTCGCGCTCGGCTCGGTGACCTGGTCGCTGCTCTGGTTCCTGCTCGGCTTCGCGCTCTACGCCCTGCTGTTCGCGGCCACCGGCGCGCTCGTGTCCCGGCAGGAGGACGTCGCCGGCGTCACCACCCCGATCATCATGATGATCATCATTCCGTACGTGGTCGGGGTCTCCGTGCTGCCGTCGGACCCGGACAGCGGTCTGCTCGACGTCCTGTCGGTCGTCCCGCTGTCCGCACCCCTGATCATGCCCATGCTGATCGCCGCCGGCACCGCGCCCGGCTGGCAGATCGCGCTGGCCGTCGCGCTCGCCGCCGCCACGATCGCCGCCCTCGTCCGCCTCACCGGCCGGATCTACGCCGGCGCGGTCAAACGCACCGGCAGCCGCATCCGCCTCACCGACGCCCTGCGCAACCGCTGACCCACCCCCACACGGCCGTCGGGCCGGTGGCGCCCCGAGGTCGGGGTGCCACCGGCCCGACGCGTCAGCTCCAGGCCTGGCCGCGGCTCAGGAACACACCAGCTCCTTGTCACCCATCTGGCGGAGCTGGGCGCAGTAGCTCTCCCGGGACACCATCCAACGGCCGTCCACCAGAACCGCCGAACCCGAGCCGCCGACCGAGCGGCGGATGTTCGGCGACGACGACGCGTACATGCTCTTGATCGCCGGCACCGTGTCATCGATGAAACTGATCGTGTAGCTGAGCTGGACCGACGTCGGGCTCAGCCGCCGCATCGACGAGAAACTGATCTCCAGCGTCTCGACCAGCTGGGGATACCGGTCCCGCGCCCGGTGGGCGAGCTCGATCAGCTCCGCGCCGTCCTGCACCGCGGCGAGCCACGCCTCGTCGGTCTCCTCGCCCGCCCCGTACACGACCGAGAACGCGGCCTTGACCTGTTCCACCGTCGCCGGGTCCACCCCGCCCGGGTCGCGGTCCAACCTCAGCCCCTCGGCGATCCCACGGATCTCCGCCCAGTCGATCGGGGTGACGTCCCGCGTCGAGACGCCCAGCAGCGGGCCGTCCGCGCCCTCCCGCCAGTACAGGCCACCCTCGTAGCGTCCCTCGACGGTGCCGCTCGTCTGGAACGCCTGCTGGCCGCGCACGGTCGTCTCCGTCGCGCCGGTGCCCAGGACGCTCTTCAGGTCACCGTTTCCCCCGAAGGCGGCCAGGTCCGGCATCCAGTTGACGCCCACCTCGATCGTCGACGCCTCCTTGCCGTCCGGGCGCATGAACGTGCTGGAGTAGCTCGACTCGTTGTAGCCGAGCAGCATGGACACCTGGCTCATCGGGCCTGGGAAACCCTGCCCACCGTTGCCGTCCCGGACGTGCACCGTCCCGGCCGGCAGCCAGGTGACCGTGATCCCGCCATACGTCCACGGCACGGCGTCCACCAGCGGCGCCGGCGTCTTCGCCGGGACGATCGACCCCTTGTGCCCCGTGCCGCCGAGCAGCCCGGCGGGGATCGCCACCCCCGCGACGACCGCCGCCACCAGCGCCGCCACCCCGGCCGCCCGCAGCCGCGCGGTACGCCGCCAGGCCCGCGCCCGCACGGACTCGGTGAACCACGGGTCGACGGTCAGCTCCGGCAGCTCGGCCCGCGCGGCCCGCAGCCGCGTCTCCAGATCATGATCGATGACGCTCACCGCGCGTTTCCCTTCTCCTGCCGCGCCTCACGCGCCGCGACGACATCCGGCGACGCGCCAGCCGGCGCCCGCTGCCCGCCGTGGCGCCCCCCGGCCACCGGCCGCAGCCGCGCCGCCCGCGCCCCCGGCACCGGCACCGCGACATCCGGAACAGCCCTGACCAGCACGATCTCCGCGTCGGCCTCGGCATCGGACTCGTTCGTCAGCACATCCGGCACCCCCGCCGGCACCCGCGGCGCCGCCCGCACCGTCGACGGCCCGTCGAGCAGATGGCTGTTCTCCCGCAGCCGGGCAAGCCCCCGGGAGGCCTGGCTGCGTACCGAGCCGACCGAGCAGCCCAGCGCCGCGGCCACGTCCGACTCGGACAGGTCGTCGAGATAGCGCAGCACGATCACGGCCCGCTGCCGCGGCGGCAACGTCCGCAGCGCCCGCACCAGACCATCCCGCAGCGACAACGCCTCCGCGTGATCGGCGACCGGCACCTCCGGAGAACCAGGCCGGCCCTCGGTGACCAGCGGCACCTCTGCGACCCGCGCCCGCAGCCGTCGCCAGCGGCTGGTCGCGCCGTTGACCAGCGCCCGGCGTACGTACGCCTCGGGGTGGCCTTCGCTGACCTTCGGCCAGTGGCGGTAGGTCCGCTCGAACGCCCCCTGCAGCAGGTCCTCACCCGCGGCCCGATCACCGCCGACGAGCAGCACGGCGCTCAACAGCAGCCGGTCCGCCGATCTGCCGACGAACTCCTCGAATGCCCGTTCCTCATCGTCACGCACCCCTCGCCTCCCGGCTTCCGGACGTCTGCGCCTACACCCCCATCAACGCATCCAGTCCCGGCAACGATGAGCCCACACCCGACCACACCGGGCCACACCGGGCCACACCCACCATCGCCAACAGCCAAGGAGCCAGACCACCGGCGAAGCCGGCAAGAACCGGCGGGTCAGAGCAGGTTGCGCGGCCCGGGACCAAACCGGGCGGCCTGGTCACCGGGATTGACCAGAGCACAGCGGTCGAACGACAGGCAGCCGCAGCCAATGCAGTCGGTGAACCGGTCGCGCAGCCGTTCCAGCGCCCGGATCCGCTCGTTGAGCACCCGCGCCCAGTCCTCCGACGCCCGCTCCCAGAACTCCCGGCCAGGAGTACTGTCCGCGGGCAACCCGGCGAGCACGTCACCGATCACCGACAACGGGATCCCGACACTCTGCGACGCCCGGATGAACGCGATCCGACGCAGCGTGCCCCGGCTGTACCGACGCTGGTTGCCAGCCGTGCGCCGAGACCGGATGAGCCCCTGGCTCTCGTAGAACCGCAGCGCCGACGGCGCCACCCCACTACGCGCCGCCAGCTCCCCGATCGTCAGCTCAGGCACGGGCCTGGCCCGCGGCGACCGGCCGCCACCGGGCGCCTCGCCACCCCGACCCGCCTCCTGGACGGCCGCCAGGCCTGCCTCGCCAGACTCCGGGGCCGGCCCGGCCGGCGGAGCCACCCGAGGGCCCGGCGGCCTCGGACCGGGGACGGCGGAAGCCACCGGATGGCAGATCGGGTCACAGATCGGGTCACGGGCGGCCGGTGCCGCCGCCGGACCGGCGTCGTTCGGCGTCACGAGCGCCACCGTACCCGCGGCCACGGCACTGGACCTCAACCTTTGTTGAAGTACCAGGCTGGCGGCAGCCGGCGCCACACCCCTCCCGCCACCGCCGGCCGGCCGGCACATCCCCCGGCCCGCGGGGAACAGGAGACCGGATGCGCATGTGGGACGACCAGCTGCGACTCGCCCTGATCGTCGCGAGCGTGCGGGAGGGCCGGTTCGCCACGACCGTCGCCGACTGGTTCGCCGGCGAGGCCACCACCCACCCGGACTTCGACGTCGACGTCATCGACGTCCGCGAGGCGATGCGGACGATGGTCAAGGACGACCCCGCGGTGCACTCCGGCGCCGTCGAGCTCTCACCACGCCTCGGTGTCGCCAGCCGACTCGACACCGCCGACGCCTTCGTCGTCATCACCCCCGAGTACAACCACAGCTACCCGGCGGCACTGAAGATCCTCATCGACGCCCACCACGTCGAATGGGCCGCCAAACCCGTCGCGTTCGTCGCCTACGGCGGCCTGTCCGGCGGGCTGCGCGCCGTCGAGCACCTCCGAGCCGTGTTCGCCGAACTACACGCCACCACCCTGCGCGACACCGTCAGCTTCCACGGCGCCCGTGCCCGCTTCGGCCCCGACGGCCAGCCCCACGACCCCACCGGACCCACCGAAGCCGCCAAACTCCTGCTCGACCGGCTCGCCTGGTGGGCCCACGCGCTGCGCGCCGCCCGCGCCACCCACCCCTACGCCGCCTGAACCCGCCCCACTCTCGCTCCACCGGCGCCCGAGGATCCACGAAGATCACCACTGGCCGACAGGAGCGTCTTCAGTCCTTTGGAGCTTGTGAACTTGGGTGACGACATAGTGATCATCAAGATCAAAAACAGGGTGTCGGGGCGTCAACAACGTTGACTATCTTGTTGCTCTGTCCACGCAAGGACGCCCGGTCGAGCGGATCCGCTCGACCGGGCGTCGACGATGCCCCGGAGACGACGACCTTGACGCCGTCCGGAATGCGGTCCTACTGGCAGACCGTGTTCGGCTTGGGCGGGACCAGGTCAATCAGATAACGGTTGGTCGCCTCGTTGATGCAGGTGGAGTTCCCATACGCACCGTGCGTGAAGGACCGCCAGGTCAGCATGACAGCGCGGTCACCCAGCTGGGACGCCAGCGACCGGGCCTCCACGTAGGGCGTCGCCGTGTCGCCGGTGGTGCCGATCACCAGGATCGGCGGCGCCCCCGGCGCCTGGAACGGCCCGGTGTAGCGGGAGGCCGGGGACGTGGGCCAGAACGCGCAGGGCAGCCCAACCAGCGCGAGCATCGGGCCGAACCGCGGAGCCTCGAGGGCCATGGTGGCGGCGAAGCCGCGGTAGAAGGCCAGGTCGGTCGGATAGCTCTGGTCGGCGCAGTTGATGGCGGCGTTGGCCTCGGCAAGGTTGTCGTAGACCCCGTCCTCCTGGTCGGAGCTTCCCTGAACGACGTCGAGCAGGACCGAGCCGTCGTCGTAGTCGTCGGCGCGCTGCAACCCGAGCTCAAGCTTCGGCCAGTTGCTCTCGTTGTAGAGCAGCTTCTCCACGGCGAAGCGCACCACCGACGCGTCGACCTCCGTAACGGTGTTGGCATCCTCGTTGCGTACGTAAAGCGGCTTCTCGGCGAGCCGGGCCAGCAGCCGGTCGTAGGCGCCCGCGGGGTCACCATGGCCGAACGTGCACTCCGGGTCGCGCTTGCAGTTGCCCAGGAAGGTGTCGAACGCCTTCTCGAACGCCGTCGCCTGCAGCCAGATCTCGACGAACGGATTGTCTATCGACAGCCTCGGGTCGACCACCGCGTCCAGCACCAGCGCGCGCAGCCGGGTCGGGAAGAGCGCGGCGTAGGTGACGCCCAGCTCGGTGCCGTACGAGGCGCCGTAGGCGGTGAGCCTGGACTCGCCCAGCGCGGCGCGCAGCAGGTCGAGGTCACGGGCCGCCGCCTCGGTCGACAGATAGGGCAGCAACGGCCCACTCAGCCGACCGCAGCCCTCGGCGAACCGGCGTTGCTCCTCGACGGTCTCGTCGAACCCGGCCAGGACCTCGTCGCCGTACGACGACTTCGCCCCCACCGGCGCGACGGCCAGCCAGCGTGACCCACTCGCCGCCGACCGATCCCACGGCAGCCCGCCGATCAAGGCCTTCTCGGCGGCCTCCGTGTCGGCGTAGCAGCGGACGGGGGCGCTTCGACCGACGCCCCGCTGGTCGAACCCGACGACGTCGAAGCGGTCACGCACCGGCTTCTCGACCAGCTCGGCGGAGTCACGGACGCTGTCGAAGCCGGAGACCCCCGGCCCGCCCTCCAGATAGACCAGAGACCCGATCCGACGCGCCGGGTCGGCCGCAGGGCGCCGGATCACCGCCAACTCGATCGTCCCCGCCGCCGGACGCGCATGATCCAACGGCACCGGCAACGTCGCGCACTCCAACCCCTCACCACACGCCGTCCACGCCGACAACCGACCCACCGTCGCCGGCCCACCCGCCTCCACCGGACCCGCGAGACCGGCGACCGACAGCGACGACACCGCGAGCGCGCTCGACAGCCGCAGCTGCCACGACCATTTCACCTTCACCGGTCTTCGTTTCACCAACAAGGACGAGTTCACGGACGTCAATCCCCCCGTCGGTCAGGGCGGGCCCGCAACGGCGCCCGCGACTGATTGATTTTCTGGTCACGCTCCGTGACAGCCGCAGACGGCGAACTCCCCCATCACGCCCGCCAGAAACGCCCCGCGACACCGGGTAACCCGCAACGGGTGGCTGAGAACGGCGGTGGACTGGCGACCGAGCCGACCGTCTCGGCGGACGGGCTCGACCGGCGGGAAGATCGCGACTGGCCCGTAGGAGCAGCCTTCAGTCCTTTGATGCTCGCGAGTTCTGGCATCGACCCAACGACTTCACGATCAAAAACAGCGTTCCGGGGTGTCAGCAGTGTTGACTATCTTGATGGTCTGTCCACGCGAAGACGGCCGGGCGAGAGGATCCGCTCGCCCGGCCGCCGACGACCACCGGAAGACGACGTCAGCGCCTTCCGGGACCGGCCCTACTGGCAGACCGTGTTCGGTTTGGGCGTCACCAGATCAATCAGATAGCGGTCGGTGATCTCGTCGACGCAGGTGGAGCCCCTGTACGCGACGTGCGTGTAGGACTGCCAGGTCAGCAGGACGCCGCGGTCACCCAGCTGGGCCGCCAGCGTCCGCGCCTCCGGGTAGGGCGTCGCAGGGTCGCCGGTAGTGCCGATCACGAGAATCGTCGGGGCCCCCTGCGCCTGGAACGGTCCGGTATAGCGGGAAGCAGGCCGCGTGGGCCAGAACGCGCAGGCCAGGCCGACCAGAGCTTGCGTCACGCCGATCCGCGGGGTCTGGCGGGCGAGATCGACGAGGAAACGCCGATAGACGGCGAGGTCGGTCGGGTAGCTCTGGTCCGCGCAGTTGATAGCCTCAATGGCCTCGTTGGAGTTGCTGTAGGGCTCACTCTCCCGCTGAGCGGAAGCCTCCCCGCGAGACTTGTCGAGCAGGATCGAGCCGTCGTCGTAGTCGTCGGCGCGCTGCAGCCCGAGCCCAAGGTCCGGCCAACCCCACTCGCCGTACAACAGCTGCACGACGGCGGTGCGCGCCACCGACGCGTCGACCGGGGTGGTGGTGCCGTCCTTGTCACGCACGTCAAGCGGCTTCTCGGCGAGCCGGGCCATCAGCCGGTCGTAGGCACCCGCCGGGTCACCATGGCCGAAGCCACACTTGGGGTCGTGGGCACACCAGGCGAAGAAGGCGTTGAGCGCCGCCTCGAACGCGAACGCCTTCAACCTGAGGTGCTCCAGCGGGTTGTTGATCCGCAGCGTCGGGTCGGCCGGCGCGTCCAGCACCAGGGCGCGCAGCCGGGTCGGGAAGAGCGCGGCGTAGGTGGCGCCCAGCTGGGTGCCGTACGAGGCGCCGTAGGCGGTGAGCTTGGGCTCGCCCAGCGCGGCGCGCAGCAGGTCGACGTCGCGGGCCGCCGCCTCGGTCGACAGGTAGGGCAGCAACGGCCCACTCAGGCGACCGCAGTTCGCGGCGAACTCGCGGTACACCTCGGCGGTCTCGTCGAACCCGGCCATGACGTCGTTTCCAGACGACCGCTTCGCCCCCACCGGCACGACGGCCAGCGAGTGCTCCCCACCCACTGCCGACCGATCCTTCGGCAGTCCGGCGATCGAGTCCTCTCCAGAGGCATTCTCCTCGTCGGTGAAGCAGCGGACGGGGGCGCTTCGGCTGACGCCCCGCTGGTCGAACCCGACAATGTCGAACCGATCACGCACCGACTCGTTGAACAGCTTCGGGACCCGCTCGACGAAGTCGACTCCGGAGTCCCCCGGCCCGCCCGCCAGATAGACCAGAGACCCGATCCGACGCGCCGGGTCGGCCGCAGGGCGCCGGATCACCGCCAACTCGATAGTCCCGGTTGCCGGGTGCGCGTGATCCAACGGGACCGGGAGCGTCGCGCACTCCAACCCGTCACCACACGCCGTCCACGCCGACAACCGGCCCGCTGTCGCCGGCCCGCCTGCCTCCGCCGGACCCGCGAGACCCGCCACCGACAGCGACGACACCGCCAGCGCGCTCGACAGCCGCACCCCCCACGACCACTTCACCGGTCTTCGCTTCACCAACAAGGAAGAGCTCACGGACGTCAATCCCCCCGTCGGTCGGCGCGGACCCAGTACGGCACCCGCGGCTGATTGGCTATCTGGTCACGCTCCGTGACAGCCGCAGACCGCGAACTCCCCCGCCACGCCCCGCGGAAACGCCCCGTGACACCGGGCAACCCGCAACGGGTGGCCGGCCGCGAGGACAACGACAGCAGGAGGCAGCCCGAGTGCGGCCGGGTGGCGGGCCAGTGGGGTGGGCGATAACCGGTCGCCCCCGGAGAAGTGCCCCGGCAGGATGACGCCGTGGACCGTGACGAGGATCTGGAGGCGCTGCGGGCGGCCGCGGCGATGGCGCTCGAGTACGCGGCCACGGTCGACGACCGGCCTGCCACACCCGACACGGCGGCCTTCGCCGGGCTTGGCGCGTTCGACGAGCCTCTCCCCCAGGCCGGCGTGCCCGCGTCCGAGACGCTTCGCCTGCTGCACGCCGCCGGCAGTCCCGCGACGATGGCCTCGGCCGGCGCCCGTTACTTCGGCTTCGTCATCGGCGCCACGCTGCCGGCGGCGCTCGGCGCGGCGTGGCTGACCAGCGCCTGGGACCAGAACGCGGCGCTGCCGGTGATGTCACCCGTCGCGGCGAAGCTGCACGACGTCACCCGCGGCTGGCTGCTCGAGCTGCTCGGCCTGCCGGCGGGCAGCGCCGTCGCCTACGTCACCGGCGCAACCGTCGCGAACGCCTCCTGCCTGGCCGCCGCCCGCGACACGCTGCTCGCCCGGCTCGGCTGGGACGCCCAGGCCGACGGGCTGTTCGGCGCCCCGGCCTTCGACGTGGTCATCGGCGAGGGAGCGCACTCGACGCTGCTGAAGTCGCTCGGCCTGGTGGGCCTCGGGCGCTCCCGGGTGCACGTCGTCCCCGCCGACGACCAGGGACGGATGCGCGCCGACGCGCTCCCCGACCTGGCCGGGCCGGTGCTGGTCTGCGCCCAGGCCGGCGAGGTGAACACCGGCGCGTTCGACCCGTTCGACGAGATCGCCGACTGGCTGGCCGCCCGGCCCCACGCCGCGCCCGGCTGGCTGCACGTCGACGGCGCGTTCGGCCTGTGGGCGCTCGCCGACCCGGGCCGGCGCCACCTGGTCGCGGGCCTGGACCGCGCGGACTCGTGGGCTACCGACGGCCACAAGTGGCTCAACGTCACCCACGACTGCGGGCTCGCCGTCGTCCGCGACCCCGCCCACCTGCGGCGCACGTTCACCGCCGCCGCCGGTTACGTGCCGGCCGGGGACACGTTCGACCCCATGCACCACACGCCCCAGTCGTCGCAGCGCGCCCGCCAGGTCGAGGTGTGGGCGGCGTTGCGCACCCTTGGGCGCGCCGGCGTGGCCGGCCTGGTGACCAGGGCCTGCGACGCGGCGGCCGAGATCGCCCGCCGGCTCGCCGTGGGCGGGCTGACCGTGCTCAACGAGGTCGTCCTCAACCAGGTCCTCGTCCGCCTCGACGGCGAGCCTGGCGACACCGCCGGGGGCGCGGCCGAGGGGGATGCGCTGACGGCGGCGCTGATAGCCGAGATCCAGGCCGACGGGCGGATCTGGTGTGGCCCGACCCGGTGGCGCGGCCGGACCGCGATGCGCGTCAGCGTCTCGTCCTGGAAGACCGGCCCCGAGGATGCCGCGTTCGCCGCCGACGTCATCCTCACCTGCGCCGCCCGCGTCCGCGCCACCCTGGTGCCGCTGCCGTGACCCGCCGCCGAGGGGCCGGCCGGGCCAGGCCTTCCCGTGATCTTGACCGGGATGCTCGACCGCCGATCCGCGTACGGATCCGGTGATCTCCCGAGGTGACCGGGCCGGATCGGGTCGATGATCGCTGGTTGTGTACGCGGATCGGCGATCCAGGCCGCGCGGAACATGATCCGTGGGAAGCGTCCTAACGCGGGCCCGCCGGTCCGCGGCCCCAGGCGATGACCGTCGCGAAGGCCAGGTCGAAGAACGCCGGGTCCGCGAGCTGGGCGAGCGCCTCGTCGAGCGTGTCCTCGGACGCGAGGTCCAGCTCGCGGATGCGCGGCCGCAGGCGGGTCAGGGTCAACGTCCAGCATCGCGCGGAGGCGTTGGCGCCGCCGGTGGCCGGCAGGTGGACCGCCGTTCCGACGTCGACGAGGCGCCGGTCACGCAGCGGGCCCGGGAAGCCGCGCGCCCAGCCGGAGTCCGTGCCGATCGTCCTCGCGAGCGCCTCGCCGATGCCGCGCATCGCCGCGCGGAACGGCGGGTGCGGCGAGGAGTCGACCGGGAACTCGGCGATCGACTCGAGGACGAGCACGCCGCCCGGCTTCAGCCAGGCCACGAGGCGGTCGAGGACCTCCTCGCGCTCGGGGAGATGCTCCAGGACGAACCGGGCATGGACGAGGTCGAACGGCCCGCCGTCCGGCGCGGGGTCGCGCGTGACGTCATGCCGCAGGACGGTCAGGTTCGCGCGCGAAGCGGCGAGGTCGGCCAGGTGGCTGGTGTCGATGTCGGTCGCGACGACGTGGCCGGCCGCGGCGACCCGGTCGGCCAGCCAGGCCGCGATCGACCCGGCGCCGGCGCCCACCTCCAGGCACCGCCAGCCGGCGGCGACGCCGAGTTCGTCGAGCACGCGGGTCGTGGTCGGGTCGCAGACCTCGGCCATCGCGGCGAGCCGGAGGCGTTCGGCCTCGTCCGGGCCGCCGAGAACATCGTCGGCGTACCGCGGTCGCCGTTGGCCACCCATGGTTCTGTCCACACCTCACTGCGACTGTGGCGACAACGCTTCGGAAGATCCTGTCCGACCTGTGTACACCACCAGCGCGGCAATCCCGAAGGCGCGGTGAGCCAACGTCCCGTGCCCTTTTCGTCGTTGGCTGCCTCGATGATCGCGTCTTCGAGGAGGAGCCGGGCGGGGAGCGGTCAAGCCTACGGAGCCGGAAGCAGACAAGATCAACAAGCCGCGAGACCGCCCGTCAACACCGTTGATTATCTTGTCGACCCGACCGGCCGAGAGGATGTGGCGTCACGCCGACACGACATTCATGATCGACAGCCGCCCGCCAACGGTGTGGACAACGGTGGTCGACCCGATCCGGACGGACTCAGTACTGCCAGGAGGAGGAGGCGGCGTGAGCCTCACCCAGGCGGATCTGGTCGTCCATGTACTGGGTGTCGAAGAGCAGGAAACGGACTCAGTACTGCCAGGAGGAGGCGGCGGCGTGAGCCTCACCCAGGCGGATCTGGTCGTCCATGTACTGGGTGTCGAAGAGCAGGAAGCTGAGCAGTTCCCGGTCGTCGCCGCCGACCCGCAGGCAGGCCAGAACCGTCTGCAGCAGGCCCAGCACGTGGTAGTCGGGAGCGCGCAGGTAGTGAGGCGACGGGATCGCCCGCCGCCCTCGGTAGCGGTCGCGGAACACGGCCGCCGCCAGACCGGCGAGTTCGCCGCTTCCCGGCGAGACGAGAAGAAAGTTGACCCGCCTGTAGGGCGCTCCGCTCGGCGAGGCCGCCCTGACGCCGGCCGCCTTGACGAAGCGGTTGACGCGCCGCAGGTTCCTGATGTCCTCGATCATCGCGTCGCCGAGCACCGCGTTCAGCGACTGGGCGCCCGCGCCCAGGACGCCCGGCACGCGGTCGACGGGCGCCGAGGGCGGCGGCGGATAGTCCGTCGCGTGGCTGGAGATGATTATCAGTTCGGTCGCCCCGAGGTCGAGGGCGGGCTTTATGGGCGCGTTCAGCCGGATACCGCCGTCGAGGTAGAAACCCGCCGCGCCACGGGTGTCGATTTTCTCCGGCGGGAAGATGACCGGAATCGCCGAGGAAGCGACGACGTGCTCGTACTCGAGCGACGTCCGCACATAGTCCAGTGCGCCGCCGGGAGGGACCTGGGGCGCGGGGGCGTTGCTGTGCAGGAACACCCGGCTGCGCCCGCCCGTCCCGTCCTGCTGGCAGAGTGTCGCGACGACCGCGACGGCCTCGGGGTATCCGTCGACGACGTTGCTGGCGACCTGGTCGGGGCGGTAGAGATCCCGCGCCGTCGTGTGCAGCGGCGCGGTGTCCACCAGGCTGGTGATCGTGCGCGAGCGGATCGCCCCGGCCACCCTCCTGGCCATGGTGCAGGGGGAGACCACGGGCGCGAAGACCCTTGAGGAGTCGATGGTCCTCCAGGCGTCGGTCAGGTCGGCGGCGATCTCGCCGGGAGGTTTGTGAGCGCTCTGGGCGAGCAACGCGGCGTTGACGGCCCCCGAGCTCGTGCCGACGACCACCAGCCGCCGATACGTCTTGATCTTCGGTGCGAGGCGCGCGAGCGCGCCCGCCGCGTACGCCCCGCGCGCCGCGGCCCCGGCGATGACGATGCCGAGCACCTTTTCGTCCGCCTGGTCGGGGCTGGTCGCCTTTGGCATCTTCTCGCTTCTCCGTGGCCTGCTCGCTGACGGTCACGACATGCTTCGCGGAATTAGAACACGGCGCGGAGGAAAGCGGCGTCACTCGGGCCGGCGACAGGCTTTCCGCCGGAGCGTTTGCGTGCCCGCCGCCGGCTTCCAGACGTTTCGGTCCGGCGACGGTTCGGGCGTCGGAGTCCGTAACGATGCTGGGCGTCCCGCTCCGTCGCGCAGACTCCTCCGCTGGCGACGGCCGTCAGGTGGGCTCCGGCATCCGTTCCGCTCACAGATCGGTCTCCTTCCGCCAATACGCACCTCGAAGTACATAACGCACGTCAAGGTGCAGTCTCCCCACGCCCTCGGCCAACCGCCAAGCTGACTCGTCGACAACAAGGCGGCATACCGGTGGGTTGGTCCCGCCTCATGGCAGGAGAGGCCACGTGACGAAGATCTTTTCGAGGAAGCCGAACCGCCCCATCGCATGCGCGCGGCCGAGGAACGCCGCGCCGGCGGCGCCGGTTCATCCCCCGGGAGACCCCCTGTGAAGTTCCTTCTCCTGCCGTCGCTGCCCGACGAGCACGCGTCGGTGCGGCGGCAGTTCGCGCACCTCGTCGACGAGGCCGTCCTCGCCGAGCAGCTCGGGTTCGACGCCTTCGGGATCGGCGAGCGGCACGACGGGCGGGTGGCCGCCTCGTCGCCGGCCGTGATCCTCGCCAACATCGCCGCCCACACCAGCACGATCCAGCTGGTCACGACCGTCTCCACACTCGGCCTGCACGACCCGCTGCGCGCCTTCGAGGACTACTCGACGCTGGACCACCTCGCCGGCGGGCGTCTCGACCTCGTCATCGGAAAGGGCGGGTACGCGGAGACCCTTCGCGTCTTCGGCGTGACCGACGACGACAAGTGGGATCGCCTCCGGGAAAGCTACGAGGTCTTTCGCGCGCTGTGGAACGAGACCGAGGTGAGCTGGGAGGGGCGCTTCCGGCCGCCGCTGGTCAACGTGACCGCGCTGCCCCGCCCGGCGCGGCCGAACCTGCGGATCTGGCACGGCGCCAACACGAACCTGGAAAGCGCCGACTTCGCCGCCCGGCACGGCGACCCGGTGTTCACCTCGATCGGGACCGCCGCCGTCGGCCGGTACCTCGAGACCGTGCAGTACTACCGGGAACGGTTCGCCTCCTACGGCCACGACCCCGAGCACGCCCTGGTCGGCGTCGGCACCGGCGGCTTCTTCGCCGCGGCGACGAGCCAGGAGGCGGTCCGGAAGTTCACGCCCGCCTTCGAGCGGCGCCTCGCCTACAACCGCCGCTATGAGCACGGCGCCCTCGACCGCCTCGGGGCCGCCACGCTCGAGGACTACCTCACCAAGACCTCGGCGCTGGTCGGCAGCCCCCAGCAGGTGATCGACACCCTGCTGGCCCAGCACGAGAAGTTCCAGCACGACCTCGTGCACATCCACGTCGACACGCAGGCGATCAGCCCGGAGGACTACCGGGCGACTCTGGAGATCTTCGCCACCGAGATCGTCCCGGTCATCCGCAAGGAGATCCCGAACAAGCCGATCGACGACTGGCATGCTCCGCCGCCTGTTGCGCGGGTGCCTGTCCCGGTCGCCGCGGACCGCGCCTGACCGCCGAGCGGCAGCGTGCCGCGGCGTCCTGACGCTCGGAGAGGTGAGCCGCGCGAACTCACCGATCGACCCGACGGGTCCGGATCGAACACGCATCGAACACGTGTCGAGCTTCGGCCCTCCGGCGACGGCGGAGTCAACGCGGCTCACCTCACCACCTGTCAGACCTCGATATCCGTCAGCCCTCGATCGGCGTGCTGGCCAGCACCCGGTACTCGGTCGGCTGGCCCTTGCCGTCCAGCGTCGTGACCAGGCCGCCGCGCACGCACACCGCCGGCGACGACGGGTTGGCCTTGCCACCGCACCGGAACTTCAGGCCGCCGGCGCCCGGCAGCTCCGACTCCGGCATCGCCTTGATGGCCGCCGTCATCGCGGCCGGGGTGATCTCGCCGGAGATCCCCTTGGTGGCGGCCTGCAGCGCGGTCACCGTCGTGAACATCGTCAACGACCCCTGGCGCTGGACCTCGAACTCGCCGTTGCCGTAGGTTTCCGCGACCGCGGCGAGCAGTTCGGTCGACGGGTTGTCGGTGCCGATGGGCGCGCTCGCCGACATGGTGATCCCCTCGAGGGTGTCACCGGGCACCGACTTGCGGGTCGCGTCGGTGATGCACTGGGCCACGGCCGCGAGCGGGCCGGAGAACCCGGCCGTGCGCAGGCCGTTGAAGGCCGCGATGCAGAACGCGTCGCTGCCAAGCACCTGGACGAGCCCCGGGCCCCCGGCCACCAGCGTCTGCATCTGCGGCGTCATGTCGGCCGTGCCCGGCGGGACGGCGACCACGTCCAGTTCCATCCCCTCCGCCTCGAACATCCGCGGCGCGATGGACTGGTAGATGCCCATCACGGTCGGCACGTCGATCGCGACGACCGTCACCTTGTTCTCGCCGTTCTCCTTGGCGAGCTGCATGGGCAGCTTGATCAGCGGGAAGATCGAGTCGGACAGGATGAAGGTCGACTCGGCGTCGGCGAGCAGCGCCGGGGTCGGCGCGGTCCCGAACAGCGTCGGGACGTGCGCGTCGTGCAGCGGGTGCCAGATGCTCTCCACCACCGACGACGAGCCGACGACGACCGCGACGACGTCCTCCTCGATCATCCGGTTGGCACAGTCGGCGCCCTTGCCCGGATCGGCCAGGGTCTCGCACGAGACCAGCTCGATCGGCCGCCCGCCGATGCCGGAACGCCGCTCGTTGAGGAACTTCGCGGCCGCGGCGGCGACGTCCTTCTCGTAGGCCAGGTCCGAGACCGGCCCCTTGCCGTCCGAGATCAGCCCGATCCTGACCGGCGCGCCCTGCGCCGCCGCGACCGGGCCCAGCACGTCGGCGGCGGACGCGGCCGCGCTGGGCGTGCCGGCCGGCGTGTCCTGCTCGTCGTCGCCCCCACAGCCCGCGAGCAGCACGCTGACGGCCGTGAACGCCGATAACGCGGCCAGCGCCGACCCGTGCCGGCGCGACGGCCGCCGCCAGCCCGGCCGTGCCTCCCGCCCGTCGCCGGAGATACCTGTCTGCCCCATGCGCCCTCCCGTGATCAGCTGACCGGCCGCCCGTTCGACGGCTCATCGCCCCCACACGAGCGGGACAACGGGCGGTGAGACTGTGACGGCCGCCACGCACCCTAGGGCACAAAATATTTAGACACAATCCCAAGCCGGAACCCTCTGACGTGGGGTGAGTGCCGCCCACCGCGCCGTGACCAGCCCGGCCCGCCCGGCCCCCCGGAGGCGCGGGCCGTGACCACGGACCGCTGGAACGGCGGTCGGCCATCCGGTCACCCGGCTGGACGCGGGCAACGCCCGGCCCCGCCCGCCGGCCATGTCCGCCGGCCGTCGGCTCCACCCGCCGGCGCGGGCCCGTCGGCGCGGACCCCTGGCTCGGGTCACGCCACCCACCGTGGCGTGCGCCGCGGCAGGTCTGTTCAGCGCCGCGCCGGCCATGCGCCATCACGCCCGCCACGCCCGCCATACCCGCCATATCCGTCGCGCCCGTCGCGCTCCGCCATGTGTGGCCGCCACCGCGGCTCGTCGCGGACGACTGGCGGGACGCGCCGCGGTCGCGCAGGCTGGGCGGCGAACGGAGGTGGCCGCCCAAACCGACCCGTGCCGCACAGCACCTTCCTTCGGTCCTTCTCACCAGCGCAGGCTTCTCACCAGCGGGCAGACGGGTGTTTTCCGTCGGCCCACCCGATTTCCACCACGGCTTTCTCGCGATGGTCCGGACGAGAGTCTCCGGCCTTACAGGAATTGGTGGTGAATCATGAGGAAGTCACTGTCGAACATGGGCGCGCTGCTCGTTCTCGCCCTCGGCCTGACGGCCGGCACGGTTCCGGCGCGCGCCGGCGGACCACCCGCCACGCCCGTCCAGCCGGTGCTCACGGGCATCCATACCGCCCACGCGGCCAGCGCCCGCGCGGATCTCGTGCGGTTCCGGTTCCGACCGCTCGCCCCCACGGACGTCGCGGCCCGCTACGTGCCACGATCGGCGCTGGTCCAGGACGGCTCCGGCCTGCCCGTCGCCGTGCGCGGCCAGTCGTTCGTCCAGGTGGTCTTCCAGGGCACCGCGGCCCACGACGAGAACGGCAGGCCGACGGCCCCCCGGAACCTGTTCCCCGTCCCCGGAACCACCAATGTCGTCCAGATTCGTAGTGGCGGCGACTTCGAAGGCGTGGTCACCTACTTCATCGGACTGCGCGCACCTGCGCCCCCGACCGGCGTGCATCCGACCGTCCAGTGCTCGGGCACGGAGGTGACCGTGGCGATTCCGACGCGGTAACGACCCTGGCCGCCGGCATCGAGAACCGATGCCGGCGGCCATCACCCTTTCGCCGCCCGGCGGCCAGGACGCCGTCCCCGCGCACCAACCCGGATCCGACTTCCAGGCCACGCCACGTAACGGGTTCTGGCGCGGATCCCACGGAACCACGGAACCCACGAAACCAGGCCCGGCGCGCGACCATCTGATCGTCGTTTGCTCGCCGATGTGGTCGTAACGACGCGGCGTTGCCCGCGACTTTCCCAGGCATCGGACGATCACGGCACAGCCGCGCCGGGCCGGGCCAGGCCGCGCCGGGCCAGACCTTCACAAGATCCGAACCAGATCCACGCAACGTACCCGACAAATTCACGGATACGTCGGTTCCATCGCGCAGAATCATCGGATGCCGACGCACAGGCGCGACATGAGGGCGTCACGGCGCGCCACCGCGGAACGGGCCCGGTGACCGACGGTTCCAGCGGCCACGGCGATACGCCGGCGCGGCTGGACACCTCCCCCGGTGCAGGCGACTCCCCGGGTGACCGCGACACGGACGCAGGCGAGCACGGCCAAGAGCACGCACGGCGAAGCCGCGACCGGTTTCCTCGTGGCCGAGCCGGTCGCGGCGCGCGCCGGATCCGCCTGCGCGGCCGGATCGTCGAAATCGTCGTCGGGATATGGATAGTGGCGGCCGGTGCCTGGGTTCTTTACGGAGCCCTCGGATGGCAGGACGCGTCGCTCGACGTCGGGCGCGCCGCCCAGGAAGCGGCCAGCGCCGCCGCGCTCACGACCACCCGGAGCCAGGCGACGGCCGAGGCCGAGGCCACCGCCCGCCGGCTCCTCGCCGACAGCGGCTGCGACGCCGGCTCCCCGCGGGTCACCGTCGGCCTTCACCCGCCGGGCAGCGACGTCGCGACCGCGCACGGCTACTCCCCCGACGAGCTTGGCGAGCTCGGCCTGGTGACCGTCACCGTCAGCTGCGAGCGCGACGGCACCCTGGTCATCGGCGAGGCCAGCGCTCCCAGCCGTTGACGACCTCCCGGAACCGGCGCCGACCCCGCGCCCGGCCCCAGGCGCGCGGGTCGGCGGGTCAGCGGGCCGACGGCCGGCCGCGTCAGTGGGAGTCGTGCCGGGCCAACTGCTCGGCGCGCAGCTCGGCGTGCATCTCCCAGGGGGCCCGCGGCAGCGGCCGGTCCGTCTCCAGCAACGACTTGAGGTTCGCCAGCACCGCCGGCCAGCCCGCGGAGATCGCCTCGAGGGCCTTGTCGTCGGCGAGGTTCTCGTGGGTGACGGTGAGCCGGACGATCTCGTGGTACGGCTCGATCAGGAAGGTCACCCTGGACGGCCCGTTCGGCGGCTCGGCGCCGGGCTCGTCGAAGGTGATCACCAACAGCCGTGGTGGCTCGGAGGTCAGCACGGTGCCGACGACGTCGGCGATGCCGGAGCCGTCGACGCGGCGGTGCTCCCAGGCCGAGCCCTCGCGCCAGTCGGAGATGTTGCTGTGCCCCCAGTAGGCGGCGGTCAGGTCCGCGTCGGTCAGCGCGTGCCAGGCCCGCTCGGGCGTGCTGTGGATGTAGGTGACGTACACGTAGCTCGGTTGGCCGGTCATCTCATGCCCCTCCGCCTGTCGTTTGAGAGCGCCCAACGCCGCCAGCCGAGGCCGGTCGAACCTGCCGATCCAGCGCTCCTGGATCTCGTGGATGGGAACCGGGTTCAGGTAGTGCAGCTTTTCGCGCCCACGCCGGACCGCGCTGACCAGGTTGGCGGCCTCGAGGACGGCCAGGTGCTGGCTGCCCGACTGGCGCGCCATCGCGAGGCCCGCGCACAGCTCGCCGAGCGTCTGCCCGTCGCGCTCGCGCAGCCGGTCGAGCAGCTGCCGGCGAGTCGAGTCGGCCAGCGCCTTGAAGACCCGGTCCGCCCCTGCCCTGTCCGTCCCACCGGCTTCGGTCACGCTCAAATTATGCAGGCATTTACCTGCATGTTCAAGGACGCCGTTCGGCGGGAGCGCTCGTCCCTGTTCACGGCGCCCCTCTCGACCACCGGGCCGCCGGGCCGCGCCGCATCTCGCCGGGACCTGCCCTGTCCGGGCAGGCCCAGCGGCCGGCGGCGGCCGACGGCGGGCTTGGCCGAGCTGGGCGTCGGGCCGGCCCTGTCCAGGGCAGGCGCGCGCCGGCGGGTCAGCCGACGGCCGCGATGACCGTCGTCGAGGCCGTTTCGGGCAGCATCTCCCGGGCTGGCGGCGAGGACGGCAACGGCCGACGCGGCTCGCGGTCACCGGCGGAGCCGCCGCCGGACTGGCCCATCCAGAGCCGGACCGTCGAACCGAACGGAACCTTCGCCCCCGCCTCCGGCGCCTGACCGGTGACGACCACACCCGGTTCCGGCTCGATCAGCTCCATCGGGGCGTCGTACTCCGTGGCCGGGCCGATCGCGGCGGCGAACAGGCCCCACTCCCCCAGCAGCCGCCGCGCCTCCTCCCAGGACCGGCCGACCAGGTTCGGCACGACGACCGTCTTCCCCCGGCCGCGGCGCGACCGCTTGCCAGACCCGCGCCCGCCCGCGCCCCCGCCGGAGTCGTCACCCCCCACGTCGCCGTCCCGCAGCGCGTCCTCGGCCTGGGCTCGCGCCCGCCGCAACGCCTCGTCGACCTCCAGGAGGACGGGGCGTGGCCGCGACCTCGAACCGGGGCCGGCATCCGGGGTCTCGGCGGCGTCGGCCGGGGGCGTCGGAAGGTTCTCGTCCAGGTCACGCCAGCGCTCCCAGGCCGACTGGCGGGTCACCCCGAGACGGGTCGCGATCTCGGCCCACGACCTGCCGCGCCCGCGGGCGGCGCGCACCGCCTCCAACTCGATCCGGTCGAGCTCCCGGCGCGCGGTGCCGACGTCCGACAGCGCCTCGAGCGCGGCCTCGCCGAACTCCGGCTTGTGCTCCCGCGCGAGCCAGCTCTCGAGCCGTTCCCACGCCCGTCGTCCGTCGTGCCCCGGCCCGTCCTTACCCCTGCTCATGCTCGTCAGGATAGCCTGACAACCGGCGGAGCGGTAGCGAATCGGTCACGCTACCCAAATCGTCGACGCCGCAGGCCTTTCACCAGGCCTGACGGGCGTCGCGACGCTGGTCCATATATCACCGATGATGATCCAAAGTCGACTGGCGGCCCTTGATCCTCTGGTGGCCTGGGGTTGCGACAGGCACCCTGCGGGACCGTGTAGCATCTGAACCGCACCGGGGCGGCAGCCCCGGAGTCACCGGTCCGGGTGGCGGAATGGCAGACGCGCTAGCTTGAGGTGCTAGTGCCCTTTAACGGGCGTGGGGGTTCAAGTCCCCCCTCGGACACGGAGGGTTACGGTCCCTCACTCGCAGTAGTTAGAGAACTGTCGGGCGCATCGTGGCCCACTGTGGCCAGTGTCAGCCTGGTGGTCAGTGAGCACGAGTCCAGCTGGGCTGTGATCCTGTTCGTCACGCGGCTGTAGCTGAGACGTAGCCCTATCTTTCGGTAGATCCCAGCCTTGCTGGCCATGTCCTGACAATCGATGGCCGCCGCGGGCTGCTCGGCCTGTGGCCCGGGAGCCTGGCGCTCCAACGCCTCGATCGCCTCGCGTCTTCGCGCTTCGACCTCGTTGACCCAGCGGGCGACCAGGGATGCCTGCGCGCCGGCCTCGATCACGGCCCGGTAGTAAGCCAGCTTCTGGTCGCATTCGGCGATGATCGAACGAAGCCGCGCGTCTTCCGGACCGGCAGACCGCGCCAGGCCGATCTTTACCTGTCCGACGGAGTCGAGCACGGTCGCAAGCCAGGCATCGACCTGGGTGACGATCGCGCCCTCACAGACACGGACATTCACCGGATGATCGACCGCCTCCGCCGGCGCGTACTCGTTGAAATACCCACACCAGTAGTAGACGTGACCATGGCTTCGCCGGGCCTGCATGCGCAGCCCGCACTCCTCGTGGCGAAGGATGCCCTGGAGCAGGTGGGCCGGTTGCCCCTTCACTCGCTGCCCGGTCTGCTTCCTCGTCGGGGGCGAGAGGAGCCGCTCCTGGGCAGCCACGAACGTCTCTCGGCTGACGATCGGCGGGTGCGCGGGTTGGTCGGACCATACCCAGGTGTCGGGGTTGTTCCAGCGCATGCGAGTCTTGTGGCCCAACTCGACATCATTGGCGTCGAGTGGCACCTGTGCCTTGTGCTGCTTGTTCCAGACCTGGTAGCCCGTGTAACGCGGGTTGACCAGGATTGCGCGGATGGCGCTCTTGCCCCAGGCAGTGCCGGCGCGGTGCCGGTTACGCGCCGGATCGGCGCCGGACGGCGGGACGACCCCGTCGCTGTTCAGCGTCTTGGCGACAAGGTAAAGCCCCACGCCATCGAGGAAGAGCGTGAAGATCCGCTGAACGACCGGGGCGGTGTCAGGGTCCAGCGCCAGCACGTGCTGGCGTCGGCCGTCGGCCGCCTTCGCCGGGTGCGGGTGCGGACCCGCGTCGGCAAGCCGGTAGCCGTAGGGCGGACGGCCACCCAGGTAGCGGCCCTCGATCTTCGTCTGTGCCGCCATCGCGGCCCGAACCCGAATCGTGTTGTGGAGGCTTTCACCAATGCCACTTCCACTAGTTGGATCTTGATGGTGGTGGGTGTGTCGGTTCCAGCGGTTCTGTCTGGTTGGCGGCATGATCAGGGGGTGTGGCGGACGCTGGGGCGGTGGCGGGTAGCCCGCTGACGGACTGGATCTCGCTGGGGGTTCTGACGTCGTTCGTCCCGCGTGACGCGGTCGACGAGGCGATCGAGGCGACGGGGAAGAACGCCCGGCGCAGCGACACGACGATCCCACCGCAGGTCGCGGCCTACTTCGTGATGGCGCTCGCGCTGTTCGCGGACGACGACTACGAGGCGGTCGCCCGCCGGCTCGCCGCCACGCTCGACGATCTCGACGTCGTCGGGCCGCGGTGGGAACCGACCTCGGGCGGGCTGACGAAAGCCCGCCAGCGGCTCGGCTCGGCGCCGCTGGCCGAACTGTTCTGTCAGGTCGCCGGGCCGGTCGCCGACCTGGACACGGTTGGGGCGTTCCTCGGCCGGTGGCGGCTGATGAGCATCGACGGGCTGGAGTGGGATGTCCCGGCCTCAAGGGAGAACATCGCCGCGTTCGGCCTGCCGGCCGGCCGTGACGGCGCGCCGGGGGCGCTGCCGAAGGTCCGCGCGGTGACCGTGTCCGAGTGCGCCTCGCACGCCGCGGTCCTGGCCGCGCTCGGTCCGGCCAGCGGGGCGAGACCCGCCAGCGAACAGGCGCTGGCCCGGACTCTCTACCACCGCCTGACGTCCGACTGGTTGCTGCTCGCGGACCGGAACTTCTACTCCTGGACGGACTGGTGCACGGCCACGGACACCGGCGCCGCGTTGCTGTGGCGAGTCAAGGCCGGCCTGCGGCTGCCCCCGCTGCGCGCGTTGCCCGACGGTTCGTACCTGACCGTGCTGGTCAACCCGAAGGCCACCGGGAAGGCACGCGACGCGCTGGTGGCCGCTGCCCGCGCCGGCGAGCCGCTCGACCCGGCGACTGCCCGCTACGCCCGCCTCATCGAATACGACGTGCCCGACCGCGAGGGCGACGGGAAACACGAGGTCATCGCCCTGCTCACCACCATCCTCGACCCCCGCGAGGCGACCGCGACCGCACTGGCCGGGGCGTACCAGCAACGCTGGGAACACGAGACCGGCAACAGGCAGCTCAAGACCTACCTGCGCGGCCCAGGAAAAGTCCTGCGTTCCCAGCATCCTGACACCGTCTACCAGGAGATCTGGGGCTACCTGCTCACCCACCACGCCATCAGCGCCCTGACCTGCCACGCCGCGACCGCCGCCGGGATCGACCCCGACCGGATCAGGTTCCTACGCACCGTCAGGATCATCCGGGACCGGATCGCCACCGACCCGGCCTTTTCCCCCTGACCAACGCGCACACACCCTCGACGAGATCGCCGCCGACATCACCCGGCCGACCCGGCTCAACACCCGCCGCGAACGCACCTACCCCCACGCCGTCCGCCGCGCCCGCCACAACCAGTACCCGGTCAAGAAACCCGGCCAGCACGGCACCCGCCACCACTCACCGCCCACGATACGACTCGCCAACCCGACAAAACCCCAGACCGCAGCTTGATCAAATTAGCGGAAGTGGCATTGAGGCTTTCACCCTGCGCCAGATTTCCGAGGGCTGACATGATCTGGCGGTGGGCTTCGGAACTCGGATCGACCGGACCGCCCAGCTCGGGGATCCACAAACCCACACCATGCCGACTGAAGAGCGCGAACACCAGGCCGAACTGATACCCGTAGAACGCCCGGTGCGCCTCGCCGATGACGACCGCGTCGAAGCCGCGACCGGGGTCCATAAGATCCACCAGCAGCTCGTTCGCCCGCGGCCTGCCCCTCCAGGGCAACGACCGACCCTGCCCGACGTCGAAATACTCGGCGACGATGACACCGTACGGCTCGATGAGCTCCCGAGCACGCGCCAGCTGCCAGTTGCGCGAGGAGGAAACATCCTCGTTCTCCTCAGCCGACACGCGGCCATAAAAGGCGAAAGAGATCACGGAAATATCATCCATAAAAGCAGGTCGCGAAAGGTAAAAGTGGCCGCCGTTGCGGCATAGGAGGGATACCGGACGTCAGATTTCTGGTACTGCTTCCGGGGAGAACCGCCCGCGCGCCCAGCCGGTCCCCGATGCGGCGGGACGCCGAGCCTGCGGGTTGCCAACCTCGCCGGCCCTCTTCCGGCGACTTCGAAGACCTACCTGGACCCGCGCCAGAACCTCGCGGCCGACCTTCCAAGCTTCCAGGACATAGTACGCAACCGCCCGCCCGGACGGGCTAGGGAGCGCGGATAGAAAAGTTTTTCGCCGGCTCTAGGCCAAGCTTTCCAGAAAAAAGACAGAAATAGCTGGTTGCCTCATTCAACGACGCGGCCTCGCCCGTTCTCGGCCATTGGTAGTGGCAAAGCCTCGAAGGCAGGCCACACTCCCAGAAGCACGGGCATCATGGACCCGGCGGGCCACCCGACTCTCGCCAAACGGCACGGCCCCTGCCCTGGACTCGCCACCTGGCGGTGTGGTGCCGGCGACGCGAGGAGGCCAGTGAGCCCCAGCCGGTACCGAGGCCTGATGCGCAGAAAGACGTCGACGCGGCCACGGCCTCGGCCGTGGCCTCTGGCGCGCCGACGGCATGCCACCCGGTGTTGACCTGTGCTGTCAGCTGCGCCTCCGTTCAGACCCTGGTCTGGCCACGGTTGCCACGCCTCCGAGGCTACGGATGGTGACCGCTAGCCGCGCTAGGACTGCCGCCGTGCGCGGCCTGGATCGTTCCGATGAAGCGACTGAGAATCGTCCAGGGAATGCGCCAGCTACCGTAAGCTGTGAAGGTCCTGCCTTGGAGGGCGCCCTGCGCCGGTGCCGGCCGATGCTGCCCGGGCACCACCCGGGCAGCACGCAGGCAACCCTCTTCGCTGCTTCGCGTTCAGCGATGGTGGCCCTGAGCCTCGAGATCTGCATTGCGACCACACTGTGCGGCCGCGGTACCGATCGGGGCCACTCCATCTTGAGCCGTCGTCAATACCTGTGGATCTGGCGTGCTCGTCGTTTGCCGATCAGTTACTTCGGAGCAGTCGTGCGGCGGTCTGGGCGGGAGTCTCGTTACGGGTGTAGATCGTCCGTGTCGCGACCAGCTCGGTGCCGCGGTCGTCGAGCCAGTGGGCGAGGAAGTCGTGCCCGTCGACGATCCAGGATCGGCCTTTGCTCGCTGCGCAGCGTCGCCGTAGCACGGTCAGTGAGCCCTCGCGTTCAGGGGAGGGAAGGAGACGGACCACGTCTCGGCAACGGCTCAGTGCGGCGCGGACCGTGACCAGGTGCCGGTGATCGGTGTAGCTAGTGTGGCCCGCGCCCAGTGCGATGACGGCGTCGGGATGATCCGCGGCGGCACGGGCCACGGCATGTGCTCGGGCCGGTTCCCATTCCACTTCGGCCGCGAGGCGTCCGACCGCGGCGATGCGCTCGCGGAGTTTGGCGATGCTCCATCCCACCTCCGCGTAGTACCCGTCCGCGGTGGCGTCCAGATCGACGAACGGTTTGTGCGTCCTCGCCGCGAGCTCTCGGCCGAGGGTGGTTTTCCCAGCGCCGGCCGGACCGACCAGAACCATCCAGGGTGCCTCAGTGGCCGCCGATCGGCTCACGCGGCGATCACCTCATCGCGTTCGACGAGGCGACCCCGTTCGAAGCGCGCTCCGGCGCGGACGAGGGCGACGAGGTGGGGCGCGTTCACGGCCCGCCACCGCTGCCGGGCGGACTCCACCAGCTTGAAGACCATGGCCAGGGCGGCGGTGCGGGAGCCGGCCCCGCGGGTGACCTTGGTCCGCGGCCTCACGGTGGAGAAGGTGGACTCTAGGGGGTTCGTGGCGCGCAGGTGGATCCAGTGCTCGGCGGGAAAGTCGTAGAACGCCAGCAGCTGGCCCTGGTCGGCGGTGACCTTCTTGACGGCTTCGGGGAACTTCACGCCGTGGAGCTGGGCGAAAATCTTGATCGCCGCCTCGGAGCGGTCGCGGTCCTCGGCGTCGTAGATGTCCTGGATCGCTTTCTTCGCTCCGGGCTGCGCGGACTTCAGCAGGGAGCCGAGAACGTTGGCCGTTTTGTGAACCCAGCACCTCTGCTCGCGGATGGTGGGGAACACCTTGACCAGAGCCTGTGGGGTGCAACTTCACGGTTAGGGCCGCTGAGCTGGGCAGACCCCACGTCGGGGATCATGGTCGGTCATGGTGTCGACTGTCGTATTCCTCATGGTACGCAAACTGCTCACAGTCACTGGCCTCGGAGATCGGCCCGACGAGAAGGACGTCGAGATCGCCGTCCTACGCCACCAGTTGACCGTCCTGCGCCGGCAGATTGCTCGGCCGCGGTACAGCCCGGCCGATCGGATGCTGCTGGCCACGCTGGCGCAGCTACTCCCCCGCCCGCGCTGGTCGGCGTTCCTCGTCACTCCTGCCACCCTGCCGCGCTGGCACCGAGAACTCGTGCGTCGCCCACTGGACACATCCGGCGCAGGGCCGGGGCCGCCGCCTGGACAGCGTTACTGGCGGCGTATGTTGTCGTCGGACGGCGGCCGGCCGAGCTGCTGGTGCAGGCGGTCCAGACCTACCCAGGCGGCCTCGGGCCAGTTCGGTGGTCAGCCGGTGACCAGGCAGAAAGGGTGACCGGCCGGGTCCAGGAGCACCCGCCACCGGTCGCCGCCGGGCTGGTGATCCGGCCTGACCGCGCCGAGTCCCAGCGCCAGCTTCTCCGCCGCGTCAAGGTCCTCGACCCCGAGATCCAGGTGGAACTGCTGCGGCACAACCTGGCCGGGCCATCGCGGCGCCTGGTATCCGTCGACCCGCTGGAAACCCAGGTCACAGCCAGAACCGCCGGTCAGGGCGACGAACCCGTCGGCGTTGTACCCCAGCTCCATGCCTGTCATCTCTTGGTAGAACCGGGCCAGCGCCCGCGGATCGGCACAGTCCAGGGTCACGCCTCGCAGCGTGGCGATCGGCATCGTCCACTCCTCCTCATCCATGTCCGCGGGCCGCGCGGCGACCCGCGCGTCGCCACCCAACCGCACTGTGGTGGCTCGGCTCCACTCATTTTCGGACCGGACAGCGCTCGTCCCGGGCAGCGGCCGTGCGCGCCGTCGCGCCACCCTCGCGCAAGAACCCGTAGATCGAGTTCGCCAGCGACGCGTCACCGCAAACCGGGTCACCGGACGTCACGGTGACGGTGAGACCGCCGTCGCAGGAATGAATCATCCGACACCGAAGTGGCCAACAAGGCAGGAGCCGGCCAGTTGCCGAGTGGCCAACAAAGCCATCTCGGCAGTTCAGACTGGCCAGGTAGATCCGATCCCTACACCCGCTGAGCGGGTCGATGGCATTGCGGAAGCGCGGACCGGGGCGCTGGACCCTCAGTAGGCGGTGTTCGCGAGCCAGGTCGTCCAATGCTCCCGCTCGCCGGCGATCACCAGCCGGCCGTCATCGCCGGGGATTCGGCGCATCACCGCGAGCAGCAGGTCCGCGGCATTACCACTCAGCGCGACGTCGCCAAAGCCGTGGCCATGCTCCCAGTCGATTCGGGACGGGCCGCCGCGGATCGTCCACTCCCCGTCGGCGCCGAGACCCTCGTCGGTGGCGTGCAGGTGCATCGTCGACCCGTCTCGCGGCATCGCGACGCCGGGCAGCGCGACCAGCAGGTCGAGCCACTCGGAGATTCCGTCGGCGGCGAGTGCCGGCTCGATCGGATGGTCGACACCCAGCGCGATCGCGGCGTCGACCCAGTGGACGACCGCCTCGTGCAGCCGTCGGACCCACCAGCGCGCCGGCTGCAGCCCGGCGGCCGTCGTCCACACCCGCGCCTCCGGATCGTCGGCCACGGCCTCCAGGAGCAGCCGCGGGCCCTGCCGAAACCAGGCGAGCGCGCCGTCGCGGTCCGCCGGTGGCCTGCCACCCTCGGCCTCGCGAGGGTCGAGGGCCTCCTGGGCCCGGGTCCGGACGATCGTGGTCGCCCACCGCGGCGCGCGTCCGACGTGGCGCATGATCTGGGTGAGGGTCCAGCCCGGGCAGGTCGGGACTGGCGTGGACCAGTCAGCCTCGCCAAGCAGGTCAGCGAGAAGACGATTCTGCTCCAACAGAAGAGCACCATGGTCCACATTCGAACCGTAGCCGTCGGGGCGCTCTCGCGCAGCGGGTCACGATCAGTTAATGCGCGACGGCCGTGCCCCTGTCCGCCGCCGAACGCCGCGGCGGCGCGCCCATTGGGCGACGAGGCCGGTCACACGCATCCACGCGCAGGCGTCGTTGCCATAGCCGCGGGGTTTCACACGGTCGCTGGGTGCTCCAGCGCCCCGCGCCCACACACCGCGGCCGTGGCCAACTACAGCGCGACCCCGACCAGCGGCCCACAGCACCAGCGGCGGAACTGTCGGACCGGCACAGTGGGAACAACCACGGGATACTTCCTCGGCGCGCCCATCTCGTCCGCTTCGTCCTGGTTTGACCGCCTCCATCAAACCCGGTGCGGGACAGACCTCCGGACGCGTCCTCCGGGATGCTGGAACGGTGGTGCAGCCACTGATCAGCCGTGTTCCCGCTATAGGTTCGGCTTGCGGAAGATCCGATGCATGCGACCGAAAACCCCGCTGTAGCCCAGACTGACTGACGTCTCTGCCTCGCCGTTGGCGCGGGGTGGAATGTCCGGACTCGCCCGGGCGGGTCAGTGCCTGGCGTAGCGCCTAAGCGAGCCCGGCTTCGTACGCGGCGATCACGAGATGGATCCGGTCGCGAGCGCCCACCTTCGCCAGGATGCGGGCCACGTGGGTCTTGGCGGTCAGCGGGCTGACGACCAGCTCGTCCGCGATCTCCTGGTTGCTTCGGCCCGCAGCGACCAGCCGAAGCACCTCGCGTTCGCGCGCCGTCAGGCGGGCCAGCCGCTCGGACGCAGGCGCGTCCGGGCGACTCAGCGCACGGGTGATGACCGCCCTGGTCGCGCCGGGCGACAGCAGCGCCTCCCCCGCCGCGATGGTGCGGATAGCGGCCAGCAACGCGTCCGGACGGGTGTCCTTGGGCAGGAATCCGCACGCCCCCGCGCGAAGGCCGCGCAGTACGTTGGTGTCTGTCTCGAACGTGGTCAGGATCAGCACCTTGCTGCCGCTCGATCCATCGTCAGCGAAGATCTGCCGAGTCGCCTCGATGCCGTCGGTGTTCGGCATCCTGATATCCATCAGGACGACGTCGGGGCGCAGGTCCTGGGTCAGCGTCACCGCCTCGACGCCGGTGCCGGCCTCCCCGACGACCTCCATGTCGTCAGCGGAGTTGACCAGCAGCGCGAACGCGCCGCGCACCAAAGCCTGGTCGTCGGCAAGCAGGACCCGGATCACGACGGCACCCGCCGGATCTCCGGCAGCGGCAGGCTGACCCACACCTCGAATCCTCCGGACTCGCCCGGGCCGGCGGACAGTTCGCCGCCGACGGCCTGCGCTCGCCCTGTCATGCCGGCGATCCCGAAGCCGGCCGGTGTCACGGTTGAGTCCGGTCGCGCAGGCCCGGGATCGACGACCGCGATCCGCAGCCGGTGGCCGTCCTGGTCGAGGCGGACGGTCGCGTGCTTGGCCGTCGAGTGTCGAATGATATTGGTGAGCGACTCCTGGATGATCCGATAGGCCACGACGGATACCGTCGACGGTAGCTCGTCCGGGAGCCCGCCTACCTCCACGTCGACCCGGACATCAGCAGCCTCTGCCATCTCCACCAGGCGCTGCAGCTCGCCGAGGTGGGGCGCTGGTTCGGTTGGCTCGGCCTCGCCACCATGCAGCACGTCCAGAACGGCACGCAGCTCATGGAGTGTCGCCCGGCTCGTGTCCGACAGGTCGTGCAGCGTGCTGGACAGCTCCTGCAGCGACGCATCCCCGCGGCCCGGCAGCTGGTCGATCAGGTGCGCGGCGACGGACGCCTGGACGTTCGCGACCGCGAGGCCGTGCGCCAGGACGTCGTGTAGCTCGGCAGCGATCAGGACCCGCTCCTCGGCGACTCGCCGTTCGACCTCGTCGGCACGCTCCTGCTCGAGCCGCGCGGTGACGGCGGCCTTCCAGTCCTGATGGAAGCGGACCGCCAACCCGGCAAAGAAGGCCATGAACAGCCAGCCGGCTCCGAGGAGAGCATCGCCAGGTGCCCCCGACGCCTCGTCGGCGCCGACCGGCACGATCACTGCGGTCGCCGCCACCAGGGCAGCGACGGCCCGCCGCGGTGCCTCGCTGTAGCGCGCCGCCGTGAACGCCGCTACAAGTGAGGCCGGCATCGTGGCCTCATGGGGATAGTCGAGGAGGTGGTACGGCGTAGAGACGGCGAGGACCGCGAGGAGGGCGAGGATCGGCCAGCGCCGGCGGGCCAGCAACGGCACCGACATCGCGCCCAGGAGCGCGATCGCCCACAGATCCACGCTTCGCTCGTGGTCCATATCGACCGAATCAAGCGTCACCGCGACGACGATGCCGAGCACGAACGACCCCGCCGCCAGCAGCCAATCGGCTACTGGCGGACGGAGCGCCGTCATCGTCTACACACGGTCATCGACGCTGTCCTCACTCGCGCGCCAGAGCTTGCTGGGCCACCAGATCCGCGAACCCAGCGACATCGTCAGTGCGGGAACCACGATGGACCGCACCAGCAAGGTGTCGATGAGCACGCCGACGGCCACCAGTATCCCAATCTCGACGAGCATGACGAGCGGCAGCGAGGCGAGCACCGCGAACGTCGCCGCCAGCACGACGCCGGCCGAGGTGATGACGCCACCGGTCGTTGCGAGGCCACGCTTCGTACCCTCGACAGTGCCGTGCCGGACGGCTTCTTCACGCACCCGGGTCATCAAGAAGATGTTGTAGTCGACACCGAGGGCGACCAGGAAAAGGAACCCGATCAGGGGCACCGATGACTCCAACCCGGCGAACCCGAGCACATGGTCAAACAACAGGTTGCACAGTCCGAGGGCTCCGAAGTACGACACCACGACGGTGGCGACCAGCACTAGCGGAGCCACGATGGCCCGTAGCAGCAGCCCGAGGATGGCGAGCACCACCAGCAGGATCAGCGGCATCACCAGATTGCGGTCGCTCTTGTTGGTCTCGGCCTCGTCGAGCTTTTCAGCACTCGGACCGCCGACCAGCGCGGCCTCACCGGCGACCTCGCGTACGTTCTCCCGAAGGTGCTTGATCGTTGCGGTCTCACCCGTGCTTTCTGGCGAGTCGACCGGGATCACCGAGATCTCCACCCAGTCGTCGCTGGCCCGGCCGATCTCGGCGCTGACAACCCCCGGCGTACTTTCGACGGCGGCCAGGACCTCACGGCTGTGGTCCGGTCGACTCATCACGGTCAGCGGCTGACCGCCCTGGTCGGGATAGCGCGCTTCGATCAGCTTCGCCCCGGTCACCGACTCCGGTGTCGAACGGGCGAACTGGTCCAGCTGCGGAAGGGCGCTGTTGACACCAACGGTGCCCAGCGCGAGACCGCCCAGGATCACCAGCGGCACCACCCAGCCAACGACGCGGCGGCGCGCGACCAGCTCGCCAAGCCGAGCCCACCGCGATCCGGATGCGTGTGCCTCAACCCCGAGTCGCGGCACGAACGGCCAGAAGACGCGGCGCCCGAGCACCACCAGCAGGGCTGGGAAGAGTGTCAGCATGACCAGCAACGCGGCCCCGATGCCCGCCGCACCGACCGGACCGAGGCTGCTGATGCTGTTGAGATCCGCGGCCAAGAGGCACAACAGGCCGGCGACCACCGTCGCCGCCGAAGCGAGGATGGCCGGCCCGGCCCCACGCAGTGCCGCCAGCATCGCGTCGATCGGCCGCTCGTGGTGGTGCAGTTCCTCGCGGTAGCGAGACACGAGAAGCAAGGCGTAGTCGGTGCCCGCGCCGAAGACCAGGACGATCAGCAGCGCTGAGCTCATGCTCGTGATCGTGAAATCAAAGACTTGTGTAAGTGCGTAGACGACACCCATCGACGCGACCGCCGCGGCCCCGACCGAGACGAGCGGGACCAGCCACAGCAGTGGACTGCGGTACGTCAGGATCAGGAGGACCGCCACCACTGCGGCAGTAGCGAGCATCAACGTCGCGTCGACGGCATCGAAGACCTCGTCCATGTCGGCCCCGATCGCGGTCGGACCGGTGACATAGGCGTTCAGACCGTCCGGCCGGTCGGCAAGCAGGTCCCGCGCCTCCGCGGTGGCGCCAGCCTCCTCATCGATCGCCTCGTGGTCGAGCGGCAGCGCATACATCAGGGCCGTGCCGTCCTTGGAGTCGACGATCTGGGGCGGCGCATCGGTGTCGTTGCCGAATCGCTCCGCCAGCTCGGCGTGGCCGCGAGCCACAGCCTCCCGATCGCCCGGTTGGAGGCCGTCGGGCCGTTCGTACAAGACCACGAGCAGGCCGTTCTCACCGCCGGGCAGCCCGGCCTCGGCCTGGAGCACCTTGGTCGACTGGGCGCTGGCCGGCAGGTAGTCGGCCTGGCCGTCGCGGGTCACCGAGTCGAGTTTGCCGGCGAGTGAGAAGCTGCCCACCACCAACCCGATCCACACCGCCAGCATGAGCCACGGCAGCATGGTCTTGGTCCGTGATTTCTTCGGTCTGGTATCGGCACCGGAGTGGTCAGGCGCCCGTAGTTCAGAAGTCATGGCGATCACGCTGTCAAGCCGGCGGGGTTGACGCGTCTGGCCACGGCAGACACTTCGCCGTACTCCGCGCGGAGTACGGCGGGCGGCTTGGGGCAGGCGGTTAGGCCGGGTGGCTACGGCGGACACAGAAGCCGAGGCCGGCGCAGGTGCCTCCCAGAATCGCCCCTGGACCCGCCGCCCTCCAGGAAGGACGCCGGGCTGCTGCCTGTCGCCGCGCGGCAGATCGAGATCACCCTGGATGGCCACGAGGTATTCGCCCAGATGCCGTCCGTTCGCTGATCGGAGCGTCTAGGTTGCGGAACCGCTGATGGGCGGTGACGCACGCGATCGCAACGGCGCGGGTGCGTCCTAACGCAGCGAGAGTGACTGTCAAGGCGAGCGGCGCGAGCCCGACGCTGTGACTCGGCCCGGCGCTCCGCGAGCGGTGGCCGTTAGGGGATCCCCTTGCGGTGACGCGTCCTGGGCCGCGCCCCCGGTAGCTCGCTGCAGCCAGGAACGACAGACTCTCAATAACGTGCCCGAGCTCGCGCAGCATCCGGTGGGCGTCGTTGAGGGACCAGCATCCTGATCTGTGGGAGCGCGCCTGCGAGCTCGATGAGCACATCCGCGACGGCGGTGCCTTCAACGCACGCGGTGGGGCATCGTTCGCCGGCCAGATGTTCCTGCACTCCGACCGTATCCCCTTAGCTTGTTGTTTAACTTGTCTGTCTCTCAGGCTGTGTCGGGGTTGAGCCGTCCCTGATCTTGCCGACGGGCTGGGTGGCGGCGGGTCGTCGGTTCGTGCTGCCAGTGGGGCGGCCGGGTCCGGGGCGGCTGGGTTTCGGCGCACTGGCCGGCTGGGCGGTCTTCGGGCGGAGGTTACGGAACCCGCGGCGGACACGGGCCGGGGTCAGTCGGGCGGGCCGGGTGGCGGGTCGTTCCCACGGACGACGCAGGTCGATGACCAGGGGCCGGGCGAGGCGGAGCTGGGTGTAGGCGGCCAGGATCAGCCAGGTCCAGCGGTCCGCGGCGGCCGGGTTGCGTAGCCGGGGCGTCGTCCAGCCGAGGGTCTGTTTGAGCATGCGAAAGGTGTGCTCAAGATCGAATCTGCGCAGGAATGCCTGCCAGAAACGGTCGATCTGGGCCGCGGTGGCGCTGGTGGTTGAGCACCACAGCCACAGTGGCTTCGGGTTGCGTTCGCCGGGCAGCCGTTCGACGACGAGGCGGACGAGGGTGCCTTCGAGGATCGGGAGCTCGCCGGTGTGGCCGGCCCAGGCGGCGCGGCGAGTCAGTCGAGGGTGTGGCCGGTCCCAGGCGGTGGCGACCGCCTGCCCGTAGCGGGCCGTATCCGTGCTGGTCGTGACCGCGGGCTCGGGCCAGCTGGCGGGGTCTGCGAGACGGAACTCGGGGCCGTGGCGGGGCGGGCGGCCGTCCGCCCTCGGCGGGCGGGGTGGCACGGGCAGGCGGAAGACCCGGTCGGAGCGCAGCCGCCCGCACAGCTGGACGGGCAGGTCGGCAGCAGGATGACCGGCCTGGATGTTCAGACCGCGGGGGTTGCGCGGAGACCCTCCTGGCCGGCGACCCGCCACGACCAGGCGATGGTGATCAACGTGGCCGTGACGGGCAGGGCGGTGCTGGTAATCCCGCGGACCGCGACGAAGACCTCGGTCGTCTGGGATGTCAGCAACCAGTACGTGAAGGCGGAGTTCCCGAGGTTGACCGCCGCCCACAGGAGCGTGAGCCCGAGAAACAGCCTGCGCACGCCGGGCCGTCCCGTCACGCCGTGAGGCAGCGGGCAGAAATCACGAGCCAGTCGATGCACGAGTGGCCGCGGGGAAAGCGCGGACAGCAGGAACATCAATCCGACGACTCCAGCGACGATGACGGGCTGAAGAAAGTAGATGAAGGCGCTGCCGTTCATGATTGCCACGGCGGTGCGCACGGTCAGCCCGATCGAGGACAGTACCAGCAGCGCCGGGATCCGCCGCCTCATCGCCACACGGCGGCTCACCGCGGCGTATTCCCACACCAACGCCGCCAACGCGGCGAGCGTGAAGCTGGAAAAGTGCAGAACGACAAGAAAGAGGACCGCCGGTATGACCGTCGCCTCGACAAGATGGGGCAGCCCGTGCCTGACAATCATCATGGGCCTGGGAAGTCGCGCGTCGGGTTCGGCGGACTCCACCGCGGTAGCTGCCGGACCGTCTG
Source organism: Frankia nepalensis (assembly GCF_016786325.1). Taxonomy (GTDB): domain Bacteria; phylum Actinomycetota; class Actinomycetes; order Frankiales; family Frankiaceae; genus Pseudofrankia; species Pseudofrankia nepalensis. Next base: position 13,908 of record NZ_JADWYU010000102.1, on the reverse strand, counting down.
GCGTCGATTCTGCCACCGTCAGAAAAATCATCGTCTCCAACGGTTGGGAGCTCCGGCCGACGGCCTGCCGCTGACCCAACCATACGCTGGCACCGGCGCCAGGTCGCCACCGGGTAGCGCGACCGCCCGCGATACATCATCGCCAGCCAGGTATCCGAATGTTAACCAAGAGCCGGCGACAGCTCGCATCCCGCTGGGCGTCTGACGATCTCGGCCGACCGACACGGGGCGGCCGGAGACCGGCGAGGTCAGGGCGCCTTCGGGCTCTCGGCCGCAGCCTTCAGGCGGGCGAGGCCCTTCTCGAAGTCCGGGCCGATCATCTTTTCCATGGACATGACGAAGCCCAGCAGCCTCAGCATCAACGGCCTCGGCCCCGTCATCGACCAGGTGACCAGGGAGCCGTCTCCCGCCGGCTCGATGCTGAACACCACGTCGTTGCGGGACTTCCACGGCTTCTCGAAGACGAGCTCGACCCGCAGCGTCCGGGGACTGTCGGCGTCGATGATCTTCATGCGGCCTTGCCCGGCCTTGCGGTTGCCGGACCAGGCGTAGGACGCGCCGGCGCCCGACTCGGGCCCCGAGTAGGCACGCGTCAGATTCGGGTCCAGATCTTCCCAGGGCGACCAGGCCCGCCACTGACGAAAGTCGGTGATATGGCCATAAATCCGTTCAGGTGGCGCGTCGACGGTCGTCGAACGCTGCACGGTAAAGGTGCTGTCTCCCATGCCACCGCATCCTGCCACCCGCGCGAAAGCAGGCCCGCGACGGGTATTCGGCAACCGCGAGCGCGACGCATACCGGCTCGCAAGTCCCGCGTCCGGTCGATGCCCAACCCGCCAAGATCGGCCCTGAACACGTGCTCCGCGGGGCTCACAGGCCGAAGGCCCCGCCTTCGATGAGAGAGCCGACCAGTTCTCCTCGCCAGGAAGCGGTTCGAAGATGTCGCGGCATAGTGCGGGCCGCATCGAGACGGCTCCCGGCGCAGCCACACCAGCAGCAGCGGCTTGTGGGGCACCCGGATCGCGCCGACCTGGGCTCGGCGCGGCCGGCCCAACCGGTCACGTAGCTCGACGCTGTCCATCGCGGTGATTCAACCAGCGTCCCCAACCGCCAGCACCCGAACGCCGCGACCCGACAGTCCGTCCCCATTCTAGTTGGGGCGCTGTCCGGAAAAAACGGGGCGGGTCAGCGGCCTCAGGCGCCGGGCCCGTCCGCGCCGGCTGGGCCCGCGATGCCGAGCTGGAGCAGGCCAGCCAGGTCCCACTCGTCCCAATGCTCGACGAGCAGCCCGCCGGCGAGCCGGTGGATGGTGATGCCGGTGACGGTCGCCGTCCGCCCGGTCGGGCTGTGCCCCATGAAACCGACGGTGTCGGTGCCGACCGCCGTCCAATGGGTCACAACCTTGTCGCCGGCGGCGGCAAGTAGGCGCCGCGGGTGACCGCCCACCGCTCGTGCGGTGAGACGTCGTGGACGGCCAGGGTCTCCGGGCGGGTGTGCGCGGTCGAGCGGGCCACTCCCATCGATGAGTTTCGCGGGGGTCCAGCGTCTAAGTGATCGTGAGTGTTCCGCAAGATGCGGTGGGCAGCAGGAGGATCAGACCATGAACTCGATGGCACGCCGGATGTTCGAGCTGGTCGAGCCGATCGGTGTCATCCCCTACGCGGCCGACGAACCCAATGAGGCGATGTTCGCCCTGGGGTTCACCAACTACTGGGATACCTACTTCGCCGGACGGGCGGCGCCTCTGGGTCTCGTCCCGGCGGAAGTGGTGGACGCGCTCTTCTACAACTTCGCTCCCGGCGAGGTCGCCCGCCACATCCCGAAGGTGTGGGACACGACCACGCCCGAAGCGGCGATCGCCGCTCGTCAGGTGGGTTGTGTGAAGGCGTTGCGGCGGGCTCTCGGCGATCACGTCGACTCGCCCGCCTTCGCACGGGCCGCCGAACTGTTGCTGCGGGCTGCGACCAGCGCACCGTTCGAAGGCCGGCCCATGTACGCCGCGCTGCGCGCGATCCCGATCCCCGATGACGTGGTGGCTCGTCTCTTCCATGCGGCTTCCATGCTGCGCGAGCACCGTGGCGACGGGCACATCGCCGCCCTGATGATCGAAGGTGTCAGCGGTCTGGAGGCCCACGTCCTCTACGCCCTCGGCGTGGGCATGCCCGCGGAGAAGTTCGGACGGATCCACCACCTCCCCCCAGCGCAGCTCGCCGCCGTGATCGACGGGATGCGCGCCCGTAACCTGATCGGAGACGATGGTTGGCTGAGCGAAACGGGCCGCGCCGTCAGGCAGCGAGTCGAGGCGCTCACCGACGACCTCGCCGCGAAGCCGTACGAGAGCCTCGGGCCCGACGAGCTCGACGAGCTCGTGACCACCCTCGAACCGCTCGCCACACTGCTACTCACCGACCAGGACTGATAGCGAAACGTAGCCACCAGGACACGCATGGGACACAGCGGCGGGAAGCCGGCCGGGAGGTGGCTAGTGACTAGGCAACCTGAAGATCGCGGAGGTAGGCCCTGAACGCTCGCACGTTCTCGCGACCCGAGTCGGTGGGCAGCACGGCGGTGGCCACGTCACGGCTGACCTGGATGATGGGGCTGTGGTACCGGGCGCGTGGCAGGGCGGTCATCGCGGTGTACGCCTGGTCGGGAGTGCACTGTGGGCGGTGATGAAGGTGGTGAGTTCGCGGACGAGGTCTGGTCCGGAGGGTGTGTAGATGGCTTCCTGGTAGCCGGCTGCCGCGAGGCGGGTGAGACTGCGGGCGATGCGGGCGGGTTCGCCGATCATCGTCTTGGTGTCGATGTGGTCGAGCAGCCCCCGGTCGCGGTCCGGCAGGTGGGTGACGTGTCCCTCGAAAATGTTGAGATGGCGTTCGTCGGCAGGAGCGGTTGCTTCCAGTGCCTTGCGCCAGGTCTGGCCTCCTGGCATGGCGTCGACGGCTTCGGCGCCGCCGCGGGCGTAGGCGTTGTGCCAGTCGACGACGCGCCATGGCCCGACGGCTTCCCTGACTCGGTCCGATCCGGGGTTTTCTCTGGGGTCGAGGACTGTGCCGGACAGGATGGTCGCGGTCGGGAGGGTGGGGTGGGGTGGGCCGATGACACCGTCTGCGAGGTCGGTGGCTATGGCTGTGCCGCGAGGGCCGAAGACGCTTAGCCACAGCGGGACGTCGAGTGGGCGTGGGGCGGCGAGCCCGTCGGCGTGCAGCATCCGGACGGGTTTTCCGTCGACGGTGGTGGTCTCGCCGGCGAGCAGGCTGCGCAGTGCGGTCACGTAGGTGGTCAGCGCGTCGAGGGTCATCGGGCGTTGGCCGACGGTGAGGCGGGCGGTGAATCCGGTGCCGAAGCAGGCCAGGAAGCGGCCGTTGGAGATCCGGTCGATGGTGGCGATGGCGCTTGCCATGGCCATGACCGAGCGCTGCTGGGGTATCAGGACGGCGGTACCCAGCCCGATCCTGGTTGTTCGCGTCGCCGCGAGTGCCAGGTGGACGAACGGGTCCTCCCACAGCGCGGCGGAGTCGTAGATCCAGATCCGGGTATAGCCGAGTCGTTCGGCCAGGACGGCGAGATCCGCGAAGTCCGGTCCCGGTGGTAGGCCACAGGACAACGCGACAGCCGGTTGTTCAAGGCCCATGGTGTGTTTTCCTCTCACGCGGCAGCGGACGGCGCCCGAGCGTCATGGGTCCGCTGGCGGCCCCCAGGTGCCTTTCCGTCCTCGCCAGCGGCCCGGGAAACGTAGGCGACAAAGGCTTCGGGGCGGCCGGTTGGTCACTGTCGCAGTGCGGCGAAGGCTTCGTCCAGCAGGTCGTCGAGGTTGAGGGTGTTGTCGGATCTCGCCCAGTGCGCAATGGCGATGTTCAGGCAGTCCAGGGCAGCGGCGGCTCGTACGGTGTGCGTGATCTCCGGCCGTGGGGACGCGCCGCGTTCGGCGAGTGCCTGGGCCAGCGCGGGTCGCCAGCTGTGCTGCTTCTCCCATTGGCGGGTGTGCAGCGCGGGGGTGGCCAGGACGAGCCGGGTCGTGGCGAGGGCGGCCTCGGAATCCTGGCGGTAGATGTCGACGACGATGTCGAGCGCGTAGCGCAGCGCCGTCCAGTCGTCCTCGCCGGAGGGACGGGCGCGCAACGCACCGGCGACCTGTTCGCCGTGCGCGTCGAAGGCACCGAGGACGGCGTCTTCCTTGGTGCCGAAGTAGCGCAGGACGGTGCTACGGGACACCCCGGCCGCCGCGGCGATGTCGTTGATCGTGACCTTGTCGAAGCCGTCGCGGCGGAACAGCTCCAGCGCCACCTCGGCCAGCATCGCTCGGACCGCGCCGCGGGCGACGTCCCGCGCGCTCGTCCGTGTCGCCGTGTTCACTGCCAGATCGTACCCGCCGCTTAAGACCAGCTTGCACCAGCGCGACCCGGTCGCTAACGTGACACCGAGTTTCAAGTCGCCTGTCGAAAGCGTAGGGACCCACCGTGTCGGAAGAACTCCTCGTTTCTGCGGACGGGCACATCGTCGAGCCGTCCGATCTCTTCCTGACCCGGCTCCCGAAGCACCTGCGGGACCGTGCCGTCTGGGAGGAGGATCTGAAGATCGCCCCGCTGGGCGAGGACGGGCGAACGAACTTCCGGAAGCTGCACACGCCCGGGTTCGAGGGCTGGACGAACTCCGCCTACCCGCATTTCGACGGCTCGCCCAACACCGGCCGGCCCGAACGGATCCTTGAGGACATGGACAGCGAGGGTGTCCGGGCGCAGGTGATGCACCCGAACCTGTCGTTCTTCGGCCTTTACTCGGATGACCACGAGCTGTCGATGGCGCACGCCCGCGTGTACAACGACTACGTCGCCGAGACGTTCCGCCCGCACCGGGCGCGGATCGCGCCGACCGCCCCCATCCCGATGACCGATGTCGACGACGCGGTGGCTGAAATCGAGCGGGCCGCCGCGCTCGGCCTGCGGGCGATCCTCCTACCGGCCGTGTCGCCGATTCCGTACCACTCGCGGGAGCTCGACCGGGTGTGGGCGACGGCCCAGGCGAACGGCATGGTCGTGGTGTTCCATGTCGCGACCGGCGGGGTGAAAGTGAGCCGTGCCGCGTCACCGACGCTGCGGGGCCTCATGCTCACCGTCCAGGCACAGAGCCAGCCGCTGACCGACAACCTCGTCGTCGACCGGATCGTGTTCGCCACGACCCAGCAGTCCCTGGCCCCCCAGCAGATCATCGCCTCCCTGGTGGGCGGCGGCGTCACCGAGCGGTTCGGGGACCTGCACTTCGTGCTGGTCGAGTTCAACGCGAACTGGCTGGTGTCGTTCATGGCCGCGATGGACAAGGCGTGGACGCTGGGAGTCGGTCAGGACCGCGACTTCTGGGTCGGCCTCTGGGACGACAACCGTCCGGAGGACGACCAGCCCGGTATGGCGCAGGTGTTCAAGCTCAACGAGCGGTGGCCATACCCGCTGCGGCCCAGCGAGTACGTCCAGCGTCAGATCCACGTGTCGTTCCAGGAGGACCCGATCGCGCTGGCGTGCCGGCACATCACCGGCCTGTCGACGCTCGTGTGGGGCGTCGACTACCCGCACCCGGAGGGCACCTTCCGACGCACCCGTGAAGCGATCGAGCAGCAGTTCCGCGGCGTCAGCCCAGAAGACCGGGCGGCGATCCTCGGCGGGACCACGGCCAAGCTGTTCGGACTCGAAGCCCCGGTCGCCGTATGAGCTCCTCCGACGACGGTGTCGGGGACGACCGGCGGGCGCTGCGGCGGCTGCTCGACAAGGACGCGATCGTCGATCTCGTCCACCGGTACTCCTACTGCGTGGACCACAAGCTGAACGACGAGCTGGCGGCGTTGTTCACCGACGACTGTGTCATCGACTACGGGCCCGGCTCCGCGCCCGTCATCCACGGCCGCCGTGCCTACCGGGAACTGCTCGACAGCGCCATCCGCGACGGCGTCGACTACGGGTTCGCCGCGACCAGCCACCACAACGCCAACGTCCTGATCGTGTTCGACAGCGACGACCGCGCAACCGTCCGGACGTCGATGTACGCCTGGCACCGCACCCAGGCGGGGAAGACTCCGCAGGTCTGGGGCTACTACCACGACGTCGCCGTACGGACGGCCGACGGCTGGCGGCTGCATGAACGGAAGCTGCACCTGCTCGGCACCGACGGCTGGCACGACGGCTACCACCGCGCCGAGCACACCTGCCCGGCTATCGCCGCCCCGGGCGGCCAACCGTCGGGCAGCCGCCAGTAGGCACTTCCCTCGCAGTACGGGTTCTCGACGCGGACCGCGGACAACCGGGTTGATCGGCGCACCGACCGGGGCGCTCCTCTGGCCGATCCTGGAAGAAGAGAGACTCTTCATGGCACGCATCGAGCCGCTCCCACCCAAGGAGTGGCCCAAGGAAATGCGGCAGATCCTGGCCGCCCTCGAACCCCCAGGCACGCCAAGAAAACTGTCCACCGAGGGCCGCTCGAAGGCGCTGAACACGCTCGGGACCTTCGCCCACCACACCACGTTGTCGCGGGCGTTCTACACGTTCAACGGCCACCTCATGTCGACCACCACCCTGACCGGCCGGCAGCGAGAACTGATCGTGCTCCGCGTCGCGGCGCTGCGCAAGACGGGCTATGAATGGCTCCAGCACACCTTCATCGCGCGCGACGAGGGCCTGTCCGACGAGGAGATCCAACGGATCGCCCTCGGCCCCGACGCCCCACTGTGGGACCCGCTCGACGCGGCCCTGCTGCGCGCCTGCGACGAACTGATCAGCACCGGGAAGATCAGCGACGCCACCTGGTCCGTGCTCGCCGACAAGCTCGACGTCCAACAGCTCCTCGACGTGATCTTCACCGTCGGTGCCTACGAGACGCTCGCCTACATGTTCGCCTCGTGCGCCATCGACATCGACGACGACCTGCGCGACGCGATCACCCGTCGCCAGCTGGCGACGAGCTAGCCGCGCGGCGCGGCGCCTCCACCCGACCCGACTCAGACCCGATCCGACGGGAGCCACCGATGTCCGTCACCGTCAGCCCGATCAGCGCCGAGGTCGGCGTCCAGATCACGGGCCTCGCCGGCCACCAGTTGGCGGACCCGACCCTCGCCGCCGATACTCGCAAATACCTCGACGAGCACGGCGTCGTCATCTACCGCGAGGCCCACATTCGCGACGCGGACCTCGTCGCGCTCAGCCGGCTGCTCGGTGAGGTCGTCGTCGCCCCGATGGGCGGTCAGCAGGACTTCCCTGAGGTCTCCGCGATCTCCCTCGACCCGGCGCAAAGCACCCTCGCGGCCTACCGGACCGGCACCTTCTACTGGCACATCGACGGCGCCAACGACCTGGTGCCGCAGAAGGCGACCCTGCTGACCGCGCTGGAGGTCGCCACCGAGGGCGGCGACACCGAGTTCGCCAGCCTCTACGCCGCTTACGACTCGCTGTCCGCCGAGGACAAGGCCCAGTACGCAGAACTACGCGTGGTCCACAGCTTCGCCGCCACCCAGCGACTCATCAACCCCGACGCCTCTGACAAGATCCGCGCCAGCTGGGGAAAGGTCCCCTCCCGCGAGCACCCACTGGTGTGGACCCGGCGCAACGGCCGCAAGTCACTGCTCGTCGGCACGACGGCTGACCACATCGTCGGCTGGCCGGAAGACGAAAGCCGCGCGCTGCTCGACCGGCTGCTCGACTGGGCCACCCAGCCCCGGTTCTCCCTGCGCCACCAGTGGTCGCGCGGCGACCTGGTCCTCTGGGACAACACCGGCATCCTGCACCGAGCCCAGCCCTACACCGCCGCCTCCCGCCGGCTCATGCACCGCACCACCCTCGTCGGCGAGGAAGCAGTCGCCTGAACACCCGATTCGCGCGACACCGGGTCCGGCAACCTGCTTCGTCCACCCCGAGCTGCGCGGCACCGCCATTGCACAGGCTCCCGTTCTCGAACCACTGACGCGAGGGGACCAACCCGCAGATGAGTGCGGCCGCAAGCGACAGCCTGGCCTGGAAGCTCGGCAGGCTGGATGCTGCCGTCTCAGGCCATAGTTGACAGTCGGCCTGGAAACGTTGGGTGCCAGGTGGCGGAGAACGTCCGTCGACCGTTCGCTACCTGGTAGTCGGGAACCGGCCCGGATTCGCGCGCGCCACCGGATGGGCAAGATCCACAGATGACCGCTGGTGGTGAGCTTTTCAGACCCACCACGCCGGCCGATTGATTCCTTCCGGCAGTCGCGTCCGAGGGTCCCCCTTCGCCACGTCGACCTGTTGCTGCCTGAGGCCCCGCACGCGGCCCAGATCCGCCCCGTCCAGCGTGGCGCCGGTCAGGATCGCGTCGGTCAGCGTGACGTCGGTCAGGTTCGCCCCGTTCAACATGGCGTTGGTCAGGTTCGCCCACTTCAGCGACGCGCCGGTCAGGTCCGCCTCGTCCAGCCTGACGCGCGTCAGGTTCGTCCCCTCCAGGGAAGCGCCGCGCAGGTTCACCCCGTACAACATGGACTCACTCAGGTTCGTCCAGTCCAGCACGGCACCAGCCAGGTTCGCCCATTCCAGGGAGGCGCCGGTGAGGTTCGCCCGGCGGAGGAAGAGGTTCGGCAGGTCGACGCTGCCGAGGTCGGCACGGGGGATGACCGTCGGGTCGGGCAGACCTCCGAGCAGGTTCAACGCGGCACGAGGGACCAGGCTGCGCGCGGGCAGGCGTCCCAGGACGGTCAGCGCGGCCTTGACGTCGGTCCCATACCGTCGGCGCGCGGCGACGCCGGCCGGGTCTGGCGCTGGCTGGCTGGCATTTTCGCGGACGAAAGCGGACAGGACCTCGACGACGGTGCGCTGGTCCGCTGGAGAGTCGATCGCGACGCGTTCCAGGGCGTAGATGCCGGCGAGGCGGACACCGAGGTTGTCCGGATCGTTGAGCAGCTTCGCCGCCTCGACGTAGAACTCCCGGACGTGGGTGTTCGCGTTCGCCCGCCTGGTCTCATCCAACGCGATCAAACCGCCGGCGACCGCCGTCAGCGCGGCGGCCGCGGTCAACAGCCCGCCCTGCAGTGAAGCCTGAGCAGCCTGGTCGGTGTACATCCGGTCCGGCAGATGCCAGATCGCCACCACCGCCGCGACCGCGCCCAGCATCGCCAGACCGGCAACCGCCAGCAACCAGCGCCGGCCCGAACGCCGGACAGCTCCCCAGCGGTCCACCATGAGAAGGGTTGTACCGCTATCACCGTCGCCTAGCGGACCACCCCGCAAAGTCGAAAAGTCCCGCCGCGGCATTGACGCACTCGGCCCGCGTCGCGGGGGTCCTGGTCAGGTGGGCGTGGCCTGGCGAAGCTCGGCGATGTAGCGGCGGGCGGTGCCTTCGTGGAGGTCTACAGCGGAGGCGAGGTCGCGCGCGAGAGCGTAGTCGGTCGCCCAGGCGCTGATCCCGAAGCCGTCGCTGCTGATGCTCGACGAGCCGTCGGCCGGGCTCGCCCCCGTGATCGTGGCGGAGGTCCTGGCGACGGTGAGCCGGCTCAGGGCGTCGGGTCTGGCGATCGTCCTGGTCGAGCAGCTCGCCGACCAGGCGCTGTCCGTCGCCGACGACGTCGTCGTCCTGGAGCACGGCCGGGTGGCGGCGAACACGGTCGCGGCGGACGGGGACGTCGGCGCGCTGCGGGAGATCTACTTCGGCCGCGACCGCGGCGCACAGCCGACTCCCGCGCGGGGCTGACCCGACCCGGGCCAGTCCTGGAAGTAACGCGCCGGATAACGGCGCCCCGAGACTCTGCTCACATGACGACGACGGTTGACCCCGGATGCGGAGATAGGCGATGAACAGCATGGACCCGGATCTCGTCGAGCACTTCGTGCGGCACTTCGACCACCACGACGCGCGGCTCGGCGCGGACCCGTTCGCCGTGTCCACGGCGATGCGCGAGCGCTGCCCCGTCGCGCACAGCGACGTCCACGGCGGCTTCTGGATCGTCTCCGGTTACGAGGACGTCCGCACGATCATGCAGAATCCGGCGGTCTTCACCAGCGCGAAGGGCGCCCGGATCCCGTCGGGCGGCGGCCACCGCCCGCTGCCGCCGCTCGAGGTCGACCCACCGGACCACGCCAAGTACCGCGGCCTGATCTCCCGGGCGTTCTCGCCGCGGAACATCGCCGCGCTCGAACCGAAGATCCGCGAACTGTGCGACATGCTGATCGGGAAGTTCCAGGACAAGGGCCACTGCGACCTGAAGGCCGACCTCGCGGCGCCGCTGCCCACCACCATCTTCACCGAGATGATGGGCCTGCCGGCCGAGGACTTCGAGAAGTTCCACGCCTGGGCGACGCTGATCAACCACCAGGCGCACGAGGGCGAGGGCGCCGTCTCGGCGGGCGAGGCCACCCGGCAGACCCTGGAGTACCTCCAGACGCTCCTCGGCGAGCGCCGGGCGAAGCCCCAGGACGACCTCGCCACGGCCCTGCTGGACGCGATGATCGACGACGAGCCGATCAGCGCGGATGGGATGGTCGGCAGGCACACCGTCAGGCGAAGCCGTCGAGCGGTCCCTGCTGGCCAGGGGCGACCTGGTCGGTCGTCAGGGCCCAGACCATGATTGCCCGGTCCGCGCCCGCGGAGACGAGCAGGACACGCCCGTCGGGCAACGGTGCGGCCGCCAGCGCCCCCACCGACGCGGCGTGGCCGGCCAGCGCGCTGACCAGTTGCCCGGTGGCCGGATCCCACAGGCGCACGGTTCCGTCGTAGTCCCCGGCGGCGGCGAGCAGCGTCCGGCCGCCGGGCATGGGCAGCACGGCCAACGCCCGCACCGGGTCCGCGCCGCCGGCGATCGTCAGCGATCCGGCCGATGTGCGCCGGGCCGCGTCCCAGAGGCGCACCACCCCGTCGACCTCGCCGGAGGCGAGCAGGGTACGGCCGTCGGCCAGCGGCACGGCCGCCAGAGCATTGACCCATGCGGTGGGGGTGGTCAGCGGTCTGCCCGCCGGTCGGCGGATGACCGGGTCCCACAGCCGTATGGTCCGGTCATGTCCGCCGGAGGCGAGCAGGGTCCGCCCATCGGCCAGTGGCACTGCCGCCAGCGCGTTCACCGATCCGGAGTGACCGGTCAGCGGCTTGCCCAGCGGTCGGCAAGTCGCTGGATCCCACAGCCGCACGGTCCGGTCATATCCGCCGGAGGCGAGCTAGGTACGCCCATCGGCCAGCGGCAGCGCGGCCAACGCGTCGACCGATCCGTCGTGGCCCTCCATGGCTGGACCGATCGCCTGGCCGCTGACCGGATCCCACAGGCGCACGGTCGGGTCCCACTCATATCCGCCGGAGGCGAGCAGGGTCCGCCCATCGGCCAGCGGTACCGCCGCGCACGACAGGACCTCGTCGCCGTGACCGTTCATCGGCGCGCGGTCCGGTCGGCCGCTGAGCGGATCCCAGAGCCGTACCGTCGTGTCCTTTCCCCCTGAGGCGATCAGGGTGCGCCCGTCCGCCAGGGGCACCGCCGCCAGGCACTCGACCGGTCCGGAGTGGCCGACCAGCGGCGTGCCGTCCGGCGGGGCGCTGGCCGGGTCCCACAGCCGCACCGCGCGCTCGTCGTCGTAGGCAAGCAGGGTGCGCCCGTCGGGCAGCGAGAGGGCGGCCAGCGTCTTACCCGGGAAATCAGTCAACGACACGCCGACCGGCCGCGCGCTGGCCGGGTCCCACAGGCGCAACGTCCGGCCGGCGGTGTAGGCGAGTAGGGTCCGCCCGTCCGCCAGCGGCACCACCCCCAGCGCGGCCGTCGCGTAGGCGTCACCGACGGCCAACGTGTCGACCAGCTGCCCGCTGGCCGGATCCCACAGACGCACCGTGCCGCCGGCACCGGAAACGAGCACGGTACGTCCCTCGGGCAGCGGCAGCGCGGCCAACCTGTCGACCCAGCCTCGGGACCCGTCGGCCAGGGGCGTGCCGACCGGCTGCCCGCTGGCCGGATCCCACAGCCGCACGGTCCCGTCGTAGTCCCCGGACGAGGCGAGCAGGGTGCGCCCGTCGGCCAGGGGAACCGGCGCCAGTGCCCACACCGCGCGCGTGTACCCGCCCAGGGTGCGGTGAATGGCGCCGGCCCACATGGCGGCCTGGACGACCCAGGGGCGGCCGGCCTGGCGGGCGGCGGCCTCGGCGAGGACGGTGGCGCGGGTCCTGGACGCCCAGACGTGCAGCCACCAGACGAGCGGGTCGCCGGGGTGCAACGGCCCTTCGTCGACGGCCTGTTCGTAGGCGTTGAGCGCGGCGATCCCGTCGGCCGTCGTCAGGTCGCGTCGATGGCGCAGGAGGATCGCCGGGTCGCAGGCCACCAGGAATCCGGGGTCGTTGACCAGGTCGTCGAGCAGCCCGGCGAGGGCGGCGTGCTCGGGCAGGTTCGTCCGGGCGTAGCCCGTCGCCGCGGGCGCTCCCCGCGTGTCGCCAGGACCGCCGGGGATGAGCGCCGTGGCGATGCGGCGGTGGGCGGCGCGCGTCGCGGTGGCCAGCTCGAAGGCGAGGTGGCGCAGGTCCTCGTCGTCGGCGTCGCGCGGCGACGCTCCGGCGCAGAAGTCGCGCAGGCTTTGATGGCGCGGCAGGTAGCGGTCGGGGTCGCCGTCGGGCCTGACGACCAGGAACGGCCGGAACGGCCCGCGGAGCAGGTTCCGGGTGACCCTTTAGGGGATGTCGGCCCAGGTGGCGAGCGTGGCGGCCGGTTGGGGCTCGCGGATGGCGGCGAGCGTCGTCAGGAGCGGCAGGCCGTGCGTCCGCCAGCCGTCGTCGCCGAGCTCGCCGCGCCAGCGGGTGACGTTGTCGGCGTAGTAACCGGCGAGCCCTTCGGGGAGCTGGTCGACGTCGGTGGGACGGCGGCGCCCGCGGCGGATCTCGTCGAGCACGGTCAGGGCATAGATCCAGACCCCGTCGGCGCGGTCCAGCAACGTCTGGCAGAAGGCGTCGACCGACAGGCGCGCCGCGCGCAGCGCGTCGCCGATCGCCGGGTCGGTGGTCGCGACCGCGACCAGATAGTCGAGGAGGTCACGGCGGTTGGCCGAGTTTTCGACGTCGATCCGCTCGACCACCCGCGCCCCGGACGGGATCGCGATGGTCCGCGGCCGGGTGGTGGCGATGACGACGGCGCCGGGCGGCAGGCTCGGCGGCAGGCCAAGCGGAAGCTCGCCGGCGGCCGGGGGCGGCGCCTCGTCCAGGCCGTCGACGAGGAGCACCACCGGGACGTCGGGCTCGGTCTGGTCCCGGCGTTCGGCGGCGTCGCACAGCCGACCGTACAGCCAGGCCGTGGCGTCGGCCCGGTCCGGCAGGACGCCGCCCGGTGCGGCGTCCTCGAGCCGCCAGCGGGCGACCAGCTGCGCTGCCAGGTTGAGACGGGCGGTCGCGGGCGCGCGGCCTTCGGCGAGGCGGGTGAAGTGCGCCGGCCAGGCCCTGGTGAAGGCCAGGTAGGTCGCCAGCGCGGACTTACCCATCCCGGCTTCGGCCTCGACCAGCAGGTAGCCGCCCCGGCGCCGCGCCACGCACCAGGCGAGGAACGCGTCGATCCGGCCGATCAGCTCGGCGCGTCCCCGGAACCGGGCCACCGGGTTGTCCGGCTCGGCCGGATCGGTGAGCTGCAGGTCGCCGGGAAGGGGGTCGAGCGGGATCGTGGCCTGCCGTAGCAGCCGGAACGGGCCCGCGAACCGCTGCTGGAGCACCCGGCCGTAGTTGACCCCGACGGCCTGCCCACCCGGGGCGGACACCTCCCCGACGGTCACCCGGTCCGGCTCGGTGGCCACCGGGCTAGCTGTTCTCGTGCCGGGTCTGGGGCAGCCAGGACTGGACCACCTGGCCGAGGTTCACACCGACGGCCTGCCCGCCTGGCGCGGACACGTCACCCACGCGGACCCCACCCGCGACGCCCGCCGCTGGGCCCGGGCGCAGCGGTGGGGGGGGCGCTACTTATCAATT
>NZ_JADWYU010000190.1 GCF_016786325.1 Frankia nepalensis | reverse complement strand
GGCCGACCTGCTCGCGCGCGAGCAGGTCGGCCAGCCGTCACCGACATGACCAGTGGTATGACCACCCGTTGGGGGCGTCGCCGCTGGGCGACATGTGCCGAGCCGGGCGGCCCCACCATCCCACCGGCGCCGGTCACGCCGAGGTCGAGCACATCCTCGGACCCCTCACGGCGACGTCTCCGTGAGAGGCGACGTCTCCGTGAGAAAGGCGCGCGCGTCCGGCAGCGCCTCCTCGATCGTCACCCGCCTGAAGGCGCCGTCCACGCCCCGGTAGATCAGGAGCGTGCCCGCCCGCGAGAACTCGGAGATGACCTGCCGGCAGCCGCCGCACGGCGCGCACGGCCCGCCCTTCGACTCGGCGACGGCGACCGCGACGATCTCCAGGGGTCCCCTGCCCTCGGTCACGGCCTTGATCACCGCCGCGCGCTCGGCGCACAGCGACATCGGGTATGACCGGTTCTCCACGTTGGCGCCCGAGTAGAACCGGCCGTCGCCGGTCAGGAGCGCCGCGCCGACCTGGAACATCGAGTACGGCGCGTAGGCGAACTCCGTGGCCTCCGTCGCCAGTCTCACGAGTTCGCCGACGACTTGCTCGTCGATCTGAGCACCGCTCACCACAGCCCCTTTGACCCTCGAAACGGCATCTCTCGCCGCGAAGAACACTCGGGTCCCGATCTTCCGGCTGGCCGAGTGTTCTTCGCGAGCTGCCGCGCCCGCTCCTGTCGATGTCGAGTGCTGGCATCCGGGCCGGGCCGGCCTTGGCGGGGCCGGCCCCGCGCTACTCCTCGCCGCGCCGGTAGACGAGGCCGTCCGCCTTCGGCGGCCGCAGCCGCTGCGAGGCGAAGGCCAGCACCAGCAGCGTGGTCACATACGGAGTGGCGGTGACGACCTGGCCGGGCAGCGAGTCGGTGCCGGCGTACCAGGCGGCCAGCCCGCCGGCGGCCACGAAGCACGCGATGGCCACCACGATCCGCCGACGCCCCCCGCGACCGCCGGCCTTCCCGGCCACGGCGCCGCCCTTGCCGCCCGCGTCACCGTTGCCGCCGCCCACGCTTCCGGGGCCACCGCCGGCTCCGAGGATCCCGAACCACCGCAGCAGCATGACCAGCCCGCCCGCGGCGAGCAGCACCGCGGCGACCAGCAGCAGCGCGTGCACGGCTGGCGCGTTCCGCAACTGCAGCGCGTCGGTGTAGCCGAAGAGCCCGGCGCCGGCGGCGAGCCCGCCGGGCCGCCAGTTGCCGAAGATCATCGATGCCAGGCCGATGTAGCCCCGGCCGCCGGTCTGGCCCTCCCGGTAGATGTTGGCCGCGACCTCGGCGAGGTAGGCCCCGCCGAAGCCGGCCAGCGCGCCGGAGACCACGACCGCCGCGTACTTGTACGCGTACACGTTGACGCCGAGCGTCTCCGCGGCGTGCGGCTCCTCACCGCACGAACGCAGCCGCAGCCCGAACGGGGTCCGCCACAGGATGACCGCGCTGAGCACCACCAGCGCGACCGCGATCAGCGTGAACAGCGAGACGTCGGTGAGCAGGCCGCGCAGCAGCCCGGCCAGGTCGGAGACGAGGAACCAGTGCCGGTTCTCGACCGGCCGCAGCGCCGACTCGATGCCGGGCACCGACACCCGCGCGACCGAGCCGATCGGCGGCGACTGCGACTGGCCGCCGCCCGGAGTGCCTTCGAGCAGCTCGGCGGCCAGGTACTTGGTGACACCCAGGCCGAGGATGTTGATGGCCACACCGCTGACGATGTGATCGACGCCGAAGGTGACCGTGGCGATCGCGTGCACCAGCCCGCCGATCGCGCCGAACAGGACGGCCGCGACCAGCCCGGCCCATGGCCCGTGCTCCCAGCCGATGCAGCCGGCCCCGAACGTGCCGAGGATCATCATGCCCTCGAGGCCGATGTTGACCACGCCGGCCCGCTCGGCCCACATGCCGCCGAGCGCGGCCATCGCGATCGGGACCGTGGCGCCGAGCGCGGCCGACACGGTGCCCGACGAGGTGAGCTGGTCGGCCCCGGACAGCACCCGGGCGAACGCCACGACGACGAGGACGCCGAACGCGACCCACAGCCAGCGCGGGCCCACGGCGCGGCGCCACGGCGGCGCCGGCGTGGAGCCCCGGCCCGACGCGGACGGCGTGCCGGGCCCGGAGGCCGGCGGCGGGGGCGGGGGAGCGGGGGTCAGGACCGTGGTCACGCGCCCACCTCCTGCGGCGTCGGCGGGACGGGTGGGACGGGGGCGGCCGGCGGCGTGCCGCCGGAGCCGGGGGGGCGCCCGGGCCCGCCCGGGTCACCCGGCGGTGCCCCCGGCGACCCGGGAGCGCCCGGCGACCCGGGTGCCCCCGGCGTGCCGGGGCCGCCGGGCGTCCCCGCCGCGCTCAGCCGCCGCGCGACCTCCCGCTGCTCGGCTCGCGTGCGCAGCCGCCGTACCAGCTCGTAGGCCACCACGACCGAGAGCACGATGACGCCCTGGGTGACCCGCACGATGTCCCGCGAGACGCCCTGGAGCTCCAGCGAGGTCGCCGCGTTGTCGAGGAAGCCGAACAGCAGCGCGCCGATCGCGATGCCGACGGGGTGGTTGCGGCCGAGCAGCGCGATCGCGATCCCGGTGAAGCCGAGCCCGGCGGGGAAGTCGATCGCGAACGTGTGCGACGCGCCGAGCAGTTGCGGCATGCCGACGAGCCCGGCGACCGCGCCGGACAGCAGCATCGCGATGATGATCATCCGGCCGACCCGCACGCCGCTGGACCTCGCCGCGTCCTCGCTGGTGCCGGCGG
This sequence comes from Frankia nepalensis, assembly GCF_016786325.1. Lineage (GTDB taxonomy): Bacteria > Actinomycetota > Actinomycetes > Frankiales > Frankiaceae > Pseudofrankia > Pseudofrankia nepalensis. The sequence continues at coordinate 34,683 of NZ_JADWYU010000190.1, read as the reverse complement.
CCCGCAGGTCGAAGCCGAACCGGGTGCGCGAGAGCAGGAACCAGTAGCCGACCCCGACCACGACCGCGAGGATCGCCAGGCCGTAGACCCGCAGCGGCGAGTCCGGGACGAGCGAGATCCCGGGGACCTGCCCGGAGGCCGGGATGGTCTCGGTGCCGATGTTGTTCGAACCGGGGGTGCGCACCGCGAGCCGCCCCGGCGCCAGCAGGTAGGCGATCAGCGCGGTGGCGATGAAGTTCAGCATGATGGTCGAGATGACCTCGCTGACGCCGCGGTAGACCTTCAGCAGCGCCGCGACGGCGGCCCACAGCGCGCCCACGCCCATCGCGATGAGCAGCGTGACCGCGACGTGCAGGACCGGCGGCAGGCTGATCGCGGCCGCCGCGGCGGCCGCGAGGAGGGCGGCCAGCCGGTACTGCCCGTCGACGCCGATGTTGAACAGGTTCATCCGGAACCCGATCGCGACCGCGACCGCCGAGAAGTAGTACGTCACCGCCGAGTTGACCATCAGCGTCTGGGACCGTGGCCGCTCGGCGTACGTGACCATCGTGTCGAGGACGTCGAGCGGGTCGCTGCCGGAGCCGACCAGCACCAGCACCGTCACCGTGACCGCGGTGACCAGCGCCAGCAGCGGCGCGGCCAGCGCGGCGCCCACCGAGGTCAGCAGCTTCGTGGGGTTCGGCACCGTCACCGCTCCTCCCCGGGCTCCGCCGCGGACCCGGCGTCGCCGGTGTCCGGCCCGGCCGTGTCCGTGGCGGGTGCGGTGACCGTGTCCGTGGCGGTCGTGTCGGTGGCGGCCGAGTCTGTGGTGGGCGTGGCCGTGTCCGTGGTGGGCGTGGCTGTCACGCCGCTCATGCCGGACATCGCCGACCCCAGGTCCTCCGGGGTGACGCTGCCGGGGTCGGCCTCGGCGACGATCCGGCCGCGCAGGATGACCCGCAGCGTGTCGGACAGGCCGATCAGCTCGTCCAGGTCGGCGCTGACCAGCAGCACGGCCAGGCCTTCCCTGCGGGCCGCCCGCAGCTGGTCCCAGATCGCGGCCTGGGCGCCGACGTCCACCCCGCGGGTCGGATGCGCCGCGACCAGCAGCGTCGGGCTGCCGCGCATCTCCCGGCCGACGATCAGCTTCTGCTGGTTGCCGCCGGACAGCGCGCCGGCGGCGACCTCCACCGACGGGGTGCGCACGTCGTACTCGGCGACGATCCGGCGGGTGTCGGCCCGCGCCGGGGAAGGCGTCAGCAGGCCGGCGCGGGAGCACGGCGGCTGGGTCTGATGGCCGAGTACGCGGTTCTCCCACAGCGGGAAGTCGACGAGGATGCCGGAGCGGATCCGGTCCTCGGGCACGTAGGCCACGCCGGCCTCCCTGCGGCGTCGCGTCGGCCACGCGGTGACGTCGGTCCCGCCGAGCAGCACCCGGCCGGCGGCGGCGGGCCGGATGCCCATCACAGCCTCGATCAGCTCGGCCTGGCCGTTGCCCTCGACGCCGGCGATGCCGAGGATCTCCCCGCGCCGCACGATGAAGCTGACGTCGGTCACGGCCCGGCGGCCGTCCTCGGTGTCGACGGTCAGGCCCTCGACGGTCAGCGCCACCTCGTCGGTGACGGTGTCCTCCGAGGTCTCCGGCGAGGGCAGCTCGCTGCCGACCATCAGCTCGGCGAGCTGCCGCGTGGTGACCTCGGCCGGCCGCACGGTGCCGACGGTCGTCCCGCGCCGGATCACGGTGATGTCGTCGGCGACGGTGAGCACCTCGTCGAGCTTGTGCGAGATGAAGATGATGGACAGGCCCTCGTCGACGAGGTCCCGCAGCGCTCCGAACAGCTCGGTGACCTCCTGCGGGACGAGGACCGCGGTCGGCTCGTCGAGAATGAGGGTGCGCGCCCCCCGGTAGAGCACCTTGAGGATCTCGACCCGTTGCCGTTCGCCGATGCCCAGGTCACGGACGTAGGCGCCGGGCCGGATGTCGAGGCCGTAGCGGGTGGCGATCTCGTCGATGCGGGCCCGCGCCCGGCGGGAGTCGAGCAGGAACCGGCGCCAGCCACGCTGCCGCGGCTCCGCGCCGAGCACTACGTTCTCGAGCACGGTCAGGTTCTCGGCGAGCTTGAAATGCTGGTGCACCATGCCGATGCCGCGGGCGATCGCGTCCGACGGGCTGTGCAGGGTGACCTCCGCGCCGTCGACGAGGATCGTTCCCGAGTCGGGACGGTGCATCCCGTACAGCGTCTTCATCAGCGTCGACTTGCCTGCGCCGTTCTCACCGACCACCGCGTGCACGGAGCCGCGCCGGACGCGGATGGAGACGTCCCGGTTGGCGACCACGCCGGGGAAGGTCTTGGTGATGTCGCGGAGCTCGACGGCGAAGGCCGCCGGCTCGGTGCCGGTGGCGGTGGCGCTGGCGGTCTCGGCGGCGCTGGCGGTCTCGGCGGCCGTCACCTCGCCGTCGCCGGTGGCCGGCCCGGCGCCCGGCGCGCCGGTGTCGTCGGCAGCTGACGACTTCTTGCCCTCGGTGCCGATGGGAGACGCTCCTCGTGGGATGGAGGGAATGGGGGCGTGGGCTCCGGGCCGTGCCCGGCTGTCGCCGGACAGGCCCGGAACCCGTGCCCCGTGCTGCTCGCGCGGCCGTTCTGGCCGGATCGAGGTAGCGCCTCGACCGTTCAACGGGCCGCGCGAGCCCGGTCGCGTCGCGACCCGGGATCCGTTCGGTCCGGTGGCCAGGCCGGGGTGGCCCGACCGGAGCCGGCCGTGGCCAGTGCCCTGGCCACGGCCGGCCCGGCCAGCCCAACCGGGCTCACCAGGTGTTCGGCCCTACGGCCGGCTCAGCCGCCCACCTCGGTCGGGACGACGATCTCCCCGGAGATGATCTTCTTCTCGTAGTCCTCGGCGGTGGCGGTGAACGGCGCGACGATGCTGTTCGACGTCGAGAAGCCGACGCCGCCGGCCTCCAGGTCGTACACCTTCGCCCCGGTCAGCGGCTTGCCGTCGACGGACGACTTGATCATGTCGTAGACGGCGACGTCCACCTCCTTGAGCATCGAGGTGAGGATGACCGGCTGGACATCCGGCGCGGCACCCAGGTACTGGTCCGCGTCGACGCCGATGGCGAGCTTGCCGCCGGCCTTCGCGGCGGTGAACACACCGCCACCGGAACCGCCCGCCGCGTGGTACACGACGTCGGCGCCGCTGTCGTACATGCCGGCGGCCGCGGTCTGGCCCTTGGCCGGGTCGTTGAAGCCGGTGAAGTCCGGCGGCTGGGTCAGGTAGGTCACCTGGATCTGGATGTCCGGCTTGACCGCCTTCGCACCCGCCTCGTAGCCGGCCTGGAACTTGTGGATCAGCGGGGTCTCGACGCCGCCCACGAACCCGATGTTGTTCGTCTTCGACGCCTGCGCCGCGATCGCGCCGACGAGGAAGGAGCCCTGCTCCTCGGCGAAGGTCAGGCTGGCGACGTTCGGCTCGTCCACGAGCGTGGCGTCGTCGATGATCGCGAAGCTGACGTCCGGGTACTCGGGGGCCACCGCGGCGAGCGCCGTGGCGTAGGCGAAGCCGACCGCGATGATCGGGTTGTTGCCGGCGTCGGCGAGCTGCCGCAGCCGCTCCTCCTTCTGCGCGTCCGTCTCACCCTCGGCGGCCTCCAGCTCGGTGGCCTCGACACCGAACTCGTCGGAGGCCTTGTCGAGCCCCTCCGCCGCCGAGTCGTTGAAGGACTTGTCGCCCCGGCCGCCGATGTCGTACGCCAGGCCAACCTTGATCTCGCTGGCGGCGGCGGTGGTGCCACCGCCGGGCGCCGGGGTCTCGTCTCCGTCGTCACCACCACACGCACCGAGAACGAGCACCACCGCGCTGGCGGCCGCGACGAGTCCCGTCATCTTCCGGAAGCGGCCGAATCTCTGCACACGCCTGTCTGCGCGCAAGTAACCTGTCTCCCCTCCATTTGCCCCGGGCACTACGCCCGTTGGCGTCACCGCGTCGGCCCCTGCCCGGGAAGTGATCATCCAAATTTCCCCGGTTTGGGCGCAGTTGCTGGGAGGTTAGGAGTGGCACGTTTCACTTGCAATGCGTCTAGAGTTTCGGAGCCTCAGATGCCTGTAACGCTTGTGTTACATGGCCCGAAAGTGTTGGGTCGGGGCTGACGATGGCGTGACGGGGAGGGTTGCCGGTGGGCGGGCCCGTCGTCCGTTATCGGTCGTTCATCTCGTAGCAACGTGCCGTCCGGGCAGTCACCGGCCCGCGACCTCCCCGGTCGGACCGTCGCCCTGGCACGGCTCGCTACTTTGTCCTTCGCCCCCGACAACCGCCCAGCCAACTCGAGGAAGGGGAGGTCGACGACGATGCGCCGCCTCGCGTGCCGCCTGTCCGCTGCCTGCTCGCGGCGCCCGACCGGTCCCGGCCACGAGGATCGCGGGCCCGGTCGGGACCGCGCCGCCCGCCTCGAGGCCGGCCGCGCCGCGCTCGTCGCTCTGGCCGCCCCGGTCGTCGTCACCAGCCCGCGGTGACCCGGGCCGAACCCGTCGCGGCACCGCGACCGACGTCCGAGCTGCGGTTCGTCGTGGTCGGCGCTTACCACGTCGACTGTCTGATCAGCACCCCGCGCCTCCCGGACTGGGGTGACGACCTGCGCCCCGAGTCGATCCGGACGATCCCGGGCGGCAAGGGCCTGAACCAGTCCGTCACCCTCGCCCGGGCCGGCGCCCACGTCCAGGCCGTCGGTGTCCTTGGCGTCGACCCCGTCGGATCGTCGTTGCACGCGACCCTCGCCGCCGAGGGCGTCGACGTCACCATGATCACCCGGCACCCGACCGTGCCAACCCCGGCCTGTCTCGTGTTCACCGCCCCCGACGGCCGCAACGCCTTCGTCTGGCGTCCGCCCGACGAGTACGCCGTCACGCCCGAGGTCATCGCCCACGCGGAGAAGGCCATTCGCGACGCGGACGCCGTCCTGCTCACCTTCGAGGCCCCCGAGCCGATCTCCCGCGTCGCCGAGATCGCCCGCGCCGCGGGCACCACGGTCATCGTCAACCCGGCGCCGCGCCCAGCCGACCGCTCCCAGTTCGACGCCGTGCGCTGGGATCTCGTCGACGTCCTCATCCCGAACGAGGCCGAGGCACGCGCCCTCCTGCCCGACGACCACCCGGGCCGCGCCGGCCCCGCCGAGAAGCTCGCCGAAGCCGTCGGGGAGGCGCTCGCCGTCCCGCTGGTCTGCGTCACCCTGGCCGAACGTGGCTGCGCGGTCTACGACGGCGCGCGGACCCGCGCCTACCCGGCGCACCCCACCGAGGTCCTTGACACGACCGGCGCCAGCGACGTCTTCACCGCGATCTTCTCCGCCCACCACGTCGCGCGGGCGGACCAGGCCGAAGCCGTGCACCGGGCACAGGCCGCCGCCGCGCTGACCATCACCCGTCCCGGCGCCTACGAAGCCCTTCCCACCCGAGCCGACCTCGCGTGACGAGGCATCCTCGCGGAGACCCCGCGAGGGCGCTTCAGGTGGGCGCGCGCACCGCCCGTCCTCCGGCCGTCCGGTCGCCCAGCCGCGCGGTCGCTCAGCCGCGCGGTGACGCGGTCGCCCGGTGACGTGGTCCGCGCCGGACGTCGTCAGCCGGCGCCGCCCAGCACCAGGCGCACGACCAGATCGGCGTCGTCGACGGTGGGCGGTGCCTGGCGGGTGAGGACGCGGTAGAGCAGCGAGCCGATGAGCACGCTGGCGATCGTCGGGACCGGCGCGTCGGAGGCGAGCTGGCCCGCCCCGCGGGCGCGTTCGAGCCGGTCGCGCAGGAGTTGCTCGTGCGGCTGGGTGAAGCGCTCGAAGAGGACGTCGGCGACGGTGTGGTCGTCGGCGGTGGCCGCGGTGAGGGCGAGGATGAGGCCGGTGCCCTGCGCGGTCGTCAGGTGCTCGGTCCAGGCGCGCAGCCACCGGCGCAGATCGGTCTCGATGTCGCCGGTGTCGGGCAGGGGGGTCAGCGGCTGCGCGAGCCCGCCTTCGAGCGCGGCGTCGGCGACGACGGCGCCCTTCGATCCCCACCAGCGATAGATGGTCTGCTTGCCGACGCCCGCCCGGCCGGCGATGGCGTCGATCGTCAGCTGTTCGTAGCCGCCTTCGAGGAGCAGGTCGCGCGCCGCGTCGAGGATGGCCAGCCTCGACGTCTCGCTGCGCCGGCGCCCGCCTGTCATCCGCCCGAGTCTAGGAGAGGCCTGGGCCGGGCTGGGCGGGCACAGGATGGGCGGGCGGGAGGTGTACGCTGAGTTTCGAGAATGATCGTCTCGAAACTGGGTGTAGGGAGCTCGGGCATGCCGAACGAAGTACTGGTCGTCATCGGTACCGGCGGTATGGGTGTGGCCGTGGCCCGGCGGGTCGGCGCGGGCAGGACGGTGCTGCTGGCCGACTACGACGAGGCGGCGCTGAGCGCGGTCACCGAGACCCTCCGGGAGGAGGGCCAGCAGGTGACTCCCCAGGTCGTGGACGTGTCGTCCCGGGATTCCGTCTACGCGCTCGCGCGGGCCGCCCAAGCCCTCGGCCCGGTGCGGCACGTCGTGCACACCGCCGGCGTCTCGCCCACCCAGGCGCCGACCGAGGCGATCCTGAAGGTCGACCTGCTCGGCACCGCGCTCGTGCTCGACGCCTTCGCCGAGGTCATCGCGCCAGGCGGCGCCGGCGTGATCATCTCCAGCATGTCGAGCTACCTCGCGCCCCCGCCGGCCCGCGAGGTCGAGGCGCAGCTCGCCAACACCGCGACCGAGGACCTGCTGAACCTGCCGTTCACGGCGCCGGACGCGTTCGGGTCCGCCGGTTACGCGTACTCCTTCGCCAAGCGCGCCAACTGGCTGCGGGTCCGGGCCGCGAGCGTCGCCTGGGGCGCGCGCGGCGCGCGGGTCAACTCGATCAGCCCCGGAGTCATCTCCACGAAGATGGGACAGCAGGAGCTCGCGAGCGAGTCGGGCGCCGGCATGCGCGCCATGGTGGCGGCCTCGGGCACCGGCCGGCTCGGCTCGCCGGACGACATCGCGGCCGCGGCGCAGTTCCTCCTGTCGGACGCGGCCTCGTTCATCACCGGGATCGACCTGCTCGTCGACGGAGGCGCGGTCGCCGCCGTCTCGACGGGCCGCGTCGACCTGGCCGCCGCGCGGAGCTGAGCCCTCGCTCGCCAGCTTGCCGCTTCCGGACCCGGTCCCGGCCTCCGGCACCGCGCGGTCTCGGAGTTCGCGGGGTTCCGGTTTCCGCCGGAAATGATCATGCTCGGTGTCGCTGGTGCCTGGGGATCGCGCTGTCGTACCGGGATGTCGAGGAGTTGCTGGTCGAACGCGGCATCTCCCTCCGATCCGCCAACCGCAACTCCACCAGCAGGATCGATCTGTCCGCCACATCCTCCCCGGACTCGTCGGTCATGACATGCGCCGTCATGGTCATCGCTGGCTCCTCCGCCGCCCGCACCCCGACGGGCACCAGGCCGGCCTAGGCGCCGGACAGCTCCTACGAACCCATCGGTTCCCGGAACCCGCCGGCTATCTGCTCACGGATGACCGACATCGCACAGTCCGTGCCCGAGGTGCGACAGCATGCAGTTAGCCCTCCGTTGCCCTGCAAGCAGCCGAGTTGCAGCCCTACACCGATCGAGCGCCTTCACGCCCCGCTGGGTCGCCAAGACTCCGGCATGTTTGAGGTTGACCGGTATGCCGGGTCTGCCAGGTCGGACTGGTGGTGGGTGGTTCGCGGGAGTGGACACGGCTGGGCCACGTGTCGCGGTCAAAGGGACAGGCGCGTCCCTCGCCGTCTTCCGCGGCGCCGTCGTCAACGTCCTCCGCCGCGCCGGCTACCGCTACATCCCGCCCGGCCGCCGCGCCCACAAGACCGCCGCCGCCGCGCTCAACCTCCACGGCTTCCCGCGACAAGCCGGACAGAACGCAAACATGCCGGAGTCTTGCGAATGAATGTGCGCGCCGTCCGCACATGAGTCATATCGGACGGGACTTTCCCAGACCGGCTGGACTCGCGCCGCGCCGGGGGATCGGCGCAGATAAGAGGGGTCTTTCCCCGGGCAAGCCGGTCATGGAGCATCCATAAAACGGGCGCGCCTGGTTGGCGTCCGGCCTCCCGGGAAAAATGACGACGCGTGACCAGTCCGCCGTCGACCCTCGGTATCGCCTTCCATGGGGATTTCCGGCCAGGCGAATGGAAGGGAGATGATGGCGCGCTCGCCGCGCGGCCGTCTCCGGACGCCGCTCCCCCGTCTGGGGGACGAGATCCGATGTCACAGGATGGAGCTGTTCATGGCTACTACGTCGAAGTGCCGTCGCATGACGGCGGCCGCGATTCTGGCATTGCTGACCACCGCCGGTGTGGGAGTACCGACCGCCGCGACCGCCGCATCTCCCGCGCACTCCACCACCGCTATCACAAAGGACGCCTCGGACTACAGCGACGGCTACTGGGACGGCCTTTCCGACGGCTATGACGACGGCTGGTCCGCCGGATGCGACGCCTGTCTTGAATTCTAGTCCTGAGCGCTGACAGCGGCTGGCGCCCCGACTTTTGTCACGTTGATCACTCCGGCTAGATCCCGATCCTGTGATCCGCGAGGATGTCGGCGCTGGCGGTGAAAAGTGCGCACTAGCTGACGGCCCGGCCCCGCGCCGCTGCACCCTCGGCCGGATCCACCAGCCCCGCGTGGTCAACGTCTTTACCCACAGAGTGCCAACTCGCTCGCAGGCAGAGCCCTCCGGCGGCCGCCCGGCCTAACGGTCCGTGACGGCAAGATTGTCAAGGGCTGGTCGGGCGTGCGGTGCGCACTAGCCTGACAAAAGTCGGGTCAAAGGGACAGGCGCGTCCCTCGCCGTCTTCCGCGGCGCCGTCGTCAACGTCTTCCGCGGCGCCGTCGTCAACGTCCTCCGCCGCGCCGGCTACCGCTACATCCCGCCCGGCCGCCGCGCCCACAAGACCGCCGCCGCCGCGCTCAACCTCCACGGCTTCCCGCGACAAGCCGGACAGAACGCAAACATGCCGGAGTCTTGCGAATGAATGTGCGCGCCGTCCGCACATGAGTCATATCGGACGGGACTTTCCCAGACCGGCTGGACTCGCGCCGCGCCGGGGGATCGGCGCAGATAAGAGGGGTCTTTCCCCGGGCAAGCCGGTCATGGAGCATCCATAAAACGGGCGCGCCTGGTTGGCGTCCGGCCTCCCGGGAAAAATGACGACGCGTGACCAGTCCGCCGTCGACCCTCGGTATCGCCTTCCATGGGGATTTCCGGCCAGGCGAATGGAAGGGAGATGATGGCGCGCTCGCCGCGCGGCCGTCTCCGGACGCCGCTCCCCCGTCTGGGGGACGAGATCCGATGTCACAGGATGGAGCTGTTCATGGCTACTACGTCGAAGTGCCGTCGCATGACGGCGGCCGCGATTCTGGCATTGCTGACCACCGCCGGTGTGGGAGTACCGACCGCCGCGACCGCCGCATCTCCCGCGCACTCCACCACCGCTATCACAAAGGACGCCTCGGACTACAGCGACGGCTATTTGGACGGCTATTCCGACGGCTATGACATCGGCTGGTCCGCCGGATGCACCGACTGTGGTCAATTCTAGTCCTGAGCGCTGACAGCGGCTGGCGCCATGAGCACCAGCCGCTGCTTTCGATCAACGTGGTCACGCCGTCCTTCGTGATCCCCCCCCCGTGCCCTGCTATTACTCAACGACGGTGGCCGTGCCACGCGACGCGGCCGCTCTCCCGCGCCCGGTCTCCCGCGGGCAGCGCCTCAGCGGCGGTCCAGGGAGAACTCGAGGACCTGGGTGAGGCGGATGTTGTCCCGTCGCAGGTCGCGACCTGGCGGCGGAACCGGACGCGGTCCGCGCGGCTATAGGCGTCACCGGCCAGTTCGCCACGACGGTGGTGCCGCCGCTGGCCGCCAGCCCCAAGCGCAGCGCCCGCGGCGGGCTGTTGTGTTCGGCCCCGTACGCACTCGGCGGCCGGCGCCGGCTCGCGCGCTCGAGCGGACCGTCATGACACGCGATGGCGAAGGCCCGGGCCCAGGCCGGGAACTCCTCGACGACCCGCTCGGTCTCGCCCGCGGCGTTCCGCCTGGCTTCGCCGAACTCCCGCACCGTCTCCAGCATGCGAAACCGGGTGCCCGATGGCGTGTCGTCGACCTTCAGCAGGGACTGGTCGACAGGTGCTCGACCACCCAGGGCTCTCGCATGTTCGCGTTGTGACTGTGACGGCGCGGCCTGCCCGCTTGGGGCGGTCCGTTCGCCTTGTCCGACGGCGGCCCCGCTCCCGCGGCGGGTGGCTGGGGGGCGCTGGCGCGGGACGGAGGGGGACGCCACCGGTCAAGTCGACCGGATGGTGGAGCCCACGGTGGGAGGCGGCGGTGGGGGCGGCGCTTGCACTTCTCCTCGCGGCCTCGGCGGGGATGGCGGTGGCCCTGCCCGGTGGCCTTGTTTCGGGTGTGTTCGGTCGCGCGCTCGGCGCACAGCTCTTGTCGACCGGCAGCCGTCCTCCGGGGGCATGTCCCTCGGAGGACGGCTGCCGCGCGGATGGATCAGCCCCAGCTCGCGAACATCCCAGACCGACCACCGCCCCCCGCCGCCAACTCTCTGTCATCGCCTACCGCGGTCTGCCGGCTTGGCGTGCGGAGAGCCGGGTCGGGCCATTTCCGCGAGCGTCCTCATCACAGCCGCGCCAGCCAACGGGACCAGCGGAAGCAGCACCTCGCAGCCGGACTTCTCCCTTGAGACGTAAGGCGCCGGAAACCGGTCAGCGACTCCCGTTTCATTAATAGCCGGCGGCGTAGCCGATGAGGTAACCGGATACATAGTCGCTATAGTCAAGGCCATCGTGGCACTCGACCGGCGGCGCGGGGACGACTGGAGTTTCCGATCCGACGAGTGAGTCCCAGAAGCCGTCCCACCAGCCGTCGTCGTATCCCTGATCATAGCAGCTGTGGGTGGTGACTCTCGCGATCGGGGCGGTCGCATGCGCCGTCGGCGCGGCGATGGCGGTCGCTGGCAGTCCGACACCCGCGGTGGCCAGCACGATCGACGTCGCAGCCGCCATCACGCGATGTTTGGAGATGGTAGCCGTCATCTGTTCTCACCTCTGACATTCGAAACTCGTTCATAGCGCAGCCGAATGGTGGGTCACCGCGGCCCACGTTAACAGGAGGCTCGTCGGTTCCCGACTGTTGGCTCGAAAAACCCGGCAGGAAGGGGTTACGCCCCGCGACGCCGTAACCGTCGCGGCGCAGTTCTACCCGATGAATGGACCGCTAACCGGGAACGACCGGCCTTTCGCGGTGCTCGACCGCGATCCGGCAGAATACGCGATTCTCGACAGATGGAATATTGAGGGTTATGTCCAGCCACGGGTGGCATGTTGATGAGACCTAGGTCAAGATCGCAGGCCATCGTGCCTGCTTCTATCGAGCCGTCGACCGGCACGGACAGCTCGTCGACGTCCTCCCAGCCCGCGGCGGGTGGTGGCTAGGTGAAGTCCTGCAGGTCAGACGAGGGGAACGAGGCCGGGAACGGGTTCTCGATCTTGACGGTGTCGTCACCGCTGAACACCTGTGGCGTTCCGTAGCGTCCCAGGTCGTCGGTGAGGCGCAGGATCTGGATGCGCGGTTCGGGGTCGAAGTTGATGATCCAGTACTGGGGGATGCCGGCGAGCGCGTGCTCGGTGATCTTGCGTCCCCGATCTTCCCGTCGCTGCCTGAGCCGCGGGAGACCACCTCGATCGCCAGGAGGACGTCCGCGCGCCGTGAGAGAGCGAGCGGCCGAGCCGGCGTGCGCTGCTGGCGACTGCCGCATCGCGCCGTCCACCCAGGCCAGGCCGCCGTGGGTTTGACCTGTGCCGAGCATTGACGTCGGACCCTGGGTACGGCCGATCAGCGCGGGCATTGGCGGTGGTCGGCCGTAGTGGATCTCTAGCCTGATCACTGGTGTTGGCCGCGCCACCAGGATTCGTCGCGGCCAGCCGCCTCGAACGCCTCGGTCGTCGCCAGCACGTGGGAGACGAACGGCTCGGGGGGACACGCCGTGGTCGGCGACATAGTGCGCCAGCCCCTCCGGCCAGACGTAGGTTCCGTCGCGCAGTTCCAGGGAGCCGTTGTCACGACCGCAGATCCGGCACGGCGAGAGGCCCAGGTAGGCGCGGACGACGAACCCACATCGCAGGTAGTCCCCGACCACCGACCGGGCTCCGGCCTATCCGCGAGTCCTCGACGAACAGCTACCCGCCAGTCACCACATCGACGTGTGGTAACGAACAACAAGGTCGAGGTCGATCATGGTCGACTGTGGCCGATGCGAGGGCTCAAATGCCCCGCTCCGCACAGGTCATCGCCTCCGGGCATGCCTCCGTCGAGAACGCCCGGCGCGGCCACTACGAACTCGCCACCGACACCGAACACCACCGCCGGCTCGCCACAGCATTCACCGAACTCGCTCTGGCCCTCTGAGCAGGGCGGTAACCCGCATCCGCCATGCCTCGCCTCCGCCGAACGCGACAGCGCCCCGTACCTAGCTCTCGCGACCGGCGGCGGGCCGGCCAACGGGAACATGACTCCATAGGCCCTGACTGTGTCACGGTCTCGAAATTCTTGGCGAGACCGTTCCCAGTCACCACTTCAAACCTCTATGCTCCTCTTGTCCTTCGGCGGGTCGCGCCCGGGACACAGTGCCGGCGGAACGGGGGCCCGTCGCATGCTGAAAATTGGGCGAAGCAATGCCCGGTCGACCAGGGGTGAACTAGCGGGGCGGCGGCGCGCGCCACATCTGCTGTGCAGCCTCGTGGCTTCGGCACCGGCGGGGACGCGTCCCGCGGGAGTGTCGTCGGCACGTGACCGCCGGCCATGGAGATGCCGCCTGGCCGCCGCTGCCGCGGCCGCTTTGGCGGCGTTCACCGTCGGCGCCGTGACCGCCCAACCCGCTGCGGCCGGGACGCCGGTTCCGGTCACCATCTCGTTCACCAAACTGATCCAGATCGGCCAGGGCATCGACGACATTCCTTTGATCGACGGCCCGATCGGCGACTTCTACGCGCGCGTGTCCATCAACGGCGGCCCGTGGCAGGACACCTATGCGAACCGGTTCGATTTCGGGTTCAGTGTCGGTACCGGCACCGTCGCGGGGCCGGGCGGTACGTACAAGCTGACACCACCGAAGTCCTGGACCATTACCCAGACGGTGGACAGCGCCCTGGGCAGCGTACCTGTCGCCATCGAAATCTGGGACGACGACGACATCATCGACGACCAGCAGGCCGACGTCAGCCCGACCGAGTCGAGCACGCTTGCGCTCACCGTCAATCTCGCAGACGGCAAGTGGTCGGGGGACGTGGCGTGGCCCGGCTGCGCCGAGGGCTCCGGCGGCCGGGCGGTCCGGCTCTGCTTCGCGGCCAGCACCCTCTCGGCCAGCGGGGACGCCGACGGAGACGCCCTGTTCGACAGCTGGGAGACGTACGGATACCACGGATACGACTCCGCCGGGAACGTCTACGTCGACCTGCCGGCGCTCGGTGCCAACCCGCTGCGCAAGGACGTCTTCGTCGAGGTCGACTGCCTGGTCGCGGCCAGCCATTCACACTGCCCCGACCAGTCCGCGCTGACTGACGTCGTCAGAGCGTTCGCCGCCGCGCCGGTGTCGAATCCCGGCGACGGCACCACCGGCATCCAGCTTCACCTCGACACCGGCCCGCTGTACGGCCCGGGCTCCGTCCAGATCAACGGCTCCGGTGGCGTCAGGGGAAGCATCGGCAACCTGGGCGGTGGCGGCAGCCAGATCCCCGAGGCGGGCAACGAGATCATAGATTGGGACGGAACCAACGGGTGGCCCGGTACGGACTTCCATCAGCTGAAGGGCGCCAACTTCAGCTATTCCCAGCGGGAGGACATCTTCCGCTACGCCATCTTCGGCCACCAGACCAACTCGCGGGCCCAAGCGAACGACTGCACCAGTGGCTGGGCCGAGGACATCAAGGGCAACGATTTCATGGTCACCCTGGGCGGCGGCCGTAATCTCGACAGTGACTCGGCGCCCGAAATTCCGTGCTGGACCCCGACCGCGTCCAACGGGATCGATGACGACGGCGACGGGCGCACGGACGAAGACCCCTGGAACGACGTCGACGAACCGGACGACAACGACTGCGCCGGTGACACGGACGGAGACGGGGACCCGTGCGACCGCGGGGACCTCGGCGTCGACGAAGACAGCGGATTCTCGGTAGGCAACGCCGCCGAGCAGGCCGGCACGTTCATGCATGAACTCGGCCACACCCTCGGGCTCAAGCACGGCGGCGGGGACGACGTGAACAGAAAGCCCAACTACCCCAGCGTCATGAACTACGCGTTCCAAAGATGCCTGGTGTTCCGTTCGGGGCCGCTCGCGACCGTCCAGCTCCCCGGTGGCTGTGACTACAGCCGCATCGTCGTGAATCTTGACGAGAACAGTCTCGATGAATGCGCCGGCTTGGGCCCTGCACTCGATCTCACCAAAAACTGGGACCAAAGCGTCGACGCTTCGATGATGGAGACCCTGCAGGGCGCGACGTGCCCGCCGCCGAATAACACCAACCTTTCCCTGGATATCAACAACGACGATGACGGTGACGGCACCGACGACAACAAGATCACTCCTCTGAACGGGTTCGAGGACTGGAACAATCTTTTCTTCGACTTCCAGGGGCTACCGAACCTCGCCGACGCCGGCCCGATCCACCCGGTCCAGTACGAGGCCGACCCCGCCGTCATCGAGGCCGCCGAGCGCCAGATGAGCGGGTTCACGGTCGCCGCGGCTCCCACCACGCTCGACCTCACCGCGCTGTCCGCCTCGTCGTTCAGCCTCTCCGGCGTGAACGGATGGCTGAACGCGCGGGTGACCCACACCCGGCAGCTGGCGCCGGGCCGGTACACCGTGCACACACCGGGTAGCGCGGCCGTCCCCTTCACGGTGAACTCGATCGGCAGGGTCGATTTCGATCCGCAGATCAGTTACCTGTCGGGCCGTGGGACCACCACGCTCGCGGTGCAGGGCTTGCCGGTCACGGTGGATGCGACGTCGTTGACGGCGCAGGCGTTTAGTATCGCTCCGGCTACGGGGTGGTTGAACTCGCGGACGTCGCAGGTCGTGCGGCTGTTGCCCGGGCGGTACAGCTTCACCGTCGCCGGTAGCACACCTGTTCCGTTCACCGTCGGAGCCGACGGCAGGGTCGATTTCGACCCGCAGATCGGCTACGCGTCGGGCCGTGGGACCACCACGCTCGCGGTGCAGGGCTTGCCGGTCACGGTGGATGCGACGTCGTTGACGGCGCAGGCGTTTAGTATCGCTCCGGCTACGGGGTGGTTGAACTCGCGGACGTCGCAGGTCGTGCGGCTGTTGCCCGGGCGGTACAGCTTCACCGTCGCCGGTAGCACACCTGTTCCGTTCACCGTCGGAGCCGACGGCAGGGTCGATTTCGACCCGCAGATCGGCTACGCGTCGGGCCGTGGGACCACCACCCTCGCGGTGCAGGGCCTGCCGGTCACGATCGATGCCACCGCACTGACCTGCCAGGCTTTCGCTCTCAGCCCGACCACCGGGTGGATACCCGCGCATCCGGCCGCGGGCCAGCCGCGGCTGCTCCCCGGCTCGTTCACCTTCGTGTCCTGCCCCGCCGGCCGCACCTTCCCGCTGGTGCTCACACCAGCGGGAACATTCGACTACAACCCCGGCCTGACCGGGGTGTCCGGGCGAGGAACATCGACTCTCGTCGTCGGGTGACGCGGGGAAGGATCTGATGCCGGGCCGCGTATGGCGTGACCGCGTACGACAGAGCTACCGCGTACGACAGAGCTGATGCCCCGGGCCGGCTCAGCCCTGTTGCGTCGGCATACCGTCGGCGCGCACCTGCCTACCCGGAACACGACACCGCCGGCGCGGGTGGTCATACGGATTCGAGCGCGCCCTCGGCGGCGAGGCGCTCGCACCGTCGCTTTCCCCATTCGCCCAGCGCGCGGAGGGCCTCGTTGAGGGACGTGCCGTGCTCGGTGAGGGAGTACTCGACCCGGGGCGGGACCTCGCGATACACCTCGCGGTGGACCAGGCCGTCCTCCTCCATCTCGCGCAGGTGCTGGATGAGCATCTTCTCGCTGACGCCGGGAAGGCCGCGCCGCAGCTCTCCGAACCGCCGGACTCCGTGGTTGTTCAGCTCCCAGAGGATCAGCGACTTCCACTTCCCGGAGACCACGTCCATGCCGGCGTCTATGCCGCAGACGTACGGACCGCGCCGCGCGCTCGTCGCCATCAGACCTCCACCTCGCCTGAGCTGGACACTTACTTCCTGGTATGTGTTGAACAAAATTGTAGGTACTTGCCGGTGGGGAGGCATGGGCGGAGGGTCGGGTCGGCGCGCCAGTCAGACCGCCAAGTGGAGCAGGAGACAGTCCATGACGACCCGTACGACCTTCCTGGGCCTCGGCGCGATGGGCAGCGCGCTCGCCGCCGCGGCTCTCGACGCCGGCCGACCATCGGTGGTGTGGAACCGCACTCCAGGCAGAGCGCGCGCGCTCGGCGAGCGAGGCGCCACCGTTGCCGAGACCGCCGACAAGGCGATCACCGACGATGGAGTGATCGTCGTGTGCCTGTTCGACCATCAGTCGGTGCGCGCCGTGCTCGATCCGTTCGCCGCCGACCTGGCCGGACGCACCGTGATCAATCTGACGACGACGACACCGAACCAGGCCCGCGGGCTCGCGACCTGGGCGGCGGAGCACGGCATCACCTATCTTGACGGCGCGATCATGGCTGTACCCGAGATGATCGGACATCCGGACGCGGCGGTCTTCTACAGCGGACCCGAGGCCGCCTTCGAGGAGAACCGGGAACTGTTCGACCTGTGGGGGCGGAGCGACTACTTCGGGGCCGACCCCGGCATGGCCTCGCTCCGTGACATGGCGATGCTCGTCGGGATGTACACGATGTTCGCCGGATTCCTGCACGGCGCGGCGATGGTCGGTGCCGCTGGCGTGTCGGCGGCCGAGTTCGCCCGACGACAGACGCCTTTCCTCGCCGCCATGACCGGCCAGCTGGCTGGCCTCGCCGCGACGGTGGACGCCGAAGACTACGGCGGGGCCGGCCAACAGAGCCTTGAGTTCACCGAAGCCGCGCTGGCCTCGCTGGTGACGGCCAGCCTCGATCAAGGGGTCAACGTCGAGGTGCTGCGGCCCGTGCTCGACGTCGTGCGCCGGCAGATCGCGGCCGGGTACGGCGGGCAGGGAACCGCCCGCATCTTCGAAGAGCTCAGGAAGTCCCGATGAGCGGCGCGGGCGGTCCGACCTCCGTGACGGTCGTCGGCCTTGGCCCGATGGGCCGAGCGACGGCCGTGTCCCTGCTGCGGTCCGGTCATCCGGTGACGGTGTGGAACCGCACCGCGGGGCGCGCCGACGACCTCCTCGCCGGGGGCGCGACGCTGGCGCCCACCGCGGCGGCCGCGGTCGCCGCCAGTGAGCTGACCATCCTCAGCCTCACGGACTACCAGGCGATGTACGACATCCTCGGCCCGGTAGTCGAGAGCTCGCGAACCTCCGGTGTGCTCGCCGGCAAGGTCCTGGTCAATCTCAGTTCGGACACACCCGACGCCTCCCGGGACGCGGCGGCCTGGGCGGCCAGACAGGGAGCGAGCTTCGTGACCGGAGGCGTGATGGTTCCCGCCCCCGCCGTGGGCGGCCCAGGGGCATATGTGTTCTACAGCGGGCCCCGCGTGGTGTTCGAAACACACGAACCGACGCTCAGCCTGATCGGCGAACCAAGATACCTCGGAGAGGACCCAGGACTGGCTCAGCTCTTCTACCAGGCGCACCTCGACGTCTTCCTCACCGCCCTGTCAAGCCTGCTCCACGCCACCGCCCTCGTCACCGCCGCCGGTGTCCCGGCCGCCGATTTCCTACCCGGCGCGCTGAACACCCTCGCCGACATCCCGGCGATGATCGGGGACGGACGGGAGCTGGCCCGGCGCCTGGAAGCGGGCGAACACCCCGGCGACCTCAGCACGGCGCGGATGATGGGCGCCACAGCGAACCACATCGTGTGGACGAGCGCGAAGGCTGGCATCGACACACGGCTGCCCAAAGCCGTCAAGGCGCACTACGACGAGGCCGTCACCGCGGGCCGCGGCACCGAGAACTGGACCGTCCTCTACGAGATGCTCAAAGTCCGCGGCTGAAGAAGACCAGAACCGCGGTCCGTCGCCGCCGCGGAACTCGCCATCGACGCCGACCCACGGCCCGCGCCGCGGCTGTCGGCCGTGTTCACCGAACTCGCCCATGCTGTCCCATCGCCAGGGCCGGCGGAGGCCTGGGCTGACATCCTGACCGCCTCCGCTCCCGCGTCGGGCAGACACCTGGAGGATCCCGGACGTCCAGCCAGACGTCAGGGTCACGAAATGGTGTCGGCCGTGGCTCTGGTGCCTGACACGATTGCCCGTGACGTCGGTCAGGACGAGCGCGTGGTCGCACGTGGGCACCGGGCGAACCTTGCCGGGCATGGGCACTACTCGGTCGTGCTGAACACGGCCCGCGGCGCGTCGAGGGCGGCCGGGACGGGGCGACAGCAGGCCCAGACGCCCCGGCCCGGTCCTTCCGGAAGGCGACGGCCGTCCGGCCGACCCCAGCAGGACCCTGCGGAAATCCACACCACGACCGGCTGGAAACCGGATCGTGCGGCCGAGCTGCGCTTTCTACGGTCGGAGACGCGCCCAAAGCGGGCGAAACGGGATCGGTTCATCCCCTCCGACGGTGAGGAGCATCGTGTTCAGCAGGGGAAGGTTCAAGGCGGTGGTCGTGATCCTCGTCGTGATCGCCGGAATATGGGTGCTGACGCGCGCGGTGACCAGTGACGGCGAGGGCGAGGCTTCCACGCCCTCGCCGCCGCCAGCGGCGCCCCGGTACGGGCAGGCCGAGCTCCAGCGAGATCTGGACGCCGTCCGAGACGCCGGGGCGGTCGGGGTGATCGCGCAGGTGAACGGCTCGCAGCGGCTGCGTGGCACCAGCGGGGTGAGCGACGTCGAGGCCGACACCCCGCTCGACGTGGACGGCTACTTCCGGATGGGGAGCAACACCAAGCCCTTCGTCGCGATCGTCGTCCTCCAGCTCGTCGAGGAGGGCGCGCTCACGCTGGACGACACCGTCGAGCGGTGGCTGCCCGGTGTGGTCACCGGCAACGGCAACGACGGCGCGTCGATCACCGTCCGGCAGCTGCTCCAGCACACCAGCGGTCTGCACGACTACACCGACGACCTGCTCGCCCGGGTCGACTCCATGGAGGCCTACCGCGAACTGCTCGCCACGACCTTCACCCCACGGGAGCTGGTCACGCTGGCGCTGCAGTCGCCGCCGGACTTCTCGCCGGGCCAGGGGTGGGACTACTCGAACACCGGCTACGCCCTGATCGGAATGATCATCGAAGAGGTCGCCGGCCGGAGCTGGGACACCGAGGTCGCGCGCCGCGTCCTCGAACCGCTGGGGATGGCCCACACGTCGGAGCCGGGGACGGCGACCGTGCTGCCGGACCCGCATCCCAAGGGATACGAGGTCCTCGACGGGACGACGGTCGAGCACCCCGAGCAGAACATGACGTGGGCGGGGGCGGGCGGCTCGCTGGTCACCACCGTCGACGACCTGAGCCGGTTCTGGCGGGCGGTCGGCAGCGGAGAGCTCGTCACGCCGGAACTGGCCGAGCAGATGCGCCGAACCGTACCGACCACGGGAGACGACCAGCCGGCGGGTGGCACATACGGCCTCGGCCTCGCCTGGAGGCCGTTGAGCTGCGGCGGAGGCGCCTGGACGCACAACGGCGACGTGCCCGGCTTCCACACGGTGAGCGCGGTCAGCGAGGACGGCGCCACGACAGCCGTCGTCTCCCTCAACGTCAACGCCGAGGGGCCGGTCCGCCAGGCGGCATGGGACCTGATCGACCACGCCGTGTGTCAGGGCGCGTGATCGCTACGCAGGCGTCGTAGATGACCGGCGACCGGGCAGCCACACGTGTCCGGCCGCCGGTCATCAACCGTGTCCGGCCGCCGCCGGATGCGAACTCATCCGTTCAGGAACTTGAGAACCGCCAGCACCCGTCGGTGGTCGACGTCGGACGGCGGCAGGTCGAGTTTGGTGAAGATGCTGCTCACGTATTTCTCAACGGCGCTGTGGCTGACCCGCAACGCCGTGGCGACACCCGTGTTCGACCGGCCCTCGGCCATCAGCCGCAGCACCTCCCGCTCCCGGGGGGTGAGCCGATCCAGCGGGCCGCGGCGCCCGCGCGCCATCAGCTGCGCGACGACCTCCGGGTCGAGCGCGGTTCCGCCGCCGAGGACCCGGCGCAGTGCCGCGAGGAACTCCGGCACCTGCGCGACCCGGTCCTTGAGCAGGTACCCGACTCCGCTGGTGTCCCCGGCGAGCAGGTCGGTGGCGTAACGCTCCTCGACGTACTGGGACAGCACCACGACCGCGGTCCGTGGGTACTGGCGCCGCAGGACGAGCGCGGCCTGGATGCCCTCATCGGTGTGCGTGGGCGGCATCCGGACGTCGACGACGACGAGGTCGGGCTCGTGCTCGGCGACCGCCCGCAGCAGCGCGTCCGCGTCGCCGACGGCCGCGACGACCTGGTAGCCACCACCGCCGAGCAGCGTGGTCAGACCGGTGCGGATCAGCAGCGAATCCTCGGCCAGAACTACTCGCACCGGGCTACTCGCACGGCAGCTCCACGACCACCGACGTCGGGCCGCCCGGTGGACTGGTCACGGTCAGCGTCCCGTCGACGGCCGCCGCCCGCTGCCCGAGCCCCCGCAACCCGGAGCCACCCGATCCCGCCGGGAGCCTCTCCGAGGCGATCACCGCTCCGCCTCGGCCGTCGTCGGTGACCGCGACGCGCAACCGGTCGCCGGCCCGTTCGACGACCACCTCGACCTTCGTGGCCTCGGCGTGCCTGACCACGTTGGCGAGCCCCTCCGAGACGACGAAGTAGGCGATCGCCTCGATGCTGGGCGCGCAGCGCGCGGGGACGTCGACCCGCAACGTGACGGGCAGCGGCGAGCGAGCGACGATCCCGGACAGGGCGGCGTCGAGCCCCCGGTCGTCGAGAACGGCCGGATGCAGCCCGCGGACGAACTCGCGTAGCTCGGTCAGGGCCAGCGTGGCCTCGTCGTGCGCCTGCTCGATCGCCGTCCGGGCCGGGTCGGGCGCGTCCACGAGGGCGGCGCGGGCCATGCCGAGGTTCATCGCCAGCGAGAGTAGCCGCTGCTGCGTTCCGTCGTGCAGGTCGCGTTCGATTCGGCGCCGTTCGGCGTCGGTCGCGGCGACCACGTCGGCCCTGCTGCGCGCCAGGCTCTCGACCCGCAGCGCCAGCGCCTCGGCCTGGCTGGGCCCGAGCAGCCGCCGGGCCATGGCCTCGTCCGTCCTGGGCAGTACCGGCAGGACCAGGGTGGCCGTGGCCAGGTGATAGGCGAGCTGGCGCCAGGTACCGACGGCCCGCCACGATCGTTTCGTCGGCGGCGGCTCGATCAGGACCCCGGACATCCGGCCCAGCCGGTCACGCTGCAGCGTGCTCAGGCCGTGCACGCACCACAACAGCGGCAACGGCGCGGCGACGGCCGTCGCCACATAGATCACACTCAGTACCCAGTGACCCGTCGGCCCGGTCACCAGACTCCATACCGCGGCGATCCACAGCAGCACCGTGAACCCGAATGACGCGGCGGTGAGCGCGCCGAGCAGCAGCCCGAACACGAGCCCTGGCAGCAGGCGACGAATCGTCTTCACGGACGTCACGGTAGGCATTCCCGGTCGGACGGACTATCCGGTGCGCCCACCCAGCAAGGTGCGGAAAACCGCAGTGCGAACCGACCGGGCGCGGCACACCCGCCGACGGCCGTCAGCGAGCGCGTCCCCGTCATGATCGAAACGCGAGGGGCCGGCGAAACGCCACGGTGACGAGTTCGCCGTACGCGAGAGCGCCTCCGTTCGGCGCCCGGTGTGGCCCACTGTCGGCGTGATCCGCGTGCTCGTGGACGAACCGCGGGCGAACCGCGTGAAGACCTCGACGACCGGTCGGTCTCGGCCGCGAAGAAGGCCAACGCGCAACACGCTCATTTACGGCTGTACGGTCGATGGCCGCATCGGTGCCCGCCCGGCGCGCGGAAACCGAGGGCCGGCCGTATGGTCCCGTCGTGAGAGGGGGACCGGGATCCGCGTTCTCCGGCGGTTTGTCGCGAGGATTTTTCACAGCGGATTTCGGCCAGACGGACGTGTGATCTCGGAAACGCCTGGTTGTGGGCGCGGTTGTCGGGGAGCGATATGTCAGGTCCATTCCGGCCGGCGAGGCGGTTTCGCGGCGCCGCGGTGAACGCGGTTCGAGGGATCGTTCTCGGCGTGGCGCTGCTGATGTCGGCCGCTGGCGCGCTGTGCGCGGCCGACGTCGCCAAGGGGCAGCCGGCCGGCGGCGGACCGGTCGTCGCCGCGGGCAGTACCGTCGGATTCACGCTCGTCGGCGCTGGCGGCAGGGGCGATACCGGCAGCGTCGTCGTCGGCGTTGTCGTCGGCGGCGGCTTCGGGAGCCGAGGGACGGAACCGGCGGGTCCCCCCGAGGCGGGCGTCGCGGAAGGCGCGGGAGCGGTGGCTGGCCCGGCTGGCCCGGCCGGTCCGGCCGGCGCGGGCGCCAGGCCGACCGAACAGGGGGATTGGCTGCCCTTCACCGGCATGATGCCGCCCGTGCTGGTGGCGCTGGGCGCGCTGCTGCTCTGCGGCCTCGGGATCATCCTGATCTCCGTGGCGGCACCGAGGCCGGCCACGCCCGACGCCGGACGCCGCCGCGGCGGCACGCGCGTCCGACCGCGAGCCGGCCGGCACCGGCCATGATCGTTACGGGCGGCTCGCGGAGAGCTGGCTGGTCACGCCGTCGAGGAAGAGGGCCATGCTGTGCTCGAAGATGTCGTCCGCCTGCGCGGAGACGTAGAAGTCCCCGGACGTGCGCAGCGCGGTGAACTGGTCCGCCGGTAGCTGGTCGAGCAGCTCGCCGAATCCGTCGGACCCCTTCGCCCTGCCCGAGGCCTGGCCGCGGTGGACCCGCAGGACCGCGGAGCTGGCCATGAGCTCCAGCATCGTGATGGTCGCGTAGCCCGCCTTCTTTTCGGTCAGGCCGGCCTCGAGGAACAGGCGGAGCGCCGCGTCGACGACGCGCAGCATGTTCGGCCCGTAGCCCGACCTGTTCCGCGCCGAGGACGGCAGCGGCTGGTCAATACCGATCCGGCGGAAGTCCCGCATCAATGCCTCGATGTCGGCTCGCCAGCCTCGGCCGGTGCGGTCGAGCCGAATATCGCCCATGACGTGATCGGCGATCAGCGCGATCAGCTCGTCGCGGCTGGCGATGTGCCGGTAGAGCGAGGCGATGGTGGTGTCGAGCCGTTCGGCGACGCAGCGCAGGGTCAGCGCGTCCATCCCGCCTTCCCGCAGGACATCCAGCGCGGCCTCGACGATGCGTTCCGAGGACAGCCCTCCTGGGCGCGGGCGCCGCCTGCCCGCGGACGCCGCCCGCTGGGCCCACCAGCGGGCCGACCCCGCCTCGGGTGGCGCCTCTCCGCATTCGGGCTCCACTGGTCCGGGCCCGCCCGGTCCGAGTTCGCCTGGTCCGGGCTCCGGGGCGCCGATGCCGCGCGCGGGAGTCGCGGTCTCGCGCGTGCGCGACATAGCCGGGCGCCCGGCTATGTCGAACTGGGCGCCGCCGCCCTCCGCAAGTGATCGCCGCTCCATCCCACCCATCAAACACCATCTTGACAGTATGCGATCGACGATCGCATACTCCTCGCACTGGAAAGCGATCGGCGATCGCGCCGGTGTGGCGCGGGGTCCCGGTCGCCGGGCCGGCGACGGCCGATCGCGAAGGTCGCGCCCTCTGGGCAGCCGGGTGCCGCCAGTCGATGACCGTTGTCGGCGACGAGACGGAGGTCGTGTGTGGACCGCTCGTTGCCCGAGTGACGGCATCCCATCGAGTCGTCTCCGACTCCTGCGCGCCGCGACCGCGGCGAGTGAAGGAAGGCCATCGTGACCGAGGATCTGTACTGGGATCCGTACGACAAGGTGATCGACGTGGATCCGCACCCGCTGTGGCGGCGGATGCGGGACGAGCGGCCCGTGTACCGGAACGAGAAGTTCGACTTCTACGCGTTATCGCGGTTCGAGGACGTCGACGACGCCCACCTGGACCCGGCGACCTACAGCTCCCGCTACGGCACGGTGCTGGAGATCATGACCCCGGAGCCGTGGGACACCGGGCAAATGATCTTCATGGATCCGCCGGTCCACACGACGCTGCGGGTGCTGGTCTCCCGGGCCTTCACCCCGCGCCGGGTCGGCGGCCTGGAGGGGGTCGTCCGCGAGATCTGCGCGGAGCTGCTCGATCCGCTCGTCGGCGGCGGGGGATTCGACTACGTCCAGGAATTCGCCGCGCAGCTGCCCTCCATGGTCATCTCCCGGCTCATCGGAGTCGACCCGGCCGACCGGGAAGAGGTCCGCCGCACGATCGACGAGACCTTCCACCATGACGAGACCGCGGGAATGGCCAACGAGATCGCCGTCGCGGCCGCCAGGAAGCTGCACGTCTACTTCGCCGAGCAGATCGAGGCACGCCGCGCCGCGCCCCGCGACGACCTGATGACCGCCCTCGTCCAGGCCGAGGTCCGCGCCGCCGACGGCGGCACCCGCCGCCTGTCCACGCGCGAGGCCACCGACTTCACCACCCTGCTCACGGCGGCCGGCACCGAGACCGTCGCCCGCCTCCTCGGCTGGGCGTGCGACCTGCTCGCCGCCCACCCCGACCAGCGAGCCGAGCTGGCCGCCGACCCGTCCCTCATCCCGAACGCCCTCGAGGAGACGCTGCGCTACGAGGCGCCCTCGCCCGTCCAGGGCCGGGTCACCACCCGCGACGTCGAACTGCACGGCACCAGGATCCCGGCCAAGTCCAAGATCCTGCTGCTGACCGGCTCCGCCGGCCGCGACGACCGCAAGTACGACGACCCCGACGTCTACGACATCCACCGGCGCTTCGACAGCCACGTCTCCCTCGGCCACGGCATCCACTTCTGCCTCGGCGCCGGGCTCGCCCGCCTCGAGAGCCGGGTGGCGATCGAGGAGACCCTCAAGCGCTTCCCGACCTGGGACATCGACCGCGCGGCCGCCGTGCGCCTGCACACCAGCACGGTCCGCGGCTACGAGAAGCTACCCATCGTGGTCTGACCAGGACGGATCCGGCCGGCGCGGGACCGGCTCTCGCGCGCCGCCGGCCCGCCTGTCCGTCGTCACCCGTGGCCACCCGCGGAACCTGTCGCGTGGATCAGATGACCGTCGCGGAGCATTCTGGGGCGTGGGTCCGCGTCCCACGACCGGAGGAGGTCCTCGGAGCGCGGAGCCGGATTCAACGGGCCGCCACCGTGGGCTGGTGCGCGAGCGGCGGGCCGGGGGGCGCGTGGCAGGCGGTGAGCGGGTCCGGGGTCGGGCGGCCGAGGAGAAATCCCTGCCCGCAGCCGATGCCGGCGGCGCGGACGGCGGTGAGGTCGGCGGGGGACTCGATGCCCTCGGCGACGACCCGGCTTCCGATCTCGCTGGCGATGGTGGTGATGCCGGCGGCGACGGCGCGGTGGGCCGGATCGCTGCTCATGGTCCGGATGATGAAACTGTCGATCTTGATGACGTCGGGGCGCAGGTAGAGGAGGAGTTCCAGGCCGGAGTAGCAGGCGCCGAGATCGTCCACGACGATGAGGACGCCGTGGCTGCGCAGCGCGCCGACGGCGGCCAGCAGGCGCGGGTTGTCGTGGATGTGTTCATGCTCGGTGATCTCGACGGCGAGCTGGCCGGCCTGGCCGGTGTCGAGGAGGAGATCGACGAGCCCGCTGGCGACGGTCGAGGGAGCGGCGTTGACGGCCAGGCGGACACCGGCTGGCAGGTCGGACAGGGCCGGCAGCGCCCGCTGGATCGCCGCGGTCTCGAGTTCGGGGCCCAGGCCGGCCGCCGCGGCGTCCCTGAACAGGGCGGCGGGCGGCCGTGACGGATCGGGGAGCCGCGTCAGGGCCTCGACGGCGACGGTTCGCCCGGCGACGAGGTCGACGATCGGCTGGTAGTGGATCCGCAGCCCGCCGGAGTGAATCAGGTCGTGCACGCGGTGCCACACCCGGCTGCGGACCTCCCACATCTTGCGCAGGTCGGAGACGTAGTCCGTGAGGAACCCGGCGAGCAGATGCAGGAACCGCAGGTCGCGTGCGCCTAGGGACGGCTGGGGCGCGCGGTGGGCGCTGCCGATCAGGCCGTAGACGTCGCCATTCGTGTCGAGGACGGGCGTCGCCACGTAGGCCCCGATGCCCAGCTCGCGGATGGACGAGGTGTCGGCCGTGCGCGGGTCGCGCCGGGTGTCGGGGATCAGCTCGGGCAACTCCCCGGAGATGACCCGTCCGAACACCCCGGCCTCGCGGCGGATGGTGCAGCCGGGCGACAGGTCGAACGGGTGGATGTTGCCGCAGACCGCCTGGATGACGAGCAGGTCCCCGTCGAGGCGACCAAGGCAGGCGACCTCCATCCGCAGCCGCCGCCGGAGCAGATCGACCAGGGCGACCAGCGCCTCGCTCGGCGCGCACACGTCGCTGCGCGGTCCCAGGCAGGCCGGGCATCCGGACATGCAACTTCCCTCCCCGAGCACGGGGCTACCCGACAGCTGACGGCGCACACCCCCGGCCGGCCAGGGCGCCGACCCGTCCCGGTATGTGGTTAGTCGGCCGTCAGCCAGCCGGTCAGCCCGAACACGAGCAGGGAAAACGCGTAGCAGGCGATCACGAGGGCCGCGCCGGCGGCCTGCCGCCGCCGTGTCCTGGCGACTCCCGGCACCAGCCAGAAGGCGAAGACCCGGTTGACGAGGGGCATGAGGAACCAGGTCAGTGTGGCGACGCTCAGGATGTTGCCGACGAAGAAGACCAGGAACTCGGGTACCCCGCCGTCGGTCAGCGCCTTGCTGACGGTGAGGCTCAGCACCATGACCGTGGGGTAGAGCGCGAGCAGCACCATCATCGCCTGTTTCCAGTTGGGCGGCGCCTGCGCCTCCCGGCCACCCGCCTCACCGAACCGGAACCAACCGCTGAAGGCGGAGCCGACCTTCCGGACGTCGAAGCCGGTGACATGGTCACGGCCCTCGTCGAGCAGGCGCCGCCGATCCGGCGAGTCCAGCCATGCGCGGAGCTGGCCGACGGTTCCGAACCGGAACACCACCACCCATGCGCGGTCGTCGGCGGAGGTGGGTGGGTAGAGCTCCCAGAACCGTGTGCTGCTGACCGGGGACCCCACCACGCACGCCGAGGTCGAGTGCATCCGCAAGGCGGTCCAGGTGCTCAACCCGGACGGGCCGACGATCAGCCCGGAGGAGCAGAACCACGCGACGCTTCAGTTCGCCGCCCGGCCACCCGGCTCGCCTGACCTGGTTCCCGAGCGCGCCCGGATGCTGCTTGGCTATTCGCTATACACCGCCGGCATCCCGTGCCCGATGTGCATGAGCGCCATCTACTGGTCGCGGATCAGCGACGTCTACTACAGCAGCGACCTCGACGCGACCCGGACGATCGGTTTCAGCGATGCCTTCCAGTATGAGGACTTCGCCCGGCCGCTCGCCGAGCGCTCGATCCACGTCGAGCAGCTCAGCCCGGAACTGGGTGAGAAGGCATACGCGACCTGGAGCCGCAAGCCCGACCGCCACCCGTACTGACGGCCAGGAAAACCAACGAGGCTGAAACCGGCGGCAGGGCGCGGCAGGGCGCGCGGGGTGGGTCACGCCCAGATCGCCCGCGCCATCGCCGTACCGGCGACGGCGGCCGCGAACGCGGCGAGCACGCTGGCGACGACGTTGGCCACGGCGAGCATCCGTGAGCCGGTCTCGGCCAGCCGCAGCGTCTCGTAGGAGAACGTCGAATAGGTGCTCAGGGCGCCGCACAGCCCGGTTCCGACCAGCGACGCCACCCGCTGCGAGGCGGCTCCCGCCACCACCGCGCCGGTGACCAGGCCGAGCAGCAGGCTGGCCGCGACGTTCACCGCGAACGTCCCCCACGGGAAGACCGCGTCGTGGCGGGCCTGCACCGCCCGGTCGGTCAGGTAGCGCAGCGGCGCGCCCACCGCCGCTCCGGCGATCACCAGCAGCAAGTTCACCGGCCCGCCTCTCGACCGACGTAACGGATCACCTCGACCTCGTCGAGGATGACCAGTCCTTCGCGGACGAGCTCGTCGAGCTGGGGCAGGAAGGCGCGTATCCGCGGCTCGTCGTCGACGATGACCACCGCGACCGGCAGGTCCTCGCTCAGGGACAGCAGCCGGGTGGTGTGCACGACCGACGAGGCACCGAACCCCTCCACCCCGTGGAAGACGCTGGCGCCGGCCAGCCCCGAGCGGTGCGCACGGTGCACGATCTCGCTGGCCAGCGGCCGATGGTGCCACTGGTCGCTCTCGCCGATGAACACCGTCAGCCGCAGCGCCCGGCCGGTCAGCCTCGTCATATCCGCCTCCTCGCGTACCGCCGGGTCATGACGGCGGCGACCCAGACCGCGCCCAGCGCGCCGAGCA
Organism: Frankia nepalensis; assembly: GCF_016786325.1. Taxonomy (GTDB): domain Bacteria; phylum Actinomycetota; class Actinomycetes; order Frankiales; family Frankiaceae; genus Pseudofrankia; species Pseudofrankia nepalensis. The sequence continues at coordinate 6,087 of NZ_JADWYU010000190.1, read as the reverse complement.
CGGTCACCACCAGATAGGCCAGCGCCATCCCGGCCCGCTCCTCGTCCACCAGCCGCTGCGCGTCGACGGCGTAGGTGGAGAAGGTGGTGAACCCGCCCAGCATCCCGGTGCCCAGGAATGGCCGGACCAGCGGATGCGCGGCGCGGACTTCGGCGATCAGGACCATCAGGACGCCGATCGCCGCGCACCCGGTCACGTTGACCGCCCACGTCGTCCACGGGAACGCCCCGGGCGGCGTCGGCCACGCCAGCGACGCCCCGTAGCGGGCGCATGATCCCAGCACCCCGCCGGCGGAGATCACCGCCAGCGTCGGAATCGGCGCGCGTCGAAGTTCCGAGCGCTGCGCGGGGACATGCAGGTCGACGTCGGAGTCGGTCGGTCCGGTCGTCCGCTCGACGCGGGCCACGGGCACCCCCTACCTGCGCGGCGCCCAGGGCCAGCCCGGGCGCGACTCGTCACAAGTAGGGACCGTTGGCGGCGGGCTGCCGCGGTTCGGGTACGGCGGGCCCCACCGCCGCGGCGGCCAGCGGCCGCCGCCGCCACCCTACCGGCCCGCGGGATCTCGGCAGGCCTGTTGACAGTCGCGACGGGGACCTTTCATAATTCAGGAAGCGAAGGATCTTTCGCTATAACGAAAGTATGCGCGCAGCTTTATGCGTGCGGCTGTCCGCTATCTGTGGCGGACCGCGAACGAGATGAGTTCGGCCTCCTGCCGCGGGCCGCGTCCGATGTTCGTCCGGCGCGGCAACCCCGACCACGTTGTCGACGCGCCGCCCCGAACTCGAACCGATCACCCGTACGGCGCCAGTAGGCGCCGCGAGCCGGCCGGAGCTGGATCGGCCGAAGCGAAGGAGCAATGAGAGTGATCGATCTGGGGTTGACCGGGAAACGCGCCCTCGTCTCCGGCGCGGGCTACATCCCGGAGCGCGCCGGGCACGGCCGGTTCACCGCGCTGCGGCTCGCGGAGGCCGGCGCGACGGTCGCCTGCGTCGACATCGACGAGGGCCGGGCGAACGGGATCGTCGAGGAGATCGCCGCGGCGGGCGGCAACGCGTTCCCGGTCGTCGCGGACATGACGGTGCCCGACGAGGTCGAGCGCGCCCTCGGCGAGGCGGTGCGCGGGCTCGGCGGCGGGCTGGACGTGTGCGTCGACATCATCGGCCGGGCCACCTGGGGCAACGCGGAGCGGTTCACCGCCCAGGTCTGGGACGACACCCTCCGGGAGAACCTGTCGCAGGTGTTCTACCTGTTCCAGGCCGCCGGCCGGCGGATGATCGAGCAGGGCACGGGCGGGTCGATCGTCGCGCTCACGTCGGTCGACGGGATCACGGCCGCCGGCTTCCACGCGCCCTACGGCGCGGCCAAGGCCGGCGTGATCTCGCTGGCGAAGACCTTCGCGGACGAACTGGGCCGCTACGGCATCCGGGTCAACACCGTCGCCCCCGGCAACGTCGGCAGCGGCAACGAGGACCAGCCGCCGGGCGAGTACGCCGTCAACGGGATCAACCCGCTCGCCGCGCCCCGGGCACACGACATCGCGAACGCGGTGCTGTTCCTGTGCTCCGCGCTCGCCGAGCGCATCACCGGGCAGACCCTGGTCGTCGACGGCGGCGCCAGCATCCACTCGTTGTGGGGCCTCGACGCCGCCCAGTCGAGACGGTTCTCCGAGGCCGACTACCTGACCGCGACCGGACAGTCCTCGTGACCGGCGAGGCGCGGCCCGCCATCCCGACCGACCTGACGGGACGCGCCGCGATCGTGACCGGCGCCGGGAGCGGCATCGGGCGCGGCGTCGCCCAGGTGTTCGCGACGGCGGGCGCGGCCGTGGTCTGCGCGGACATCTCCGCCGCGGCGGCCGAGGAGACGGCCGGGCTGATCCGCGGCGAAGGGGGCGTCGCGAAGGCCGCGACCGTCGACGTGAGCCGCCGCGACGAGGTCGCGGGCCTCGTCGCGTCCGCGGTGGCCGAGCACGGCCGCCTGGACGTGATCTGCAACAACGCCGGGATCATCATCGACGTCCCGGTGCTCGACCTCGACGAGGCCGAGTTCGACCACGTGCTCGCCGTCAACCTCAAGGGCGTGCTCTTCGGCTGCCAGGAGGCAGGCCGGGCGATGGCGGCGGCCGGTGGCGGCAGCATCATCAACATGGCCTCGGGCGCGGTCGACGCCGCCGCTCCCGGGCTGGCCGCCTACGGCGTGTCCAAGGCCGGCATCGTGCAGCTCACCAGGACGCTGGCCGTCGAGCTGGGCCAGGCCGGGGTCCGGGTGAACGCGATCGCGCCCGGCCTGGTCGAAACGAACATCACGCGGCGCCACTACGCCCGCCCCGACGGCTCCGTCGACGAGGACCGGCGTGCCGCCGTGCTCCGGCCCATGCGGGAGCGCTCGCCCCTGGGTCTGATCGGGACGCCGGAGGACATCGGCTGGGCGGCCCTGTACCTCGCGTCGGACGCCGCGCGGTTCGTCACCGGCCAGATCCTGCGCCCCAACGGCGGCGTGACCATGCCCTGGTGAAGGGCGGGACGCGCAACCTCCACGGCCGCGAAAGGAACCGAAAGGAACCGAGATGAAACTCGACTTACTGTACGAGTTCCAGCCGAAGACAGGCCCGTATTCCGAGCCGTTCCCCCTTGGGCAGAAGCGCGCGGAACAGCAGACCTACCGCGAGGCGATCGAGGAGATCACCTTCGCCGACACGCTCGGCTTCCAGACCGCGTGGGTGGTGGAGCATCACTTCCGGGAGGGGCGGTCGGCCGCCCCGTGCAACGAGACGATCCTCGGGGCGCTGTCCCAGGTCACCGAGAACATCCGGCTCGGTTTCGGCGTCGTGCTCCTACCGTCGGGATTCCAGCACCCGGTGCGGGTCGCCGAGAAGGTGGCCACCGTCGACGTGCTCAGCGGCGGCCGGGTCGAGTGGGGGACCGGCCGCTCGACGCCCAACGAGCAACTCGCCTTCGGCGTCCCGGCCGACGACCGGTCGCGCGAAATGTGGCGTGAGGCCTTCGAGTTCGTCATCGCCGCGTGGACGAACGAGCGGCTGAGCTGGAAATCGCCGACCATCGACTTCCCGGAACGTTTCATCACGCCCCGGCCGTACCAGGACCCGCATCCGCCCGCGTGGCTGGCCGCGGCCAGCGAGCAGTCCGCCTACAACGCCGGAAAACTCGGCCTCGGCCTGCTGTCGTTCGCGCTCATGCAGCCGGTCGACAAGATGGCCGAGCACATCGCGACCTACCGCCGCGGCCAGGCCGCCTGCGAGGCGCCGCTGCCGAAGTTCACGAACGACCGGGTGGGCGCCTACACCCTCGTGCACTGCACCGACGACCCCGAGGAGGCCGAGCGTTACGGCCTCTGGGACTCCGTGCGGTGGTGGTACCAGAACCTCGCCGAGTTCACCCTCCAGTGGGAGCTCGCGCACCTGCCCGAAGAGGAGAAGGCGCAGGTCTTCCCGCTGCTCGAGCCGACCATCAGGGGCGACATCGACATCAGGAAGTACACCGACGAGGACATGATCATCGTGGGGACGCCCGAGGAGTGCCTCGAGAAGATCCTCCGGTACGAGGCGGCGGGCGTCGACCAGTTGCTGTGTTACACGCAGTTCGGCACGCTGCCGCACGAGAAGGTGATGCGCAACCTCGAGCTCCTCGGCACGAAGGTCATCCCCGAGCTGGAGAAGCGCGGGCACCGCGTCGACTACGAGACCCTCTTCCGGGCGTCATGACATGGACCTGATCTCGCTGCTACGCCAGGAGGCCCGACGCCGACGGGAGGAGTCGGAACGCGCGCGGGACGAGCCAGTCACGTGGGAAGAGGCGGATGCGCGGGGGGAGTCAGAGGGGAAGCCGCCCCCGCGTCTGCTTGGTGACGACGGTGGCGCAGGCGCGGACCCGCTCCCCGATGTCGAGGACGTCGCGCCCGGTCAGGCCGGGTGAGAAGCCCGACGCGGTGATGGCGACGAGCACGCGGCGGTCGGCGTCGAACACCGGCGCCGACGCCATGCCCAGGTCGTACTTCCGGGTGGGCTCGACGGTCGGGAGGTCGTAGTCGTCCCGCAGGGCGGCCAACCCCCGCGGCTCCTCCCGGCTGCCCGGTGCCAGCCCCAGTGCCAGTCCCAGCGCGTACCCCCGGTCGCGCACGGCCGCGAGCCCACGCTCGACGCGGTCGGGCTCGAGCGTGGCCGGGGCGCGCCCCAGCCACGCCGCCACCTCGAGGGGATGCGCCCACGCCATGAACACCAGGCCGAGCGGCGGGACGAGCGGCACCCGTTCGCCTTCCCGGAAACCGGGGCCGTACCGGGAGCCCGTCCCCCCCACGGCGACGAACACGATCTCCGTCGGCGTCGCGGCGGTCACGACGACGTCGGCGTCGAGCTCGCCGGCGAGCCGGGGAATCTGGTCGGCGGCGGCCCGGATCGCCGGATGCTGCTCGAGCGCCACCATGCCGGCGCTCACCAGGGCCGGCCCGAGCCCATAGGTCCTGCGGGTCGGGTGCCGGCTGAGGTAGCCGGTCTGCTCGAGGACGGCGAGCACCGCGTGGGCGGAGCCGAGGCTGCTGCCCGTGCGCCGCGCGAGATCGGAGATCGTGAACTGCTCGCCGCGGTGCGTCACCAGAAGATCTATGATCTTCAGTGCCTTGTCGACGGCGGGTGCCGGTCTCGCCATCAGGTGCTCCCCGGAGCGTGGGCCGTTTGGGCGAACACGCTACCGCAACGCCCCGCATGTTTCGCTTTGACGAAAAAAGTTTCGCACAAGCTCTCGTCCGCGACGGTCGCGCAGAAAGGCTGACCTCATGACGGCCACCGACTCCAGCCGGGTCCCCGCGGCCGCGGAACGCGCCGCCGCCGACCGCTGGGCGCTGCCGGCGTTACGCCCGTCCACCCTGGCGACGCCGGCCGACCTCGCCGCCCGCCGCGCGGCGCTCGGCGCCCTGCCCCCACCGGAACCGGTCCCCGGCATCGCCATCGAGAACACGGCCTACGCCGGGGTGCCGTGCGTCGTGTGCGCGCCGCCGGAGCCGCGCGACGTCCTCGTGTACTTCCACGGCGGCGGCTACCGACTGGGCTCGGCCGCCCAGTTCACGCCCTTCGCGGCGCGTCTGGCCGGCGCCGCCCGCGCCCGCGTGGTCGTCGTCGACTACCGGCTCGCGCCGGAACACCCCTACCCGGCGGCGCTCCATGACGCGGCGAAGGTCTACGGGCACCTGCTCGCCGAGTCGGGCACGCCCCCGGTCGCCGTGGGCGACTCGGCCGGCGGCGGGCTGGCGGCCTCGCTGGTGACCGCGTGCGTCCGCGCCGGGATCGCCGTCCCACGGGGCCTCGTCCTCCTGTCGGCGTGGCTGGACCTGCGGTGCGCCGCGGCCAGCTACCGGTCGCGGTCGGCGACCGACCAGCTGTTCTCGCTCGAGGCCGCCCGCCAGGCCGCGGAGCAGTACCTCCAGGGCCACGCCGCCGACGACCCGCTGGCGTCTCCGCTCCTCGCCGACGTCGCCACGTTTCCTCCGTCGCTGCTGTTCGCGAGCAGCGACGAGGTGCTGCTCGACGACACGATGACCATGGCGGCGGCGCTCGCCCAGGCCAGGGTGCCGGTGGCGACGTCCGTCATCCCCGGCGTGCCGCACACCTGGCCGAGCGTCGCCCCCCACCACCCCGCCTCGGCGGCGGCGCTGGACGTCGCCGCCCGGTTCGTCGACCGGCTGCCCGCGCCGCGGTGACCGCGCATCCCCGCGAGACACCGGACCGACGCCGGATCCCTGAAGGACCCCGGACCTCCATGGAAAGAGCGGAACGGCGACCGCCGGCGCGCCGACGTGCGCGGCGCCGCCCGGGCGGCGCGGGACCGTGGGTCAGACTGTGATCGGCAGTTTGTCGTAGCCGCGGACGGTGCTGGTGTGCAGTCGTACGGCGTTGTCGTGGTCGATGTCCCAGGTGGGGAAGCGGCGCAGGGTCTCCTCGAGGGCGATGCGTCCTTCGAGGCGGGCGAGTGCGGCGCCGAGGCAGAAGTGGACGCCGTGTCCGAAGGAGACGTGGCTGTCGAAGCGGCGGTGGATGTCGTAGTGGTCGGGGTCGTCGTACTTGCGTTCGTCGCGGCC
>NZ_JADWYU010000189.1 GCF_016786325.1 Frankia nepalensis | reverse complement strand
TATGTTGGGGGGGGCCGCGTCATTTTTTTATACGACGACGGGGCGGCGGCGTCAGGCACTGGCGGCGACGCCGCCGTAGCGGCGGTCGCGGCGGGCGTAGTCCTCGCAGGCGGCCCACAGGTTGCGGCGGTCGAAGTCGGGCCAGAGGGTGTCGACGAACGCGAACTCGGCGTAGGCCGCCTGCCAGAGCAGGAAGTTCGACAGCCGCTGCTCGCCGGAGGTGCGGATGAGCAGGTCGACGTCGGGCATGTCCGGCTCGTCGAGGTAGCGGGCGACGGTGGTCTCGTCGATCTTGTCGGGCCGCAGCAGGCCGTCCTTGACGTCACGCGCGATCGCGGCGGCGGCGTCGGCGATCTCGGCCCGGCCCCCGTAGTTGATGCACATCGCCAGCGTGATCCGGTCGTTGTTCTTGGTGCGTTCCTCGGCCTTCTCCAGCCGCTTGATCACGCTGTTCCACAGCCGGGGGCGCCGGCCGGCCCAGCGGACCCGCACGCCGAGGGCGTCCATGTCGTCGATGCGCCGGCCGAACACGCCGTCGACGAAGCGCATCAGGAAGGCCACCTCGTCCGGCGAGCGCTTCCAGTTCTCCGTCGAGAAGGCGTACACCGACATCCACTTGACGCCGAGCTCGATCGCGCCCTCGACGCAGTCGAACAGCGCGTCCTCGCCCGCCTCGTGGCCCTTCGTCCGCGGCAGGCCGCGCTGCTTCGCCCACCGGCCGTTGCCGTCCATGACGATGGCGACGTGCTGGGGCACCAGCTGCGCCGGCAGCGCCGGCGGACGCGCCCCGGACGGATGCGGATGCGGGTCCCGACGCGGCCTGACCGCGCTGTCCTGCAGGCTCACCGGCAGTCCACCTCCCCGCTGGTCCGGCCCGGCGATGACGCGCATACCCACTCCCATGTTCGTGCCTGGTCCCTTGCCTTTCACATCCGGGGTCAGGTGCGCCGCGGCCGCCTCGCCACGGCCTTCGCGTCACCGCCCCGGGTCACGCTCGTTCGAGGTGAGGCAGGGCGCGTAGTCCTCGTTCCAGATGCCACTGCAGGTAAGCGGCGACGATCCCGGCCGCCTCCCGTCTGGTGCGGACGTCAGTAGCCTCCGCCCCCGGCCAGTCACCGCGCAGCAGATCGGCGAGCAGCCGTACGGCGGCGACCGAGGCGGTCGCCGCGCCGTGTGGTCGGCACCGCGGGCAGACTACGCCGCCGCCCGCCACCGACACAGTCGGATGCGGGCCTGGCTCCCCGCAACGGGCACAGTCGTCGAGTGCCATGCCGTAGCCGCTGACCGCGAGCGCGCGCAACAGGAAGGCGTCCATCACCAGCGGCGCGGGGTGCTCGTCGGACGCGAGCGTGCGCAGCCCGCCGACCAGCAGCAGGAACAGCCGCAGCGCGGGCTGGCGCTCCTCGCTGGTGAGCCGCTCGGCGGTCTCCAGCATGACCGCGGCGGCCGTGTGCCGGCCGTAGTCGACCGCGAGCGTCGCCCCGTAGGAGCCGAGCAGGTCGGCCTGGGTGACGATGTCCAGTGAGCGGCCCTGATGCAGCTGCAGGTCGACATACATCGCCGGCTCCAGCCGGGCGCCGAAGCGCGACGACATCCGGCGCACACCCTTCGCCACCGCCCGCACCCGCCCGTTTCGGCGAGTGAACAGAGTGACGATCCGATCCGCCTCGCCGAGCGGCATCGTGCGCAGCACGACACCCTCGTCGCGATAGACCGGCATTCTCCTATGGTCGCATGTTCGACACAGCGCGATCGAACAGAGGTAGGACCTGGTCAGAAGCCGAGGCGGCGCAGTTGCTTAGGGTCGCGCTGCCAGTCCTTGGCGACCTTGACGCGCAGGTCCAGGAAGACCGGAGTACCCAGGAGCGCCTCGATCTGGCCCCGGGCGCGGGTGCCGACGTCCTTGAGCCGGGAGCCGCCGGCGCCGATGACGATGGCCTTCTGGCTGGGGCGCTCGACGAACACGTTGACGTGGACGTCGAGCAACGGACGGTCCGCCGGCCGGTCCTCGCGGGGCAGCATCTCCTCGACGACGACGGCCAGCGAGTGCGGCAGCTCGTCGCGCACACCCTCCAGCGCCGCCTCGCGGACCAGCTCGGCGACCATCACCAGCTCCGGCTCGTCGGTGAGCTCGCCGTCCGGGTACAGCGGCGGCCCGGCCGGCAGCCGCGCGACCAGCAGGTCGGCGAGCACGTCGAGCTGGTAGGCCGCGCTGCCGCCGGGCGACCGTTCCCCCGGAGATCCGCTGGCGTGAATCCCTGGGGATCCCTGCGCCCGGGCCGGCCCGACCGCGCTGACGGGGACGATCTCGGCGAAGTCCCCGAGCGAGGCCAGCTCCAGCAGCCGGGCGCCAAGCCGGTCCGGGTCGGCCACCTTGTCGGCCTTGGTGAGAATGGCGATGACGGGCGTGCGCTTGGGCAGCCGGGACAGCTCCTGGGCGATGAACTGGTCGCCCCGGCCTACGGGCTCGTCCGCCGGTGCGCAGAAACCGACCACGTCGACCTCGGACAGCGTGGCCCGGACGACGTCGTTGAGCCGCTGGCCGAGCAGCGTGCGCGGCCGGTGCAGGCCAGGGGTGTCGACGAGGACGAGCTGGGCGTCTTCCCGGTGCACGATGCCGCGGATCGCGTGCCGGGTCGTCTGCGGCCGGCCGCTGGTGATCGCGACCTTGGTGCCGACCAGGGCGTTGGTCAGCGTCGACTTGCCGGCGTTGGGCCGGCCGACGAAGCAGGCGAAGCCGGAGCGGAACGACGGCTCGCCGGCCGGGTCGGGCCCGTCACTCACGGCCCGGCCGGCTGGCCCGGCCTGGCTGGCCCGTGTCTCGGCCGGTCTGCCCCGCCCGGTGGGGGCACGGGACTCGCCCGCCACGTCAGACCACCGCCCTGGTCCGGGCGACGCCGTCCGGGCCAGCGAGAAAGACCGGGACACCCGCGCCGAACTCGGCGAGCACCGCGAGGTCGTCGCCGGCCACCGCCGGGTTCTCCGAGACCACGGCGGCCGCCTCGAACCGGCGGGCGCCGCTCGCCGCGGCGGCGACGACGGCGGCGCGCAGCGCGCCGGTCGCCAGCTCCTGGCGGGCGTGCCCGACGGTGGCGGCGGCGTAGGTGCGCCCGTCTGTGTCGCGCACGGCGGCGCCCTCGGCCAGCTCGCCGCGCGGGGTGTAGGCCCGCAGCCGGGCGGAGCGGGCGAGCACGACCAGCTTCGCGTCCTCGGCGGCCAGTGGCTCGGTCACCGCGGCCGGCCCGCTCTCACCGGCGAGCGTGATCTGGCTGCCCTCGCTGCCCTCGCTGCCCATCGCGCTCGTCACCCTTCTCCTTGCCGGCATCCCCGCCGGCCTGTGTGCTCGCGTCCCTGCCCGGCTGTTCCCCCGCGGGGCCGGCCTTGCCGTCGTCGTCCCGGCCCGCGTCGGCGTGGTCGCCGCCCGCCGCCTGACGGTGCACCACGACGGTACCGATCTGGTTGCGCCGGCCGGCGGCTCGCTCCGCGGTGAGCGACAGCCCACCGACGGACGCGGTGGCCCCCGGGATCGGGACCCGGCCGAGCGCCCTGGCGAGCAGGCCGCCGACCGTCTCCACCTCGCCCACGCCCGGCAGGTCCTCCTCGTCCACCCCGAACAGCTTGGCGAGGTCCTCCACCTCGAGCCGGGCCGTGACCCGGGCGGTGTGGCCGTCGAGCCACTCGACCGGCGGGAGCGCGGTGTCGTACTCGTCGACGATCTCGCCGACGATCTCCTCCAGGATGTCCTCGATGGTGACGAGGCCCGCGGTGCCGCCGTACTCGTCGATGACGATCGCCATGTGGGTGCGCGACGCCTGCATCTCGCGCAGCAGGTCGTCGGCGGGCTTGCTCTCCGGCACCAGCGCCGGCGGGCGCATCGCCTCCTCGACCGGCGCGTCACCACCACCGTCACGCTCGCGGCCGACGAGGTCCTTGAGGAAGGCGATGCCGACGACGTCGTCGACGCTCTCCCCGATCACCGGGACGCGGGAGAATCCGCCGCGCAGCGCGAGCGAGATCGCCTGCTCGATGGACTTCGTGGCCTCGATGAAGACCATGTCCGGCCGGGGCACCATCACCTCGCGGACCAGGGTGTCGCCGAGTTCGAACACCGACGCGATCATGTCCCGTTCCGCCGGCTCGATGACGTCGTTCTCCTCGGCGAGGTCGACCAGGTCACGCAGCTCGGCCTCGGAGGCGAACGGGCCATCGCGGTAGCCCTTGCCCGGGGTGACGGCGTTGCCGAACGCGATCAGCAGCCGCGGCAGCGGGCCGAAGATCCGGGCGAGGAAGACGGTGAGCCCGGCGCCGGCGAGCGCGACGGTCGGCGCGTGCTGGCGCCCGAGGGTGCGGAACATGACCCCGACGAGCACGTAGGAGACGAGCGTCGCGAGCGCGGCGCCGAGGAACACGGCGCCGAAGCCGGTGCCATAGGCGCCCGCGGCGATGATCGTGACGCAGGCCGCCGCGACCATCTCGCCCATGATCCGCAACAGGAGCAGCAGCGCCAGGTAACGGCCCGGGTCGGCGACCACCTGCGCGAGCTTGCGCGAGCCCGGCCGCGCCTGGCGGACGAACTCCTCGACGCTGACCCGGGAGACCCTGGTCAGCGCGGCGTCGATCCCACCGAGCGCGGCCGCCGCGAGGGCGGCGGCGGCGGCCAGCAGGACGAGCGGAATATCCCCAGACCCCATCAGGAAGTCCTGGCTTTCCCTGGCCCGCGCTCAGCCGGCGCCGGGGCCGGCCGAGGCCGCGCCCGAACCGGTGGCGCCCGAACCGGTGGCATCCGAACCGGTGGCATCCGAACCGGTGGCGCCCGAGCCGGTGGCGCCCGAGGTGGCCGTCCCGGAGGAGGTGGCGGTGCCGGCCACGCCCGCGCCGACCGCGACCGCGGCCTCCCAGCGAACCAGCAGATCCTCCTGCAGGCGGAACATCTCGCGCTCCTCCGCCGGCTCCGCGTGGTCGTAGCCGAGCAGGTGCAGGATGCCGTGGGTGCACAGCAGGTGCAGTTCCCGCTGGGTGGGGTGGCCCGCGGCGAGCGCCTGGCGGCGGGCCACCTCCGGACAGAGCACGACGTCACCGAGCAGGGTCGTCGGGTCGGAGTCCGCCGTGTCGGCGTAGGTCGACTCGAAGGCCTCGTCCTGCTGGAAGGCCAGGACGTCGGTCGGGCCGTCCTCGCCCATGTAGCGGACGTGCAGGTCGGTCATGTCGGCGGCCTCGACGAGCATCACCGACAGCTCCGCCAGTGGATTGACCTTCATCGCGTCCAGCACGAACCGGGCGAGCCCGGCCAGCGCCACCTCGTCGACCTCGGCCTCGCCCGCCTCGTTGGCGATGAACACAGACATCCGGAGTCTCCTTACCGGCCCGTTACCGGCGATCCCGCCGGGCCGCCCTGGCCGGGCGGGGCGCGCCGGTCTCGGGCCCGGGCGTGCCCCCACCGGTGGCGGCGTCCCAGCGCGAGTAGGCGTCGACGATCTCGCTCACCAGCCGGTGGCGGACCACGTCGGTGCTGGTCAGGTTGGCGAAGTGGACGTCCTCGATGCCGTCGAGGATCTCCCGGACGACGCGCAGGCCGCTGCGGGTGCCCGACGGCAGGTCGACCTGCGTGATGTCACCGGTGACGACGATCTTCGCGCCGAAGCCGAGCCGGGTCAGGAACATCTTCATCTGTTCCGCCGAGGTGTTCTGCGCCTCGTCGAGGATGATGAAGGCATCGTTGAGCGTCCGGCCGCGCATGTAGGCCAGGGGGGCGACCTCGATGGTGCCGCTCTGGATCAGGCGGGGGATCGAGTCCGGGTCGACCATGTCGTGCAGCGCGTCGTAGAGCGGGCGCAGGTACGGGTCGATCTTCTCGAAGAGGGTTCCCGGGAGGAAGCCGAGCCGTTCCCCGGCCTCGACGGCCGGCCGGGTCAGGATGATCCGGTTGACCTTCTTGGCCTGCAGGTACTGCACGGCCTTGGCCATCGCCAGGTAGGTCTTGCCGGTTCCGGCGGGGCCGATGCCGAACACGATCGTGTGGTCGTCGATCGCGTCCACGTACCGCTTCTGGTTCAGCGTCTTCGGCCGGATGGTGCGGCCGCGGCTCGACAGGATGTTGAGGGTGAGCACCTCGGCGGGCCGCTCGTCGCCGCCGCCCCGCAGCATCGCCAGGGAGTGGTCGATGTGCTGGGAGGTCAGCACCGTGCCCGCGTCGAGCAGCGCGGACAGCTCGGTGAACAGCCGCACGGCGAGCGCGTTCTCGGCCGGCTCCCCGGTGATCGTGATCTCGTTGCCGCGGACGTGGATGTCGGAGTGCAGGGCCTGCTCGATGACGCGGAGCAGCTCGTCCTGGTGGCCGAGCAGGCTGACCATGCTGTGCGGGCCGGGGACCACGAAGCGGGTGACCTGCGGCGCGCTCGGGGAAGTAGCGGATTCGGGCATTGGAACGGCCACGCTGGGGCCGGGACACCTCTCGTCGGTATGTGGATCGTCGGTATGCGGGTCAGTGTGGTGGAACGACCATGCCGCGTGGCGGGACGTCTCGTCCAGCCGGTTTGCCGTACCGCGTGTCCCACCGGCGCCACCTGGCCTGTCCCCCTGCGCCCCCTCTCGGGAACCGGAAGCCCATCCCGGCGAGCACCCCCCTTCAGGAACCGGAAGCTCGCCCCCCGGCGAGCACCCCTTTCAGGGACCCAGGGCTCACACCCCGCCAGCCACCCCCCTTCGGGAGCTGGAGGGCCGCGCCCGCCAGACACCCCCCTTTCGGGGGATCCGGGGCTCACACCCCGGCAGCCACCCCCAGTTCGGGGGATGCGGAGGGCCGCCCCACCAACCACCCCCCGCTCAGGGGATGCGGGGGTCGCCCCACCAGCCACCCCCCGTTCGGGGGGTGCGGGGGGTCGCCCCCCCGCAGGCAACACAGCAACAAACGCGTACGTACCTGGGAACCCGAGTCTATCCGTCCCAGCGGCCGGTGGCGGCCAGCAGCACGGCCGCCGCCGCGACGCCGGCCGTCGAGGTGCGCAGCACGGTGGGGCCGAGCCGGACGACGGCGGCGCCGGCCTTCTCGAAGGCCGCGAGCTCGGATTCGGCGATCCCGCCCTCCGGGCCGACCACCAGCACGATGTCGCCCGCGGGCGGCCACGGCGCGTGCCGGCCCGCGAGGCCGGCGAGCGGCCTGGTGGCGTCCTCGTGCAGCACCAGCGCGAGGCCGGCCGCGGCCAGCCGGTCGCCGACGGCCGCCGTGCTCGCGAGCGGGGCGACGCCGGGCCAGCGTGCCCGGCGGGCCTGCTTGGCCGCCTCGGTGGCGGTCGCCGCCCAGCGGGCGGCCGAGCGGGCGCCGCGCTCCCCCTCCCAGCGGACCACCGACCGGGACGCCGCCCAGGGAACGATCTCGTCGACGCCGACCTCGGTGAGCATCTCGACGGCCAGGTCGCCGCGGTCCCCCTTCGCCAGCGCCTGGACGACGACGACCCGTGGCGCCGGCGCCGGCACGGACACCCGCTCCAGCACCTGGCAGTCCAGCTCGTCGCGCCGCGCCGCCGCGACCTCGCAGCGCAGCACCTCGCCCGCCCCGTCGGTGACGTCGAGCCGCTCCCCCGCCCGCAGCCGCCGCACCGTCGCCGCGTGCCGCCCCTCGGGCCCACCGAGCGTGAACACGTCGGCGGCGGGCAGCGGCGCCAGCTGGAAGACCGGCGCCGTCGTCACGCGTGCCTGGTTCTCACCGTCGGCGGCCGCCGCGGCGGCGGTTGAACAGGCCCGTCGCCGTGGTGGTGGCGCTGACGACCGTGGGCTGCTCCTCGCCGCGCAGCCGGGCGAGCTCGCGCAGCAGGTTCTCCTGCTCGGTGTCGAGCTTCGTCGGCGTCTCCACCGAGACGTGGATGAGCAGGTGACCGCGGCCGACGGCGCGCAGGTGCGGCACCCCCCGACCGGTCAGCCGGATCACCTCGCCGGGCTGGGTGCCCGGCTTCACGGTGATCGTCTCGGTGCCGTCCAGCGTCTCCAGCGAGGCGGTCGTGCCCAGCGCCGCGGCGGTCATCGGCAGCCGCAGGTCGCAGTGCAGGTCGTCGCCCTCCCGGGTGAAGATCGGGTGCGCCCGTTCGGAGACCTCGACGTACAGGTCGCCCGCCGGGCCGCCGCCGGGGCCGACCTCGCCCTCGCCGGACAGCCGGATGCGCATCCCGTCCTCGACCCCAGCCGGGATCTTGACGGTCAGCGTCCGGCGCTTGCGCACCCGGCCGTCGCCGGCGCACTCCCGGCAGGGGTGCTCGATGACCGTGCCCGTCCCGGCGCAGCGCGCGCAGGGCCGCGAGGTCACCATCTGGCCGAGGAACGACCGGGTGACCTGCTGGATCTCGCCGCGGCCGCCACAGGTCTGGCAGGTGGTCGGCGCGGTGCCGGGGGCGGCGCCGGAGCCGGTGCAGACCCCGCAGACGACGGCGGTGTCCACCGTGATGTCGCGGTTGGCCCCGAAGGCGGTCTCGGCGAGGTCGAGCTCGAGGCGCAGCAGCGCGTCGTTGCCCCGGCGGACCCGGGAGCGCGGGCCGCGGCTCGCGCCGCCGCCGAAGAACGCGTCCATGATGTCGCCGAGGCCGCCGAAACCGGCGCCGAACGGCGAGCCGCCGCCACCGCCACCGGGGGCGAGCGGGTCGCCCCCGAGGTCGACGATCTGGCGCTTCTCCGGGTCGGAGAGCACCTCGTAGGCCGCGGTCACGGTCTTGAACCGCTGCTGGGCCTCCGGGTCAGGGTTGACATCGGGATGCAGCTCCCGGGCGAGCTTGCGGTACGCCCGCTTGATCTCATCCCCGGTCGCCTCGCGGCCGACGCCCAGCACCGCGTAGTAGTCCACTGCCATTTAGAAGTCCACCGCTAGAAGTCCACTACCCCTCAGTCGGCGCCCAGGAGTTCGCCCACGTAGTTGGCCACGGCCCAGACGGCCGACATCGTTCCGGGGTAGTCCATCCGCTTGGGACCGACCACCCCCATGCCGCCCAGGGCGGCGTTGCCCCGGCCATAGCTGGTCGCGATGACGGCCGTGGAACGCAGAGCGTCGACGTCCGTCTCGCGACCGATGCGCACCGTAACGGTACCTGGCTCACGCGCCCAGCCGATGAGCTTGAGCAGCACCACCTGCTCCTCGAGCGCCTCCAGGATCATCCGCAGCGAGTCGGAGAAGTCGAGGGCCGAGCGGGTGAGGTTCGCGGTCCCGGCGAGCGCGATCCGCTCCTCGTGCCGCTCGACCAGCGTCTCGATCAGGACGGTGGCCAGCGCCGTGAGCTGCGGCCGCAGTCCGGGGCTCGCCCCCTCCGGGAGCGTGGCGGCCTCCGCGGCCGCGTCCGCGAGCCGGCGCCCGCCGAGCGCCCGGTTGAGCACGGCGCGCAGTTCGGCGACGACGTCCTCCTCCAGAGGCTCGGCGACGTCGACGATCCGTTGCTCGACCCGGGCGGTGTCCGTGATCAGCACGATCAGCAGCCGGCCGGGGCTGATCTGGACGACCTCGATGTGGCGGACCCGGCTGGAGGTCAGCGAGGGGTACTGGACGACCGCGACCTGGCGGGTCAGCTGGGCGAGCAGACGGACCGACCGGAGCACGACGTCGTCGAGGTCGACCGCGCCCTCGAGGAAGTTCTGGATGGCCCGCCGCTCGGCCCGCGACAGCGGCTTGACACCGGACAGCCGGTCGACGAACAGGCGGTAGCCCTTGTCCGTCGGGATGCGGCCCGCGCTGGTGTGCGGCTGGGTGATGTATCCCTCGTCCTCCAGCGCGGCCATGTCGTTGCGAACCGTCGCCGGTGACACGCCGAGCGCGTGCCGTTCGGCGAGCGCCTTCGAACCAACCGGCTCGTTGCTGAGCACGAAGTCCTCGACGATCGCCCGCAGCACCTCCAGCCGGCGTTCCTCCAGCACGTCACGCACCCCCTCGGTGACCACAGGACCGGGGCCTACCGGGCCACCGGGACCTACCCGGCGGTTGGCCGGGCCGGCGCGGCCGTGACGTCCCGAGCCCGGGATCATCGGCGTGCCTCCCGTCCCGACAGCGTCATCCAGCCCAGACCCGGGCCGGCGGGACCGTCAGCGACCAGCCATGCCCCGAGAACCCGCGTCCCGCTCGCCCTGGTTCTTCGCATATGCCATGGTGCGCGCATTCGGGCCCGCGGGTGGCGAGATCGATCTGTTCTGGCACTCCCCCACCTGGAGTGCCAAGTCTAACGTGCGGGGGCCGGTCGGGTCAGCCATCCTTGCCCAGCGGTCGCCGCTCATCCCGCGGTCACCCGCGAGCGGGGCACGCGGCGGCCCGTGGCGTTCAGAGATCCGACAGGAGCGCCCGGACGACCGTGTCCGTCAGCAGGCGCCCGTCCCGGGTCAGCCGGACCCGGCCGTCGGCGAGCCCCTCCGGGGCCACCAGACCCGAGCCGACCAGCTCGTCGAGGGCGGCCGCGCCCGCCGGAGTCAGCTCCGCCAGCGGCAGGCCCTCGGCGAGACGGACGCCGAGCATCACCCGCTCCAGCTGGCGTTCCCTGGGGTCGAGGACCTCGCGGGCCCGGGCGGGGCTCTGGCCGGCACGCAGCCGGTCGCCGTACTCCGACGGGTGGCGCACGTTCCACCAGCGCACCCCGCCGACGTGGCTGTGCGCGCCAGGGCCGACGCCCCACCAGCCGCCGCCCCGCCAGTAGCCCAGGTTGTGACGGCACCAGGCACTGGGGCCGGTGGCCCAGTTGCTGACCTCGTAGGCGGACAGCCCGGCGGCGGTGAGCGTCTCGTCGGCCTGGAGGTATCGGTCGGCGAGCAGGTCGTCGTCCGGCTCCAGCAGCTCGCCGCGGCGGACCCGGCGGGCGAGCTTCGTGCCGTCCTCGACGGTGAGCGCGTAGGCGCTGACGTGGTCGGGAGCGAGCTCGAGCGCGCCCTCGAGGCTTGCCGCCCAGTCGCGGTCCGACTCTCCCGGCGCGCCGTAGATCAGGTCGACGCTCACCTGGTCGAATCCGGCCTTGCGGGCCCAGCAGACGACGTCGGGCAGCCGGCCGGGGGTGTGCCGCCGGTCGAGCGCGGCCAGCACGTGCGGCCGGGCGCTCTGCATGCCGAACGAGACGCGGGTGAAGCCCGCGGCGCGCAGCTGCTCCAGCGAAGCCGCGTCCACGGACTCCGGGTTGGCCTCGGTGGTGACCTCGGCGCCGGGGCGCAGGCCGAACGTCTCGTCGACGGCGGCGAGGAGGGCGGCGAGATCCGCGGGAGGCAGCAGCGTGGGGGTCCCGCCGCCGAAGAACACCGTGTCCACGGGCGGGGCCCCGGGTCCGAGCACCCGGGCGGCCAGCCGGATCTCCTCGATGGCGGTCGCGGCGTAGGTGGCCGCGCTCGTCCCGCCGCCGAGCTCCGACGCGGTGTAGGTGTTGAAGTCGCAGTAGCCGCACCGGCTCGCGCAGTACGGCACGTGGATGTAGACCCCTAACGGGCGTAGGGGAAGCTCGGCGAGCGCCGTGGCCGGCAGTCCGCCGTCGGCCGGCGCGGGCAGGCCCTCGGGTGGCTTGGAGGACATGCCTCCAGTGTGCTCCCCGGCATGGGCCGCCCGGCGGCGACGATCCGCGCGGCAGGCGCATTTCCGCCGATTTCGCGGTGACGTCGGGCCCGGAGCCCACCGCCGGCCTCGCCCGCCGAACGGCTGTCGGGGCGAACGCGCCGGTAGCGGGCACCATCGGCGCGTGGCCGGCCCGCGCGGGCCGGCCACGTGACCACCCCGGCCGTTTCGCCCTCCGCGCGCGGGATTCGACGGAACCCTCGGGACGCCTCGGGGTGTTTACCTAGTGTTGAGGTCAAATGCGGCAACGCTGGGCGTGTCGCCGTGGCTTTGTGGTCGTCCACCCGGAAAAATCCGGCATATGGACGACGACGTCATGGACCTCCGCGCGGAGACCGATCCGCAGTTTGACGCGGGACTACTGGCGGAGGGCCTGGCGCTGCTGCCGCCACGGACGACCGAGTATCGCTCCGGCGACATCCGCTACCCCTGGGCCGAGGAGCCGGCCACCCTGCCCATCCCGGTCCCGCTGGCCCCGCCAGCCGCTCCCTCGGCGTTCGTTCCGGTCGGCGAGCTCTAGGGCGCCGCCGGCCAGGACGCCGCCGGCCGGCGGCGTCGCGCGCACGGGCGGCCGTCCGGGCGACGCATCCGCCGGGAGAACGCGAAATACGCGGACCGAGGGACCCTCGGCTAGGAGGGTCCCTCGGTCCGCGTACAGCCCTCTCGGGCTTTCCCGATCGCGGGCATGATGAAAGCCGGGACGCGTCCGCGTCCCGGCTTTCGTCAGTTTCCGTGGTTCAGGAGCTGGTAAGGCTCGCGTGCCGCTTGGCCATGGCCGACTTCTTGTTGGCGGCCTGGTTGGCGTGGATGACACCCTTGCTGACGGCCTTGTCCAGCTTCTGGGACGCGACCTTCAGCGAGGCGGTGGCGGTCTCGACGTCACCGGCGTCGGCGGCCTCCCGGAAGCGGCGCACCACCGTCTTCAGCTCGGACTTCACGGCCTTGTTGCGCAGCCGGGCCTGCTCGTTGGTGCGAATGCGCTTGATCTGCGACTTGATGTTGGCCACGCGGGGAAACCTCGTCGTCGAGTTGGGGCTAGCTCATCGGTCTGGGTGCCACATCCTGGTTGCCATGACTATAGGTGCCACGCCTGTGGGCGGCGGACACTCGTAGACCGGGTACCGCGGGTCGTCACGCGGTGGGACCCGATGCAGCGGCGTCAACCTTACTACGCGACCGGCCGCCGGATGCCGCGGGAGGTCACCGGCCCGCACACCAGCCCGCCGCCCGGTGACCGGCTGGCCTCTCGACGGGCGGGTGAGCGAGTGCTCCCGGCGGATCCTGGCACGATGGAGGAGAGCCCGCCCCACGCGGGTGGACCACCGTCCGGCGCCACCGCCCGGCGGGGCGAGGGCCCAGCGGCCTCACCCCCGGCGCGGCTGGTTCGGCGTGACCTACGAGAAACGAGACCTGCCCGCGTGTCCTCAGTCCCGCAGGCGCCCGGTGTCGACCAGGCGTTGATCCGCAACTTCTGCATCATCGCGCACATCGACCACGGCAAGTCGACGCTCGCCGACCGCATGCTCGACGTGACCGGCGTGGTGGAGGCGCGCAACATGCGCGCCCAGTACCTCGACCGGATGGACATCGAGCGCGAGCGCGGAATCACGATCAAGGCGCAGAACGTCCGGCTGCCGTGGAAGGCCGACGACGGCCAGGACTACGTCCTGCACCTCATCGACACCCCCGGCCACGTCGACTTCACCTACGAGGTCAGCCGGTCGCTCGCCGCCTGCGAGGGCGCGGTCCTGCTGGTCGACGCGGCCCAGGGCATCGAGGCGCAGACGCTGGCGAACCTGTACCTGGCGATCGAGAACGACCTGACGATCATCCCGGTCCTCAACAAGATCGACCTACCGGCGGCGCAGCCGGAGAAGCACGCCGAGGAGCTGGCGCAGATCATCGGCTGCGAGCCGGGCGACGTGCTGCGGGTCTCCGGCAAGACGGGCGTGGGCGTCCCCGAGCTGCTGAACGAGGTCGTGCGGCGGGTACCGCCGCCGTCCGGCGACCCGGCCGCGCCGGCCCGGGCCATGATCTTCGACAGCGTCTACGACATCTACCGGGGTGTGATCACCTACGTCCGGGTCGTCGACGGCTCGATCACCACCCGCGACCGCTGCCTGATGATGTCCACCGGCGCGGCCCACGAGACGCTGGAGGTCGGCGTCATCTCGCCGGAGCCGGTGGTCACCGGCTCGCTCTCGGCCGGCGAGGTCGGCTACGTGATCCCCGGCGTGAAGGACGTCCGGCAGGCCAGGGTCGGCGACACGATGACCTCGGCCCGCCGGCCAGCCACCGAGATGCTCGGCGGCTACCGCGACCCGCTGCCGATGGTCTTCTCCGGCCTCTACCCGATGGACGGCAGCGAGTACCCGGCGCTGCGCGAGGCGCTGGACAAGCTGCAGCTCAACGACGCGGCGCTCACCTACGAGCCGGAGACGTCGGCGGCGCTCGGCTTCGGCTTCCGCTGCGGCTTCCTGGGCCTCCTGCACCTGGAGATCGTCCGGGAGCGGTTGGAGCGCGAGTTCGGCCTGACACTCATCTCCACCGCGCCGAACGTCGTGTACCGGGTGGTGATGGAGGACGGCACCGAGCACACCGTCACCAACCCGAGCGACTGGCCGACCGGCAAGATCAGCGAGGTCTACGAGCCGATCGTGGACTCGATGGTGCTGCTGCCGACGGACTTCGTCGGCGCGGTGATGGAGCTGTGCCAGTCGCGGCGCGGCGTGCTCAAGGGGATGGACTACCTGGCGGCCGACCGGGTCGAGCTCAAGTACACGATGCCGCTCGGTGAGATCATCTTCGACTTCTTCGACGCGCTCAAGTCGCGCACCCGCGGCTACGCGAGCCTCGACTACGAGCCGGCCGGCGAGTCGCTGGCCGACCTGGTGAAGGTCGACATCCTGCTGCAGGGCGAGACGGTCGACGCTTTCTCGGCGATCGTGCACAAGGACAAGGCGTACTCGTACGGCGTCTCGATGACCGGCAAACTGCGCGAACTGATCCCCCGCCAGCAGTTCGAGGTACCGATCCAGGCCGCCATCGGCAGCCGGATCATCGCCCGCGAGAACATCCGCGCGATCCGCAAGGACGTGCTCGCCAAGTGCTACGGCGGCGACATCACCCGTAAGCGCAAGCTGCTGGAGAAGCAGAAGGAAGGCAAGAAGCGGATGAAGACCATCGGCCGCGTCGAGGTCCCGCAGGAGGCCTTCATCGCCGCCCTGTCCAACGACGCTTCCAAGAGCAACCGCTCCAACTGAGGCCGTGCCTGGCGGCGGACGCTCCGCGCCCCAGACCTCCCAGATCGCTTCGCGATCCGGCAGGGACCCCGGCCGGGCACGGCCGGTCGGGCGCCAGGGCGCCCTCCCGCTCGTCGGGGGTAAGGCCACAGGACGGTGGTCGACCTGGTCTGGGGTCGGTGCGGTGGTCGCGTTGGCGCTGCGCCGATGCGCCGTCACCGGTGGTGGCTGGGTTATGTGAACTGGGTGGAGAAATCCACCGATCGCGGCTAGAAGACTGCTGGAAAAGCAGCTCGGGCAGCCCGACGCGCCCAGGTTCGTCCATATATGTCGATCAGGGCAAACTAGGGTGATTTCGGCGCGACCCGGAGTTATTCAGCAGTCTCCTGGGCGGTGGGCGGTCAGGGGCGGGTGATGCGGTCGAGGGCTTCCAGGTAGGCGATGGCGATCACGACGCTGAGCGGGAGAGCCAGCAGGACCCAGGCGCTGGTGAGGTCGGAGAGCGCGATCACGACGGTGAGGACCACCGTGGCCGTGAAGAGCAGGCCGCGCATCCAGCCGGCGGGCAGGACCCGGAAGCCGAACCCGGTCCGTTCCTCGTCGGGCTCGGCGTCTCCGGCGGGCCCGGGCTTTGTCGGGCCGCCCGGCGCGGGGCGGGCGCTGCCGGGTTCCTGGCCGGTCATCGGGCGCCCGCCCCGGCACGGCTGTGGCGACCGCGGGCCTCGACGACCGCGCGGACGAGCGTCTCCAGGGCGTAGGCCGAGTCGGCCGCGCCGCCCTTGACGCCCGCGTCGGCCGTGGCGGCGGCCCGCAGCGCGCGGGAGAGCCCTTCGTCCGACCAGGCCCGGGCGGAGCGCTGGGCACGTTCGACCTTCCAGTCCGGCATGCCGAGCGCGCGGGCCAGGTCGTATTTCGAGCCGCCGCCGGCGCCCGCGACCCGGGCGAGGTCGCGCAGCCCGCCGGTGACCGCGCTGGAGATGAGTACCGCGGCGGTTCCGGCCTCGAGTGCCTGGCGCAGCAGGGTGAGCGCGCCGGCCAGGTCGCCGGCGACGGCCGCGTCGGCGACCGCGAAGCCGCTCGCCTCTGCCCTGCCCCGATGGAAGCGGTGCACGGCGGCCTCGTCGAGCGGGCCGTCGGTGTCGGCCACCAGTTGCTCGCAGACGGCGGCGATCTCGCGCAGGTCGCTGCCGACCGCGTCGAGCAGGGCGGTGACCGCGGCGTCGGCGATCTTCCCGCCGGCGCGGCGCACCTCGGCCACGACGAAGTCATGCCGCTCTCGGGGCCGGGTGATCTTCGGTACGGTGATCGTCCGCGCGCCGGCGGCCTTCATCGCGTCGACGATCTTGCGGTTGCGCACCGCGCCGTTGTGGACGACGACGAGCATGACGTCGCTCATCGGCCGGGAGACGTAGGCGATCAGCGCGTCGCGCAGCTCGTCGGTGAGTTCCTGGGCGGCGCGGACCACGACGGCGCGCAGGCCGCCGAACAGCGACGACGCCCCGAGGTCGACGACGTCCGACTCGGTGAGCTCGCCGGCGGCTCGGTCGACGACCTCCAGCTCCGGGTCGGCGGCGCGCGCCGCGACGAGCGTCTCGCGGACCGCGCGGGAGACCAGCAGCTCCTCGTCCCCCTGGATGAGGACGAGCGGTGGTACGGACGGCGGCGGCACGCCTGGAAGCATGGCACACCTCCGGCGCCGGCTCGATCACCTCGGCCGCCTCGCGGCCGGGCGCGCCGGGGGCGAGGCCGGCGAGGCGCCGCGGGAGTGGGACCGGCCTGCCCGACGCGGCGGCCGGTCCGGGCCGGCGCCCGCGGCCCGCCGCCTCGGGCGGCCCGGGCACGAGGACCAGCACGAGGGCCATCCGGTCCGACGCGCCGGGGGCCGGGCGCTCATCGGGAACGGCGCGCGACGAGGGCGGGGGCGCCCTCGGCGGTGGGGACGACCGCGGCGGCGCCGTCCAGGTCGGTGCGGGCGTAGGGAATCCCAGCGGCGTCGAGCGCGGCGAGGGTGGCCGGGGCCGGGTGGCCATACGAGTTACCCGCACCTACGCTGATCAGCGCGACCTGGGCACCGGACTCACCGAGCATGCCGGGCTCCTGGCTGGCCGAGCCGTGATGGGCGACCTTGAGGACGTCGACCGGGTAGGGAGCGAGCACACCCGCGCGCAGTAGCTGCCGCTGCTCGATGTCCTCCGCGTCGCCGGTAAGCAGGATCGTCAGCCCGCCGGTCCGGGCGATGGTCAGCAGACTGTTGTTGTTCGGGTCGCTGTCGGTGCCGGCGAGCGGGCGGACGGGGCCGACGATCGCGAGGTCCACCGGGCCGACCACGCGGCCATCACCCGCGGCGGTGCGGGTGACCGGCACGTCTGCCTCGGCGGCCTCGGCCTGTAACGCGGCCCAGCGGTCCGCTGGCTCGTGCAGGGCACCGACGAGGATCTCCCCGACCGGCAGGTCGCCGAGCACACCGGACAGGCCATCCACGTGGTCGGCATGCAGGTGGGTGAGCAGCACGACCGGCAGCTGGCGGATCCCGAGCTGGCGCAGGCAGGCGGCGAGCGCCGCCGGGTCGGGGCCCGCGTCGACCAGCACACCGGCGGACGGCCCGGCCGCGAGCACCAACGCGTCTCCCTGGCCGACATCGCAGGCCACCAGCACCCAGCCGGGCGGCGGCCAGGGCGCGAGCCGCCCGACCAGCGCGCACCGGGCGACGAGCAGACCGGTCAGGGCGGCGGCGCACACCCGCCGCCCCCGGGGCCGGCGGGCCACCGCGTATCCGGCCGGCAGCGCCGCCAGGGCGGCGAGCGCCCCGAGCGGGCCGCCGGGCCAGCGCAGGTGCCCGCCGGGCACGCCGGCCGCGGTCCGCGCGACCAGGACCAGCCAGCGGCACGGCCAGCCAGCGAGCCACGCGGCCAGCCTCGCGACCTCGCCGCTGACCGGCCCCGCGGCAAGCGCGATCACCCCGAGCACCGTGACCGGCGCGACCACCACCGCGGCGGCGATGTTGGCCGGGATCGCCACGAGGCTCACCCCGCCACCGATCCAGGCGACCACCGGCAGGCACGCCACCTGCGCGGCCGCCGCGACCGCGGCGCCGTCCGCGAGCCAGCCCAACCGCTCCGGCAGCCGACGAGCGAGCCGGTCACGCCAGCCGGGCGCGAGTACGACGATGCCGGCGGTAGCCAGCACGGACAGGGCGAACCCGGCCGAAAGCGCCAGCTCCGGCTGAGCCAGCACCAGCGCCGAGACGGTGGCCGACAGCGCGGGCAGCACCGCGGAGCCCCGGCCGGTGCCGGTCGCGAGCGCGCCGAGCAGGCCCATCGCCCCGGCGCGCAGCACGCTCGCCGATGGGCGGGCCACCACCGCGAACGCGATGATCGTGCCCGCGGCCCACAGCGCCCGCGACCGTAGACCGACCCGGGTACGGCGCAGCGCGGCGAGCACGGCACCCGTAAGGATGGCGACGTTGCCCCCCGAGACGGCCGTGAGATGGGTCAGCCCGGCGGCGCGGAAGTCATCCCGCAACTGGGGGTCGAGCCCGCTGACATCGCCGTCGATCAGTGCTGGTAGCAGCCCCTGGACGGGCTGGGGCAGCACGGTGGCGGCGGCGCGCAGGTCGGCGCGCAGCACGCCGGCGACCCGCTGGTACCAGACCGGCCCGCGCGTCAGCCGGGGCGGGCCGCGGACGAGCAGCAGTGCACCGATCTGGTCACCCGGCCGCGGCGCGACGAGCCGGGCGGTGACGGCGACCCGGGTGCTCGGCAGCAGCCGCGGCCAGCCGTCGCCGCCGGCGAGCACCAGCACTGGCACGTCGAGCCGCGCGGCCACCCCGCCCGCCGCGCCGCTGCCCGTGGCGCCGCGTGCCGCGCTCACGCGGACCAGCCGCGCGGGCACGGCCACCCGCCCGGCGGGGCTTCCCGGACGACCCGCGATCGGGCGCGGGTCGTCGGTGACGACCAGTTCGGCGTCGACCGTCGCCGCGCGGGCGGCGAGCTGCGCGAGCACCCCGGACCTGAGATCCTGCCCGCCGACCCCGGCGACGAACACCCCGGCCGACAGGCCCGCCACCGTGGCGACCAGCACGGCGGCCGCCGTCGTCCTGCCCTCAGGCGGCCTGATCATCGCCGCCGAGGCGCTGGCCACCGGCGCGTTGGCCGTCGTCCGCGCGAGCGTCGTCCGGGCGGGCGTCATCCGGGCGGGCGTCGTACCAGTGGCCGTCGCCCCCGAGCCCGTCTGTTTCGAATGCCCACCTGGGCCGTCCGGCCGCCCGTGACGGCGACCAGGCCGGCGGCGTTCGGCGAGCAGCAGGGCGCCGGCGGCCAGCACGGCGAGCCCGCCCATGGCCGCGGCGACCAGCAGGATGGCCGCCGGCGGTGCCCACCGCCCGGCGACCGCGGCCCCTGCCCACACCCCCAGGGCCGGCGCCGCCAGCCGCAGGTCGAGCGGGGGGCGTCGATCCTGGCCGTTGGCGGAGACCTCGTCGGCGGTGCCCACGAGGTCGTGGGCCGCGCCCGTCGCCAGCCGCGCCCAGGAACCAGCGGGCCGGACGCCGTTCGCCGCGGCCCGGCGCGAGCGGCCGGCGGGCCCGTCCGCGGGCGCGTGTCCCCTGACCCGCCGCGCCGCCGTGTCCCGGCCGGGCCTCCCCTCCGGCCGGGGCCGCCGACCCCGCGCGCCCCGGTTCACAGGGCAATGAGCGGGAGGAGCTCCGTCAGACGGCGGTCGCCGACGCCGGGGACCTCGCCGAGTTGCTCCGGGGCGGTGAACGGGCCGTTCTCCTCGCGCCACTGCACGATCCGTTGGGCCAGCACCGGGCCGACGCCTGGCAGGGTGTCGAGTTGGTCGACGGTCGCCGAGTTCAGGTGGACCGGTCCCGCCTCGGCGCCGGTGCCGGGCCCGGGCCCGGGCCCGGGCCCGGCGGGGGCCACGGGCGCGGGGCCGGGCCGGCCATCGACGAAGATCTGCTCACCGTCGACCAGCGGGCGCGCCAGGGCCAGCGCGGTGGTGTCGGTGTCGGGCAGTACTCCCCCGGCCCGCTCGAGCGCGTCGATGACGCGGGACCCGGCTGGTAGCCGCACCACCCCGGGGCGGTGCACCCGGCCGGCGACGTCGACCACCACCTCGGTGACGGAGGTGGCGGTGGCCCCAGGTCCGGCGTCGGCCTCCCCGGTGGGCGGCGTCCCGGTCCGGGCGGTGCCGGTGTTCGCGGTGCCGGATACCGGCGTCGCCCGGGCGGTTGCCGCGGGATCGATCCGGACCGGCCGGCCGTGCCAGGCGAAGACGGCGGCGACGGCCGCCGCGGCCAGGGCCACCAGGGCGAGCACCACCGCGCCCCTGGCCGCGGGGTCCCAGACGGCGCCGCGCAGCACCGCGGGCAGGCGGCCACCCCACGCGCGCCGGGCCGGCGAACCGGGCTCGTCGCCATCCGCGAGCCCGTCGTCCAGTCCGAGGCCCTCCGCGTCGTCGTACTCGTCCCGCTGGGTGTGGCGATCGGCGGGAACGAAGCGCGTCACGAGATCGAGACCGTCCGCCGAGCCATGACCGCGCGGGACGTCGAAGCCGTCTGTCGTGCCGTACCCGCCCATGGGATCTACGTCCCTGGTGAGCCCGTCCCTGGTGAGCCCGCCGCCCGCGGGGCCGCGGCCGTCCGTGAGGACGTAGCGGGCGTCGTCCGCGACGGGAGCCGGGCCGAGACCGGCCGGGAGCGTGCCGCCGGTGGCGGATGGGGCTGGAGCGTCGATCAGGTCATGGCCGGTGGCGGCGGCGCGACCGGCGTGGCCAGGGCGGTCGAGGTACTGATCGTTCATGGGCGGGACCGTAGGCCGACGCGGCGGCCTCGCGAATCGCTCGACCGCCAGCTGTGGACAGCCGGTGCCCGTCCACAGACCCGCCAGCCGAGCTGGGAGCCCGCCGAGCGGCACCCAGCCGCCGCGCGACCGCCTGGCTGCCGGCCGCACCTGGCGTGGGCGCGGCCACGGCTGGCGCCTGCGTTAGGGTTCGCTCTGGCGAGGACGGCCGACATGTCCGACTTATGGGATCGCTTCCGATTGCCCGCCGACCTGGGCATTCAGGGGACCCGCGGCGAGCTGGGGCCCGCGGAGTGTGACCCACTCGACCCGGCGCGGACCGGAATGGGAGACACGGCGGGCATCGTTATAGTTGCGACAGCAACGACCGGGCGCGGTCAGGCCCGCTCCCCCAAGCGCCCCCGCTCCCCCAAGCGGCGGGACCCGTTCACCAGGAGGACCCCGATGTCCGAAGCCACCGCCACGACCGACCTCTCCGCGCTCACCGGCACCTGGACGATCGACCCCGCGCACTCCCGCCTCGGCTTCTCCGCCAAGCACGCCATGGTCACCACCGTGCGCGGCCACTTCACGGAGTTCGAGGGCACCCTCCAGCTCGACGGCTCCGCCCCTGCCGCGTCGGCCGCGAGCCTCACGATCCAGGCGGCGAGCTTCGACACGGGTGTCGCGGACCGCGACGGCCACGTCAAGTCCGCGGACTTCCTGGACGTCGAGCAGTTCCCGACTCTCACCTTCGCCAGCACCAAGATCGTTGACGAGGGTGACGACGAGTACGTCGTCGTCGGCGACCTCACCATCAAGGGTGTCACCCGCCCGGTGGAGCTGAAGCTGGAGTTCGAGGGCAGCTCGCAGGACCCGTTCGGCAACACCCGCGC
This sequence comes from Frankia nepalensis, assembly GCF_016786325.1. Lineage (GTDB taxonomy): Bacteria > Actinomycetota > Actinomycetes > Frankiales > Frankiaceae > Pseudofrankia > Pseudofrankia nepalensis. The sequence goes on along the minus strand of NZ_JADWYU010000189.1, from coordinate 16,723 downwards.
CGGCTTCTCCGGCTCCACCACCATCAGCCGCAAGGACTTCGGCCTCACCTGGAACGTCGTCCTGGACGCCGGCGGCGTCCTGGTCAGCGACAAGGTCAAGATCCAGCTCGACGTCTCCGCCATCAAGGCCAGCTGACAGCCAGCCCCGGGCCGGCAGTTCTCAGGTGGCGCGGCCACCGCGCCGACCTACAACCGCGTACGGGCACATCCTCGAAGGAGGCGCTGACGCGCCTCCTTCGTCCTTCTCGTGCCGTCCTCCCTCGCTTTCGTCCCACTCGTGAACCGAACCAGGGCCGCGGCTCTGGCCGGGACAAGGCGCGAGCCGCGTTCGCCCCTCGCCGGCCCGCGCGACCGCCCGCCAGCCCACCGACACCCCGACGACCGATTCCAGGTTCCGTCTCCGGTCGGCAGGCGACACCCAGCGGTCCGCCTGACATGGCAGGGTCCCGGCAGAGGGTGCGGCCGGTCGCGGCATTCACCCCTCGGATCCACGCGGCGAGGGAGGACGACCGAGGCCGTCTCCACCGGGAAAAATCACGTGCTGAATGTGGGATTTTCTGGCACCGTGAGGCGCGGTCGGGGAAACAAGGGCGCCTGGCGGCATCGCCGCGAAAGACGTTCCCGATACGCCCCGACCGGCCACCGTCTGTAAAACGGCTGAGGTTCGAATCCTTTTCTGGCGGGTGGCCCGCGCGGCCAGCCTTCGGGCACTCTCGTGCCGGCCCTGTGGGTCGCCGGCGGCCTCGTCTCCGGACGGGCCCCGGTCTGGCCCCCGCCGACGCGGGGCGGTCGCGCGGGCCATTCGCGCCCGCCGCCGTGGCCGCGACATCCGACGAAATCGGGAGGGGGTCAAAATGCGGATCCGGCGCACGTACCTGACGGTGCTGGAATACCAGCGTGCCGTGCGGTTCCACGACGGCCGGCTCAGCCGGGTGCTCGAGCCTGGCCGGCACCGCTACCAGGTCCGGCGGGACAGCCACGTCACCGTCGACCTCCGCCCGCGGATGCTGACCGTGCCGGGGCAGGAGATCCTGACCAGCGACGGGGTCGGCGTACGCGTCAGCCTGCTCGCCCGCTGGAAGATCACCAGCCCGACGGTGTACGTCTCGGCGTCGACGTCCGCCGAGGTCGAGCTGTACGCCCTGCTGCAGGTCGCCGCCCGACAGACGGTCGGCGAGCGGGCGGCCGAGTCGATCGTCACCGACCGGTCGGCGCTGGGTCAGGCCGTGCTCACCGCCGCCCTCGCCCTGGAGCCGGCGCGGCTGGGAATCGAGGTCGAGCTGGTGGACGTCCGGGACGTGATGTTCCCCGGCGAGGTCCGCCGGGCGTTCAGCCAGGTGGTGCTCGCGCGTGAGGAGGCCCGGGCGAATCTGGAGCGGGCCCGCGGCGAGGTCGCGGCGATGCGCGCGCTGGCGAACGCGGCACGGATGGCCCGGGGCAACCCGGAACTGATGACGCTGCGCACCCTGCAGACGATCGCCGAGAGCAACGCCAGCGTCGTCGTCCTTCCCGGCGCGGTCACCGCGCCGGCCACCCAGGCGGCGATCATCGACGCCCTGCCGACGGACCCGCGACCGGCCACCGACCAACCCGGGTAGCCGGCCGCGTGACCGCGGCCGGGGAGGCCACGGCGGAGGGGGTCAGCGGGCGTCGTCGGTGAACTGGGACAGCTCGAGAGGCGGCTGGCCGGCCGGCTGTGGCCGGTCGGCCGCCTCGGGGTCCGCGAACAGGTCGGTGGGCTCGCCGGCGACGGGGGCATGGGCCGGAACGGCCGTCCGGGGGTCCGGTGTGCCCGGGGGGAGCTCGACACGTTCGACGAGGGTCGGGCCCTGGTTGCGGACGTTGCCGATCTCGGAGCCCACCGGGTAGGCCTCGAAGACGCCGGCCGGGGCGGGCGCGAGCAGCTTTCGCAGGGCGTCGGTGTCCTGGTAGCCGGGGTCGAGCCAACGTTCCCAGGTGGCGGCCGGCAGGACGACCGGGGAACGGTCGTGCAGGAACTCCAGGCCGACGGCGGGGCCCGTGGTGAGGATCGTGTAGGTGACGAGCGGCTGCTCGCCACCGCGCCAGACCTCGAAGAGTCCGGCGAACGCGAGCAGTGGGCCCTCGGGGCCGACCCCGGGGTGCGCGCCGCGGTGGATGAAGTACGGCTGGCCGCGCTTCTTCTTCTCCGGCCGGTGCCACTCGTAGAAGCCGGTGACCGGGACCAGGCAGCGCCGGGACGCGAACGCCTTGCGGAAGACCGGCTTCTCGGAAACCGTCTCCGAGCGGGCATTGATCATGCGAGAACCGATCGAGACGTCCTTCGCCCAGGACGGCACCAGCCCCCAGCGGGCCAGCCGCAGCACCCGGGCGGCGTCGCCCGCCGCCGCGGCCCCGCCCGTCGGGGTGTCAGCCGTCGGGGTGGCGTCCGGTGCCCCGCTGGCGGGCGGCTGCCCGGCCGTCACGATCGGCTGGGTGGTGGTCGGGGCGACGTTGTAGCGCTCGCGGACCTCGCCACCGGTGTCGTCACGGGCCGACATCGCGTCAGCGAGATCGTCCGCGCTCAATGTCTGCGTGTACCGACCGCACATGCGTTCAGCGTAGAACCCGCCTCCGACAATGTCCGGTCCCAGCGATGTCCGGTCCCGGCCGGGCCGCTACCAGACGCCGGTGAGCAGGGCGGTGCCCCCCGCCAGGCAGGCGACCGAGACGAGGCCGAAGACACCCACCCACGCGCTGGCGGGAAGGCCGGTGAGGTGGGCCAGCTGGTCGGGGTCGGACCCGCCTCCGCGGCCGCGGCGGCGAAAACGGGACACCTCGTAGACGGGCCGGACACCGCCGATCAGCAGGAACCAGGTCACGTAGGCGGCGAACCCGCCACGCAGCACCGCCGGCGCGAACATCGACACGGCCAGCACCACGACGATGCTCACGACCACGGACAGCAGGCCGAACCCGTTGCGGATCACCACCAGCACGCCGACCAGCAGCACCACGAACAGCTGCAACAGCAGCGCCGTCCGGCCGGTCGACAGCAGCGACGCGGCCGCGAGCCCGAGCAGCGCCGGGGCGGGGTAACCGGCGGCGACCGTGCAGACCACGCCGGGGCCGGTCGGGCGGCCCGACGAGACCGTTACCCCGGACGTGTCGGAGTGCAGCCGGATCCCGGCGAGCCGGCGCCCGGCGCACAGCGCGACCAGGGCATGCCCGGCCTCGTGCACGATCGTGACCACGTGCCGCGCGACCGGCCAGGTGCGGGCGCTGACGACGGTGAGCAGCGCGAGCAGGCCGGCGGCGGCGAGGACCTCGCCGGCCGGCGCGGGCTGGACGACGAGCGCCCGGTGCAACAGGTCGGACGTGGCCGCCTCCTCGGTCGCGGACTGGCTGGTTCGGGGTGTCCCGGCGCCGTGCTGCGCCCGTGGGTGCCGGCCGCTGTCCCCCGGTCCCGTTCATACCGGTTCCTGGCCGAATCGGGTACCCGGCCCGGTCCGTCCGCCGCGCCGGTCGCGTCACGTCGTCGGCCGGCATCGGGCCGCGTGGCCCCGGTGGGCCGTCCCCGTGCCGCCCAGAGCCCGCCGCTCGGGCCGTGTTCCAGGAGACGGCGGAAAGGGCCGGTGGCCGGGCCTGACCGGTAGTGTTGGCCAGCCGGCGATCGCCCCGGCCGCCCGCGCCGGCGAGGACCGGCCGGGTGGCACAGGACGGCGGAAACGGAGGTCACAGGTGGCGGAGTATGTCTACCGGCCGGTCATCAGCGTGGCGCTGGGGCTGTTCCGGGCGCTGGACCTGAAGCTCGACATCCGCGGCCAGGAGCACATCCCGGCGACCGGGGGTGGCGTGGTGCTCATCAACCACGTCTCCTACCTGGACTTCGCGCTGGCTGGGGTGCCGTTCTGGCACGCCCAGAAGCGCATGGTCCGGTTCATGGCGAAGAAGTCGACCTTCGAGCACAAGGTGTCCGGGCCGCTGATGCGCGGCATGCACCACATCCCGGTCGACCGGTCGGCGGGCGCCGGGTCGCTCCGGGCCGCCGTCGAGGCGCTGCGCGCCGGCGAGCTCGTCGGCGTGTTCCCCGAGGCGACGATCCACCCGCACTACTGCCTGGCGCCGTTCAAGAGCGGCGCCACCCGGATGGCCGCCGAGGCGAACGTCCCGGTCATCCCGATGGTCCTCTGGGGCAGTCAGCGGGTGCTGACCAAGGGCCAGCCGCGCAACCTGCGCAAGGCCCGGCACACCCCCGTCTCGATCACGGTCGGCGCCCCGGTACCGCCGGCGGACCTGGCCGACGCCGCCACCGGCACCGCGCTGCTGTTCGGCGTGATGAGCAAGCTGCTCGACGAGAGCCAGCGCCGCTACCCGCCGCCCGCGCCCGGCGAGCCCGACTGGTGGCAGCCCGCCCACCTCGGCGGCTCCGCCCCGCCCCGTCCCGAGGACACCCCGCCGGCCCGCGCCGAGGCAGCGCCTCCCCCGCGCACCGAGCAGCCCGCGCCGGCGCCCGTCGGCCAGGCCGAGCCCCCCGTCGCCTGAGGTTCTTCCCAGTCCGGCCCGAAGCGACCAGTCTGACCGGTTGGTGTCAGCTTCTTTGACGAGACGCGCCCGGCCGGCGGATGGTCGGGATGCCCGAAGCGGCTCACCGAGGAGGACGACCAGATGGACGCGGCGCGATGACCGACACGACCGAGACCGGCCCCGGCGCACTGGCCGGCCCGGTGAGCGACGAGCAGTTCGTCGACGCGCTGCCCAAGGTCGAGCTGCACGTCCACCTCGAGGGCTCGATGCTGCCCGGCACCGTGCTCGCGCTGGCCCGCCGTCATCAGGTCGACGACATCCCGACGACCGAGGCCGCGTTGCGCGAGTGGTACGCCTTCAAGGACTTCAACCACTTCCTGGAGGTATACCGGACCGCGGTGAAGGTGCTGCGCGACGAGGACGACTTCGCGCTGCTCGCCCGGGAGACCGCGCTGGGGCTGGCCGCGCAGAACGTCCGCTACGCGGAGATCTACTTCACGCCGTACATCCACGCGATGCGCGGCGTACCGATCGAGGACGTGTTCGCCGGCGTCGAGCGCGGACGGGCCGAGGCGTACGCGGCGACCGGCATCGACATCCGCTGGATCACCGACATCCCGGGCGGGCTGCCCGGCGCCGACATGCGGATGGTCGCCGAGCGCACGGTGGAGTACGCGACGACCTACGGCGGGACCGGTGTCATCGGCATCGGCGTCGGCGGTGCCGAGGTGGGCGTGCCGCGCCCGCAGTTCGCCGAGGCGTTCGCGGCCGCCCGGCAGGCGGGGCTGCGCAGCATCCCGCACGCCGGTGAGACCAGCGGTGCCCGGACGGTCTGGGACAGCATCGAGCACCTGGGCGCGGACCGGATCGGCCACGGCATCCGGTCGCTGGACGACCCGGCGCTCATCGAGCGGCTGCGCACCGACCGGATCCCGCTGGACGTCTCGCCCACGTCGAACCTGCGCACCGGCGTCGTCGCCGACTACGCGAGCCACCCGCTGCCGACGCTGATCGCCGAGGGCGTGCCGGTGAGCCTCAACAGCGACGACCCGCCGATGTTCGGCACGACGCTGCGCGACGAGTACCTGCACGCGCTGCGCGACCTGGGCCTGTCCCGCGCGACCGTCGCCGAGTTGGCGGCCGCGGCGGTCCATCACTCGTTCCTCACCCCGGACCGCAAGGAGGCCCTGCTCGCCGAGCAGCGCGCCGCCGTCGCCGCCGCGCTGGCCGCCGAAGGCTGATCACCAGCCCTGGTCCGCGCCGGCCCGCGGCGAGGCGCGGACCAGGCCCCCGATCCGGCGACCACGCCACGGGCGCCATCGGTCGGCCACCGGGTCAGCCACCGCCGGCCGCGCGGACCACCCGGAGCCGGACGAGGCGGCTGACCAGCAGGTGGGCGGCGAACAGCCCGCCAGCCAGCCAGTAGTTGCCGGCGCCGAACGCGCGCTGACCGGGCAACGGCAACAGCGTGTAGGTGATCAGTGTGCCGGCGGCGGCGAAGAACAGCCCTATGGTGACCGCGCCGTGCCAGGGCGCCGGGCCGGCCGCCTGACGGATCCGCGTGTCGTCCACCGTCAGCCCGTCGGCCCTCGCCGGGGTGGCGCGCGGGCCGTCGGCATCGAGGGCCGCGCCCCTGGGCGCGGCGGCCGGCGCGTGGTGCCCGGCCGGGTCCGTCCCGTCTCCCATGAACGCTCCCTTGCCGATGACGATTGCTTGCCGACGACGAGTGCCTTACACGCAAAGCGGATGTTGTCAGTCTTTATGACATCTGGGAGAGTCAGTGTCCAGCAGTCGGCGCACCGCGCCACTGTTCGGTGTCCTTCCGGAGGTCCGTGATGTCGGCTCCCACCCTGGTCGCCCTTGAACGCGCCGTCTGGCGGGACAGCCGCCGCTATCTGTGGCTGGCCGGCCTCATCCCGCCCGTACTGCCCGTCGTCGGCTACGGCCTGTGGCGCGAGACCGGCAGCGACGTCCCGTGGTGGATCACACCGTTCTTCGTCCTCGCGCTGCTTCCGCTGCTGGACGCCACGACACCCGAGGACCCGACCAGCCCTCCGGAGAACGTCGCCGACCGGTTGCAGGCGGACCGCTACTACCGCTGGGTGACATTCCTCTACCTGCCGCTGACCGGCGTCGTCCTCGCGCTCGGCTGCCACGCCTGGGGATCCGGCGATCTCGGCGTCCTCGGCCGGATCGGCCTGATCCTGTCGGTCGGCGCGGTCACCGGCATCGGGATCAACGCCGCCCACGAGCTGGGGCACAAACGCGAGCGCCTGGAACGCTGGCTGTCGAAGGTCATGCTCGCGCCGACCGCCTATGGCCACTTCTACGTCGAGCACACCCGGGGGCACCACGTCCGGGTTGCCACCCCGGAGGACCCGGCCAGCTCCCGGCTGGGCGAGAGCTTCTGGCGGTTCTGGCCGCGCACGGTCGCGGGCAGCGCCCGCTCCGCCTGGCGGCTCGAGGCGCACCGGCTCCGGCTGCGCGGCCACCGGGTCTGGTCGGCCCGCAACGAGGTGCTGCACTCCTGGGCGCTCACCGTGGTCCTGTTCGCCGGGCTGGCCGTGGCGTTCGGCCCGTGGGTGCTGCTGTTTCTCGCCGCGCAGGCGGTGGTGGGCCTGTCCTTCCTGGAGGTCGTCAACTACATCGAGCACTACGGCCTGGCCCGCCAGGCCACCGCGGCCGGTCGGTACGAGAAGGTCGACGCGCGACACAGCTGGAACAGCGACGCGGTTGTCTCGAACCTGGCGCTCTTCCAGTTGCAGCGCCACAGCGACCACCACGCGTACCCGACCCGCCGCTACCAGGCGCTGCGATCGTTCGCGCGCGCGCCGCAGCTGCCGTCCGGCTACTCCACGATGATCGTGCTCGCGCTGGTGCCACCGGTGTGGCGCCGGGTGATGGATCCCCGCGTTCTCGCCCACTACGGCGGCGACGTGACCCTGGCCAACGTCGACCCGCGCCGGCGCGCGGAACTGCTCGCCCGCCACGGCCAGCCCGCGGCCGCCGCGTGACGGGCGGGACCGCCCCGCGACCGGCCGGCGGGTTCGCCGCCGCGACCCGCGACCGGCTGCGCGAGACGCTGCTCGACGCCGCCGCCGACGTGCTGCGCGAGCAGGGCGCGCGCCAGGCACGGATGGCCGACGTCGCCAGCCGCGCCGGCGTCAGCCGCCAGACCCTCTACCAGCACTACGGCTCGCGCGACGCGCTGGTACGGGCGCTGCTGCTGCGCGAGACCAGCCGCTTCCTCGACGCCGTCGGCGACGCTGTCATCAGTCACGCCGACGACGCGCAGGCGGCCGTGGCCGCCGCCTTCGAGGTGTTCCTGGCCGCCGTCGCCGAGGACACCCTCGTGAAGTCGATGATGACCGGCTCGGAGGAGTTCGCCGGCCTGCTGGCCCAGCACGGCCCGCCCCTGCTCGCGGCGGCCCGCCAGCAGTTGGTCACCTGCTTTCACCAGGCCTGGCCGGACGGGGACCCGGCCGACGGCCAGCTCGTCGCCGACTGCGTGGTCCGCCTCGCGATGAGCTACCTGACCCTGCCGAGCGACGCCCCCGAGCTCACGGGCCGGTCCGTGGCCCGCATCCTCGGTCCCTTCGTCCTGTCCGCCACCGGCACCGCCCACCCGCCGGCCATGGAGCCCGCTGACGACGGACCGCTGACGTCCCCGGGCACGCCGTAGCGCAGGAAAGGCTCCGGCCGCCGTCACGAGGCACCACGGCGGGTGGGCAATGCCGCCGGCCGTCGAGGTGACGCCAAATTCGCACCACGAGACGCCTGCCATCGACTATTAGGCCGGGATACGGTCTTGGCATGGGCTCGACGAGCTAAATCGGTGATAAAAGCGCTCGGCGAGCGCTCGACTTTGTTTGACGAGCGTTCCGTCCTATCGTTTCCCGCACCGGTTTGTCGTATTCTGCCCGCTACGTCTATGGTGGGCGCCATGCCGAGCGGACAACACGAGGCACCCATCGAACTGGCCACGCTTGCCCCGAACGTGGTGGTCGACCTGCTGTCAGATATCTTCCTGGTGAAGATGCCGGGGTTTCACGAAGTCACGGAGCCGAGCACTGACATGCGGATGCTGGCTCCCCGCACCTACCACGCCGACGGGGCTCTGCTGTTCAAGGACGCGTACAACCAGCCGATGCTGGGTGTCGTGCTGGAGGTGCAGCGTGGCTGGGATCCACGCAAGCAGTGGACATGGATGCTCTATGTGGCGCACATGGCCGTACGGCTCCGGGTCAGGACGCTTTTGCTCGTGTACTGCCCTGACCCCACCGTGGCTCGGCGTTATGAGCGGCTATACGAGCCCAGAGACCGCTACTCACCGCAGGAACCGCCCATCTTCTCGCCGCGGGACGTGCCACGGGTAGTTAATGTCGAACAGGCCCGCGCGAACCCCGCACTCGCGGTGTTCTCCGCGATCTGCCACGGCAACGACGTCGACATCGACGACTACTTCCCCGCGCTGGCAGAAGTTCTACGAACGGCCGGCCCGGAGGCGGCTGCCTCGTACGAGGACATATTGGTGGCTGGGCTGCCTCGCGCGGTCCGGATCAGGTGGGAGGTATACATGGCCGGCACCGTTGGCCCCAGGTTCTGCAGCGACTTCTACCGTCAGCTCGACGCCCGACTGCGCGCTGAAGGCCTTGCCAAGGGCGAGGGGCGCTCACTGCTGACAGTGTTGGAAACACGTCGTGTCGCGGTTCCCGCCGCCGCCCGTGAGCAGATCCTCTCCTGCACCGACCTCGACCAGCTTGACGCCTGGTTGCGCCGCGCCGTCACCGCCACCACCATCGACGAGGTCCTCCAGGCCCAACCAGAGCGTGGTCGCGAGCGGGTTCGGGCCTCCGCGCCGTGATCGCCCGCGGCCCGGCCGCGACCACTCCAGCCGCGGCCTGCCGTCAGCCCTTGAGGAGCTGGCGGGACATGACGACGCGCTGGATCTGGTTGGTGCCCTCGTAGATCTGGGTGATCTTGGCGTCGCGCATCATGCGCTCGACGGGGAAGTCGCGGGTGTAGCCGGCGCCGCCGAACAGCTGGACGGCGTCGGTGGTCACCGACATCGCCGTGTCGGAGGCGAAGCACTTGGCGGCGGCGGTGATGAAGCCGAGGTTCGGCTCGCCGCGTTCGGCGCGGGCGGCGGCGACGTAGACCATGTGCCGGGCGGCCTCGATGCGCATCGCCATGTCGGCGAGCATGAACGCCACGGCCTGGTTGTCGGCGATCGGCCGGCCGAACTGCTTGCGTTCCTTGGTGTAGGCGACCGAGGCGTCCAGGGCGCCCTGGGCGATGCCGACCGCCTGGGCGCCGATGGTCGGACGGGTGTGGTCGAGGGTGGCCAGCGCGGTGCGCAGGCCGGTGCCGGGCTCGCCGATGATCCGGTCGGCGGGGATCCGGCAGTCGGTGAAGTGGATCTCGCGGGTCGGGGAGCCCTTGATCCCGAGCTTGCGTTCCTTGCCGCCGATCTCGAAGCCGGGGTCGTCCTTGTGGACGACGAACGCGGAGATGCCGTCGACCTTGCGGGCCGCGTCCGGGTTGGTGACCGCCATGACGGTGTACCAGGTCGAGATGCCGGCGTTGGTGATCCAGCACTTCGTGCCGTTGAGGATCCAGTCCGAGCCGTCGCGACTGGCCCTGGCCCGCATCGAGGCCGTGTCCGAGCCGGCCTCCCGCTCGGACAGCGCGTAGGAGGCCATCGCCTCGCCGGCGGCGATCGAGGGCAGGACCAGTTTCTTGAGCTCCTCGGAGCCGGCGAGCAGGATCGGCACGGTGCCGAGCTTGTTGACCGCCGGGATCAGCGAGCTCGACGCGCAGCCGCGGGCGACCTCCTCGATGACGATGCAGGTCGCCACGGCGTCGGCGTCGTCGCCGCCGTACTCGGCCGGGATGTGCACGGCGGAGAACCCGGCCCGGTTGAGCGCGGCGAGCGCCTCGTGGGGGAAGCGCTCCTGCTCGTCGACGTCCGCGGCGTGCGGGACGATCTCTGATTCGACGAGGTCACGCACCGCCTCGCGCAGCGCGACGTGCTCGTCCGGCAACCGGTACAGATCGAAACCGGAGTCCACCACTGGCCTTCTTCCTGGTTCGCTCGGGTGCTCTCGCTGCGCCGCCCGGCCGGCCGCGGCGGCCCGGGGTCGACCCGGGCCGCCGCCGGTCCCGGCCGTGACGGGTCAGCCGCGGTAGTCGTGGAAGCCTCGGCCGTTCTTCTTGCCGAGCAGGCCCGCGTCCACCATGCGCGCCAGCAGCGGCGGCGACGAGTACAGCGGCTCCTTGAACTCGTCGTACATCGACTCGGCGACCGCCTTGATGGTGTCCAGGCCGATCAGGTCGCACAGCCGCAGCGGGCCCATCGGGTGGCTGCAGCCCAGCACCATGCCGTTGTCGATGTCGTCGGCCGAGGCGAAGCCGGACTCGAGCATCCGGATCGCGGACAGCAGGTAGGGCACGAGCAGCGCGTTGACGACGAAGCCGGCGCGGTCCTGCGACGTGATGACCTGCTTGCCGAGTGGCCCGGTGACGAACGCCCTGGCGCTTTCCTTGGTGGCGTCCGAGGTCAGCAGCGACGGGACCAGCTCGACGAGCGGCATCACCGGCACGGGGTTGAAGAAATGGATCCCGATGACCTGCTCGGGGCGGCTGGTCGCCATGCCCAGCTTCATGATCGGGATGGACGAGGTGTTGGAGGCGAAGAGCGCGTCCGGGGACACGACGACCTTGTCGAGCGTCGAGAAGATCTCGGTCTTGAGCTGCTCGTTCTCGGCGATCGCCTCGACGACGAGCTGCCGGTCGCCGAAGTCACCGAGGTCGGTGGTGAAGGACACCCGGCCCAGGGTGGCGTCCCGGTCCTCGGCGGAGAGCTTGCCGCGCTTGACGGCCCGGTCCAGCGACCCGGTGATCCGAGCCCGCCCGGCCTCCACCGCGCCGGCGTCGATCTCGCGTACCAGTACGTCCACCCCGGCCCGGGCGGCGACCTCGACGATGCCGGAGCCCATCAGCCCACAGCCGATGACCCCCAGCCGTGCCACGCCCACCTGCTCGCCGTCCACCACGCGTTCTCCTCCGCTCGCCGTCCCGATGGCCGCCGCCCCAGCCGCCGGTCCGCCGGCTGTCGGCGTGGCCTCCGACCCCAGCCGTCCATCTTTCCTGCTAGGAAGGCCGACTGTCGGACGTCCACACAAAAGCGCCGGAAGTCACCCCGACAGAACGGCGCCGTCGGACACCAGGGACACGCCGCCCACCCTAGCCCCGGGCGACCGGGACGTCAGCCGGCCGTCTCGCCGCGGGCCCGGCTCGGCCGCGCCGCCAGGGGCCGTCGCCCGCGGGGTCGACGCGGCGTCGACGCGGCGTGGCCACGGCCTGACCGGTCTGACCGGCCGGCCGGCCGGTCAGGGCAGACCGGCGCCGGGGACGGCGACCCGCACCGTCTCGATGACGGACGTCCGCGCGCCGCCGAGGGCCGCGGAGTTCCAGTTCTCGGCCGACAGCAGGAACAGCGTGCGGCGGTCCGGCCCGCCCAGCGCGCACGCGATGGCCATCCGGTCCGGCAGGTGGACGCGGTCGGTGACCTCCCCGCCGGGCAGGATCCGCCGGAACTCGTGGGCGAGCGGGAACGCGGCCCAGATCCCGCCCTCCGCGTCCAGCGCGATCCCGTCCGGCGCCGCGGCGGGGGCGGGGGCCACGACGCGGCGCCCCCCGAGGTTCAGGCCGGCGTCGAGGTCGAACGCGGTGAACCGCCGGCGCTTGGACTCGGCAACCGTCAGGGTCCGGCCATCGGGTGAGATCACCGTCCCGTTCGGGAAGCTCATCTTGTCCGCGGCGACCGACGCCTGGCCGTCGGGCGTGACCCGCAGCAGCACCCCGGTCTCCGGCTCGAGCGAGTAGCTGCCGACGAAGGCGGTCCCGTCGGCGGCGACCACCATGTCGTTCAGCTCGTCGTCGACCAGGTGTCCCAGGCGGGCGTGCACCGAGTACGTCCCGTCCGGGGCGAGCCGCAGCAGCTCCCGCTCCGCCATGGAGACCACCAGCGCCGAGCCGTCCGGCAGGAAGCCCAGGCCGGAGGGCTTCCTGCCGGCCAGTTCCAGCACCCGGGTGGTCTCGCCGGCCAGGGTCGTGGTGTAGACGGCCTCGCCGTGCATGTCGGAGAACCACAGCTTCCCGTCCCGCCAGCGCGGTCCTTCGGCGAACACGAACCCGCCGGTCAGTAACGCCGGGCGGGCGTCCGTCTCGAGCACTGTCATGGGCTGTTCTCCTCTGGACGGGCCGGACGGGCCGGATGAGCCGGATGAGCCGGATGGAGTCAGGGACCGGCCTAACGACTCAGCCGTTCGGCCGCCTCCAGCGCGATACCCGCGAGCTGCCGGGTCTTGGTCTCCGCCCGGCGCGCCCGCTCCGGATCGGTGCTGACAACCCGCATCCGGGCACCCGCGACGATGATGGCTATCTTGATCGTGGCCAGGGCCACATAGAAGTCGATCGTGCCCAGATCGCGGCCGCTCGCCGTCGCGTAGCGCGCCATCAGCTCGGCTGTCGTCCCGAATCCGGGATTGGCCCGGTGGGCCTGCGTGCCGTCCCAGAGGGCCGCGCCGGTGTCACCCCAGTACAGGACGAGCAGGCCGACGTCGGTGAGCGGGTCCCCGAGCGTGGACATCTCCCAGTCCAGCACCCCCGCCATCGCGGTCGGCCGGTCGCGGCGGAACATGACGTTGTTGAGGGAATAGTCGCCGTGGACGATCGCCGGCCGGCCCGAGGCCGGGACCGCGGCGCCGAGCCGGCGCAGCGTCTCGTCGATCTCCGGAACGTCACCGAACCTCGTCTGCTCCCACTGGCGGCCCCACCGCCGCAGCTGCCGTTCGAGGAAGCCGTCGGGGCGGCCGAACGACTCCAGCCCGACCGTGGCCGGGTCGATGGCGTGCAGGGCGGCGAGCACGTCGACAAGTTCGTCCGCGCAGGCCCGGGCCTGGGCCTCGTCGAGATGAGCGACGTCCCGCGCCGAGCGGTAGACGATCCCGTCCAACCGCTCCATCAGGTAGAACGGCGCCCCCAGGACACCCGGGTCCTGGCAGGTCCGCACCACCCGCGGCACCGGCACCCCGCTGCCCTCCAGCGCGCGCAGCACGGTCCATTCCCGTTCCATGTCGTTCGACGTGGCGGTCACGAACGCCGGCGGGCGGCGCAGCACCCAGTCGTCGGCCCCTCCGCTGACCCGGTAGGTCAGATTGGAGGCACCGCCGGAGATCTGTTCGACGCGCAGGTCGTCGCGGCCGAGCCACCGGCCGAGCTCGTCACGCATGGGCGGCGAACCGGTCCTGGTACCCGGCCAGCCGCTCGCGCGCCGGTCCCCCAGGTCGGGACGGCCTGGAAGATGTGACGTCGAGCACCCGCGTACCGTACTCGACCGCGATGTCGGCGTTCGAGCGTTTGCCCGGCTCCCGCGCCGGCCGCCGAAGCCGCCGGCCGCCTTCCCACGCCGGGCCCGTGGCTCGGTGTGTCACTGTTCCCACGACCACGTCCGCCGCCGGGTCCACGAACACGGGCCGGCTCTCCGCCAGCGCTTGACGCGGGGTGGCCCTCGACGCAACATCGACGTCGACTTCGAAGTCGACATCTCCATCCGGACGCTGACATCCGGAGGAAGGGTCCGAGGATGACGACGAACGACCGTGCCGCGACGAACGGGACCGTCATCGGCGGCTTACCCAGCCTGCCTGGTTCCGGCTGCCGGGTCGAGGCGGGACGGCTGGGATCCGCTCCGGCCACGCGGGTGGGACAGCGATGACCACGGTCGCCGAGCTGTTGCGCCAGCGGGCCGAAGGCGACGGCGACGGCGCCGCGCTGCTGATCGGCGAGGAGCGGTGGACCTACGCCCAGCTGCTCGAGGAGGCGACCCGCCGGGCGGCGCTGTTCGACCAGCTGCGCGACCCCGGACGCCCGCCGCACATCGGCGTCCTGCTGGAGAACGTGCCCGACTACGTGTTCTGGCTGGGCGCCGCGGCGCTGTCGGGAGCCGTCGTCGTCGGCATCAACGCGACCTATCGGGGTGACCAGCTCGGGCAGCTGGTGCGCCACACCGACTGCCAGCTGCTGGTCACCTCGGCCGGCTACCAGCCGCTGCTCGCGGGAGTGGACACCGGCGTGCCGGCGGACCGGGTGCTCGTCGTCGACGGCGCCGAGTACGCCGAGCGGCTCGCGGCCTCGCCGCTCGCGGCACCCGACCGGCCGGCCCGGGAGGACGACCTCTTCCTGTTGATCTTCACGTCCGGCTCGACCGGGCTGCCGAAGGCGGTGCGCTGCACGCAGGGCCGGTTCGCCCGCACGGGCGCCCACGTGGCAAGGATCGCTGAGCTCGGCGCGGGCGACGTCGTGTACTCCTCGCTGCCGTTCTTTCACTCCAGCTCGCTGTTCACCGGCTGGTCGTCCGCGCTGAACGCGGGGATCCCGATCTCGACCCGGCCGCGGTTCTCCGCCTCGAACACCCTGCCGGACATCCGCCGCTTCGGCGCCACCATGATCACCTACACCGGCAAGGTGCTCAACTACATCGTCGCCACGCCCGAGCGCCCCGACGACGCGGACAGCCCGCTACGGCTCGCGGTCGGCAACGAGGCGTCGGTCCAGGACATCCGCCAGTTCGCCCGCCGGTTCGGCTGTGCCGTCCGCGACAGTTACGGCTCCACCGAAGGAATCATCATCATCCGGCGTGACCCGGCGATGCCCGACGGGGCGCTGGGCACCGCCGATCCCACCGTCAAGGTGCTCGACCCGGACACCGGCCTGGAGTGCCCGCCGGTGGTGCTCGGCCCGGACGGGCGGCCCGCCAACCTCGACGAGGCGGTCGGCGAGATCGTGGAGACCGCCCCCGCCGCCGGTTTCGAGGGCTACTACAACAACGAAGAAGCGACCCGGACCCGGTTCCGGGACGGCCGGTACTGGTCGGGCGACCTCGCCTACCGCGACGGCGACGGCTGGCTGTACTTCGCCGGACGGTCGAACGAGTGGCTGCGGGTCGACGGCGAGAACTTCGCCGCGGCGCCGGTCGAGGCGATCCTCTCCCGCCATCCGGACGTCCGCTCCGTCGCCGTCTACGCCGTCCCCGACGACCCGGTCGGCGACCGGGTCATGGTCGCGCTCGAGCTGCGCGGCGGCGCCCGGTTCGACCCCGCCCGGTTCGACGCCTTCCTCGCCGAGCAGACCGACCTCGGGCCCAAGTGGCTGCCGGCCTTCGTCCGCGTCACCGAGGAGCTGCCCAAGCTGGCCAGCATGAAGATCGACAAGATGCGGCTGCGGCGCGAGGCCTGGCGCCCGGACGGCGTCGTCTGGCGCCCGGCGAAGGGCGAGCCGCTGCGCCCGCTCGACGAGGCCGACCGGACCCGGCTCGAGCCGCTCCTCGGCTAGGCCCGATCCACTCCTCGGCCGAGGACGTGCCCGGCCACCGCGGAGCTCGCGGTGACCGGGCGGACACCCGGTGCCGCGTGGGGTGGCGACGCGGCGCCGGGTCGGCCTCACGCCTCCACGAGCGGCGGGTCGGTGCTCCACGGGAAATTGATCCACCGGTCGGTCCGTCGCCACACGTACTCGCACGTGACCAGCGACCGGGGCTTCTCGTAGACCACCGCGGTGCGCACCTCGGCCACGTGGTCCTGGACGAAGTCCCGGACCAGCTCGATGGTCTTGCCCGTGTCCGCCACGTCGTCGGCGATCAGCACCTTCTTGGCGGAGAAGTCGACCGCGCTCGGCACCGGCGGCAGCATCACCGGCATGTCCAGGGTCGCGCCCACACCGTTGTAGAACTCGACGTTCATCACGTGCAGGTTCTTCACGGACAGCGCGTAGCCGAGCGCGCCCGCCACGAACAGGCCGCCACGCGCGATCGCCAGGATCAGGTCCGGCCGGTACCCGTCGTCGGCCACCATCCTGGCCAGTTCCCTGGAGGCGACGCCGAAGGTCCGCCAGTCCAGGATCTCCCGCTCGTCCGTCACGCGGATGAACAGTACAGACCCGGTCGTGCGGCGCGCCCGGCCCGGGCGGACGACCAGCGCCGGCGGCCGGCCGCCTCGCCCATTGAAGCGACCATCAGTTGTATAAATTATGCGGAAACGAGTAGCGTGCTGTGGGATCCGCACCCACCGCGAGCCGCGGTCAGCCCTTTCCACCCTCCGGGAGTTCACCGTGCCCGAAGCAGTCATCGTCGCGACGGCCCGTACGGCGATCGGGCGGGCCCGCAAGGGCACCCTCG
>NZ_JADWYU010000188.1 GCF_016786325.1 Frankia nepalensis | reverse complement strand
GACCCGACCCGACCACCTTGATCGATAACCGGGTCAGCCGGCGCATCGAAATCCCATGTGCGGAAGACGGGTCTAGATCCCCCGTTCCACCGCCCCTCCCGCTCCGCCGCGACCGACAGCACGCCCGATCCCGCCACCGCGTCGTTCGCCCCGCCGCCGCCCGCCGCCCGCCGCCTCCCACCGGCCGCGACGACGCTCGGTGTCCGCGCCCGAAGGCGCTCGCGCCCCAGGCGTTTCCCGGACCCGAGCGCATTGCCCGTTCACCGCGCTCCCGTCGCCGGACCGAAAAGGCCACCGGCCCGCGTCCCAGCGAGAAGTCACCCGCCGGCCGTCGGCGTGGAATCGGACGGCGCGCGCTCCGAAACAGCGCCCGGCCCCGTCCCGGCGCGCCAGCGCCGCGCGGCAGTTCGGACACTTCTGATCGGATTCCTCCGGCCGCCGGAAACCGTTCCCCAATCGGCCAGACATTCCAGGCCAGGCTGCTGAATCGAGGACGAGAAATGCCCACCGATGTCGTCGCGCTCGTCCCCACCGTCGTGGGCCTGACGCTGTGCTGCCTCACAGTCGTGTTCGGCCTCGGCGGCCCCCCATGGGCGGCGGACGGCGTGGTGAACGGCCTGCGCGCGCTCGCGCTGGATTTCGCCCCCAGCGGCGAGGTCCTGGTCGCCGCCCTCGGGTGCGCGCTGGCCACCGGCCTCTGGCGGATGGCTGGCGCCCGCCGGAACGCGGGCCGCGCGCCGGCCTGTCCGCCGGCGGGTCATGGCCCCCCGTAGCCCCCGCCACGCCGGAGGTTGGGCCAAGGTTTGACCGGCCCGGCGCGCTGTGTCCGGTGCCACGCCGTGACGCGGCCCGCGGGGGTCCTCAGGCGCGGCGGGTGCCGGTCGGGAGAGATAACATCCGGGCCATGGCACGTACACCAGTCAATGTGACGGTAACCGGCGCGGCCGGCCAGATCGGATATGCGCTCCTTTTCCGGATCGCCTCCGGTCAGCTCCTCGGCGCCGACACCCCCGTCAAGCTGCGCCTGCTGGAAATCCCGCAGGCTGTCAAGGCCGCCGAGGGAACGGCGATGGAACTCGCCGACGCCGCATTCCCGCTGCTTTCCGGCGTCGACATCTTCGACGACCCGGTGAAGGCTTTCGAGGGCGCGAACGTCGCCCTGCTGGTGGGTGCCCGGCCGCGCACCGCCGGCATGGAGCGCGGTGACCTGCTCGAGGCCAACGGCGGCATCTTCAAGCCCCAGGGCGCCGCCATCAACGCCGGCGCCGCCGACGACATCAAGGTCCTCGTGGTCGGCAACCCCGCGAACACCAACGCGCTCATCGCCGCCAGCCACGCCCCGGACGTGCCGACGGGGCGGTTCACCGCGATGACCCGCCTCGACCACAACCGGGCGCTCTCGCAGCTCGGCGCCAAGCTCGGCGTCGGCGTCGCGGACATCAAGAAGCTGACGATCTGGGGCAACCACTCCGCGACCCAGTACCCGGACGTCTTCCACGCCGAGGTCGCCGGCAAGAGCGCCGCCGACCAGGTCGACGAGGCCTGGCTCGCCGACGAGTTCATCCCGACCGTCGCCAAGCGGGGCGCCGCCATCATCGCCGCCCGCGGGGCGTCGTCGGCCGCCTCCGCCGCCTCCGCCGCGATCGACCACATCTACACCTGGGTGAACGGCACGCCCGAGGGCGACTGGACGTCGATGGCCATCCCGTCGGACGGCTCCTACGGCGTGCCCGCGGGCCTGATCTCGTCGTTCCCGGTGGTCACCAAGGACGGCGCGTACGAGATCGTCCAGGGCCTGGAACTCAACGAGTTCTCCCGCACCCGGATCGACGCCTCGGTCGCCGAGCTCGCCGAGGAGCGCGACGCCGTCCGCGCGCTCGGCCTCATCTGACCGAGGAATCTCGGCCGAGATCCACGCTCGGCCGACGACAGA
The DNA here is from genome assembly GCF_016786325.1 of Frankia nepalensis. Lineage (GTDB taxonomy): Bacteria > Actinomycetota > Actinomycetes > Frankiales > Frankiaceae > Pseudofrankia > Pseudofrankia nepalensis. Next base: position 36,676 of record NZ_JADWYU010000188.1, on the reverse strand, counting down.
TCGGCGCTGACGGGTCCCGCCCGCCGCCGGAGCCGGCCACGGCCCAGGCGGCCGGCGGGGCCCGTCTTTCCCTTCACGGTCGCGTCCGCCGCCAGTCCACTCAGTGCTAACACGTATTCCACGGGAAAACTCCGCGCCGCCGACCGCTTCGCCCTACGCTCAGAACGCCAGCGAGTGGGGAGGGCGTGATGCGGGTCGGTGTCGTGCTTCCGCTCACCGAGTATCCGTGGAAACAGCCGTCCTACCTCGACATCCGCGATCTCGCGTTACAAGCTGAGGGGGCGGGTTTCGACTCGGTCTGGGTATTCGACCATCTGCTGTTCCGCTCCCCCGGCGCGCCCACCGAGGGCGCCTGGGAGTCGTGGACGACGCTGTCCGCGCTCGCCGAGGCGACCAATCGAGTGACGCTCGGCACGTTCGTACTGTGCGCGGCGTTCCGCCATCCCGGCGTACTCGCGAAGATGGCGGTGACGCTCGACGAGATCTCCCGCGGGCGGCTCGTCCTCGGCCTCGGCGCCGGCTGGCACCAGCCCGAGTTCGACGCGTTCGGCCTGCCGTTCGACCACCGCGCCGAGCGGCTCGCCGAGCAACTGGAGATCATCACCGCGCTGCTGCGCACCGGCCACGCCGACCATGACGGGCCCTTCCACCGGCTGCGCGACGCCGAGCTGCGGCCCGCGCCGCGCCGACGGATCCCCGTGCTCGTCGGCGGCGGCGGCCCCCGCCTGCTGCGCCTCGCCGCCCGGTACGCCGACTTGTGGAACACCTGCTGGTACGGCGCGCCGCCACCGGACGACCCGTCGGACGGGCCGCAGCCGGACGACCCGCGGAAGGTTGGCGCCGCCGCCGGCCAGACAGGCTCGGCGACCGGCGAACTTGCCGGCGTGCGCACCATGGCGCGCGCCGCCTGCGCCGCCGAGGGACGGGACCCGGCGACGCTGGGCGTCACCGTGGGCGTCAACGTCGCGCCGCGCGCCCCCGGCCACCCGTCGCCGCACCCGCCGCCCGACTACCCGGTACTCGCCGGCACGCCGGAGGCGGTCGCCGCCGGGCTGCGCCGCTACGAGGCGCTCGGCGTCGACCACCTGATCTGCAACCTCAACCCCCACTACCCGCATGCGCAGCGCCTGCTCGCTGCCGCGTTGTCCCTTTACCGCACCGATCCCGCGCATGCGCCAGCTTCAACGGCGTCCCCGGCCCCGACCCCCCAGCAGACCTGCTGGATCGCCGACGTCCCAGATCGCCGAGCCCTCGGATTGCCGACCTCCCAGATCGCCGACCTCCCAGATCGGCTTCGCCGATCCGGGAGGAACCCTGTCGCCGATCCGGGAGGAAACCCGTCGCCGATCCGGGAGGAAACCCGTCGCCGATCCGGCAGGGACCCTGTCGCCGATCCAGCAGGGACCCTGGGCTCCGCCGATCCGGCGGGAACCCCGGCCGATGGCGCCGACCACCTGGGCACCGCGGGCACAGGGAGGAGGCCCGCCGATGTCCTGGACGATCGACGAGACCCGCGTCCGGCCATTCCTGTCCGCCGCTGACCGCCGAGACCTGCTCACCCTCCTGCGCCGGCCGGGCGGTACCGGCCAGGAGCCGCTCGGCGACGCCGTCGCAACCCCCGCGCCCGGCCGCGCCGGCCTCGCGGGCACCGGCCTCGCGACTCCCCGGCCAGCCACGGCCGACCCCGTCGCGCAGGCGCCCAAATGGAAGGACCTCAAGGACGGCAAGGACTTCAAGGATCACAAGGACAACAAGGACAACAAGGACTGGAAGGACCTCAAGGACTGGAAGGATCGCAAAGACAGCAAGGACTTCAAGGACACGAAAGACAGCAAGGACTTCAAGGATTTCAAGGACGGCATCGACGGAGCACATCCCGGCGCCGCCGCCGGCCGGGCGCCGGACGACCGGCCGGCCGCGGGCCTCGCTCCGGCCGGCCCCGGCGACGCGGCGACCGCCGGGATGGTCACCGGCGACGAGCCAACCCGCCCCGGCGTGATCGACGAGGACGACATCGGCGCCGTGCTGCGGGCGTCCCGGGTCAACCGGTACCTGCGCGCCGCCGGCGTCGTGATCTGACCGCCCGGCCCCGGACGAGGAGGACCGCGATGCGCACCGAGCCAGCCGCGCGGCCGGCGGCGCCGGCCCTGACCGCGGACGACCTGCTGATCGTCGCCGACCCCGAGGACCCAGTCGCGGCCGAGCTCACCGCCTACCTCGCCGAGCACGGCCGGCGGGCGGTCACGCTCGACCCGTTCGACGCCGCCCAGCTGTTCACCGTCGAGGTCCACAGCCGGCCGGCCGGCGACCCGGCCCGCCTGGCGGACGGCGACGCCGGCGCCCAGGTCGTGGTCAGCGTCGTCCCGACGGTGCCGATGTTCCTGCGGGTGCCGGATCTGGCGGACGCGGCCGCGAGCTTCGACGCGCGGTTCCAGTACCAGGAGTGCGTCGCGCAGCTGTGGGCCGCCGCGGCGCTGACCGACGCCGCGGTCGTCAACAGGCCGACCTCGCGCGCGTTCGGCGGCGCGGTGTCCGACTCGGCCGCGCTCACGGAGCGGCGCGCCGAGGAGCCGGCCGGCTCGGTCGAGGTGTTCGCCGCGACGTTTCCCGACCCGGCCGAGCAGGTCGACGAGGGCTGGTGGGTGCGTGACGCGGTCACCGGGCACACCGCCGTCTGGCCGCGGCGCCCGGATGGCGACGGCCCGTACCGCGCCCGCTGGTCGGCCGCCGACCCGGCGTTCGAGATCGTCGTCGTCCTCGGCGCCGACGCCTGGCGGTGCACCACCGCCGAGATCGACCACCTGGAGCTGACCACGCGCAGCGTCACACTCGCCGGCCGGCTCGGGCTCACGCTCGCGGCCGTCGTCTGGCGGGTCGACGCCGACGGCGGGCGGGCCCGGCTCGTCGAGGTCGACCCGTTCCCCGGCGTCGAACTGCTGCGCATGACCTGGCTGGGCCTCGGCCCGCGGCTGCTCACCCTGCTGTTCGGCGATCGGAAGTGACCTGGCATGGACGGACAGGACCTGGCCAGCACGCCCGTCGTCGCGCTCGGCGTCGGCACGGACGGGACGTTCCGGCACTTCGTCACCGCCGCGGCCCGGCTGGGCGCGGACGTCGTCGCGGTCGACCTCGCCGAGGTCGTCGATGAGGGCGACTGGCGGCTGGCGATTCCCGATGACGGCGCGAGCCGGCTGGTGACCGCCCGGGGAGCGGTAGCCCTGGACCCGGCGGCCGGCTGCTTCGCCAGGCTCGTCGACCTGTCCGCGGTCGAGCCTGACCCGCGCCGCGCCGCCCGCTGGCGTGGGCTCACGAGCGCGCTCGCCGCCTGGCTGGACCACGTCCCCGGCCCGGTCGCGAACCGCCCCGGTGCCTGGGCCGACAACGGCACGAAGCCGCTGCATGAGGCGCGCCTGGCCCGCGCCGGCTTCGCCGTCCCGGCGAGCCTGACCAGCGCGGACCCCCAGGCGCTGCGCGCGTTCGCCGCGGCCGGCCCGACCGTCGTCAAGGCCCTGTCAGGGGTACGCGCGACCGCGCGCGTCGTCAGCCCCGCGGAGTTCACCGCGGCTGCCGGCTTCACGCCGGCGTGTGGCCCGGTGCACCTGCAGCGACAGGTCGACGGCGTCGACCTCCGGGTGCACGTCTGCGGCGACGTGGTGTACGCCCAGCGGATCACCGCGCGACCGGATGCCGTCGCGGCGCGGGCCGCGGACGCGCGGCCGCTGGTCGACTACCGCGAGCTGGACGCCGTCGGGCTCGACTTTGCCGCCGTGGACCTGCCGGACGACCTGACCCGCCGGCTGGTCGCCACGACGGCCGAGTCCGGCCTGCTGTTCGCCGGCTGGGACCTCAAGGCCGAGGAGGGAGCCGGCGGCACCTACTGGGTACTCGAGGCGAACCCCATGCCGGGCTACGACTGGTACGACCGCCGGGCCGGCGGCGCGATCAGCGCCGCCCTGCTCGGCGCCCTCACGACGGCCAGGGTACGCGAGGCGGTGCGCGCGTGACGGCCGGGAAGCTCCTGCCTACGGCAGGCGTGGCCGGGCCGGCGGAAACAGCGGCGGGGACGGCCGCGGAAACGCCGGGGACGGCCGCGGAAACGGCGGGCGCCGGCGCGCTGGGCGAGACGTCGCTGGCGACGGCGCGGCTGCTGTCCGCCGCGGAGGCGGACGAGGTCCGCGCGGACATGTACCGGGAGCGGCCGGCCTGGCTGGACCGCGGCTACGCCTTCCACACCCTGGGCACCCCGAGCTACCTGGACCTCGCCCCGGAGTCCCGGCCCGGTGAGTACCACCGGCTCGCCGCGCTGCACCGGCCGCTGCTGTGGCGCCGGTTTGGCTGGCTCTACGACCGGCTCCGCGCCGCGCTGACCGAGCTGCTCGCCGCCCCGGTCCGCTACACCGACACGTTCGCGCTGCCCGGCTTCCACCTCTGGCGCACCGAGGCGATCTTCCTGCGCCCGCGCGCGCCGGTGCACTTCGACCTGCAGTACCAGTTCTTCGACTGGCCGGAGGCCGTCGACCGGTCCTGGGTGCTGTCCTTCACCCTGCCGATCCGGATGCCGGTCGCGGGCGGCGGGCTGAACACCTGGGAGGTCGGCTACGCGGCGTTCCTGGACGCGCAGCGGCGCGGCTGGGTCGACGGCGCCGGCGACCTGCGCCGCTTCCACCCGCTGCGCTACATCCCCTACACCGCCGGCGAGTTGGTGGTCCACTCCGGCCATCTGCTGCACCAGGTCGCGCCCAGCCCGTCGGTGAGCGAGGGCGACGAGCGGCTCACCCTGCAGGGCCACGGCATCTGGCACACCGACCACTGGCTGCTCTATTGGTGACGGCGCTCCGGCGGCGAGGTTCTCCCGCGGCAAGGCGGTGCTGACGGCGTGACGGTGCTGAGCGCGGCCGACGTCGACGCGTTCGTCGAGCGCGGCTTCTGCGTGCTGCCCGGCGCGTTCACCGCGGCGCAGGCGGCCGCGGCGCGGGCGGTCGTGTGGCGGCGCATGGAGGAGAAGGCCGGGATCCGCCGGGACGACCCCGCCACCTGGCCGGACAGCTATGACATCGAGGAGCGGCCGACGGCGCCCGAAGTCCTCGGCTGCTTCACCGACCGGCTCGTCGCCGCGATCGCGCGGCTCGTCGGCCCGGGCCGCTGGAACGGCCTGCGCACCTGGGGGTTCTGGCCGGTCAACTTCGCCTACGGCGCCCACGACCCGCGCCCCGTGCCGACGCACGGCTGGCACGTCGACGGCAACTGGTTTCGACACACCCTGGACGCCCCGCAGCAGGGCCTGCTGCTCGTCGGCCTGTTCAGCGACGTCGAGCCGGGCGGCGGCGGGACCCTCGTCGCCGAGGGCAGCCACCGGCGCGCCGCCCGGGTGCTGGCGGCGCATCCAGCGGGGCTCACCCACCTGGAGCTGTTCGACGCCGTCCTGGCCGAGCCGATCGGGAACATCACCGAGCTCACCGGCGCCGCCGGCGACGTGGTTCTCGCCCACCCATTCCTGTTCCACACCCGCGGCTTCAAGCGCCACGGCCGGCCCCGCTTCATCTCCAACACCGAGGCCGGCCTGCGCGTGCCCCTGCGCCTCGACCGCCCCGACGAGGCGGACCACTCCGTCCTGGAACGCTCCATCCGCGCCGCCCTGGCCGGCCCACCCCCGGTCTTCACCAACCCCTTGCGCTGCCGCTTCTGACGGTTATCAGCCTTCGTTCGCGTCCTGGCCGGCCGAGCGAAGCCAGGCGACCGTCTCCGCCGCGGCCAGCGTCTCCTCGTGGTCGCCGCCCAGCGTCCGACGCGCCCGTTCCAGGACGTCCTCGGCGAGGGTCACCGCCGCGTCACGTTCTCCCAGCGCGGCGAGGTCGGCGGTGAGCGCGCGGCCGACCCGCAGCGTCCACGGATGGTCCTCCCCGAGCGCCGAGCGGCACCGATAGCGCAACTCGGTGTGTATCCGCCTCGCTTCCGCGTGGTCGTCGACTGCTGACGCGCACGCCGCCAATGCGTAGTCGACCTCGACGACCCGCTGGTTGTCGGGGCCATACAGGTCCACGTAGGAGGACCGCGCCTCCGTCAGCAGCGCCGCGGCGCCCGTCCAGTCGCCACGGGAACCGAGGGCCCTGGCAAGACGCATCCGCGCGGCGGCAGTGTCGGGATGCCCGTCGCCAAGCATCCGCCGCGTCGCCACGAGCACCTCCCGGTGCAGCCGCGCGGCTTCCGCCTGGTCGCCGAGGCGTTCCCGGCTCTCCGCGAGACCTGCGATCGCGGACAGCGTCTGTGGATGGTCTGGGCCCAGCGAGGCCCGCACGCGGTCCAAGGTGTGCGCCCGCAGCTCCAGGGCGGCCTCGGCCTGGCTTGTCCGCTCGAGACTGTCCGCGAGCAGGCCCGCCGCGCGTAGGGTTTCGGGATGGTCCTCTCCGAAGGCGCGCCGGCATCGGTCGAGGACGTCGGCGCGCAGCCGGGCCGCCTCGACGTGCTCACCGAGCAGCCAGAGGCAGCCCGCGAGCCGGGCATCGACGCCAATCATGTCCGGCTGGTCGGCCAAGGCAGGGTCGCGCGCGGGCAGGTCACGCAGCACCACGAGCGCGCCGGCATGGTCGCCCAGCTCACGTAGGGCCTCGGCGACGTCGATGGCCGCCGTCAGCGCTGAGGGATGACCGACGCCCAGACGGCGTCCGTAGGCCGCCCGCACCTGCCGGAACAGGCCGACGGCCGCGGCGGGCTCCTCGGTCCGCAGCACCGCGCGGGCGAGCTCGCGGGTGGCCGACATCGTGTCGGGGTGGTCCTCGCCCAGGACGCGGCGCCGGCCGTCGACCACCTGGCGCAGCAGTGCCGCGGACTCGGTCAGCCGGCCGGCGGTGCGCAGGCAGGTCGCCAGCTCCAGGGCCGCGTCCAGCGTCCGGCGGTCGTCGTCGCCGAACAGGGTGCGCCGACGGCGCAGCACGTCGTCGAACACCGCGGCGGCCGGGCCGTACTCCCCGCGGTGGCGGAGGCTTCGGGCAACCCGGACCTGCGCGCGCAGCGTGTCCGGATGGTCATCCCCCAGGGCCGCGCGGGCACGGGCGTACGTGTCGACGCGCAGCGTCTCCGCCTGCGCGTGTTCACCGAGCTGTGCCAGCCCGTCGGAACGCTGGGTGGCGGCTCGCAACCGGCTCGGATCGTCCGGGCCGAGCAGGCGGGTACGAGCGGCGAAGACCTCGGCGTCCAGCCGGGACGCCTCGTCGAACTCGCCGGTGGACCAGAGCGTGTCCGCCAGGGCGGACTTCGCGTTCATCGTCGCGGGGTCATCCTCGCCGGCCAGCTCGCGCAACCGGCGCAGCACCTCCCGCTCGAGGTCGCGAGCCGCGGCGAGCCGGCCCAGCCCGAACAGGCTGCCCGCCTCCAGCCGCATGGCGCTGAGCACGTCGGGATGGTCAGCGCCCAGCGCGGACGTCCAGCGCTGCCGCGCGTCGCGCGCCAGGCCGACGACGGCACGCGCGTTGCCCGCGGCCCCCTGCGACCGGACCAGGTCCAGCAGCAGGCGCCTGCTCGCGCGATCCTCCAACGGCGCGTCCACCAGGTCGACGCTGAGAGCATGCGGGTAGATCAGCGCGTACGTCGGCCAGTTGGCCGGTTCCGTCGGGTTGCCCGGCGCAGCCGCCGCGAGCAGAGCCCGCGCGCGCCCGCGCGCCTCGGCGAGGTCCGCCGGCGTCGCGCGCTCGCGCAGCACCGCCTGGACGAGCCGGTGCATGACGAGGCCCTCACCGGTCACTCGGACGAGGCCCTGCCGGCTGACGCGGTCCACGGCGTCCAGCACCGCGAGCGGGTCGGTCGGCTCGCCGAGATCCGCGTCGACGACGAGGTCCACCGGCACCGGCCGCGGGGCCAGCACGGCCAGCAGGCGCAGCACCGCGTGCGCCACGGGGTCGCTCAGGCGGTCCAGCGCGACCGTCCAGGCCGCCGCGACCGGGACGGGATAGTAGGCGGGCTTCCCGGTCGCGAGGATCTCGCTGGTACGCGCCGTCAGCAGCCGGGCGTAGAGGTCGACCTTCATCCCGGTTGTGCTCAGCCATCCGGCCGCCTGCTCCAGCGCGAGCGGGAGGTCGCCGAGCAGGTCGGCGAGCCGGTCCGCGTCCGCGTCGGTCAGCCAGCGACACCGGGCGCGCAGCAACGCGACCGACTCCGCGCGGTCCAGGACGTCGAGTTCGATCGCCCGGGCGTGCCCCGCCCAGGCGGGGTCGCGGGAGGTGACGATGACGTGCCCGTCGCCGCCGGCCGCGCTCAGCAGACCGTGCAGGTCCGACGGGGCTTCGGCGTTGTCGACCACGACCAGCCAGCGCCGGTATGGCCGTCCGCGGCGCAGCGCCTCCACGGCGCCGGCTGCCCGGCTGTCCAGGCTGGTCCCGATGCCCGCCGCGACAGCCATCTGGCCGCCGGCCGCGTGGCCCTCCGTGAAACGCGTGCCGGCGTCGGCGAAAGCGTCCGGGTAGCTGGCCTCCTCGCGTATGCCAAGGTGCGCCGCCAGCTCCGCGAGCGAGGTCAGCGCCACCGCCGACGACTCGGCCGGAACCCACCAGACGACGTCGTAGTCGGCCTTGTACCGGTGGCAGTACTCGGCCGCCAGTTGTGTCTTGCCCACCCCGCCCAGCCCGTAGAGCGCCACCGGGATCACCGCCGCGGGCCCGGAACCGAGCGCGGCGCGTAGCGCCGCCAGATCACCTTCACGGCCGGCGAAGTGCGGGTTGGGCGACCACGGCACCCGCCACACCGGCGGCTTTCCCCCGGGAAACGGCGGCGGACCCACGAGCGGCGCGGACCCGGGGAACGGGGGCCTCGCCTTGGGTTTCCCGCGCTCGCCCGAGATCGCCCGCCGGGCGGCTAGGCGCAGGACGGCTCGGACCTCCGGCTCCGAGCGCCCGAACAGGTCGATCGGCGTGATCGGCTGGAGTAGCCCCGACAGTTCGAAGTCGACGATCCGGACAACCAGCACCCGGCGCCCACCGCCGTCCTGGTCGGTCTTGTAGGCGACGTGCCATTGCCCGGTGGCGGTCGATCCGGCGTAGGCCGGCGACCACACGACCACGGTGCGCTCGGCCCGCTGCACCGCCTGGTCGACCGCCGCGACCGCCTGCGACCCCGGCGGCGCATCCCAGTCCTCGAACCACACCCGGCAGCCGGCGTTTTCGAGCTCCCAGGCGATCCACTCGGCCCAGCCTTTGTCGGGGGACGCGTAGGAGACCAAAAAGTCCCACCGCTCCGGCTCGCTCACGCTCCCGGGGGGCGCCCCGGGGCCGCGGGCGGCCGTCGGCTCGGCGGCCGTCCTGGGCTCCGGGAGGCCGGCTCCCCCGGCGTCGGCTTCCGACACACGGTCAGCATCCCAGCACGGTCACCCGTTCTCGCACGGATCGCCCCACGAACGTGCCGCCGCCGCGCCCGCCCGGTAGCGGGATGTGGCGGGGCGGGGTAAACCGAAGGCACCGGAGCCAGGGCCGGCTGTCTGGCGAGGCTGGCTGTCGCACGGCTCCCGAGGGAGGCGCGCGATGGACGCGATCACCATGGTGCCGAGGCCAGTCAACGAGCCGGTGCGGACATACCCGGCCGGGAGTGCCGCCAGGGAGCGGCTGATTCGGCGGGTGGAGGAGCTCGCCGCGGGGCCGGTGGAGCTGACGGCGGCGATCGGCGGGGAGCGGCGGCCCGGGGGTGGCGCGGCGGTCGACGTCGTCATGCCCCACGACCACAAGCACGTGCTTGGGACGTTTCACGCCGCGACCGAGGACGACACGCGTGCCGCGCTGGCGGCGGCGCGGGAGGCCGCGCCGGGTTGGCGGGAGCTGGGGTTCGACGGGCGGGCGGCGGTGTTCCTGCGGGCCGCCGAACTGCTCGCCGGTCCGTGGCGGGACACGCTGAACGCGGCGACCATGCTCGGACAGAGCAAGATCGCCCATGAGGCCGAGATCGACGCCGCGTGCGAGCTGATCGACTTCTGGCGGTTCAACGTCGCGTTCGCCCGCGAGATCCTCGCCGACCAGCCGGCGTCGGCCGCCGGGGTGTGGAACCGGGCCGACCACCGCCCGCTGGAGGGCTTCGTCTACGCGATCTCCCCGTTCAACTTCACCTCGATCGCCGGCAACCTGCCGACCGCGCCGGCGATCATGGGCAACGTCGTGCTCTGGAAGCCCGCGCCGACCCAGCAGTTCGCGGCCCATTTCCTGATGGACCTGCTGGAGGCCGCCGGGCTGCCACCCGGCGTGATCTCGATGCTTCCCGGCGACGGCCAGGCCGTGTCCGCGGTGGCGCTGGCGGACCCGGATCTGGCCGGGATCCACTTCACCGGTTCCACCGCCACGTTCCAGCGCCTGTGGCGCCGCGTGGGCGAGAACATCGCCCACTACCGGGGCTATCCCCGGCTGGTCGGCGAGACCGGCGGCAAGGACTTCGTGCTGGCGCACCCGTCCGCCGACCCGGCCGTGCTGCGCGCGGCGCTGCTGCGCGGCGCGTTCGAGTACCAGGGGCAGAAGTGCAGCGCGGCCTCGCGCGCCTACGTCCCCCGCTCGCTGTGGAGCCGGGTCCGCGACGACCTCGTCGCCGAGACCGAGGCGCTCGTGACGGGAGACGTCACCGACCCGGCGGTCTTCGGCGGCGCGCTCATCGACGCCCGCGCCCACGCCCGGCTGACGGCCGCGCTCGACCGTGCCCGCCGCGTCGACACCCTGACCGTGCTGGCCGGGGGGCAGGCCGACGACAGCCGCGGCTGGTTCGTCCGCCCGACCATCCTCGTCGGTACCGACCCGGCCGACGAGGCGTTCACGACCGAGTACTTCGGCCCGCTGCTCGCCGTGCACGTCTACGCCGACGGCGACTACGACCGGGTGGTCGCCCGGATCGCCGACCCGGACGCCTCCCGGTACGCGCTGACCGGAGCGGTCATCGCCCAGGACCGGGCGGCGGCGGCGCGGGCGGCCGAGGCGCTGCGGTTCGCCGCCGGCAACTTCTACCTCAACGACAAGCCGACCGGCGCGGTCGTCGGCCAGCAGCCGTTCGGCGGCGCCCGCGCCTCCGGCACCGACGACAAGGCCGGCTCGGCGCTCAACCTGCTGCGCTGGACCAGCCCACGGGTGATCAAGGAAAACCTGCGCCCGCCGACCGACCACCGCTACCCGAGCTGACCGCCGGCCGCGTGTCGCCGCGCCGCGCCGCGCCGAAACCTGGTCGGTCGGGCCGCTCACAGATACGACCAGGACTACTGCCCGCCGCGACCATGGGCCGAAACCCAGTTTTCATGGTCACGAAACTCAACCGGGCCAGGGGTGCTGGACAGTGATGGCGTGGTCGACATCGGGCACCTCGCCGTCGGCGGCTGGCACGCCGCGGCTGACCGGTGCCCGAAGAAGATGGACTACGGCCCGTGCGCGGGTGTCGGCACCGACGGGTCCTGCGAGGTCCCCGGGTTCGGCGCCTGCTCGTTCGTCCAGGTCGACGCCGCTGACTGGCCGTACGCGGCGACGCTCGCGGCCGGGCCACTGGCCGCCGCCCGCCCCGAGCCGCCGGCCGCCGGGCGGCAGCCCGCCGTGGCGGCCTTCCTCGCCGCGGCGGGCAGCAGACCCGTCGTGGTCGCCGACCTGCCGGCCGAGCCGCTGTCCGCCGCGAGCCTGCGCGCGAGCGCGGCGGCGCTCGCCGGCGTGGCCGACGCGTGCCTGCTCGGCGACCATGGCGGCGCCCGGGTCCAGTTCCCGCCGTCGTACCGCGCCCGGCTGCTGGCCGAGGAGGGCGTGCCCGCCTGGGTGGGGATCAACTGCCGGGACCGTAACCGGGTCGCGATCGAGGGCGAGATCGCCGCCTGTGTCGACGCGGGCGCCGTGGGCGTGCACTGCGTGACCGGCGACCACTCGGCGCTCGGCCATCGCCCGGAGGCGCGCGCGGTGTTCGACCTGGACAGCGTGGGCGTCGTGCGCCGCGTCGCCGCCGCGGCGGCGCGCTCCGGCGGCGCGCTGTGCTCGGTCGCGCACGCGCCGGCGGCTCCGCCGACCGACCGGCGGCTGCCGCGACTGCTCACCAAGATCGACGCGGGCGCGGACGTGGTGTTCGTCGACCACTGCGGCGGGCCGGGGCCGGTCGCCGAGGCGGTCGCCGAACTGCGCGCCGCCGGGTTCGCCGGGCTGGTGCTGGTCTGTGTCCCGGTCGTCACCAGCACGGCGTCGGCGGCCGTCATCGCCTCGTTCGCGACCGGCCGGCTCCCGGACGGCTACCTCGAACGGATCACCGGCACCTGGGCGGCCCGGGCGTTCACCACCGCGAACGCGACCCCGGCCGTCCCCACTCCGAACGGGACACCGCCCGGCCGCGGCGCGAGCGGGACACCGGCCGCCGACCGTACCGCCGATGGCGCGCCGGCCGATCGGGCCGCTGATCCCGCGCCGGCCGACCGCGGCGCCGATGGCGGGCCGGCCGATCGGGCCGCCAATGGTGCATGGCCCACGATCCCCGCCGCGGAGGCGGCCGAGATCGAGGCCGCCGGGATAGCGGAGGGCACCGAGCTCGCCGAGCGGATGTTGGAGATCCCGGGCGTGGACGGCGTCAACCTCTCCGGCGGCGCGCCGCCCGGCCAGGAGGCGGCGTTGGCCGCGGCGATGGCCGAGATCACCCGCCGCGTGCTCGGCGTCGCTCCGGCGCGGAGCCGGCGCCAAGCGCGCCATCCGGTGGGGGCCAGCCGAACCGCCGTGGGCCCGGCGTGAGTGAATGGACACGAGCGGCACAAACCGGGCGGTTCCCACCCGGGCCGCGCGGGGCGTCGACGGCCGGTGAGTCCGGCGCGGTGGGAGGCGTTGTGGGCGACTGGCGGGTGCCGTGAGCTGGCTGCGCTCGGCTACGACGTCGACCGGCGAGACGGTCGACGTGGAGATCTCGGGCGGGGTGATCCGGCGGGTCCTGCCCGCCGCCGGCGGCCCGGTGGGCCCGGAGGACACCGACCTGTCCGGGCACGTGCTGCTCGCGTCGTTCGTCGAGCCGCACGCTCACCTGGACAAGGCGCTGACCGCGTCGCTGATCCACAACCCGACCGGCGACCTCGCCGGCGCGGTCGCCGCGATGGACGCGCTGCGCCCGGAGACGAACCGGGCCGAGCTCATCGCCCGGGCCGAGGCGGCGCTGCGCATCCACCTCGCCTACGGCACGACCCACATCCGCTCGCACGTCAACGTCCTGAGCAGCGTGGGCCTGGCGGCGCTCTCGGCGATGGTGGAGGTACGTGAGCGCTGGCGGGGGATCATCGACCTGCAGCTCGTCGCCCTCGTCAACGACACCTCCGGACCGCTGCTGCGCGAGGCGCTCAAGGAGGGCGCCGACGTGGCCGGCGGCTGCCCGCACATGGAGGACGACCCGGACCGCGCCGTCGCCGCCTGCCTGGACGCCGCCGGCGAGGCCGGCGCGCCGATCGACCTGCACACCGACGAGACGCTCAACCCGACGGCGCTCAGCCTCGTCACCCTGGCCGACCTGGTGACCCGCACCGGCTTCCCGCACCCGGTCACCGCGAGCCACTGCGTGAGCCTGTCGATGCAGCCGGTCGACGCCCAGCGGACCATCGCCGAGCGGGTCGCCGAGGCCGGGATCTCGGTCGTGGCGCTGCCGCAGACGAACCTGTACCTGCAGGGCCGCGACCAGCCCGTCGCGACGCCGCGCGGGCTGACCGCCGTGGCGCCCCTGCTGCGCGCCGGGGTGACGGTCGCCGCGGGCGGCGACAACCTGCGCGACCCGTTCCACGTCGTCGGCCGCGGCGACGCGCTCGAGGTCGCCGCGCTGATGGTGACCTGCGGTCACCTCGACCCGGTCAACGCGCTGTACAGCGTCACCACCGCGCCGCGGACGGCCCTCGGCCTGCCGGCGGTCTCCCTCGCTCCGGGCTCCCCCGCCGACCTGGTGGCCATGCCGGCCGGCGACGCCCTCGAGGCTCTCGGCGCCGCCGGCGCGGCCCGGACCGTCTGGCGTGACGGCCGGGTGGTCGCCCGCACCGTCGTGCGCTCCGAGCTGGCGGCCCCCGCGCCGCCCTCCCCCAGGGCGCCGGCATCGACACCCGCGCCAGTGCCAGCACCCGTGCCAGCGTCAGCACCCGCGTCGCCGTCGGCACCGCCGGCCGCGACGCCCGATCCCTGCGTACCGAAGGCCGACCGATGACGACGACGACCGAACCCCCGCCCGCGGCGGCCACCGCCGCGCTGCGCTTCGCCGGGGTCAGCAAGAGGTTCAAGGACGGTACCGTCGCGCTGGCCGGGGCGGACCTGTCGGTCGCGCCCGCCGAGTTCGTCTCGGTCGTCGGCCCGTCGGGCTGCGGGAAGAGCACCCTGCTGCGGATCGCCAGCGGCCTCGACGACGCGACCGGCGGCACGGTGGACGTGCATTCGAAGTCGCTCGGCTACGTCTTCCAGGACGCGACCCTGCTGCCCTGGCGCAACGTGGCGCACAACGTGGGCCTGCTCGCCGAGCTCGAGCACCTGGGCAAGCGGGAGCGCCAGGCGCGGGTCGCGGAGGCCATCGAGCTGGTCGGGCTCGCCGGGTTCGAGCGGCATCTGCCCCACGAGCTCTCCGGCGGCATGCGGATGCGGGTGTCGATCGCCCGCTCGCTGGTGCTCGCCCCGGACGTCTTCCTGTTCGACGAGCCGTTCGGCGCGCTGGACGAGATCACCCGCGAGCGGCTCAACGACGAGCTGCTGCGCATGTTCATCCAGCGCCGGTTCGCGGCGCTGTTCATCACCCACTCGGTTCAGGAGGCGGTGTTCCTGTCGGGCCGGGTGCTGGTGATGAGCGGCCGGCCCGGCCGGATCAAGGCCGAGGTCGCCGTCCCGTTCGCCTACCCGCGCGCGCCGGAGCTCCGCTACAGCGCCGAGTTCGCGGCGCTGTGTGGCGAGATCTCCCGACACCTCAGGGACGTGTGACGATCATGACGGTAGACTCCGCGACGCAGGCGGGCCCGGCCGCCGAGCCGGCGCCCATGGGAGTCGTCGCGACCGCCCCGGGCCCGGGGTCGGCGGGCCGTGGCCGAAGCGGGCTCGCCGGCGCGTTCCTCAACAAGTTCCTGCTCCCGTTCAGCGTCTTCGCGCTGATCATCGGGATCTGGTACCTCGTCTCCGGGCTGACGCTCTCGCCACGGCAGCGGTTCATGCTGCCGCTGCCGCACGACGTGGTCCGGGTCGGGATCCTCGACTGGGACAACTTCAGCAAGACCCTTGAGGCGCTGAAGTACACGGTGATCGTCACCTTCACGGGCCTGGCGATCTCGATGGTGCTCGGGGTCCTCGCCGCCGTGCTGATGAACCAGGCGAAATGGGTCGAGAGTTCGCTCTACCCGTGGGCGGTGGTCCTGCAGACGATCCCGATCCTGGCGCTGACTCCCGTGCTGAGCTTCTTCTTCGGGTTCGCGCTCACCAGCCGGACGATCGTCTGCGTCATCATCTCGTTCTTCCCGATCGTGTCGAACACGCTGTTCGGTCTGCAGTCGGTCGACCGTGGCATGCACGAGCTGTTCACGCTGCACCACACCGGCCGGTTCACCCGGCTGTGGAAGCTGCAACTGCCAGCCGCGATGCCGGCCATGTTCTCCGGGTTCCGGATCGCGGCGGGGCAGTCGGTCATCGGCGCGGTCGTCGGTGAGTTCTTCTTCAAGCAGGGCAACGCCGGCCTCGGCACGAACCTCTCGGTGTTCGCCTCCCGGCTCGAGGGCGAACGGCTGTGGGCGACCACCCTGGTGGCGAGCCTGCTCGGCGTCGCCGTCTTCGTCTTCTTCGGCTGGCTGTCACGCGTCGCCGTAGGCCGCTGGTACCAGCCCAGGCGGGGCTGACCACGACCCCAGTCCCCGTCCCGCGCCCCACTCCCGCCCGGCCAGGCGACGTCGGCGTCGCCGCGTAGCCGGGCCGACGCCCAGCCCGCGCCCGCCCCGGCGCGCGACCAGACCGACATTTACCGACTTCCGCCGGGCCACCGCCTACCGCTCCCCTCGCGTCCCATCGCAACACCGCACCACTGCCCCACCGCAACACCGAATCGCGTCACCACCACACCGTCCATCGACGTCCTCGGGCCGCAACGCCTGAAGATCCAGGGGGAACACTCCGTTGACCAGACCACGTCTGACCAGGGCACTGCCCTCGTCGCCGGCCAGCCCGGGCCGGCCGCGCCGTCTCCTCGCCGTCACGGCGGCGGCCGTGACGATCGCGCTCGTGGCCGCCGCCTGTGGCGGTGACGACGACGAGGCCGACACGCCCCCCGCCGCGGGCGGCGGCGCGGTTCCCGCCGAGTTCGACCTGAAGGCGGCGGGCTGCCCGGACACGATCGTCCTGCAGAGCGACTGGAACCCGGAGTCGGAGCACGGCGGCCAGTACCAGCTGATCGGCCCGGACCCGAAGATCGACACCGGCAAGAAGGCCGTCACGGGCAACCTGGTCGCTCACGGCGGCGTGGACACCGGGGTGGACCTGGAGATCCGCGCCGGCGGCCCGGCGATCGGCTTCCAGACCACGACGTCGCAGGTGTACGCCGACGACAGCATCACGATCTCCTACGTCAGCACCGACGAGCAGGTCGCGCTGTCGGAGACCCAGCCGACGGTCGCGCTGTTCGCCGCGCTGGAGAAGAGCCCGCAGATGATCCAGTGGTCGCCCGAGGTCCACCCGGACTGGCAGACGATCGCCGACATCGGCAAGACCGACACGAAGGTGCTCTACTTCGAGGGCGCCGCGTACATGGACTACTTCACCGGCTCCGGCATCCTCAAGGCGAGCCAGATCGACGGCAGCTACGACGGCACGCCCACCAACTTCGTGGCCTCCGGCGGCCAGTTCGCCGTCCAGGGCTTCGCCACCTCGGAGCCGTACACCTACGAGAACGAGGTGCGGTCCTGGGGCAAGGCGATGAAGTACCAGCTGGTCGCGGACGCCGGCTTCAACTTCTACCAGCAGGCGATCGGCATCCGGCCCGACAAGATCGAGGCTCTCAAGCCGTGCCTGACGAAGCTGATCCCGATCATGCAGCAGGGGGTCATCGACTTCATGGCCGACCCGTCGGCCGCGAACGCCCTGATCCTCAAGCTGGTCGAGGAGTACAACAACGGCTGGATCTACAGCGAGGGCGTCGCGGACTACGCGGTGAAGACGATGGGTGAGCTCGGCATCGTCGGCAACGGTTCGACCCCGACCCTCGGCGACTTCGACGAGACCCGGCTCCAGGAGCTCATCGACATCCTGGACCCGATCTACGAGAAGGCCGGCAAGCCCATCAAGGAAGGCCTCAAGCCGTCGGACCTCGTCGACACCCAGTTCCTGGACACGTCGATCAGCCTGACCTCCTGAGTCCCTGACGTCCTGAACCCCCGATCCCGGTGGCTCCCTTCTGGGAGCCACCGGGATTCGGCGTAAATACCGCGGCCTCACCGGCCGCCGCGACAGCACCACGTCAGGCCCGAGCCGCGCGGACCAAGCCCGATCCGGCCCCACCCAGGCCAGCCCCACACCGGCCGGCACAGCCACCCCCAGTGCCGACCGGCCCTCCTCACGAAGCGCGGCGCCCCAGACGGGCGCCGCCGAGACGTCGCCGCCACGCCGTCTCGGAAGGAGCAATATGTCCCAGCCCGCGGCTGAGGCCGTCCCGCGCCCTGCGTTCCCGCGCGCCCGGCTGCCCGAGGTGACCCCGGTCGACCCGGGCGCCCTGAGGGACCTGGCCCTCGAACTGACCAGACTGTTCGGCGAGGACGCCGTCTCCCGCGACGAGCCCGCCCGGCTGACCGCCTCCACCGACTGGGCACACATGAGCCCCGTGCTCCAGCCGATGCTGCCGGGCGGGGTGGCCGACCTCGTGGTTCGCCCGGGGGACGCCGCCGGGATCGCCGCGGCGGTCGGCGCCGCGCACCGCCACCGGGTGCCGGTGACCACGCGCGGCCAGGGCACCGGCAACTACGGCCAGGGCATCCCGCTGTTCGGCGGGCTGGTGCTCGACACCTCGCGGGCGACGAAGGTGCTGGCCGTCGAGGACGGCTGGATCACCGCCGAGGCCGGCGCGTCGTTCGTCCTGATGGAGAAGGCGGCGCTGGCCACCGGCCAGGAGCTGGCGATCATGCCGTCGACCGTGGGGTCGACCATCGGCGGGTTCATCGCCGGCGGCGCCGGCGGCACCGGCTCGATCGCGAACGGCGCCGTCTGGGACGGCTACATCCGCTCGCTGTCGGTCGTGCCGTGCACCGATGACGCCACCCCGGTCGACGTGCCCTACCCGGACAACACGGCCCAGTCACACGCCTTCGGGGTCAGTGGCGTCATCGCGACCGCGACCGTGGCACTGCGGCCCGCGCGCCGCTGGACCGCGCTGTTCGCCTCGTTCTCCGACTTCGACGCCGCGGTCAGCGCCGGCGAGGAGTTGTTCGAGCTGGAGCCGACGCCCCGGCTGCTCTCCCTCGACGAGGCCGGTGTCGTCGCCACCTACCGCCCGGTCGACCCGGCGATGCCACCCGACCGGCTGTCGGTGCGCGGGATCATCACCGAGGACAGCGTCGCCGCCGCGAGCGCGGTCGTCGAGCGCCACGGCGGCCGGGTCGACGCCGTGCGCCCGAAGGGCCCGGCGCTGGTCACGTCGCTGTCCTACAACCACACCACCTACCGGGTCCGCAAGCTGCGCCCCGAGCTCACCCACCTGCAGTGCGGCGGCGACGGCCTCACCCGGCGCCGCGCCGAGGTCGCCGCGGTGGCGCCGGAGTCGCTCATCCACCTGGAGGGATTCGCGAGCCCGGGCGGGGGCCGGCACTGGGCCGGCATGCTCTTCCTGCGCTTCGACGACGTGGACACCCTCTACGACCGGATGACCCGGCTCGCCGACGTCGACGTCTTCGTCAACGACCCGCACACCTGGGTCCTGAAGAACCGGGTCGACCAGATCCGCGCGGCCGCCGCCCGCTTCGACCCCGACGGTCTGCTCAACCCCGGCAAGCTCCCGCCGCCGTCCTGATCGTCCGCTCCCGGCCGGGCCCGGACCCGACCACGGGAACGGCCTCAGCGCGCGGCGAGGACGGTGGCGGCGGCGTTGCGGCCGGACGCGCCCCAGACGCCGGCGCCGGGGAAGGTCGCGCCGCCGGTGAGGTACAGGCCGGCGACCGGGGTGCGGTAGCGGGACAGCTCCCGGCGCCGGCCCAGCAGGGCCGCCATCACGCCGTCCGGGAACGACGGGACGTAGCCGCGGCGCAGGAAGAACTCGCGCTCGTAGTCGGGCGGCGTCATCGCCCGCCAGTCCCGCACCGACTCCAGGAAGCCCGACCCTCCGGCGCAGATCGACGCGAACCGCTCCAGCCAGCCCCACGGCACCGCGGGGTCTCCCCAGCCGCCTTCCAGCGCCCACGGGGTCCACAGCACCTCGAGGCTCAGCAGGTGAGCCTCGGTGGCGGCGGGGGTCCCGCCGACCGCGCCGGGCCGTGGGGGCGGCGCGCCGTCGCCGCCGCCGGGAAGCCCGGGACGCATGGTCTCGTCCAGGACCGACGGGGTGTTGAGGAAGAACATCGGCCGGTCGGCGATCAGGCCACGCTTCAGGGCCGCCGACGCGGCTATCTGCTGCTCGGGTGTGGGGCTCACGATCGTCGTGGGGACGTGGTGGAGTGCCGCCGGGAGCACGTCCTCGGGCAGGTCCAGCACGGCGCGCGGGGTCGGCAGGGCCGTGACGACGGCGTCGAGCTTCGACTCGTAGCCGTCGTCGGCGGGCCTGGCCGCCCAGCGCGCCCGCAGCTTCGCCGCGGCTGGCACGCCGTCGAGCCAGTCGACGAGCAGGGCGTGCGGGTCGGTGGCGTTGACGACGGCGCCGGCGGTGACCCGGCCGCCGTCGGCGAGCCGTACGCCCCGCGCCCGGCCGGCCTCGACGTCCAGGCCGGTCACGCGCGCGCCGGTGACGACCCTGCCGCCGTGCGCGCGCAGGCAGGCCGCCAGCGCCCCGGGCACCGCCCCGCTGCCGCCGACCGGCCGGCCCACGCCGACGAGGTGGCGGATCGCCAGGCCCAGAGCCCCGAGGCCGGTGCCGGGCGCGTCCGGCCCCAGCCCCCACACCGCGGGGCCGACGGTGTGCGTCGCGGCGATCACCCAGGAGGGCAGGCCGAACGACGTCAGCACGTCGACGAGGCTGCGCCGCGGCCAGTCGAGGAGCACACGGGAGCCGCGCAGCTTCTGGCGCGCGACGACGGTGGCGACGATCGACGGTGTCGTCGGCCGGCCGCACTGGACGGCGAGGACCAGCCTGGCGGCCGGGAGCGCGACGTCCAGGTAGCGCCGGTACGCGGCGGCCGCCGTGGGGTCGACGCGGGCGAGGCCGTCGAGGGTGCGCTCGATCGAGCGCCACTGGATGAACACCGGTTCGTCGGCCCAGCCGACACCGATCAGCATCGGGTCGACGTCGAGGTAGCGCAGGCCGTGCGACGCCAGGTCGAGCTCCTCGATGATCCCGCTGGCGCGGATCATCGTGTGATCGCAGTTGCAGATGTTGACCCGCGCGCCGATCGCGTCGACCGTCGACGCGCACCCGCCGGCCTGTTCCCGCGCCTCCAGGACGACCACCGACCGCCCGGCGCGGGCCAGGTACGCCCCGCAGGCCAGCCCGTTGTGCCCGCCGCCGATGACGACGGCGTCCGCGTGCTCCGGGAGCTCGTCGGTCCCGGGCGCGGACAGTGTGTCGGGGGCGGCCAGTGTCCCGGGCGCGGCCAGCGACCCGGCGGCCGTGACCAGATCAGGATCAGCCGTCACCGGGCGGTCTTGGGGTCGAAGCGGGCGATCTCGCGCAGCGAGGCGGCCGCGGTCTCGACCATCGCCTCGTAGCGTGTCTTGCCGCGTTCGGCGGTGGCGCCGGTCGGGTCGCCCAGCGTGCCGTTGGTGCCGAAGTCGTCGGACAGCCACCCGAACGAGACCGGACGGCCCCAGCCGACCCGCTCGAACGACGCCAGGTGCTCGGGCACCGATCGCTCGGCCAGGTCCATCCGGACGAGGTCCGGGCGCAGGTGCAGCATCAGCGACGTCTCCTCGAGGCCGGCGTGGATGCCCATACCCAGCTCGGAGGCTGGCGAACTGCCGCCGTGGTCCGGCGGCAGCGAGGGATGCATGACGAAGGTCCGCAGGCCGTGCGCGAGCCGGATGTCGCGGCTGGCGACCTGCAACAGCGCGCTGTTGCCGCCGTGGCCGTTGAGGAACACCAGCCGCTCGACCGGGGTGGTCGCCAGGCAGCGGCCCAGGTCGTCGAGCATCGCCAGCACGGTCGCCGCGGACAGCCACATCGTCCCGGCGGACCAGGCGTGCTCGTTGGACTTGCTGTAGGCCAGCGTCGGCAGCAGCAGCAGGTCGATCTCGTCGCCGTGGGCCGCGACGACGTCACGCGCGAGCGTGTCGGCGACGATCAGGTCCGTCGACAGCGGCAGGTGCGGCCCGTGCTGCTCGACCGACCCGATCGGCAGGACGGCGACGGCGCCCGCCGACAGCTCCCCGATCTCGGGGGCCCGCAGGTCGGCGTAGATCCGGGTCATGGTGCCTCCAGGCGACGTGGCGAGGCGGTCGCTCGCGGACCTTCCGGGTCGGCGCCCCGCCGCCCCGGAGGAAGCCCGACCGGCCGCACCGTGACGGATCACGGTGGCCGGCCGCGCTCCCCCGTCAGATGTTGACCTGGCCAACACCCTGGCCACCAGCCATGACGGCCCCGTCAGCCCCAAATTTCGGCCGTGGAAACTTCCCGGACGCCGTCGCCGAGCAGGCCGACCACGTCGGCGCGCACGCTGGGCCGCTGATGTGGGGCCGGCGGCGGCGCCCAGGCCATGGGAAGAATCAGCGGCCCACGCCCACGGAGTAATTCATCGCCCGCGTTCGGATTTCCGTGACGGTCACCGTCAGGCGCACGCCACTCGATCGCTACGCCGTTCCGGAACCGGTTCTCCCTGCACGGCGGTGGTGCATTGCGTGAAGATGAGGGTCACTCCCGCGTCCGCGAGCACCAGGACGCTCTGGTGATTGCCCACGAAGGTGACCTTCGTCCTGCCCTCCTCGAGGGACTCCTGGAAGAATCTGTAGCCGACCGTGGGCAGCGCCTGCCGGTAGTACTCCACGGCCGCGGCCGGAGTCACTCCCGTGAGCTTGAGCGTCGCGTCGGTGCGCTTACTGTCGGCGATGTCCCAGGTCACTCCCTGCGGGAACGGGAAGTTCGCGGGAACAATCGTTCCGGTCAGCGACTCGCCGCCGGCCGACGCGGAGGGTGCCCCCGAGATCGCGGGCGCGGAAGTCCCGTCCAGGTCGGTGTGCAGATTGTTGAACATGTCCGGGAGCGGCTCGGTGTGCGTGCTGACGGGTTCGGCCGTCGAGGGATCCTCACTCACGGTGGCCGACCCGGTCGCCGTCGCGGACGTCTGGGAATCACTCCCGCCGCAGGCGCCGACCAACAGCAGCACGCCCAAGCCAACACTCGCTATCACCAACCGGAATACCGGCTTCCCGACCCCCATCGGATCCCCCCGTCCATCCGCGCGGCGGGCGCGCGGCCGTTCATCATTTAGGCGCGACTGTCCTTGCCCGGACGACTGTGTATACAGCCGTCGCTCGGCCCGTCGAATTAAAGCACCGCGTCCAGGTATGGCCGGGCCGGGGTCGGCGCCGAGGCGAGACACCCGTCACGCCCGCCGCGCCGGCTGACCTGGTACGCGGCCCGGGCGGACAGGGCCGGCCGGGCCGCGCACGGCGTCGCCGCACTGGGCGTGATGGCCGCCGGACCCGCCGCGCTACCGGTCGCGCAGGTGCGGGCCCAGGCCGTCGTGGGTGAACTGGACGCGTTCGACGAGCAGGCGCAGCTCGCCGATGGCGACCGTCGCCGGGGCGACGTCGATCGGCCCGGTGCCGACCCGGGCCTCGGTGGGCCGCCAGCCCGCCGGGCCGGCGGAGCGGGCTCTCGGCTCGCCGGAGGGCCGCTCGCCGGCGATCTCGGCGAGGACGGCGGTGAACGGCCCGACCGCCTCGGCGCGCCGGGCCAGCCACCGGGAGGTGACCTCCCGCGGGCCGCCGGCCAGCCAGGCACCTGCCTCCCCGTCGGGCGGCGTCGGCCCGGCGGTCTCCGAGAGGGAGGCCGCCGTGGCGTCCGCGCGGGCCGTCGTCAGCACGAGCCAGTCGAGGGCCGTCCACAGCTCGGTGAGCCGCGCCCGCAGGGTGACCTTGGCGGCCAGGGTCCAGTGGGAGTCGGCGGCGACGTCGTCGAGCCGGTCGTACAGGCCCGCGAGGCCCAGCCAGCGGCCGAGCGCCATGTGCACGCCCGCCGCGTCCTCGATCGCGGCCGGCCTCGGCCGGGGCGCGGCGACCAGCAGGTCGAGCGCGGTGCCGAGCCCGCCGAGCCCGGAGATCCTGGCCGTCAGGCCGGAGTCGGCCGACGTCGCCGTGACCCCGGACGAACCGGTGCCCCCGGACGGGCCGGCGACGCCGAACGACGCGGCCAGCGCCGCGGCTGGCTCGCGCAGCAGCTCGGCGACCGCCGCCGTGCCGGCGCGGCCCCGGGCGTGGCGCAGCAGCCACTCGGACGCCAGGTCGTGGAACTCGCGGGTCACCCGCCGCGCCGCCAGTTCCGCGTCGGCCGGCAGCTGCTTACCCCGGCGGTCGAGCTCGGACCACAGCTCGTCGAGACCGAACAGCGAGGCGGCGGCCGCGTAGGCCCGGGCGGCGTCGGCCGTCGTCACCCCGATCTGCTCCTCCAGCCGGAAGACGAAGCCCGGCCCCATCCGGTTGACCAGCTCGTTCGCCAGGTGCGTCGCGATGATCTCGCGTACCAGCGGGTGGGCGCTGATCCGTTTCGCGAACCGCCGCCGCACCGCCGGCGGGAAGTACCGGTGGGCGACGAGGTCGAGCGCCGGCTCGTCGGGCAGGGTCGAGGCCAGCAGCTCCAGGCGCACCAGGGTCTTGGCCTTGGCCTGCAGCACGGCGAGCTCCGGGCGGGTGAGCCCCGAGCGGGCGGCGCGCAGCTCCTCCAGCCTGGCCTCGGACGGCAGGTGCTCCAGCGAGCGGACCAGGCCGGAACGGGCCTCCAGGTTGCGCAGCAGGCGGATGTGCCGGTCGAGGTAGAACGGCGCGTAGGTGGCGGACAGGCTCACCGCCGCCGCCTGCTGCGCGCTGTCGTCGAGGACGGCGGCGGCGACGTCGTCGGTGAGCGAGCGCAGCAGCTCGTCGCGGTCGGCGCTGGTCAGCTCGCCGTCCTCGATGGCGCCGGCGAGCAGGATCTTCAGGTTGACCTCGTGGTCCGACGTGTCGACGCCAGCGGAGTTGTCGAGGAAGTCGGTGTTCACGCGGCCGCCGAGGCGGGCGTACTCGACCCTGCCGGCCTGGGTGACGCCGAGGTTGCCGCCCTCGACCACGACCTTGGCCCGCAGCTCGTCCGCGTCGACGCGCACCGCGTCGTTGACGCGGTCGGCCGCGTCGTCGTGGTCCTCGGTGCTCGCCTTGACGTACGTACCGATACCGCCGTTGTAGATCAGGTCGACGGGGGCGCGCAGCAACGCCTGGATCAGTTCGACCGGCGAGATCCCGCCCGCGTCGGGCGCCGCCACGCCAGCCTCCGTGCCGGCCTCCGTGCCGACGGCAGCCCCGCCCTCGCCGGCGACCCCGGACTCGGGCGCGGGCGACGGCGCGGGGGGCAGCCCGAGGACCTCCCGGGCGCGGGCGGACAGCTCCACCTGGCGGGCGTCGCGGCGGAACACCCCACCGCCGGGCGACAGCACCGCCGGGTCGTAGTCCGCCCACGTCGAGCCGGGCAGGTCGTAGAGCCGGCGGCGCTCACGGAACGACGCCTCCGGGTCGGGATCGGGGTCGACGAAGACGTGCCGGTGGTCGAACGCGCCGACCAGGCGCATGGATCGCGACCGCAGCATCCCGTTGCCGAACACGTCGCCGGACATGTCCCCGATGCCGACGACCGTGTACGGGTCACGGTCCGCGTCGAGGTCGAACTCGCGCAGGTGCCGCCGGACCGACTCCCAGGCGCCGCGCGCGGTGATCCCCATCGCCTTGTGGTCGTAGCCGGCCGACCCGCCGGAGGCGAACGCGTCGCCGAGCCAGTAGCCGCGCTCGGTGGCGATCTCGTTGGCCAGGTCGGAGAACGCCGCCGTCCCCTTGTCGGCCGCGACCACCAGGTACGGGTCCGGGTCGTCGTAGACGACGGTGCGGGTGGGCCCGGCGGCGGCGCCGGCGACCAGGTTGTCGGTGACGTCGAGCAGCGCGGACACGAACGTCCGGTACGCGGCCCGCACCCGCTCCTGGCTCGGCCGACCGCCCCCGCCCCCGGCGCCGGCACCAGCACCAGCACCAGCACCAGCCGCGGCGCCGCTCGCGTCGGCGCCGCCGGCGACGGTCGGCGCGTGCAGGACGAAGGCGCCCTTGGCCCCGTCCGGCACGATGACGACGTTCTTGGTGACCTGCGCCCGGTAGAGGCCGTGCACCTCGGTGCGGTAGTCCTCGGGCCGGTCGGAGTAGCGCAGCCCGCCACGGGCGACCCGCCCGCCACGCATGTGGACGCCCTCGACGGTCGGGGAGGTCACGAACACCTCGACCCAGGGCCGCGGTGGCGGCAGCAGCGCGAGCCTCGACGAGGCGATCTTCAGCGCCAGCGCCGGTCGCGGCCGGCCGGCGGCGTCGCGCTGGTAGTGGTTGGTACGGATGACGGCGCGCAGCACGTCGCGCAGCCCGCGCAGTATCCGGTCCTCGTCGAGGCTGCTGACCTCGGCCAGCAGCGCCTCCAGCCTGGCGGACGCCCGCGCCGCACCGGCCTCCCGGCTCGCCGAGCCCGCCTGTTCCGGGTCGGCTCGGTCCCGGTCGGAGCGGTGCGGGCCGGCGCCGTCCGGGCCGGTGGGTCGCGGGCCGGGGTAGTCCGGGTCGAAGCGGG
Organism: Frankia nepalensis; assembly: GCF_016786325.1. Taxonomy (GTDB): domain Bacteria; phylum Actinomycetota; class Actinomycetes; order Frankiales; family Frankiaceae; genus Pseudofrankia; species Pseudofrankia nepalensis. The sequence continues at coordinate 10,810 of NZ_JADWYU010000188.1, read as the reverse complement.
CGCGGAAGAAGTCCAGCAGCGCCCGCGCGAACGCCGGATTCGCGAGGACCGTCCGCTCGGCGTACCCGTGGGACAGCCCCACGCCGGTCTGGTGCAGGAACCGCCAGGCGGCCCGGATGACGGCGACCTCCCGCCACGGCACCCCGGCGGTCAGCGCCAGCCGGGTGAACCCGTCCAGCTCGGCCTGGCCCGTCCACACGGCGACGAACAGCTGCCCGAGCGCCTCCCTGGCCGCCGCCGGGGCCGGCGCGGCGCTCTCGGCGGCCTGACCGGCGATGGCCGGGATCTCGGGAAGGCGCAGGAGGTATTCATCCCGCTCGGGGGCACCGGAACCGTAGGCCGACGCCGGGGGCCTGGTGTGATCGACGACCTCGACCCCCAGCCGGGTGAGCACGTCGACGACCGAGGCCAGCGCCGGTCGCCCCGTCGCCACCGGCCAGGTCAGCACGCAGCGCGTGACCCCCGCCGCGGCGTCGTCCGTGAACGCGACCGCGGGGGCCGCGCCCGTCGCGGACGCCGCGTCGCCCGGCTGTCCCGCCGTCGGCGCGCCACCGTGCCCCGCGGTGCCAGGTCCGGAGGCGGACGTCTCCTCGGCTCCTGTGTCCGCGCTGCCATCTGTGTCCGCGGTGCGATCTGTGTCCGCGGTGCGATCTGTGTCCGCGCTGCCACCTGTGCTCACGGTGTCACCGGCTTATCCGTAGTCCCGACGGCCGACAGTCCCGACGACCGACCGCCCATGTCAGAGGTCGCCCGCGTTCCTCAGACGCTAGAACCTGAGCCGAAGATCGTGCCGTCCCGATCACGCCGGAGATGACGCACGGTGGTGACAGCTGAGCGACAGGTCCAGGCTTGACGAACCATCGTGCGACTTGTGTGGTCTCCAGTAGCATGCAGCCGCCGGAGCTGTCGCGCGACGACGTCGGGTAGCGGCGCATGCCCCGTCCGACCATCCGTCAGCCGTCCGTGACCGACCGGTCAGGACGGGTCGGGCGCCGCTGGCCGGCAGATCGGGGAGAACTGTGGACGAGCCGGGCATGTTCGCGAAGCCAGCCGGCACCACGCGCGCACGGCCAGCCGGCACCGGCCGCGCGCCGCGCGTCCGGCTGGCCGGCCTGGACGCGGACACCTTCCGCCACCCGCTCGACCTGCAGGCCACCAGCAACCTCAAGCGCGTGCCGGGCTTCGACAAGGCGGTCGCGAAGTTCATCGAGTGGGGCGTCGAGCGCGTCGAGTACGTCGAGCACACCGCCTCGGGGGTGCGGGTCGGCGACCGGCAGCTGCCCCGCGTGCACCGCCTGCTCCGGGAGGCCTGCGCGGTCCTCGACATCCCCGAGCCGGAGCTCTTCGTCCGCCAGGGCCCCATGAACGCCTACACCTCGGGGCACAACCACCCGTACGTCGTGCTGTTCACCGAGCTGATCGACATCATGTCCGAGGACGAGCTCCTTGGCGTCATCAGCCACGAGGCCGGGCACATCAAGTGCGGCCACGTCCTCTACAAGACGATGGCTCGGGTGTTCGGCGGCGCGGCGAGCGTCGGCATGGGGCGCGCGAACGTCATGACGGCCGCCGTTGGGATCGGCATCAGGGTGGCGCTCAAGAGCTGGGACCGGGCGTCCGAGTTCACCGCCGACCGCGCCGCGATGCTGGCCACCCAGGACCTCGACGCCTGTGTCGGGATGATGATGAAGCTCGCCGGCGGCGTCCGCTCCGACCAGATGAGCACCGCCGCGTTCCTCGAGCAGGCGCGCCGGCTGGACGACCTCGCCAGCGAGAGCAAGATCTCCCGGTTCCACCGGTTCCAGCTGCGTGTCGGCAGCAGCCACCCGCTCGTCGTCGAACGCGCCCGCCACTTCCACGAGTGGATCACCAGCGGGCAGCCCGGGGACCTCATCGATCGCTACGGAGCCGCAGTCATCCCCATCCAGCCCGTCGTCGGCCCCGACGGCCGGTACTGACGGCGAGCCGGTGTCGCCGCGCGCCGCCGGGCACGCGGGATGGGCCACTATGGCCGCATGCGACGCGAGGGACGAGACCGATGACCGTGGCCGGGCTGCCGCCGGAAGGGCGGGCGCTGGCGCGGGCGGTCACCGCCCTGGTCGGCGCGGCCGGGCAGCGCGACGCGGCGGCGCTGCGGGCGGCGTGCGCCCAGCTGCGGGCCCGCGACGAGACGGTGGCGCGTGAGCTGCTGCACCGGCTGACGCTCGGGCTCGTCGAGCGGACGTTCCCCGACGGGGTCGACGCCGACGACGTCAGCGCGCTGCTCGACGAGGTCGCCCGCCTCGCGTCGCCCTGGCTGGCGGGGCTCGACCCGTACGCGGTCGTCATCGTGCTCGCCGGCACGCTGTCCATCCACCCGCCCGACGACGCGCCGCGGCCGAGCCTCGACCCGGACGCCCTGCCGATCGCCTGTGCCCTGGTCGTCGATCACCTGCTCACCCGGCTGGGAGTCCGGCTGCCCGCCGAGCTGACCCGCGCGTTCGAAGAGCTCCGCACCGCCCAGACGATGGAGATTCCCTGACGCCTGGCCCAAGCGTCCGGCTGGCGATCGTCAACCCATCTGTCGGGAGTCGTGGGGCCTTACGGCGGACATGCCCGGTTCGGCAAGACTGGGCCCATGGCTGACACCCTTGTCGTCCCGGAGACGCATCGCGACCTGTTCACCAGCGCCACGGTCGCGCTGAGCACGCTGAACGCGGACGGCTCCATCCAGACGACGGCCATCTGGGCCCTGCTGGGCGAGGACGGCGTCCTGCGGACCTCACTGTCGAAGAACCGCCACAAGTACAAGAACCTGGCGGCCCGCCCGACGGCCACCGTCTTCGCGATCTCCCCCACGAACCCGTACCACACCGCGGAGATCCGCGCGACGGCGATCATCGAGGACGACGCGGACAAGTCCTTCCTCGTCGCGATGCTCGCCACGTACGGCAGGACCCTGGAGCAGTTCGGCTCCCCCGGCCTCGAACCCCGCGTCGTCGTGACCTTTCAGGCCACCCGCGTCCGCGCCGGCAACTGATCCGCCCGGCGCGGCAGGCGGGCCGGGCAGGGCGAACCAGGCGGCCAGCCGCTACTGGGCAAGCCGGACGACGATCTCGACCCGCCGGTTGAAGCGCTGGCCTTCGGGGTCGGGGGAACCGTCCGGGTTGGCCTCCTCGGCCAGAGGATGGGCGCTGCCGAGTCCGACGGAGGTGACCGTGGCGGCCCGCACCCCGTGGCCGAGGAGGTAGCTCTGGACGGCTCCGGCCCGGCGTTCCGACAGGGCCTGGTTGCCGCTGGCCGTGCCCGTCGCGTCGGTGTGGCCGCGTACCTGGATGTCGCCCTCGGCGTAGTGCGCATTGATCAGATTGATCGTCGCGTCCAGCGAGTCGGTGCTGCCGATGACGTCGCTGCCGGTGTCGAACAGGGCATCACTGTTGAAGATCAGGATGAAGACCTCGCGGCCTGCTTCGTCTATGGCGGCGAGGTTCTCGCCTGAGATGCCTGTGAGATCGACGTTGTCGGGCCCCGGCAGCCGGTAGAGCGAGTCCGCCACCAACCTCGTCCCGTCCTCGGGGGTGTGGGCGTACCCACTGAAGTCTCCGCAGAGCAGGCGGAGCACCAACCCGGCGCCGAAGTCCTGGGTGCCACACGTCGGGTCGGGCGTGCCGTCATCGTTGAAGTCATGCAGCCCCGGCTGGGCTCCGGGCGGCAACGCCTCCGTGGACGAGTCCTCCGGGGCCGTGCTGGGCGTCGGCTCGGCGGTAGTCGTCGCGGCGCTCGGCCCGCTCGGAGCCGGAGAGGCGTCCCGGTCCGATCCCGAGGAACCTCCGCAACCTCCGGCGAACACCAGTCCGGCGGTGATGGCCGCCAGCGCCGGAACCGCGATCTTTCGCACCATTCTGCCCCCCAACAGCGGATGGGCGGGACACTATTGGCGATCGATCTCTGGACCGCCGCCGTGCCGGATAGCCGACAGCGCGGGGCGGACGCGATGTCGCTCAGCGCGCGAGGGCCTCCAGGGCCTCCAGGAGGACGGTGACGCCCTCGTCGAGGAGGTCGTCGCCGATCGCGAGCGGGGGCAGCAGGCGCAGGACGTTGCCGTCGGTGCCGCAGGTGAGGACGACGACGCCCTGCTCGTGGCAGCGGCGGGCGACCCGGCCGGTGGCGGCGGCGTCGGGCCGCCCGGTGGCCGGGTCGACGATCTCGACGGCGAGCATCGCGCCGCGGCCGCGGACGTCGCCGACCGCGGGGACCCGCGTGGCGACGGCGCGCAGCCGGGGCAGCACCCGCTCGCCGATCGCGCGGGCGCGGTCGACCAGGCCGTCCCGCTCGATCGTCTCGATCGCGCCGAGGGCGGCGGCGCAGGCCAGCGGGTTGCCGCCGTAGGTGCCGCCGAGGCCGCCCGGGTGGGCCGACTCCATGATCTCGGCACGGCCGGTGACCGCCGACAGTGGCAGGCCGCCGGCGATCCCCTTGGCGGTGGCGACCAGGTCGGGGACGACGCCCTCGTGCTCGCAGGCGAACATCGCGCCGGTGCGGGCGAACCCGGTCTGGACCTCGTCGGCGACGAACACCGCGCCGGACGCCCGCGACCAGTCCGCCAGCGCTGGCAGGAAGCCGGGCGCGGGGACCACGAAGCCGCCCTCGCCCTGGATCGGCTCGATGAGGACGGCGGCGACGTTGGCGGCGCCGATCTGGCTTTCGATGAGGGCGACCGCGCGGGCGGCGGCCTCTGGGCCGGTGAGCCCGTCCCGGAACGGGTAGGACGGCGGCACCCGGTAGATCTCGGGGGCGAACGGGCCGAACCCGTTCTTGTAGGGGTGGTTCTTGGCGGTCAGCGCCATCGTGAGGTTGGTGCGGCCGTGGTAGGCGTGCTCGAAGACGACGACCGCCTGGCGATGGGTGTGGATCCTGGCGATCTTGACCGCGTTCTCGACGGCCTCCGCGCCGGAGTTGAACAGCGCCGAGCGCTTCGCGTGGTCGCCGGGGGTGAGTCGCGCGAGTTGCTCGCACACGGCGACGTAGCCCTCGTATGGCGTGATCATGAAGCAGGTGTGCGTGAACGCCTGGACCTGCGCGATCACGTTGTCGACGACCCGCGGCGCGCTGTTGCCCACGGTCGTGACGGCAATGCCGGAGCCTAGATCGATAAGCGCGTTCCCGTCGACGTCGACGAGGACCCCGCCGCCGGCGGCGGCGACGAAGACCGGCAGGGTGCTCGTCACGCCGCGCGCGACGGCGGCGTCCCGGCGCGCCGACAGCTCCCGCGACCGCGGCCCGGGCAGCTCGGTGACCAGGTGCCGCCGCTGCGGCAGCCCCGGCCCGCCCACAGCCCCGGCGCGGGTGGCCGTCGCCGTGGGATCGGTGGTGACCGGCGTCGCCGGCCCGGCAGTCGTCGTCATGCCCATACGGTAGGCCGCCGCGCGTTTCACCACCGACTCACGCGAAAATCGATCGGTTCGGCACTCGATCCGCAGCCATCTCGTCTCGTTCCGGCAGGACGGGTCACGACCTGGACGTCGCCGCGACGTCGCGACGCCGCGACGCGTGTCCGCGACGTGCTCGCGTTGGTTGCGCGGGGCCAGAGATCACGGTCTCGCCGCGGCTCTGGCCCCGCCAGACGCCAGGTCAGGCCTTCGGGCCACCGGCGACGTAGAGGACCTGACCGGTGACGAAGCCGGCGCCCTCGCTGACGAAGAACGAGACCGCGTGCGCGATGTCAGCCGGTTGGCCGACGCGGGCGACCGGGATCTCCTTGGCGCGCCGGGCCTCGTAGGTCTCCCAGGTCTCGCCGAGGCGCTCGGCGGTCGCGTGGGTCATCTCGCTCTCGATGAGGCCCGGGGCGATCGAGTTGGCGGTGATGCCGAACTTGCCGAGCTCGACGGCCAGCGTCTTGGTGAAGCCCTGCATGCCGGCCTTGGCGGCCGAGTAGTTGACCTGGCCGCGGTTGCCCAGCGCCGACGTGCTGGACAGGTTCACGATCCGGCCCCACTTGGCCTCGACCATGTGCTTCTGGCAGGCCTTGGTCATCAGGAACGCGCCCCGCAGGTGCACGGCCATGACCAGGTCCCAGTCGCTCTCCGGCATCTTGAAGATGAGGTTGTCGCGGGTGATGCCGGCGTTGTTGACCAGCACGGTCGGCGGGCCGAGCTCGGCGGCGACCTTGGCGACACCCGCCTCGACCTGCGCCGAGTTGCTGACGTCCGCGCCGACGCCGATCGCCTTGCCCCCCGCCGCGACGATCTGGTCCACGACCGGCTTCGTCGCCTGCTCCTCGAGGTCCAGCACCGCGACCGCGAAGCCGTCCTCGGCCAGCCGCAGGGCGGTCGCGGCGCCCAGGCCACGGGCCGCGCCGGTAACGATCGCCACCTTGGGGGCGGATTCGGTCATGCTCACGTTCTCCCGTCTCTCGGCGGGGTCGGGCCGAGTTCGGCGGCCGGACCGCTACCTGTCGTCGCCGCCATACTGCCGAAACCTGACCGCCTCGGTCGTCCCGAGACGGCGGATCTCACGTTGACGGACCGGCGCTCGGGCCGACAGGCCGCTCGGCGGTGGACCGTGGACGACTCGCCCGTCGGGCGCGGCGCCGCCGGGTCCCGGCTCGTCGCCGCGCCTCCGGGGCGGGTGCCCCGCCGGTCAGTCGCGGGGTTCCAGGCGGACGACGAGGGACTTGGAGGTCGGGGTGTTGCTGCGCTTGGCGGTCGAGTCGAGCGGGACGAGCACGTTGGTCTCCGGGAAGTAGGCGGCGGCGCATTCGCGGGCCGTCGGGTAGGCCACCACCCGGAAGTCGGCGGCGCGCCGTTCGACGCCGTCGGTCCAGACGCCGACCAGGTCGACCCGGTCGCCGTCGGCGAGGCCGCGCGCGGCCAGGTCGTCGGGGTTGACGAGCACCACCCGGCGGGCGCCCCGCACCCCTCGGTAGCGGTCGTCGCGGCCGTAGATGGTGGTGTTGTACTGGTCGTGCGAGCGGATCGTCTGCAGCAGCAGGTGGCCGGGCGGGACGCGCAGCACGGTGAGCTCGTTGACGGTCAGCACGGCCCGCCCGGACGGGGTGCGGAACTCGCGGGCGTCGCGCGGCGGGTGCGGCAGCAGGAAGCCGCCCGGCCGGGCGATCTTCTCCTCGTACCCGTCGAAGCCGGGGATGACGTTCGCGATGCGCTCCCGGATCAGCCGGTAGTCGCCCGCGAGCGCCGTCCAGTCGATGGCGGGTACACCGGCGGGGGCCTCGGGGGCCTCGGCGCGCCCAGAGGCGTCGGACGCCGGGGCGGCGGCCGTCGGCCCGCCGGTCTGCCCGACGCGGCGGGCGAGTGTGGCGGCGGCGAGGCCGGCGACGATGGCGACCTCCGAGCGCAGCGCGGGGCCGGCGGGGGGCAGCGCGCCACGGGACGCGTGCACCGAGCTCATCGAGTCCTCGACGGTGACGACCTGCGGCCCGCCGGCCTGCACGTCGATCTCGGTGCGGCCCAGCGTCGGCAGGATCAGCGCGGTCTGGCCGGTGACGGCGTGCGACCGGTTGAGCTTGGTGGAGATCTGCACGGTGAGCCGGCAGGAACCGACCGCCGCCTCGGTGACCGCGGTGTCCGGCGTGGCGGCGACGAAGTTCCCGCCGAGCCCGATGAACACCTTCGCCCGCCCGTCGCGCATCGCCCGGATCGCGTCGACGACGTCGTGGCCGTGCCGGCGCGGCGGAGCGAACCCGAACTCGGCGCCGAGCCGGACGAGGAAGGCGTCGGGCATCTTCTCCCAGATGCCCATCGTCCGGTCGCCCTGGACGTTGGAATGCCCACGCACCGGGCAGACACCGGCACCCGGGCGGCCGATGTTGCCGCGCAGCAGCAGGAAGTTGACGACCTCGCGGATCGTGGCGACCGCGTTGGCGTGCTGGGTGAGCCCCATCGCCCAGCAGACGACGATGCGCTGCGCGGCGAGCACGCGGCGGGCGAGCTCGTCGATCTCGGCGGCGGCCAGGCCCGTCGCCGCCGCCACGTCGGCCTCGTCCAGCGTGCGCAGGTGGGCGGCGAACGCGTCGAAGCCGGTCGCGTGGCCGGTGAGGAACTCATGGTCGAGCACGGTCCCGGGGGCGGCGGCCTCGGCGTCGAGCAGCCGGCGCGACAGTGCCTGGAACAGGGCCAGGTCCCCGTTGAGCCGGATCTGGAGGAACTGGTCCGCCAGTGGCGTGCCGGCGCCGAGCACCCCGGAGGGACGCTGCGGGTTGCGGAACCGGCGCAACGACGCCTCGGGCAGCGGGTTGACGGCGACGATCGACCCGCCGCGCCGTTTGACCTGCTCCAGCGAGGTCAGCATCCGCGGGTGGTTGGTCCCCGGGTTCTGCCCGACGACCAGCACCAGGTCGGCCATCTCGAGGTCTTCGAGGGTGACCGAGCCCTTGCCGATCCCGATCGTCTCGTTCAGCGCCGCGCCGGACGACTCGTGGCACAGGTTCGAGCAGTCCGGCAGGTTGTTCGTGCCGTAGGCGCGGGCGAACAGCTGGTAGAGGAACGCGGCCTCGTTGCTGGTCCGCCCGGAGGTGTAGAAGACCGCCTCGTCGGGGCTGGCGAGCCCGGCCAGCTCCGTGGCGATGATCTCGAAGGCCTCGTCCCAGCTCACCGGGACGTAGTGCTCGGATCCGGCGCGCCTGACCATCGGCTCGACGAGCCGGCCCTGCTGGCCGAGCCAGTAGCCCGAACGCCCGGCCAGGTCGGTCAGGCTGTGCTCGGCGAAGAACGCGGCCGTGACCCGGCGCAGCGTCGCCTCCTCGGCGACCGCCTTCGCGCCGTTCTCACAGAACTCCGCGGCATGCCGGTGCTTCGGGTCCGGATCAGGCCAGGCACAGCCGGGGCAGTCGAACCCGTCGGTCTGGTTGAGCAGCCGCAGCGTCGTGACGCCCCGGCGAGCACCCATCTGCTCCCAGGACTGCCGCAGGGCGTGCGCCACTCCCGGCAGACCGGCCGCCGAGCGGGCCGGGCCCCGGCCGGCGTCCTGGGCGGAGTCCTCCGGGTCTACCGCCGGTGCCCTGCGCGCCACGGCCCGCACCTCCCGCCGAATCGCCCCCGCCGGTCGCCGCCGCGCGGCCACCGACCCGACGCCGGACCGCCGGCCGGCTCAGGGGTCAGCTCGCACGCTACCCGCGGATTCCGGCCGCCTCACCCCGCTCGTCCGGCGGGCGGAGGACCGGGCCTCGCCGGCGCCCGGCAGTCGAGGCGACGCCTACGAGGTTGTGGCCTACGGGATGGTGGCTTAGCCGCACTCGCCGCGGCGGACGAACGGCTCGTCCTCGTCCTCGCCGACGGGCAGGGCTGGGGCCCGGCTGACGGGCACGGTCGGAGCCTGGAGGATCTGGAAGACGGTCACGGCCGTGGTGACGAAGCCGAGATGCTCGTACAGGCGGATCGCGGGGGTGTTCGTGGCGGCGGCGTGCAGGAACGGGGTCTCGCCGCGCGCGCGGATACCGGCCGCGACGGCGCGCATCAGCCGGGTGGCCAGGCCCCTGCCCTGGTAGGCGGGGTCGGTGCACACGGCGCTGATCTCCGTCAGGCCGGGGACGCGCATCCGCTCCCCCGCCATGGCGACCAGCGCGTCGCCGTCGAAGATCCCGAGATAGGCGCCGAGCTCGATGGTCCGCTCGAGGTAGGGACCCGGCCGGGTGCGGTCGATCAGGTCCAGGACGGCTGGCACGTCGGCCGGGCCGAGCACCCTGGCCTCGGGCTCGCGGGCGTCGGCGAACGCGTCGGTCGCGACCATCTGGACGAGCCCTGGCCGGTCGAGGACCCGCCAGCCGGCCGGCGGCGCCTCGTCGACGAAGAACAGGACCCCCGTGCCGCCGGGGCCGAGGACCCTCGCCAGGTCGTCCCAGGCCCACTCGCCCGGCCCGCCGAGCATCGCCGCGAACGGGGCGACGTCGGCCTGGTAGCGCACCGCGCGGCCAACCCGCTCGGCGAAGCGCGCCTGCGGCCCGGTCAGCGCCGACCAGATCACGTTGTGCAGCGCCGCGTCGTCGCGCGGCCCCGCCCCGGCCACCGGGACTGCCGCTGCCGGCTCGACCGCTACCGGTTCGACCCGCGCCGACCGCGTGGTCTCCGTCGTCACCGCGTCTCCTCCGACCGATCGGTACCAAGGACACGAAACCAGGGACGCGAACGGCGGGCACCACCGGGCCAGCGGCCGGCGCGGCCGGTCGCGGGGCATACCCGTCGTGAGCCGCCCCCCGGCGCCTGGTCCACCAACTCACCCAGTCGGCACCTTATGGGCCGTGGCGGCCATGCCGGGCGGGACGGGCCTGCCCGGCACCGTCCGGCTCATGACACCACAGGGCGAGTGCGCCGCCGCCTGGCACCGGCGCATCGGGCGCTGACCTCGGGTTCCGGCGTGGGCCAGACCGCGCCGAGCCCAGTTGTCACCGCGATCGTCCCGTCACCATGATCGCCGGATGCCCGAGGAAACGGCGCACGGAACCGCGTCACCGTGACCAGAGCCACAAGCACGCGACGATCACCCGACGCCCGCGACAGAGCTCTCCCCCAAGGGGCACCGGAATCAGCGGTGGACTGGAGGGAAAACATGGTGACCGGTGAGCGGGACGGCTCCGACGGGCGGCTGGTCATGGCCTGTGGGGTGTTCGACCATGATCCCAGCGGCTATGGTGCCGAGAACCTCCCCGTGTGGCACCACAGCCCATGGACCGATCCCAGGACTGGCCAGCCGCCAGCGATTTTCCGTCACCCCACGCGGCCGGCCAACGCCGGCCCTCGGAACTAGGGCGTGTTTTGGAAGTGGGTTGGCCTGGGTGGCTGGTCGGGGAGGTCGCGGCTGGTCATCCAGGTCGTGAGGT
>NZ_JADWYU010000187.1 GCF_016786325.1 Frankia nepalensis | reverse complement strand
GCCGCGAGACCCGCCCCCAACGGGGCGTACGCCCCCCCCACCCCCGCGCCCCCCCCCAGCCGCCCCGGCCCGCCCCGGCCGCCCGCGCCCCCCGGGGGGGCGGGGGGGGGCCGGGCCGGTTGCCCCTTTCCCCGCGGCTCGACCCGGGACCGCTGCCTCGGCACCCACGACGCGGATGGCGCCTGGCCGGTCGGAACGGCTGCTGGCCGGGAAGCCGCGCCCGGCCGCGCGGCGGTGCCGAGCGACGCGCCGGCCGAGGCGCCGGCCGGTGGGCCCTGAGACGACGGGACAAGGCCGTCACACTCGTCGAACATGTGTTCATGATAGGCCGGCGGGGCGAATTCGACAAACAGGTGGGAGGGTGACGGGCGCGGTTTCTCAAAGTCGGGGTGGGCGGCCACGATGCACCCCCAGAAAAATCGGGATAGGCATCGTCGATACACGTTGTGAACGCCCGGGAACCCGGGTTTCTTGACTCCAATACCCCTCTTGAGCTGTATAGAAGAGGTGGTTGGAGATCGGAAGCGGGTTTCCCCTCGGTCCGGGCTGAGCTCCCGAAAATTCTACGCAACCCCGGAAAGTGGCCGTCGTGGGCCTATGGTCGGGAAGGTGGGAGATCCAAGCTGCCACCGCGAAGCCGTCGAAAATGACTCCGTTTCCTCGCGGCCGCCGACCATACTCCGACTCGCAGACGGCGGTAAGCCGATGACGGTAAGCCGAAAGCGGCATGGTGCGGGAATGGACAGCGGGCTCGCCGGGGGACGTCATAGCGTTCCCAGGAGCCGTCCGTAGGACAGCATGGACAGTCATCTCTCCCGCGGAGCCCGGGCCCGTCGAATGCTTCCGGCGTCAGGACCCGGAGTCCAGGCCGGTCTGTAGCCAAACGCTGGCCCGTAGAGCCGAGAGGGCGCGGGATGCCACAGGCACACAGGCAATACTCGTCGACCACGATTCGCCCGCTGGGCGGGCCGCCGGCCGCCCCGGCAGCCGCACCTCAGGGGCCGCGCCGCGCGTGGCCGGGGCCGGCGCCACCGGGACCGGGTCAGAGTAGGTGGCGGCGCAGAGAACAAGCAGGCCCAGGCTCCACACCGCCACGCCGGCCGGGAGAACGGTGGGCGAGAAGCTCATCCCGAGCACCGCCACCGAGGCGACGGCCGCGACCAGCGGGGCGCGCCGCCGCCACCCCGTCCAGCGCCCGGCCCGCGCCGAGGCCACCGCGAGCAGGATGTAGCCGGCCACCGAGAGCACCGTCGCCGTCGCGAAGGTCAGGATCACGGTGGTGGCGCCGGCGTCGTCGACCCCATCGCCGCGGACCGGGATCGAGGCGAACTCGGCCGCGGTGAGCACCCCCAACCCGCCGAGCGCGAGGCCCGCGCCGACGCGCGCGGCGCGGCCGGCGCCGGTCGCGCCGCCGCGGACGAACCCCAGCACGCCGACGAGTACGAGCGCGTGCAGCAGCGCGTTGACGAGCGAGACCACGACGAGCGCCCCACTCGAGAACGGGTAGCTGAACATCTTGCTCGACACGTCCGTCCCGGGCAGGACGACCGCCTGCACCACGACCGCGTCGACCACGGTGGCCGCCGCGCCGGCGAGCCCCACGGCAGCCAGCCGCCGCACCGACGGGCCGGTCGGGCCGGTCGCGGGCCCGCCCGCCGCCGCCCGGCCGCTGTTCGTCATTCTCAGGTCATTCGTCGCCGCCATGTCGTTCTCCCTTCGGACGTGCTTCGGAAATGGTTGGGACGCGGTTCCCAGGTGATGACGCCCGCGTTTTCGGCGATGAAGTTACGGCGCTGGCGGTATTCCGGGCATCGGGGTGGGCACCGCATTTCGCGCGCGGACCGGCGCGCGGCCGCGGTAAGTACCAGTACGCACGCGGGGCGAGTACCAACGCTGTTGGCGCGGCCCGGACGCTCTGGGACGATGGCGCGACTGCGACTGCGACTCCGGCTGCGACTCCGGCTGCGACGGCGACGGCGGTAGCGACGGCGGTGGTGGCGGTGGCTCCCGGGCCGGGGCGGCCGTCGTCGATGGGCCGGCCGCGACGAGATCCGGGCTGGCGAGCGGCGGGTGCCCGAGCGCGCGGAACGGCCGCACGCCGAGCGGGCGGACCAGGCGACGTGGGCAGGGCGCGGCGACGTGGGCAGGGTGCGGCGACGTGGGCAGGGTGCGGCGACGTGGGCAGGGCGCGGCGACGCGGGCAGGCGGGTGAGGAGGCGCGGTGCGGACGTCGACGTTGCGCCGCGCGCTGCTTCCGGCCACCCTGTTCGGGCTGACCCTCGCCGCCGAGGTCGTGGCCTGCGTGTTGTCCTGGTCGCTCGAGTCGCGTTATGACACGGTGCTCTACGCGCTGTCCGGGGCGACGTTCGCCGCGGCGGGGGCATTGATCGTCATCCGCTACCCGCGCCACCTGGTCGGCTGGCTCTTCTGCGCCCATGCGCTGCAGAACGCGCTCATGGGCGACGTCGCCCAGGGCTACGGGCTACGGGCGGCGGCGCTCGGCTGGCCGGGCGGCCCGGCGGCCGAGTGGGTGAGCACGACAAGCTGGGCGTTCAACAGCCCCATCCTGAACTCGATCTTCCTGCTCTTCCCCGACGGCCGCCTGCCCGGGCGTCGCTGGCGGTGGGTGCTGTGGGCCGGTGGCCTCGGAGTCGCGCTCGCGGTGCCGGGCTGGGGGCTTGGCCACCTGTCCGACGGCGAGTTCGCCGCCGGTCGCAACCCACTGGCCACGGACGCGGTCCCGACGGACCTCCTGTTCGCCGCCGGCTCCGCACTGATCATCGGCGCGCTGGTTGCCTCCGTCGCCGCGCTCGGGGTGCGCCTGCGCGCCGCGCGCGGCGTGCCGCGGCAGCAACTCAAGTGGTTCACCTATGCCGCCGCGGTCGCCGGGGTCTTCCTGCCGACGGCGCTGGTGCTCTGGAATGTGTGGCCGGGGGTTCGCATCCTGCCGGCGGTGGCGCTGACGGCGCTCCCGATCGCCGCCTGCGTCGCCATCCTGCGCTTCCGGCTCTACGACATCGACGTCGTCATCAACCGCACCCTCGTCTACGGCACGATCACCGTCCTGCTGGCGGCGGCGTTCGCCGCGACGGTCCTCACCCTCGGCACGGTGCTCGGCCGCGGCTCGCCGGTGGCGACGGCGGTCGCCACACTGGTTGTCGCGGTCGCGTTCCGGCCGCTGCGCGCCCGGGTGCAGGCCGGCGTCGACCGGCGGTTCAACCGCGCCCGCTACGACGCGCTGCGCCGGATGGCCGACTTCCTCGACGCGCTGCGCGCCGGCCGCGCCGCCGCCGAGCAGGTCCGCGACGTCCTGCGTGACCTGCTCGACGACCCGGGCTTGGACCTGCTGTTCTTCCAGACGGAGCGCGCGATCTATGTGGACGCCGACGGCGAGCCGGTCGCGGACGTGGACGAGGCCGCGGCCGGCCGGACGCGGTTGCCGATCAGCCGCCGCGACGAGCCGGTCGCGCTGGTGCTGCACCGCCCGCGGCCCGACCCGCTGCCCCGGGACGTCGTGGCGGCCGGCGGGCTGGCGATCGAGATGGCCCGGCTGCGGGTCGAGCTGCGCCGCCAGCTCGCCGAGGTGCGCGCCTCCCGGGCGCGGATCGTCGCCGCCGCCGACGAGGAACGCCGCCGGATCGAGCGGGACCTGCACGACGGCGCGCAGCAGCGGCTCGTCTCCATCGGGCTGGCGCTGCGGCACGCCCAGCACCAGCTTGGCGCTGGCGCCGCCGGCTCGGCGCGGGCGAGCCGCACCCTCGACGACGCGGTCACGCAGCTGGGCGCCGCGATCGACGGCCTGCGCGAGCTCGCCCGCGGCCTGCCGCCGGCGCAGCTGGGCGGCGGTCTCGCCCCGGCGTTCGCCGAGCTCGCCCGCCAGTCGCCGGTCCCCGTCGAGGTGCGTGTCGACCTGCCGCCCGTCGTCACGGCCCCGGCGACGCCCACCTCGACCGCCACGCGCACGGCGCCCATGCCGGCCGCGGCCCGCGCGACCGCGACCAACGGCGGCGGGAGCTCGGCCGGCGTGGGCGCGGCCGGCGACGAGGTCGTGTCGGTCAACGAGGTCGTGTCGGTCAACGGGGACGCGTCGGGGCACGCATCCGGCGGGCGGCTGGACCGGCGGATCGAGGTCGCCGCCTACTTCGTCGGCAGTGAGGGCATCACGAACGCCGTGAAGCACGCGGGCGCGCGCCGGATCGAGCTGACCGCCGAGATCCGCGACGGCCGGCTCGTCGTCGCCGTGGCCGACGACGGCGTCGGCGGCGCCACCCCGACCCGCGGCACCGGGCTGCGCGGGCTGGCCGAGCGGGTCGCCGCCCTCGGTGGGACGCTGCGGATCGCCAGCGGCCCGGGCACCGGTACCGTCCTCACCGCGGAGCTGCCATGCGGCCTGTGACTGGCGACGGCCGGCCGGGCCGAGACCCCACGACCAGCGGGTCCATCGACCACTGCCCCGCCGTCCGGGGGCGGGCCGACGCCGAGAGGGTGACGCGACCGTGCGGGTGGTGATCGCCGAGGACCAGGTGCTGCTGCGCGAGGGCCTCAGCCGGCTGTTCGAGGACGCCGGGCACGAGATCGTCGCCTCGGTCGGCGACGCGGAGGGGCTGCTTGCCGCCGTCGACAGGTACCAGCCTGACCTTGCCATCGTCGACGTGCGGATGCCGCCGACGTTCACCGATGAGGGAGCCCGCGCCGCCGACGACATCAAGCGGGACCATCCGGCGGTCGGCGTGCTGGTGCTCTCCCAGCACGTCGAGACGACGCACGCCGTGCGGCTCGCCCCGCTCGGCGGCTTTGGCTACCTGCTCAAGGACCGCGTCCTCGACGTCGGCGAGTTCCTCGCCACGGCCGAGCGGGTCGCCCGCGGCGGCTCGGCGCTCGATCCGAAGGTGGTCGCGAGCCTGCTCGCCTCCCAGCGGCCCGACGACCCTCTCGCCACCTTGTCCGGCCGGGAACGCGAGGTGCTGCGGCTCATGGCCGAGGGCCTGACGAACGCCGGCATCGCGCGTCGCCTCGTGCTGTCCGAACGCACCGTGGAGGCGCACATCCGCCATGTGCTGGTCAAGCTCGACGTGCCCGAGCATGCCGACGCCCACCGCCGCGTTCTCGCTGTCCTCGCCCACCTGTCCCTGTCAACGTAGCCGGCAGCCGTCGCCGGCCCGCGGCCCCGGCTGGGATCGGAGACGTCCGAGGTCAACAAGCCGAGGTCAACAAGCCGAGGTCAACAAGCCGAGGTCAACAAGCCGTCCCCGCGGGAACGCGACGTGCTGGCACTGGCCGCCGAAGGCCACTCCAACACGGCCATCGCCGCGCGCCTCGTCATCACCGAGCGCACCGTCGAGACCCACGTCAGATCGGTCTTCCAAAAACTCGGCATTCACGAGTCACCGCTCAGCCATAGACGCGTGCTCGTGGTCCTCGCCTACCTGCGGTCGTGAGCCTACCTGCGGTCGCGATAGAACCCGAGGCGGGAATCGGACGCCTCATCCTCGAAGGCTTGAGGGCCCGACGGCGAACACTGAGGCAATGCCGGGATACGCCGAGTTCCGCGGGTGGTGCGCCGAAGGTACGCAGTGACGGAAACTGGCCGGGCGGCGACCCGGAGGCCGCCCGCGACCTCGGAGAG
Organism: Frankia nepalensis; assembly: GCF_016786325.1. Lineage (GTDB taxonomy): Bacteria > Actinomycetota > Actinomycetes > Frankiales > Frankiaceae > Pseudofrankia > Pseudofrankia nepalensis. The sequence goes on along the minus strand of NZ_JADWYU010000187.1, from coordinate 33,104 downwards.
GACGAAGCATGCGCGAGTACCTGAAGTTCTACATCGGCGGTCAGTGGGTGGACCCGGTCGAGTTACGAACCCTCGACGTCGTGAACCCGGCGACCGAGGAAGTCGCCGGCCGGATCGCGCTCGGATCCGCCGCCGACGTGGACGCCGCCGTCAGGGCGGCCCGGGCGGCGTTCGCCAGCTGGTCGGCGACCACCGTGCGCGAACGGGTCGAGGTTCTCGAGAGCATCCTCGACGCCTACCAGAAGCGATCCGGCGACTTCGCCGCGGCGCTGACCGAGGAGATGGGCGCGCCGGCGTACCTCGCGGGTGGATTCCAGGTCGGCCTCGGCGTCGGCCATCTCTCGACCGCGATCGAGCTGCTCAAGAACTTCGTCTTCGAGGAACAGCGCGGCGCCACGCTGATCGTCAAGGAGCCGATCGGTGTCTGCGGCCTGATCACGCCGTGGAACTGGCCGATGAACCAGATCGCCGTGAAGGTGTTCCCCGCGCTCGCGACCGGCTGCACCATGGTCCTCAAGCCGTCGGAGAACTCGCCGTTCACCGGGCAGGTCTTCGCCGAGGTCCTCGAGGCCGCCGGCGTCCCCGCCGGCGTGTTCAACCTGGTGCACGGGGACGGCCCCGGGGTGGGCGCGCCGCTGTCGAGCCACCCGGACGTCGACCTGGTGTCCTTCACCGGCTCCGTCCGCGCCGGCGTCGAGGTCGCGCGCAACGCGGCGCCGACGGTGAAGCGGGTGACGCAGGAGCTGGGCGGCAAGGGCCCGAACATCATTCTCGACGACGAGGCGCTCGCCGGGAACGTCGCCAAGGGCGTGCTGAGCATGATGGGCAACTCCGGCCAGACCTGCAGCGCGCCGTCGCGGATGCTCGTCCCGGCGGCGCGCATGGCGGAGGCCCTCGAGGCAGCGGCGGCGGCCGCGGCGACCGTGACCGTGGGCGACCCGAACGGCGAGGTCGTGATCGGCCCGGTGGCCAACGAGACCCAGTTCAACAAGATCCAGGTGCTGATCCGCAAGGGCGTCGACGAGGGCGCCACCCTCGTCGCCGGCGGTCCTGGGCGCCCCGACGGACTGACCAGAGGCTTCTTCGTCCGGCCGACGGTCTTCGCGAACGTCACCAACGACATGACCATCGCCCGCGAGGAGATCTTCGGGCCGGTGCTCGCGATCCTCGGCTACGACGACCTCGACCAGGCGGTCGAGATCGCGAACGACACGGAGTACGGCCTTGCCGGCTATGTCGCGGGCGCGGACCTGGCGGCGGCCCGCGCGGTCGCCCGGCGGATCCGGGCCGGCTGGGTCGGCATCAACGACGGGTTCGACCTCCACTGCCCGTTCGGGGGCTACAAGAAGAGCGGCAACGGCCGCGAGTGGGGCGAGTTCGGCTTCCACGAGTACCTGGAAGTCAAGGGCATCCTCGGCTACGCCCCCGACGGGGCCGCGTCGTAGGGCGACCCCGCGCGGGCTCGCGCGCCGTCGTCTCCGCGCGCGTGGGCCCGCGAACCGGTCATCGAACCGGTCATCGGACTGGTCATCGTGCCGGGCCGTCGGCCGCCCGCCGGGCTGTCCGCCACTCGTCCTCGAGCACGGCGAAGACCAGCTCGTCGGCCCAGCCGCCCTTGAACCACTCGTTCTCCACCAGGTGCGCCTCCTGACGCATCCAGAGCCGCCGCGCGACCCGGGCGGACGCGGTGTTGCGCGCGTCGACGCGGGCGACCACGCGATGCAGACCGAGCACGTCGAAGGCGAAGGTGAGCAGGGCCGCCGCCGCCTCGGTGGCATACCCCCTGCCCTGATGGTCGGGGTGCAGGAGATATCCGATCTCGCCGGCGCGGTGCTGCCGGCTGTGCCAGAACAGCACGACGTCGCCGACCAGCTCGCCGGTCGCGGCCACCTCGACGCCGAGCTTGAGCGCCTGGCCCTCGTCCGTGGGCACGGCGCCGACGAGGTCCGTGCGCAGGCGGGTGAGCAGTTCCGCGCGCGTACCGGGCTCGAACGGCACATAGCGGACGGTCTCCGGCTGGCCGCGATAGGCGAGCAGCGCGTCGATGTCCGACAGTGCGAGCGGGCGCAGTACCAGCCGCGCCGTGCGCAGCGGCAACCTTGGATCCGTCGGATCCGACGGATCCGTCTCCGGCCGGGTGTCCGCCGGCGCGTCACTGGTCATTACCTCATGATGACCTCTCTTCGCCACCGTGGACGGGAAGGCGGCGCGGACAGAAGGCAGCGCGGACCGAGAAGGCAGCGTTGACAGAGAAGGCAGCGCGGACCGAGAAGGCAGCGTGGACCGAGAAGGCAGCGCGGAAGGGGCACGACCGTGAGCGTCGAGCTGAACCACACCATCGTCTGGGCGTCCGACCGGGACGCCACCGCCCGGTTCCTCACCGAGATCCTCGGCCTGGCCGAGGCGTCGACCTATGGGCCATTCCGGGTGGTGCAGGTCGCCAACCACCTCAGCCTGGACGTCGCCCAGGCCACCGGGCCCGTCAGCCCGCAGCACTACGCCTTCCTGGTCGGGGAGCAGGAGTTCGACGAGATCTTCGACCGCATCCGTGCCCGGGGCCTGACCCACTGGGCCGACCCGTTCCACACCCAGCCCGGGCAGATCAACCACCACGACGGCGGCCGCGGCGTCTACTGGGAGGCCCCTGACCGGCACAGCCTCGAGATCATCACCGTTCCGTACGGCGGCGTCGCCGAATAGCCCCCTCCGCCGGACCCCTGACGGGGCGGCGACCCCTGGGTTGGACTCGGCGGGCGGGACCCGGTGGCCGGATCTGAGGCCGTCGCCCGACGGCGTCAGGGCTTGCGGGCCACGCCCGCGAACAGCCAGTCGGTCCGCGGGCTGTCGTCGTCCGACGGGTGCCACTGCCAGGGGCGGACGACGCCGGGATCGACGAGGTCGAGCTTGGAGAAGAGGTGCTCGATCGCGGCGCGCGGACGGAAGATCATGGGGGACGTCGCCGCCTTCATCGCCGCCGTCGTCCCGGCGACGGCCTCGGCGGGCGGCCCGTCCGAGGTCATGTGGGACAGCAGGAGGTAGGAGCCCGCCGGGACCGCGTCCATGATCGTGGCGACGATGCCCGCCGGGTCCTCGTGGTCCTGGACGAAGTGGAGCACGGCGGCCGCGAGGACGCCGACGGGCCGCGAGAAGTCGAGCAGTGCACGGGTGTCCGGGTGGTTCACGACGGACCCGGGGTCGCGGATGTCCGCGGTGATGATGGTCGTCGAGCTGTCGTTCGCCAGCAGCGCGCGGCCGTGCGCGAGCACGATCGGGTCGTGGTCGACGTAGACGACGCGTGCTCGCGGATTGGCCGCCTGGGCGACCTCGTGTACGTTCCCGGCGGTCGGCAGGCCGGTGCCGAGGTCGAGGAACTGCTCGATTCCGGCCTTCGCGAGCCAGTGGGTGCCCCGCTGCAGGAAGCGCCGGTTCTCCCGGGGGACGTCGACTGCCGCCGTCTTACCGATGGCCGCGGTCACCGCCGCGATCGCCTGCCGGTCGACCTCGAAGTTGTCCTTGCCGCCGAGCAGGTAGTCGTACATGCGGGCCGGCGTCGGCCGATCGGTTCGAAAGTCGGCGAGCTCCGGCGCGGGCTTCGGGTCAGTCGCCGACGTGAAGTTCCAGCCTGTCATCGCTTCGCCTCGTCATGAGCCGGCCGCCGGCCGATTCCGGCAGTCGCGGAGGGTATGCATCTGTAGTCACCCTAGTGGCACGATGCCCGCATATGAAGGCTGCCTCTGGACTCAGCGGCATGTTTAGTAACCAAGCCGTAAACGAGCGCGAACGAGCGGAAGCCCGGGCGTCCGCGGGAGGTCAGGCCACCGAGTCTCGGCGAACCAGTAGGCCGTTCAGGAAAAGGTCCACGGCGTGCTGGATGTGCGCCTCTTCGGCCTCGGGCGCGCGGTGGAGGCCGTAGGCGGCGAGCCAGGCCGGCATCGCGCCGACCATGGCAAAGAACTGCTCGGCCGCGATCTCGACATCTTTGACCGCGATGCTGCCCTCCCGCTCGTGTCGGCGCAGGAGGTCGATGATCATCTGGATGCGCGGTGTCCAGGTGACGGCCCGGGAGCTGGCGGCGAACTCGGGAAACCGGTCGGCCTCGGCGATCGCCATCCGGCTCAGCCGGACGAGGTCGGGGTCGAGGGAGCGGGCGACAATCGCCCGCGCGATCAGGGTGAGGCTCGCGGCGAGGTCGTCGGGCAGCGGCTCCAGCACCGGTTCGGCCCGTTCGAGCCGGGTCAGCGCCCAGGAGCTCACGGCGATGAACAGCGCCCGCTTGTCCGGGTAGCGGGCGTAGAGGGTGCCCTTGGTGACGCCGGCGGCCTGCGCGACCGCCTCCATCGAGGTGCCGTCGTACCCGCGTTCCAGGAACGCCTCGACCGCGGCCCGCCGGATCCTGTCGGTGAGCCGGGCCGCCTCCGTCTGCGTCGGCCGTCCGGAACGGGGACGGTCGTTCTCCGCCCTGGGCTCCGCCGACACCCCTGGTTCCGTCGACACCTTGGACTCCGCCAACGCCTTGGGCTCCACCAGCACAGTATGCGGACGCGGCGGCCATGCCTGGCCCGTTGACGCGAACCGTACGGGACCGTATGGTTTGCGAACCGTACGGCATCGTGCGATAAATTCTCACGGTAATCAGACGGTCACGGGTGGTTGGAGGCAGATCGATGGCGCACTTCCCCAAGCCCGCCGCGGGCAGCTGGACCCAGCAGTATCCGGAGCTCGGCACCGACCTCGTCTCGTTCGAGGACTCGATCTCGCCCGAGCACTACGAGCTGGAGCGAAAGGCGATCTTCGAGCGGACCTGGCTGAACGTCGGCCGGGTGGAGCAGCTCCCGAAGACCGGCAGCTACTTCACCAAGGAGATCCACGCCGCCCGCAGGTCGGTGATCATCGTCCGGGACGCCCAGGGTGAGGTGCGCGCGTTCCACAACATCTGCCGCCACCGCGGCAACAAGCTGATGTGGCAGGAGAACCCGGGCGAGGAGACCAGCGGTACCGTCCGGCAGTTCGCCTGCAAGTACCACGGCTGGCGCTACGGCCTCGACGGCGCCTGCACCTTCGTCCAGCAGGAGCAGGAGTTCTTCGACCTCGACAAGGCCAACTTCGGGCTCCTGCCGGTGCGCTGTGAGGTGTGGGAAGGGTTCGTGTTCGTCAACTTCGACGACGCCGACCCCACGCCGCTGCGCGACTACCTGGGCAAGTTCGCCGCCGGCCTGGAGGGCTACCCGTTCGGCGAGCTGACCCAGGTTCACAAGTACCGGGCCGACGTCGGGAGCAACTGGAAGCTCTACGTCGACGCGTTCGCCGAGTTCTACCACGCCCCCGTCCTGCACTCGAAGCAGTACGTGGGGGACGAGTCCCGCAAGCTGATGGGCTACGGCTACGAGGGCCTGCACTACGAGCTCGCCGGGCCGCACTCGATGCAGTCGGCGTGGGGCGGGATGGCGCCGCCGAAGGACCTGAACATGGTCAAGCCCATCGAGCGGGCCCTGCGCAGCGGCAACTTCGGGCCCTGGGACCGCCCCGACGTCCCGGGCCTGGACCAGTTGCCGCCGGGGGTCAACCCGTCCCGCCACCGCGCGTGGGGGCTGGACTCCTACGTCTTCTTCCCGAACTTCATGATGGTGGTCTGGGCGCCGGGCTGGTACCTCACGTACCACTACTGGCCGACCGCCTACAACCGGCACACCTTCGAGGGCACCCTGTACTTCGCGCCGCCCAGGAACGCCACCGAGCGCGTCCGGCAGGAGCTGGCGGCGGTCACCTTCCGGGAGTTCGCGCTACAGGACTCGAACACCCTCGAGGCGACCCAGACGATGCTCGAGTCGCGCGTGCTCGACCGGTTCCCGATCAATGACCAGGAGATCCTCATCCGTCACCTTCACAAGACCGCTGGGGACTACGTCGCGGCCTACACCGGCAAGCGTTGAGCACCGGCAAGCGTTGAGCACCGGAAGCGTTGAGCACCGGGAAGCCGTGAGCGCCGGGCGTCGAGGGTCGTTCGATCGACTCTAACTAGACCAAGTCGTATGGTTTTCCGGTATCGACCGGACGCCGATCTCCAGGAGGAGCAGAGGGTGACGACAACCGGATCGCTGGGCGGCAAGGTGGCCGCCGTGACGGGCGGCGCCTCGGGTATCGGCCGGGCCTGCGCGCTGCGCCTGGCCCGGGACGGGGCCGCCGTGGCCGTGCTGGACCTCAACGAGGGTGACGCCAAGGCGGTTGCCGAGGAAATCGTCGCGGAGGGCGGCACGGCGCTGGCGGTTGCCGTCGACGTCGCGGACCCGGCGAGTGTCACGCGGGCGTTCGAGGAGACCCGCGAGCGCCTCGGCCCGGTCGCGATCCTGGTCAACTCGGCCGGGAAGACGGGCAGCAAGCGGTTCATGGACATCACGCTCGAGTCCTGGACCTCGATCCTGACGGTGAACCTGACCGGCACGTTCCTGTGCTGCCAGGCCGTCGTGCCGGGCATGACCGAGGCCGGCTGGGGCCGGATCGTGAACATCTCGTCGTCCAGCGCGCAGGGCGGCCAGGCGTTCATGACCCACTACTCGTCCTCCAAGGGCGGCGTCATCACCTTCACCAAGTCGCTCGCGCTGGAGCTCGGCCCGAGCGGCATCACGGTCAACACGATCCCGCCGGGGTTCGTCGACACCCCGATGCTGCGCCGGGACGAGGCGGCGGGCCGATGGGGGAGGAACACGGCGGACGACATCATCGCGATGACCCCGGTGCGCCGGATGGGCCAGCCCGACGACATCGCGGCGGCCTGCTCGTTCCTGTGCTCCGACGAGGCCGGCTACGTCACCGGCCAGATCGTCGGCGTCAACGGCGGACGCAACACCTGACCAACGCCAACGCTGGTATCAAGGGGTCGTGAGCGGATCAGGCCGCGCGGAACCTCAGCGCCCAGATCATGAACTCGGCCCCGCGGACCCCGGGCGGGACACCGCGGGAGCGCCGGACGCCCCCGCGGTCATCCCCGGCTCGATCGCCACGGTGCTCGACGCCGCGCTCGCGGCCCGGCCACGCGCCACGGCCATCGAGGCGGCCTCTGGCGCCTGGACCTACGCCGAGCTCGACGAGGCCGCCCGGCGGGCCGCCGGCGCGCTGTGGTCGCTCGGGGTACGCCCCGGCGACCGCGTCGCCGCCTGCCTGCCGAACGACCTCGACATCGTCGCGGCGTTCCACGGCGCGCAGCGGATCGGCGCCGTCTGGGCGGGCATCGGCGAGGCGCTCGCCGAGGCCGAGCAGCGGGAGCTCTGCGACCTGTGCGAGCCGACGGCGCTGCTCGCCGGGCCGCGCTGCCGGCTGGACACCGCCGCGCGCGTCGACGCGGACCGGTGGGCGGCGCTGCTCGCCGACGGTCACCAGGCCCCGCGTGTCGCGGTGGATCTCGACGCGCCGGCCGGCATCGCCTTCACCAGCGGGACGTCGGGCGCGCCCAAGGCGGTGGTGCACAGCCAGCGCAACCTGCTCCTGCCCGGCGCCGTCCTCGTCGCCACCCGCGGCTGGGGGCCCGACCTGCGCAAGGGCGACAGCTTCCCGCTGACGATCCTCAACCTGATGGTCCTGTCCACGCTGCTCACCGCGCAGGCCGGCGGGTGCGCCGTCATCATGGACCGGCGTGACGTCGAGGGCGTGACCGACTGGATCTCCGCCCACCGCGTCACGGTGTGGAACGGCGCCCCGGCGCAGCTGTACGACCTCGCCCGCCGCCCTGGCGTCGACCTCTCGTCGCTGCGGGAGGTCTGGAGCGGAGGCAGCGACACGCCGGACGCGCTGCGCCGCGAGTTCACCGCCGCGCACGGGATCGTCCCCCGGGCCACCTACGGCCTGACCGAGGCGCCGACCGTCGTGGCCATCGACCCGGCCGACGGCCAGTGGCGCCCCGGCGCCAGCGGGCGCGTCCTGCCGCAGTACGACGTGGCGGCCTACACCGACGACGGCCGCCGGCTGCCCGCCGGCGAGCTCGGGGAGCTGTGCCTGGCCGGGACCGCGACCGGCCCATGGGCGAGGGCGTGGCGGCCGTTGCTCGGGTACTGGGAACACGGCGCGGTCCGACCGGCGCCCCCGGGCCCGGTCCCCACCGGCGACGTCGGCACCGTCGACGCCGACGGCTGGCTGGCGGTGCTGGACCGCAAGAAGCTGGTCATCGTCCGCGGCGGGGCGAACGTCTACCCGCTGGAGGTGGAGCGGGTGCTCGGGACCTTCCCGGGCGTCGGGCGGGTCGCCGTGTGCGGGGTGCCCGACGCCCGGCTCGGGCAACGGGTCGCCGCCCTGGTGGAAGGCCCCGGCCCCACCCTCGATCTCGACGCGCTCGCCGAGCACTGCCGCCGCTCGCTCGCGTCCTACAAGGTCCCGGAGGTCTGGGCCCAGGTCGACGCCCTGCCGGTGAACGCCATGGGCAAGGTGACGCGCGCCGGCTTGGTGGAGCTCGTCGACAGGCACCACCGGCCCGGCGACCACCGTGACGGCGTGTGAGCATGGCCGCGGCGGTCAGGACGGCGGGAGGGACGAACGTGAAGGTTCTGGTCCGAATCCTGCGCAGCTACGCGACCCAGCCGCTGTCGGCGCGGCGCGCGATGCGGGTCATCGTCGCCGCGACGACGGGGTGCCTGTGTCACAACTTGGCTCGCTGACCTATACCTGCCAGCGGGCTGGGGCTCGGCCGTTGGCCGGACTCCGAAGTCGATATTGTGCAGATTGTGCCGCTTCCCGAGTCGCTGACCGCCCAGATGCGCGATGACGAGTTCTGGTCCGTGGTCCTGAACGAGCCGGACAGCGAGCTCCTGGACGTGGCATTCGCCCCGGACCTGGGCTTCGCCGTCGACGTCGGTGATGATTACCGAATCGGGACGGCCATCGGACCCTGGAGCCAGGATCTGGAGATCTACGCGCCAGGGGCGGCCGAAGGTCACACGATCGGGTACATCGACGGGTCGCGTCCCATGCCGGACACGCTGCGGTGGGAGGAATTGGAGCTGGTCTGCCGGGCGTCCGCGCTGCGTGACCCGGAGATTCGGCATCCCGGGCTGGTGGCCGCGCTGCTGGTGCCCTACCTGCTCCGCGACGGCAGGGAGTCCTTGGACGCCGTCAGCCCGGTTCTCGATGCCGCCTTCCGCCTGGCGCGGCCTCGGCCGGGGCACGGCCTGCGGCGTGAGACGCGGTCTCGGCTCGAATGGCCCCGGCGACCCGGGATCACCTGGGTCACCCGGCCCGACGGGCACCTAGCCGTCAAGGACGAGCGCGACCCGGATTGGCCTCCTCTGTACTCCTACCGGAAGGCCGAGGCGAAGCACTTCCCATTCGACGTGCTGTCGGGGCTTTTCGACGCGGCCAGGGCCACGGTGGCGGCGGTAGCGGCGGCGGCCCCGCGGACGGAACCGGCGGTCCGGTCAGCGCTCGACGCCGCGATCCGGGACCAGGACGCCTCCGCGCTGGCGGACGCCCTTCGAGACGCCGGGTACGACGACGACGCCTGGCACGGCAACGCGGTGGTCCTGCGCGCGCTGGAGGCCCCGACAGAACCGGTGGAGACCGCCTGGGTACTCGAGGTACTCAGCGGCGCCCCGCAGGGGTCGGTCATCGCGCGCTGGTTCGGCGAGAGCCCGATGCACCACCTGCGGATGTGGGAGCTCGAACTCCGCCTCGTCGGCGCCCGAGAGTCGCGGATACGGATCAGGACCGGCCTGAATAAGTTCATGTACTCCGGTGTGCTTTTCGTCGGCCCGATGCACGCCGGCGGGGAGGACGAAGTCCGCATGCCCGTCGTCGTCGGACGTGACGACCTCCCCGCGGCACTGGCGGCCATCCGTGAGGTCCTCGCTCAGCACGGCCAGGGTGTGACCGCCTCCCTATGGAACGGCGAAGAAGAGATCAGCCTGTCCAGCGAACGGTGAGCACGGGCCACCCGAAGCGGCGGCGGCCTGAGGCCACGGCGGTTGGACGTGTCTGCCAGGGACGGACGAGGTTTCCCGCCGGGGGCGACTCTGGGCACGTCGTCGGGTCGACGCCCAGGGCCAACAGCGGTCACTGGGTCTCAGTCCTGGCTGACCACCGGCTGTGAGGTGAACCGTCCTACGGAACCTTCACCCCGGCCTGACGCCGCCGCTACTGCGGGGGCGTTCGTGCCGGGCACGCCCGCGGGCGGCGCGCCATGTGAGCATGGCTCGGACGTCCGGACGGCGGAAGGGGGCGAGCATGAGGGTTCTAATCCGGGTCCTGCGGAACTACGCGACCGAGCCGCTGTCGGCACGGCGGGCGATGCGAGTGATCATCGCTGCGACGACGCTGGCCGTGATCGTCGGCGGTGTCGTCATCCGGATCGTCGACGCGGAGAGCTTCCCGAACATCGGGGTCGGCATGTGGTGGGCGCTGCAGACCGTCACCACGGTTGGCTACGGGGACGTCGTACCGAGAACGACAGCCGGCCGGGTCATCGGCTCGCTGATCATGGTCCAGTCGATCGCCTTCGTCGCCATCGTGACCGCCTGGGTCACGTCGAGCTTCGTCCGGCGCGCTCAGCTCGAACGTGGATCGGTACACGGCGCCGCCCGTCTCCCAGCCGCTGAGGACCCGGGCGTCGAAGCGCTGCTCCGGACGATCGACGCCCGGCTGCTCCGGATCGAACGTGCCCTCGACCTGGGCACCGACCGGCCTCCGCCGACCGCCTAGCCCGGCCGCGCTGCCCGTCGGCGGCCAGCGCCAACATCACCCAGCCGGGCGGGCGCCTCCTGAGGGTGGTGGTTCCCAGGTTCCGGTGAACAGGTCGTGGAGGGTGCGGTGCAGCGGATTTCGGCGGGGCCGGCGTTGGTAGTCGATGTAGGCCGGTGGTATGAGCATTGGTCGGCGGTCTGGGCCCATAATGGCTTCCCACTCGCCTTGGTGTAGGAGCCGATGGTGAAACTTGCAGACTAGGGCGGTGTTGTCGAGATCGGTCGTTCCGCCGTCTATCCAGTGTTCGAGATGATGGACCTCGCACCATTCCGCGGGGCGGTCGCACTGTGGGAAGACGCAGCCGCCGTCGCGGGCGACGACGGCCTTGCGCAGCCCGGGCGGGACGATTCTCTTGGTGCGCCCTAGTTCGAGCGGAATTCCCTCCTTGGAGAGGAGGACGGTGGTGAGCCGGGTGTCGCAGGCGATTCTTTCCAGCACGGTCCTCGACAGCGGCAGGCCGTAGCCGGTGTGGGCCGGCAGGGCGCCTTTCTGCGCGGTGAGGGTGTCGAGCGTGGCGGTGACCGTCAGATGAGGGCGGGTGCCGTGGGTGGTGGGCAGGGTGCCAGTGCCCAGGACTCGGTCGGCGAGTTCGACGAGGGCGTCGGCGCGGCGCTGGGCGGCGGTGCGGTGGTCGGCGTCGCCGAGGCGGTCGACCGGCCCGTCGCGGCCGTCGCTTCTGGTGAGTGGCCCGTCGGGGCTGCCGTTGTCGGTGCGCGGGGTGGCCGGGCGGGTCAGCGGCTCGAGTGCCGCGCGCAAGGTAGCGGCGCCCTCGGCATCGAGGGTGCCACGCAGCCGGGTGGTGCCGTCGCCCTGGTCGGTGAGCCACAGCTCGCGGCGGCGGGCCTGGTCGCCGTCGTCGAGCGGGTCCCCGCCCGGTGGGTGCAGTTCGTCGTTGATCCGGGCGCGGATCTCACGGCCGAGCCGGGCGAGGTCACGCGGGACGAGGATGACGGCCTGCTCCAGGAGGAACGCCTCGGTCCAGCAGCGCTGGTCGGCGGGGGTGTCGTCGGGCAGCGACAGCAGTGCCTGGACGATGATGGCGGCCTGGTCATAGGAGATCCGCGCGGCGAACAACGCGTCCCGTGTCCGGATGTAGGCGCGGTCGAGGCTGCCGGCGATCTCGATGTCACGGCGCGCGTCGTGGGACCGGGCCGACAACAGCTCGCCGATCAACTGCTCGGGCCGGGAGAACCGAAAGTGCAGGGCCGGGGTGACATCCCGGGTGGACACGTCGAGCACCGCCCGCGACCAGAACGCCTTGACCTGCCGGCTCAGCCGCTCCGCCCGCCCCAGTGCCTCCAGCGTCTCCGCCTCCGACAGGCCCCACAGCGCGGCGTCCAGCAGTCCTTCGACCAGTTCCAGCGCCCCGTCCAGCGCGGCCAGCACATGGTGCCGCCCCTCGGGCCCGCCGACGGCCCCTCGCGGAGTCTGAGGGCAGAACCGCGGTGGGAACGAGAACTCCCACTCCGCCGGCCCAGCCGTGCCAGCCGCCCTCTCACGGTCCGTCTCCCTGTCGTCCGTCCCTTCGCCGTCCGTCCCTTCGCGCTCCGACCCGCGGCCAACCGAATCAGCGCCAACCGAATTCACGCCCGACTCCGAGCGCGCGGATTCCGTGCCCATCGCCGAGAAATCGGCCGCCGGCGCCGGATGAATCCGCGACGGATTCTCGGGCCGAGTATTCGGCGCGGACGAATCGGACATGGAAATATGAAAGCACGAATTCGAACATCTGTCCAGCGCCTTCGATGGCGCGACGCGGCGCCGCAATATCGACTCTTAAAAACGTATCCCGTCGAAATTTTGCAACAGGAGGATGGATCTGGAAAATGTGGCCATTGAAATCGCGAATTGGAAACCTGGCGGACTATAGGGACGCGGTCGGTGGGATTGGTGGGAGGGGGTGCCCTCCGAGGTCTACTCGTCGGGAAGGGCTCCCATCACCGTCATCACTGAAAGCCAGATCCGTTGGCAGCCAGAACCCCGGGGCAACCGTCGGGTGCCAGCGGAGCCGGCCCGCGAGATCACGTGCTGGCGGGCCGTCCGGCGGGTACGAGACCGTCAGGCGTCCGCAGATCGCCGTTCGGGAGCGGGGCTCGCGGCCCGGCGCGACGATGCCGTGGCCGGCCGTTGTCGGTCGTTGTCGGTCGGATGCTGGGTGAGCGAGCGCCGATGGCACGAGACTCGGCGGAGCGATGTTCGTGGGATGGTAGGGAAGAGTTCGTTGGCATGGCGGTCCTGTGGGACCACGGCGGCGGAGGGACATTCTGGTGGAGCCGCTGCTGCCGTCCGACCCGGAGTCGGTGGGCCCGTACCTGCTCGTCGCCCGGCTGGGTGGGGGCGGGACCGGTCAGGTCTATCTTGCCCGGTCGGCGGGCGGGGAGCGCGTCGCGCTCAGGGTGATCAAGCGGGCCCTGCTGGTGGACGACGCCCGGTGGCGGCTGGCCGACGAGGTCCAGACGCTGTTCCGCGTCGTCGGCCCGCGCGCTGTCCGGCTCGACAACGCCGATCTGCACGACGACCCGCCCTGGCTGGCGGTCGAGTACGTCCCTGGCCGCTCGCTGGGTGAGCACGTGCTGCGCGACGGCCCGCTGGACGCGAAGCTGACCGCCGCGCTGGGAGTCATGCTGGCGGACGCGCTCGACGAGATCCACGGAGCCGGGACGCTGCACCGCGACCTGAAGCCGCGCAACGTCATCCTCGGCCCGGACGGGCCGAAGGTCGTCGACGCGGGGCTCGCCGTGCTGTGGGAGCCGTCTGGGCCGGCCTACCTGGCACCGGAGCAGGTGGCCGGCCGGGACGTCACGTCGGCGGCGGACGTCTATGCCCTGGGCGCGACCCTGGTGTACGCGGCGAGCGCGCACATCCTCTACCCGGACCGGGCCGCGTCCTCGCTGCTCGCGGCGATCGTCGACCCGTACAAGCCGCCGAACCTGTCCGGCGTCCCGGAGGAGCTGGTCAGCGCGCTCGCGGCGATGATCAACGCTGATCCGGCCGCGCGGCCGAGCGTCGACGACCTGCGCCGCCGGCTCGTCCGGCTCGCCGGTGGGCCGGAAGCGCTCGACGACCTGGGGCGCCGGCTCGTCGAAAGCACCTATGCCGAGCCCGAAGGCGCCTACGCCGAGTCTGACGGTCCCTGGGCCGAGGCCGGCGAGTCCGCCGAGGCCGGCGCCGCCGAGCGGGCGTCGTTCGACCCGGAGAGGACGGCGCCCATCGGCCCACCGGTCGATCCCCCGAGCCACGCGATCCGCTGACCCGCCCCGCCCCGCCCCGCCCGCCTCCGCCCCCGGCCCCGCCGGGGTTCTCGGCCGCCGGGGGCTGGCGGCGTTCGACGGCCTCAGCCGTTGCGGGCGGCGTCGGGGCCGGTGATCCGGCGGAGCAGGGGCAGGGTCGACGCGATGATCCCGAGGGAGGCGGCCAGACCGAGGCCGACGAGCGCGTAGTAGGTCGCGCCCGGCGACACCAGGTCGTAGCGCAGCTGCGATCGCAGGAACATGGCCGACGCGGCGAAGGCCGCCCCGATCGAGATCACGGCCACCGCGAGCAGCGGCAGGACGCTCTCCAGCCCGATCACGCGCCGCAGCATCGGCAGCGGGGCGCCGGCCAGCCGCAGCATCGCGAACGGCCGGCGGCGGTCGGACAGCCCGGCGACCACGCTCACCGCGAGGCCGCAGCCGGCGATCGGCAGGGTGGCCAGCAGCACCACGTTGGCCAGCTGCCGCCAGCCGGCCAGCGTCCGCTGCTGGTCGGAGGCCCAGTCGTCGACCGTCCGGGCCTGGAAGCGCGGGTAGGCGGTGGTGAGCAGCGTGCGGGTCTGCTCCATCGCCGCCGTCGACCCGTCGGTGGTCACGTAGAGCAGTTGCACGGGCAGGCCGCCGACCTCCTCCGGGCTGATCGCGGCGGCGGGCCACTCCACGTCCTCGTTCGACCGGAGGCTGAGGAAGTGGTGCGCCCAGACGGCCGCGACGCTCGCCCCGGCCGAGCAGTGACCCGCCACCGGAACCCGCGCCAGATCGGAGCAGAGCACGAGGCCAGGCGGCGGGAAATCCACGGGATCCGCCGGATCCCTGGCGCTCTCGTCGGTGTCGGCGTGGACCACCGTGAGGCCGCGGAAGCCCTCGACGGCGCGCAGGTCCGCGAGGAGCTGATCCGGTACCGCGTCGGCCAGCGGCGGCTCCTCGGGGAACCCGCCGACCGCCACCGCGGTCCGGGTCTGCTCGTCGCCGCCAAGCGTCCCACGGTTCGCGTTGATGGCGCCGATGATGCTGACCGTCGCCGTCACGACGAAGAGAGCCAGCACCAGGCCGCTGACCGAGCGGAACCCGGCCTTGGGGTCGTCCGCGAGCCGGCGCACCGCGATCAGGGTGGCAGGGCGGTTGGTGCGGCGGGCGACCGCGCGAGCGGCGGCCATGGTGAGCCACGGACCCGCGATCACCAGGCCCGCCATCACCAGCAGGAATCCCGGGAGGTAGGCCGCCAGCTGGCCGCCGCTGGTCGCCGGGCGGTGGCCGAGGAAGAGGGCGAGCTCGCCGAGGCCGGCCAGCAGCGGGGCCAGCCGCCAGGCCGATGGCGGGCGCGGGGTCACCCGGCGGGCCACGCCCAGCGGGGAGATGATCAGCCGGCGCAGGGCGAGCCGGGCCGCGACGGCCGCCGCGACCGGAACGCCCAGGGCCACCATCACCGCCTGAGTGGCGGTGAAGGTCAGGTCGGCGGCGAAGAAGCGGTCGCCGGTGAACGGGACCGTCGCCACCAGTGGGCGCAGCGCGAAGAAGAGCGCGAAGCCGAGGGCCGTGCCGGCGACCGCCGCCAGGCTGGACTCGACCGCCGAGATCACCGAGACCTGCCGGGGAGTGGCGCCGACCAGTCGCATCGCGGCGTACCGCTGTTCCCGCGTGGCGGCGGACAGCTGGGTCGCGGTGCCGATGAAGATCGCGACCGGGAAGATCATCGCGCCGGCCGCCACCGCGAGCAGCAGCGTCATGGCATCCCCGCGCACGCCGCTGCCCGGGCAGTCGCTGCCGCAGACGGGCGGCAGCGCGTCGGCGACGGTGGTGACGGCCCGCGCCCCTGGCGCGTCGCTGATCTCGGCCGGCGTCCGGCCGATCACGGCGATCAGCGCGTCGGGCGACGCGAGCGCGTCGTCGCCGATCGTGCCGGCGAGCCGGCCGGGGAGGCGGTCGGCCAGCTGGGTGGCCGGGGTCGCGCGCAGCAGTTCGGCGAGGGCTGGCGAGACGACGTACTCGCCGGGGGCCGGAAGCCGGTCGAGACCAGGCGGGACGGGGGCGGTCGGACCGGTCGCGGCGACGTCCACCTGGAGGATCTGCCGGCCGGCGTGGTAGTCGCTGTGGGCCCACCACCAGAGCGGGTCCACCGCCGCCGTCTCGGTCCTGCTGGCGGCGCCGGTGTTGAGCCACAGCTGCCGCTCGTTCGACCGGTCGACGGCGCCCAGGCTGGCGAGCGTGGACAGCAGCAGGCCGACCCCGAGGGCGACGGCGGCGGCGATCATGGCGAGCCGGGCGAGCGCCTCCCGGCCGCCGCTGGCGGCGAGCCGGAGCGCGAACGGGATCACGGGGCGGTCCTGGCGGGCACGAGTGTGCTCGTCCTGCCGTCGCGGACGATGGTCTGGCCGTCGGCGTAGGCCGCGACCCGCGGCTCGTGGGTGACCAGGATGACGGTCGTGCCCTGCTCGCGGGCCGCGTCCACCATCAGCTCCATCACCTGCTCGCCGGCGAGCGAGTCCAGCGCGCCCGTGGGCTCGTCGGCGAACAGCACCCTGGGACGGGTCACCAGGCCGCGGGCGAGCGCGACGCGCTGGGCCTGACCGCCCGACAGCTCCCCGGAGCGGCGCCGCTCCAGCCCGTCCAGGCCGAGCCGGGCGAACCAGGGCCGGGCCTCGGCGAGCGCGGCCGTCCGGCGGGTGCCGCCGAGCAGCAGCGGCAGGGCGACGTTCTCCTCGGCGGTCAGCTCGGGGACGAGCTGGCCGAACTGGAAGACGAAGCCGAACGTGTCGCGGCGCAGCACGCTGCGCCGCTCCTCGTTCAGCAGGTCGACGCGGCGGCCGTCGAAGCGCACCTCGCCGGAGTCGGGCGTGAGGATGCCGGCGAGGCAGTGCAGCAGGGTGGACTTGCCTGAGCCGCTCGGGCCCGTGATGGCGAGCACCTCGCCGGCCCCGGCGGACAGGCTGGCGCCGCGCAGGGCGGGGGTCTCGCCGAAGGCGAGCTTGAGGTCGCGGGCCTCGATCAGGGCCGTCGTCATCGGCGCACCGCCTCGGCGAGGGCGTCCAGGCGGGCGGTCGTCTGGTCGATCCAGCGCAGGTCGGCCTCCAGGTGGAACAGGCCGTGGTCGGCGAGCAGGGTGTCGACGAGCGGGCCGGCGCGGCGCAGGTCGGTCAGCTCGCGCATGCGCCGCAGGTGGGCGGCGCGCTGGGCGTCGAGGTAGCGCTGGGCGTCCCGGCCGAGCATCAGCGCCAGCACGATCTTGGTGAACAGCACCGTCTGCAGGTTGGGCTCGGGCGCCACCGGCTCGTCGAGCCAGGACTCGAACTCCGTCACGCCCGCCTCGGTGATGACGTAGCGCTTGCGCTCCGGTCCGTCGCCGGGCTCGCTCTCCCCGGCGATGATCTTTCCGTCCCGCGCCAGCCGGCCGAGGGTGCCGTAGACCTGGCCGTAGGGCAGCGGCTTGCCGCGGCTGAAGAAGGCGTCGTAGTCCCGCTTGAGGTCATAGCCGTGGCTCGGCTCCCGCTCCAGCAGGCCGAGCAGAGTCAGGGGAACGCTCATGAAGGGAGAATACCCTCAGAGTATACTTCGCGTATATACCTGGAGAGAATAATGGGCTGATCAACGACGCTGACGGTCGCCCGGCCTGGTGGGCGGGGCGACGGGGGGAGTCCCTACCGGCGGCTTCTTCTGGACGTCCGGTGGACCGTCTCAGGGGCCGGGCTGGTTGGTGGGGCGGATGAGGATCTCGTTGATGGCCGCGCGGCGCGGGCGGGTGACGATGTAGGCGATCGCGTCGGCGATGTCCTGGGCGTGCAGCATCTCCACGTTCGCGAACCGCTGCCGCGACACCTCGCGGATCTCCGGGCGCAGGTGGTCGGCGAGCTCCGTCTCGACGGCGCCCGGCTCGACGACCGAGATCCGCACGTGGCGCTCGGTGACCTCCTGACGCAGTGATTCGGTGAAGGCGTTCACCCCGTGCTTGGTCAGGTTGTAGACCCCGGAGAACGCCGCCGCCCGCCGGCCGGCCACCGAGCTGATGTTGACCAGGTCGGCGACCCGCCGCGGCTCGCCGGCGGCGGCCTCGACCAGGTGGGGCAGCGCGGCGTGGGCGACGTAGAGCAGGCCCTGCACGTTCAGCCGGACCATCCGGTCCCATTCCTCGGTGGGCGCGCCGAGGATGGGGCCGAGCAGCATCACGCCGGCGTTGTTGACCACCGTGTCGAGCCGGCCGAGCTCGGCGACGGTCCGCTCGACGGCGGCGACCGCCAGCGCCTGGTCGGTGACGTCGGCCTCGACCGTGATGGCCGCGGCGCCGGCGGCGGTGATCTCGGCGGCGAGCGCGTCGAGCCGGTCCTTGCGCCGGGCCACGAGCGCCACGGCGGCCCCCTGGCGCGCGAGCTCGCGGGCCGCCGCCTCGCCGATGCCGCTGCTCGCGCCGGTCACCAGCGCCACCGTGCCGTCCAGTCGCTCGCCCATGCGCGGCACCCTACGGGAAGGCGCGCAGCAGCGTCCGCAACATGTCGTCGAGGCTGGCGCGCTGCTCGGCGGTCAGCACGGCGCTGAACCGGTTGATGATCTGGGCGTGTTCGGTGATCGCGGCGTCGATGACGGCGCGGCCCTTGTCGGTGAGCCGGATGCGGAAGCTGCGCCGGTCGGCGGGGTCGAGGGTGCGCTCGACCAGGCCTGAGGCCTCCAGCCGGTCCAGCCGGTTGGTGATGCCGGCGCGTGACATCATCAGCAGCGCCGACAGCTGTGACGGGATGAGCGTGCACAGCGGCCCGGAGCGGCGCAGCGCCGCGAGCACGTCGAACTCGCCGGGGTTCAGACCGTGTCGGCGGAGCACCTGCTCGCCGGTCGTCGCGAGGTTCTTGGTCAGCCACTTCATCCGGGCGAAGCAGCTGAGGGCACCGAGGTCGATATCCGGGCGTTCCCGGCGCCAGCCCTCGATGAGCTCGTCGACCGGATCCGGTCCGTCTTCGGACGCGGTGCCCGTCGGGACCAGGCAGAAGTCGGTGAGCTGCGGCTCGTCGTCCGGGGTGGCCATGTCGTCGCCAGCCACGGCGCCGACGGCCGCGCCCCCAATGGTCAGCGCGTCGCCGCTGTCAGGGACGTCGTCCGTGTGGGGGGCCGGGGCGGCGCCGTGGGTGCGGCCGTTCATGACATGAGTGTAGTTGATCACGGTAGTTCGATGCCACTTCAGTTCGATGCCGTACTATCTGGAGGTGAACTAACTGCCTCCCTGACCCGACGGCGGTCGGCGGCCCATGACCCGGCGTCCGCCTCCGACCATTGACAACCCCCGATGTCCACGGCGGCATTCCAGGACTCGGTGTCGCGCGCCGGCCGGCTGACGCGCGCGCCAGCCCGAGACGCCACGGGCCACGGCCGCGGGTACGCCGCGCGGCCGCGGGCCCGCGGCCGAGACGGCCCCAACGGGTCGCCCGCGGGTCGAGGTCCCGATCCGCGAGAGCCCCCGCCCCGGCCGAGAAGACGCGACGAAGCTCTTCCGCGCGCCTCCGGAGCCTCCCCAGAGACGAAGACACGGAGACACAGTGACCACAACCACCGACGTCACACCGTCGGACGACGCTGGCGACCAGGGGAGCGCCGCGGCGATGATTCCGGCCCAGTCCGGGGCGGCCACCGCGCCGCCATCGACCGGCGAGGCGCGGGCACACGGGACGGACACCGAGCCCGACCCGCGCCGCTGGCTCGCGCTCGCCGTCATCGCCGTCGCCCAGCTCATGGTCGTGCTCGACGGCTCGATCGTGACGCTCGCGCTCCCGCACGCGCAGGCCGCGCTGGACATCTCCACCGCCGACCGGCAGTGGGTCATGACCGCCTACACGCTCGCCTTCGGCGGTCTGCTGCTTCTCGGTGGGCGGATCGCCGACTTCGCCGGGCGCAAGCGGGCGTTCATCTGGGGCCTGGTCGGCTTCGCCGGCGCCTCGGCGCTCGGCGGGTTCACCCCGAACGCCGAGGGGCTGTTCGCCGCCCGCGCGCTGCAGGGCGCCTGCGCCGCGGTGCTCGCGCCGGCCGCGCTCTCGCTCATCACGGTCACGTTCACCGACGGCAAGGAGCGCGCCCGCGCGTTCGGCGTCTACGGCGGCATCTCCGGCGGCGGCGCCGCGATCGGCCTGATCGTCGGCGGCCTGCTCACGGAGTACGCGTCCTGGCGCTGGTGCCTGTTCGTCAACGTGCCGATCGCGCTGGTCACGGCGGTCGCCGCGATCTCGGTCGTGCGCGAGAGCCGCGCCGAGGGCAAGCCGAGCTACGACATCCCGGGCGCGGCAACGATCACCCTCGGTCTGGTCGCCCTGGTGTACGGGTTCACCCGGGCGGCCGACGACGGCTGGGGCGCTCCCGTCACCGTCTCGCTGCTGGTGGCGGCGGTGGTGCTGGTCGTGGCGTTCGTCGTGATCGAGCTGCGCACGAAGGCGCCGCTGCTGCCGATGCGCGTGGTGCTCGATCGCAACCGCGGCGGCGCGTTCCTCTCCTCGTTGTTCTTCGGCGCGGCCCTGCTGGCGATGTTCCTGTTCATGACGTTCTACTTCCAGCAGACGCTGCACTACAGCGCGCTGCGCAGCGGGTTCGCCTTCCTGCCGTTCAGCGCGGGGATCGTGGTCGGTGCGGGGATGGCGAGCCAGCTGCTGCCGCGTTTCGGCCCGAAGCTGCTCATGGTCGTCGGCAGCGCGCTCGCCGTGGTCGGCCTGCTGCTGCTCACCCAGGTCGGGCTGGACACCGGCTATGCCTCGCACGTCCTGCCGGCGGAGATCCTGATCAGCTTTGGCATGGGCCTGGCGTTCGTGCCGATGTCGAGCGTGTCGCTGATCGGCGTGGCGGAGCACGACGCCGGTGTCGCGAGCGCGCTGGCGAACACCACCCAGCAGGTGGGCGGCTCGCTGGGCATCGCGCTGCTCAACACCGTGTACGCGACGGTCGTGACGAACTACCTGGGCGACCACGGCTTCGGCCCCGCCGCCGAGGCACAGTCCCAGATCGAGGGCTACACCGTCTCGTTCGCCTGGAGCGCGGGGCTCATGGCGGTCGCGCTGGTCGTCGTCCTCATCCTGGTCAGGGCGAAGAAGTCGGACGTGGCCGCGACCGGCGCCCCCGTCCACGTCGGCTGAGCGAGGTTGGTCGGCTGAGCGCGGTAGTGGGCTGAGCTCAGGTAGTCGGCTGAGCGCGGGTAGGGCCAGCGGCTGGGGAGGTCAGACCAGCCGCTGGCCCAGCCGGCGGCGCAGGCGCATGTCCGCGAGCACCAGGTTGTAAGGAAAGAGCCGCGCCCACCGGGGCAGGCGGCGCAGAGCAGAGCCGGTCCGGCGCAGCAGCCGGTCGAACCGCGCCTGGTCGGCCGCCGACCAGGCCAGCCCCAGCTCCTCGCGAAACCGCGGGGGCAGGAACCCGGTCGTCACGAACACCAGCGGGCCGGCCGGGCCCAGGTGGAACGGGAAGCGCAGCGAGCGGCGGGTCACCAGGTCGTGCAGGTAGGCGCGCACGGTCGGGTCGACCGCGACCCGCTCCAGCGCCGCCTCCCAGTACAGGTCGAACGCGGCCCGGTCCGCTGGCCACATCTCAGGGCGCACCTGCAGCGTCGTGCCGAACCGGGCGGCGTGCCGGTAGAAGGCGTCCGCGGCCGTCGGCTCCATCGGCCCGTACAGCCGGGTGTAGACGTCGGCCGCTCCCCAGTACATGCAGGCCGCGACCCACAGCTGCAGGTCCGGCCGCATCGCGTGGTAGCGGACGGGGCTCGCGGCGGTGGACTGGACCCGCCGGTGCGCGGCGGTCACCGCGGCCCGGTAGCGCGCCCGCTCCTCGTCGGTGCCCAGCATGGCCACGGCGATGTAGGTGAACGTCGTGCGCGTCCGCTTGTACGGATGACGGGTCAGCTGCCCGCCCGTCACCCGGCTCTCCACCACGCCGTGGCCGATGGGTGCCCAGCTCAGCTGCATGACGACGTTGGCGAACCCGGCGAGGAAGGCGCCAGCGCCTGGCAGGTAGTCCCGTGCGTCGAACCTGGCGGTGTCGAACCTGGCGGTGTCGAACCCGGCCGTGTCGGACTCGGCGACGTCGGACTCGGCGGGGTTGATCTCCGTGGGACGAGGGCTGTCCGGGGAGTCGGAGGGCGGACGGCTGAAGGGAAGAGGGTTCCTGGAGGACGGGAGCCCTGAGGTCTCCGTGGCGGTCGAGGCCGTCGTCGTCACCGTGCCTCCGTTCTCCGTCGGGCGTGCCGGACTCCGCGCCGCGCTCCTGGGACCTTGGAAGGCGCCCAGCTGGCGTGGGGAGCTCCGTACGTAGGGTAGGCGAAACTCCGGAAGCCCAATTCCTGTTCGTGGCGGCCGTCGCTGTGATCATGCGGATGACCGCCGTCCGTGCCCGGCCAGCGACCTGCCGTCCGGACACGGCGCCCGGCCGTGACCGGCCGAACCGGCCGCGCGAGGTAGCGCATGGCCGCTGGCTGTTCATCCGGCGGATTCCCGGCCGGCGACTCGCCGTGCGGCACGGCTGGCAGGCTCACGGCGTCATGACAAGCGAGAGGCCGGCGACCGGCGGACGCGACGACCTTCCCGGCGGCCCGGAGGACGACACGGCCCTGGCGTCCGCGGGCGGCGCCCCGGCGGAAGCCGTCCCCGAGCCCCGTGACGCCGCCCCCGAGTCCGGCGAGCCCCAGCGGAGCGCGGCGGCGCGCCGGCGCGGGCTGCGGCGCGCCACCGGGCTGGTGGTCGCGGGCGTCGCGGGCACGGTGGGCACCACCCTCGTCGTCGCCACCGGCGGCCGGCTGGCGCAGGGCCCGGTGGTGAAGCCGCCGACGACGTGGTTCGGGCTGCTCGACCCGGTCGCGACCAACGAGCCGTCCGTGCTGCCGGCCGTGCTGCTCGTCGGCGCGGCGCTGCTCGTCGGCGCCTGGTGGTGGGTGTGCCGGCGCAGCCAGCAGGGGCAGCTGTCGCTGCGCGGCGTCGCCGTCCTGGTCACCAGCTGGTCGGCCGCGCCGCTGGTAGGGCCGCCGATCCTCAGCCTGGACGTCTACAGCTACGTCGCCCAGGGCGTGATGGCCTCCATGGGCCTGAACCCCTACACCGCGGGCCCGTCGCTGCTCGGCGCGCACCCCGCGGCGCTGGCCGCCGACCCGGTCTGGCGGGACACGCCGTCCCCCTATGGGCCGGTGGGCCTGGGGCTGTTCCGCGCGGTGACCAGCCTGACCGACGGCCATGTCGTGCTCTCGGTGATCGTGCTGCGCGTCATCGTCGCCATCGCCGTGGCGGTGTTGGCCTGGTGCCTGATCCGGGCGGTGCCGGCGGCGAGCCGCCCATGGGCGCTGGCCGCCGGGGTGGGCGGTCCGGTCGTGCTGCTGCAGCTGATCGGCGCGGTGCACCTGGAAGCGGTGATGATGGCGCTCGCCGCGGCGGGTCTGCTGGCCGCGCTGCGTGGGCGGACGGCCGTCGGGCTGGCGCTGCTCACCGCCTCGGCGCTGACCAAGTGGCCGGCCGCGGTGATCCTGATGGTGCTACTGGTGCGTCGCTGGGCCGACCTGGTCGCCGACGGCGAGCCCGGGGTCGCCCGGCGCGTGCTCTCGGTCGCGGGCCGTGACCTGGCGGTGGTCGCGGTGACGGCGGCGGCCCTGTCGCTGCTGCTGGTCCCGGACGGCATCGGCTGGGTGCGCGCCTCGTCGGCCCCGTCGCTGGGCCTCAACCTCTACTCGCCGGTCTCCGCGGCCGCGAACCTGCTCGCCATGCTGTCCGGGGAACCGGGCCCGGCGCTGCAGGGCAGCGAGTCGCTGCGGCTGGCCCGCGCCGGCGGGATGACGGCCGCCGCGGCGCTGATCGGCTGGCTGCTCCTCACGATCCGGACCCGTGACGTGCCCACCACCTGTGGGCTGGCGCTGCTGTGCCTGGCGTTCCTCGGACCGGTGCTGCACCCGTGGTACCTGGTCTGGGGCATGATTCCCCTGGCGATGGCCAGGGGGGTGCGTGCCCAGCGGGCACTTCTCGCGGTGGGAGCCGTCGGCGCGTTCCTGTCCGTCCCGCATCCCGAGGCGCTGTTCGTCGGCGCTCCGGCGGTGACGGCCTGGTTCATGCGTGAGGGTCCGGTGGTGCTGGTCGGCATCGCGCTGGGCGCCGCCGTCGCGCTCGTCGTCGGGCGGCGTCGCCGTGGCCGGGAGGCGGAGCAGGAACCGGCCTGATCGGCGGGTGCCGGTAGCGTGCCGACCGGACGGCGGCGCGCGACGACGGGCCGCGGCCTCCGGCCGACGAGCCGACAAGCCGACAAGCCGACGAGCCGACGAGGAGCCACGGCCTCCGGCCGGCGGCGGGGCGCGCCCGGCACCGGCGGCGCGGCGGCCAACTGGATCGTGACGGCGATGTCAGGCGTTGCCTGAACATGACGGATGGGTTTGCGCGCGGCACGGCCGGGGCCGACGGCCGCGCGGGCCGGCGCACCGGTGAACCGGCGGGCGCGCGGACGGAGGTCGGGCTGATGGAGTCGGCGCGGCCTGGCGGGTCCGAGGAGCCCGCGGGCCCGGCCAGGCGTCCCCGGATGCGTCGCGGCGCGCGCCGCCGCGGGCGTGGGCCGGCGACGGCGGCGGCGTTCGCCCCAGGCCGGGTCAACCTGGTCGGCGAGCACACGGACTACAACGACGGCCTGTGCCTGCCGTTCGCGATAGGGCTGGGAGTCACCGTGCGGGTGTGGCCGGCGGCGGACGACCTGATACGGGTGCACGCCGTCGACATCGGCTCGCATGACGTCTTCGTCCCCGCCGAGCCGGCGCGCGCCGAAGGCTGGCGCTCGTTCGCGCGTGGCGTCGTCGCCGAGCTCACCGCCGCGGGCTACCCGATCCGCCCGGCCCGGCTCTCCGTCAGCGGCACGCTGCCGCGCGGCGCCGGGCTGTCGTCGTCGGCGGCGCTGGAGGTGGCCCTCGCCCTCGCGCTGCTGGCGCACAGCGGGCACGGCGAGCCGGACCGGCGCGAGCTCGCCCCTCTGCTGTCCCGGGTGGAGAACACCTGGGTGGGTGCGCACACCGGGCTGCTGGACCAGACGGCGTCGCTGTTCGGCCAGCCGGGCCACGCGCTGCGCCTGGACATGCGCGTCCTGGGGGCCGGGCCCGAGGCGACGCCGGACACGCCCGTCCCCCCGGGGGCGACCGCGCGGCCGCCCGCGGGGCGCGCCGTGCCGCGCCCGCCGGGCCGGTGGCACACCGGGTCCCCTGGCCGGCCGGTGGCCGGCATCGAGCCCGTGCGCCTGGACCTGGGCCGCTGGCGGCTGGTGACGGTGGACTCCGGCGCGCGGCACACGAACGCGGCCTCCGGCTACAACACCCGCCGGTCCGAGTGCGCTCATGCCCGCGAGCTGCTCGGGGTCGCCTCGCTGCGCGACGCGCCCCCGGACGCCCCTGGCCGGCTGCCCGAGCCGTTGGGCCGACGGGTCCGCCATGTGCTGGACGAGAACGAGCGGGTGAACCAGGCGGTCGCCGCGCTGCGCGCCGGCGACCTGCCCGCGCTCGGGCGGATCCTCGACGCGTCGCACGCGAGCCTGCGTGACCTCTACGAGGTGTCGGTGCCGGAGGTGGAGGAGACGGTGGCCCGGCTGACCGGCGCCGGCGCCGCCGGCGCGCGGCTGGTCGGCGGCGGGTTCGGCGGGTCGGTGCTCGCGTTGTTCCCGCCCGGACGGCGTCCGCCGGCGGACGCCGTCCGGGTCGGCCCCGGGGGGCCCGGCCGGCTGGTCAGGCGCTGACCGGCCCGCTCGGCGGAGACCAGAGCGGGACAGGGACGGGATGTGACGTCGCTCACGGACCACGCAACGCATCGCAATCGGAGGCACTCCGGACGCCGCGCGCGGGGGTCTTTCCGACTGGCCGTGTGGGTAATGGGCCGGCCGGGCGCCGCCGTGACGCCGCGAGGCCGTGCCGCGACCGCCGGTATGTGGGCCGTGGGGTCCGTGTCCCCTCGGCGTCGTCCCAAGCCAGGACCTAGGTCCCGAGGTGTCGACCGCCTGTGGCCCGGCAATGCGGCCGGCGCGCCGAAATGTCCGGATGCGCCCGTGTGTCCGTAGTCGCGTGACGATTCTGGGCCTGGGCGCCTGATGTTCAGAGTAACCGGGCCGCTATTACAGGTTGCCATATCCGGGGCGGGCGCGGGCCCCGCCCCCGCCGCCGGATAAACGCGACACCCATCGTTGTGACAACGTCGCCCCATCTGGCTCTCTCGGCCACCGTCGCCGTCGGGCGCAAAGGCGGCTGTTTGCGTGCGGCTCCCGCGATCTGCCTAGCATGCGGTTCGCGGTCGGTTCGCCTGAGCCATGCCCACGCGGCCGACTGGATTCATCGGTGGCCGACGGGGGATCGGGGAGCGGCGTGGTGTCGGGATTGGCCTCGCGATGTGGCCCGAATGGGCGCCGCATTCCGGGAGGCGCGTGCCCGAGGCCCTCGTCGGCGACTGCCGCGCGCCATTCACGGCCCGCGTTGACCGCGTCGGCCGCGGCTACTTCCCCGCTCGCGCTGGCGCGCCCACCGGGCGTGATGGATTCACCGCCACCCACGTCCGCAATGTTGAATCACGCGAGATTGTTCACCGGCCCCTTTGACGTGGCCGGTCCCGCCGCCCGCCTCGCCGGTCCCGCCGGCGGGCCGGGCACGGGACGGGTGGAGCCGTGACGACGACATTGACCGTGACCACGACCTGGACGAGGAACTGATCGCGATGGCCCCACCGCCCACGTCCGCTTCCCGGCGGGCGGACAACCTACCGGCCGGCGCGGCCGCCACCGGGCCGCCGGACCGGGGCGCGAACCGCAACGTGCTGCTCGCCGCGACGCTGGTCGTCGCGGTCGCGGCCCTCTGCGCGGTCGTCGCCGCCCCGGCCTCGGCGCGGTCGTCGGTCGGCGCGGCGGTCGTCGTCGGGCTGCTCGCCGCGGCCGTGATCGCCTTCCTGGCGATCCGCCAGGCGGTGAGCGCCCAGCGGCTGGCCGACCGGCTCGCGGTGCTCGACGCCCAGGCCTCGCGCCGGGCGGCCGGCATCGAGCAGCTGGCCGAGGACACCCTGCCGAAGGTGGTCACCCAGCTGCGCGACGGCATCTCCGTCGACGAGGCGCTGGCGAGCGTGCCGGCTCCGGTCGATCCGTCCGAGCAGCGGATCATGCGCACGCTCGCCGAGGAGGTCGGCCG
This sequence comes from Frankia nepalensis, assembly GCF_016786325.1. Classification (GTDB taxonomy): domain Bacteria; phylum Actinomycetota; class Actinomycetes; order Frankiales; family Frankiaceae; genus Pseudofrankia; species Pseudofrankia nepalensis. The sequence goes on along the minus strand of NZ_JADWYU010000187.1, from coordinate 6,014 downwards.
CGGCGAGCGGATGCGCGCGGCCGCCATGGCCGCGTGCGCGAACGCCGCCGGCCGGGTGCAGGCGCTGGCGACCAGCATGCTCGCGGACCTGCGCGAGATGGAGGAGCGGCACGGCGAGGAGGTCCTCGGCGACCTGCTGCGCCTGGACCACAGCACCGCGCAGGCCGGCCGGCTCGCCGACTCCATCGCGGTGCTCACCGGCGCCCGTTCCGGGCGGCGCTGGACCAAGCCGATCGTGATGGAGAGCATCCTGCGCGGCGCGCTCGGCCGGATCAGCGCCTACCAGCGGGTGCGGCTGCACTCGACGAGCACCATCGCGGTCGCCGGGTACGCGGCCGAGGGCGTGATGCACGCGCTGGCCGAGCTGATGGACAACGCCACCAGCTTCTCGCCGCCGTCCGAGGAGGTGCACGTCTACGTCGAGGAGGTCCAGGCCGGCGTCATCGTCACCATCGAGGACGGCGGGCTGGTCATGGGCCCGGCGGCGCTGCGCCGGGCGGAGCGGGCGGTCTCCACCACCGAGCCGCTCGACCTGACCACGCTGTCCGGCACCCGTCTTGGCCTGGCGGTCGTCGGTGTGCTGGCCCGTAAGCACGGGCTGACGGTCTCGTTCCGGCCGTCGTCGCGCGGCGGCACCGGCGTCGTGGTGATCATCCCGCGCCAGCTGATCACCCAGCCGCGCCAGGAGGGCGCGCCGCCGGGTGTCGCCGCGCCGTCCGCGGGCGCGTACCCCCGTGTGGCCAGCCCGGAGGCGGCCGGCGGCGAGCGGCCCGAGCGTAGGGAGGACGAGGCGGTGCTGCCTGCGCGCGTCGGCGCCGTGGCCCGGCTCGGGCCGGCGGAGCCGCTGCCGAAGCGGGGACGAGGGGAGACGCTCGCCAGCTCGAACCGCCCGCCCGCGGGACTCGAGGCCGGCGCGGGCGGGACGGCGCGTCCCGGCCGTCCCGCCGTGTCGCCCGGCGCCCGTTTCGGCGCCTTCCAACAGGCCGCCGCCCGGGTCAGGTCCGGCGACACCGGCGGTGGCCCCGCCGGCGGCCCCGGTGGCGGCGCTGACCCGAGCCCGCCCGCGCGGGCGGACGAGGCCGCGGGCGGCGCGAGCGGCGAGGAGCCGCGGCGGTGACCCGTCAGGCCACGCACTCCCGGCCGGCCGCGCCGGCCTGACCGGCCAGGGCCGGCCGAGCCGGTCGCCCGTGGCCCCGTCCGGCGCCCACCGCGCCGCCGGACCCCGATTCCCGGACCCAGATGGGAGGCAGGGATCAACCGTCCGAGGGAGCCCCCGCGGACCAGGTCCCACAACCTGATGATGAAGACCAACGACCGCGAGCTCGACTGGCTGCTGGAAAGCCTCCTGGAGCGCACGCCGGGTGCGCGGCACGCGCTCGTGCTGTCGCGGGACGGGCTGAAGCTGTGCCGGTCCGCCGGGCTCACCGTCGACCAGGCCGACCAGCTGTCGGCCATCGCGTCCGGCATCCAGAGCCTTGCCCACGGCGCGTCGATCGAGTTCGGCGACGGGACCGGCGGGGTCCGCCAGTCCATGACCGAGTTCCACGGCGGCCTCCTGTTCATCGTCGAGGCCGGCGAGGGCGCCCATCTCGCCGTCATCGCCGATGAGGACGCCGACGCCGGCGTGATCGGTCACAACATGAACGAGCTGGTCGAACAGATCGGCGAGTACCTCAGCTCGCCGGCGCGTGATCCCCGCGCGGTGGTGGCCTCGACGTGAGCCGCGACGAGATCGACCGGGAGAACCCGGACCGGCTCTACACGATCACCGGCGGACGCAGCCGGGTCGACGCGGACGCCTTCGACCTCGTGACGCTCGTGGTCGCGGAATGCGACCCCACACCGGCGATGCAGTCCGAGCACGCCAGGATCCTGCGGTTCTGCCGTTCTCCGCGCGCCGTGGTCGAGGTGTCCGCGCACCTGCGGCTGCCGGTGAGCGTCACCAGGATCCTGCTGTGCGACCTGCTCGACGCCGGGCGCATCATGGTCCGCCAGCCGGCCAGGTCGGCCCCGCGGCGCTCGCAGCCCGGCAATCCCTACGCCCACCCCGACCTGCTGAAAGAGGTGCTCGTTGGACTCCGCCGCCTCTAGAGGGGCCATCCGCCCCCCGGCCGGGGCCGTCGGCGCCGCGCGGCCCGGCGCGGGCGTCCCGGTGACGGTCGCGCCGCTGCGCGACTCCGTCCGCGAAGGCCTGAAGATCGTCGTTGTCGGCGGGTTCGGCGTCGGCAAGACGACCATGGTGCGCTCCGTCAGCGAGATCCGCCCGCTGTCCACCGAGGAGGTCATGACGGAGGCCGGCGTCGGCATCGACGACACGGTCGGCGTGCGGGGCAAGAACACCACCACGGTCGCGTTCGACTTCGGCCGGATCAGCCTCAACGACGATCTCGTGCTCTACCTGTTCGGCGCGCCCGGCCAGGAACGGTTCTGGTTCCTGTGGGACCGGCTGTTCTCGGGCACCCTTGGCGCGGTCGTCCTGGTCGACACCCGCCGGGTGCAGGACTCCTGGTACGCGATCGACCGCCTCGAGCACCAGCAGGTGCCCTTCGTGGTCGCCCGCAACAACTTCGGCCCGCCGACCCACTCGCTGGCGCAGGTGCGCGACGCGCTCTCGCTGAGCCCGGAGGTGCCGCTGGTCGACTGCGACGCCCGGCACCGGGAGTCCAGCAAGTCGGTGCTCATCGAGCTCGTCAACCACGTCCACACCCTGTCCACCGCCGCCTACCGCGCCATGGCGGGGCGCCCGGGGTGATTCGGGCGCCTCGCGGCCCGATCCAGGTGCATGACCCAGGCGAACGACGCCGCAGACCGGCGCGGGCGTCTGGGATCCCATCCCCAGGACCGGCCACGGGCGAGCAGGAAGCCACGCCGTGATCCGCGGCTGACCCCCGGCCGCGCGATGGCCCTCGCCCGGAGCACTGCACGGCGGCATCGTCGTCGCCGTTGCCCGTCCTGCGGCCGGCACCTTTCGTGGTTGTCCCTCGTGGCGCGTCTGGCCCGTCCGCGCCGTCGTCCCCTTTCGCCGGTGATGACGCCAGGGCTTCGGCCCCGCCTCACCACCCGACGGGCTTGCCCACAGCAGGAGACCCGATGACTGATCTGGACGCGACTCCCCTGACGGCCGCGGCCGCCGCGCTGCCGACCCGCTACCCGGCGCACGTCGGCGCCGTCCGGCTGTTCGGGCACGAGTTCCACCGGGACGCCGCCGGGGTCTTCCGCCGGCTGCGGGCCCAGCACGGCTCGGTGGCGCCGGCGCTGCTCGACGGTGACATCCCGGTGTGGATCGCGCTCGGGTACCGGGACGTGCACCACGTCCTGACCAAGCCGGACCTGTTCGACCGGGACTCCTCCCGGTGGAACGCCATGGACCTCGTCCCGCCGGACTGGCCGCAGTTGTGGCTTCTCGGCGGCAACGACTCGGTGGTCACGGCGGGCGGCGAGGAGCACGCGGCCCGCTCGGCCGTCGTGCACGACGCGCTGGCGGGCGTCGACGGGCTCGAGCTGCGGGCGCGGTGCGAGCGGATCGCCGACCAGCTGATCGACGAGTTTGCCCGCTTCGGCGAGGCGGAACTCATGAGCCAGTTCGTCCTGCGGCTGCCGGGCATGGCGCTGGCCGGGCTGCTCGGCATCCCGTTCCGGGAGGTCCCGGGGATGGTGCGCGATCTCGCGACCACCATGGAGCACGTGGAGGGCTCGCTGGAGGCCCACGCCCGGATGACGGGCGGCCTGCGGCGGCTGGTGCGGGAGCGGCTCGACGCGCCCACCTTCGACCTGACCTCCCGGATGGTGCATCACCCGCTGGCGCCCACCGAGGACCGGCTCGTCGAGGACCTGTCGATCGTGCTCCTGGGCGGCGGGCAGCCAACGGCGCACTGGATCGGGAACACCCTGCGGCTGCTGCTGTCGGACGCCCGGTTTGCGACAAGGCTCGCGGGCGGGCGGCGCAGCGTCGGGCAGGCGATGGGGGAGGTGCTCTGGGAGGACCCGCCGGTCGAGATCCTGAGCGTGCGGTTCGCGGTCCGCGTCACCCAGCTGGGGACGTGGCGGATCCAGCCCGGAGACCTGGTGATGCTCGGCATCGCGGCGTCGAACGCCGACCCGCAGATCCGCCCGGACCTGTCCGCCGGCGCCGGCGGCAACCAGGCGCACCTGTCGTTCGGCCACGGCCCGCACCGCTGCCCGTTCCCCGCGCAGGAGCTGGCGGAGGTCATCGCCGAGACGGCCATCGAGGTGCTGCTCGACCGCCTGCCGGACCTCACCCTCGCGGTGCCGGCGGACAAGCTGCGCTGGCGGGAGTCGGTGTGGATCCGCGGCCTCTCCGAACTCCCCGTCGTCTTTACCCCTGCCTAGGGCGCCTGCATGCCGGGAGTCGTAAGCCCGTGTTCGTAGGCGAACACGACGAGCTGGGCGCGGTCTTCGCACCGGGCCGACCACCGGCGCCCACGGCGCGACGGCGAGGTACTCGGGGCGAACCCAGAGCCACTCGCCGCCGCGGCCACGGTCGGGTGCCGCGGCATGCGCTCCCGGTGGCCGTCGGACCGCCCGACGTGCACCACTTCCTGTGACACCCGCGAGGTGGCGCGCCCACAGGCCCGTCCGCGCCGCCGCAGCCTCCGCGAACGGTCCGCCGCCGGCCCAGCGACGGCTGGCGAGACTCGGTTGATGACGGGCCCTTGAGAACAGGGGAGACCCGATGACCGATCTGACCACGGAGCAGCGGCAGGCGTTCGCCTTGGCCAGCCGCTACCCGGCGCACGTGGACGCCGCCCGGCTCTACGGCGAGGAGTTCCACCGGGACGCGGCCGGGCTCTTCCGCGCGCTGCGGGCCCGGCACGGCGCGGTGGCCCCGGCGCTGCTCGAGGGCGACCTCCCGGTCTGGCTCGTGCTCGGCTATCGGGAGATGCACTACGTCCTCACCCGCCCGGAGCTGTTCGACCGGCGCACGCCGTGGAACGCGCTGGACCTCATCCCGCCGGACTGGTCGCTGCAGTGGATCCTCGCCACCGAGTCGGTCATGCGATCGGGCGGCGAGGAGCACGAGCGCCGCTCGACCGTGCTGCACGACGCGCTGGCCGCCGTCAACCAGTTCGAGCTGCGGGCGCGCTGCGAGCGGATCGCCGACGCGCTGATCGACGAGTTCGCCGCGGTCGGCCACGCGGAGCTGATGAGCCAGTTCGCCCAGCAGATGCCCGTGCGCGTGGTGGCCTGGATGCTGGGGTTCCCGCTGGCGGAGGGGCCGGCCGTGGTGCGCGACCTCCTCATCCTGATGGACTACACGGCCGAGGCGCCGGCCGCCTACGGGCGGCTGCTCGCCCGCATGCATGACCTGATCCGGCAGCGGCGCGAATGGCCGACGTTCGACGTCGCCTCCCGGATGGTCCACCACCCCCTGGCCGCGCCGGACGACCAGCTGGTCGAGGACATGCAGTACGTGGTCAGCGGCGGGCAGCAGCCGACGGCGTACTGGATCGGCAACACGCTGCGGCTGCTGCTCACCGACACCCGGTTCGCCATGACACTTGCCGGCGGGCGGCGCAGTGTCGGGCAGGCGATGGGGGAGGTCCTCTGGGAGGACCCGCCGCTGGCGAACCTGAGCGCGTACTGGGCCGCCCGCGCCTGCCAGATGGGGGGCTACCAGGTCCAGGCCGGTGACATGCTGGTGCTCGGCATCGCGGCGGCGCATACCGATCCGCACATCCGCCCGGACCAGACAACCGGCGCCGGTGGGAACCAGGCGCACCTGGCGTTCGGCCACGGCACGCACCGCTGCCCGTTCCCGGCACAGGAACTGGCCGAGGTCATCGCCGAGACCGCGATCGAGGTGCTGCTCGACCGGCTGCCAGACCTGAGCCTGGCCGTGCCCGCCGACAAGCTGCGGTGGGAGGAGTCGGTCTGGTTCCGGGGCCTGACGGGCCTGCCCGTCGTCTTCACCCCCGCCTAGTCGCTGGTTGGTCAGGTTGGGGTGGCTAGTGGGCGGGAGTGGCTCACGTGGTCAAGCAGGGCTGCCAGTTCCG
>NZ_JADWYU010000186.1 GCF_016786325.1 Frankia nepalensis | reverse complement strand
GGACGGGCCTCCGCGGAGGCGCGCCTCCGCGCCAGCTCAGTCGCGTAACACCGCAACGTCACGAATCAACCGCTCCCGGCGGGGAGGCCTCCGCGGAGGCGCGCCTCCGCGCCAGCTCAGTCGTGTAACACCGCAACGTCACGAATCAACCCGCTCCCCGCGGGGAGGCCACTTCGCTTCGCTCGTGGCCGGGCTTCCGCGCAGGCGCGCCTCCGCGCCGTGCGGGACACAGTCCCAGCGTCATGTCTGTCATGGTTCGCCCCGTCTGGGCGGCGCGTTGTTTTTCCTGGTTCGCCTCTCAGCGAGCGAGTTCCGCAAGGAGGATCTTCATGCCTGAGATTCGGCACGTCGACTGGTCGCGGCTGTTCTCGCCGCGGTACGTCGCCGTCGTCGGCGCGTCCGACACCGAGGGCACCCAGCAGCGGGCGCAGTGGACGCAGGTCTCGGCGCGCCTGGGCGCGCTGGGCGCCGAGGTCGTCCCGGTGCACCCGAAGAAGCCCGAGATCCTGGGCACCAAGGCCTACCCGAGCGTCAGCGCGCTGCCGGCCGACCCGGACATCGTCATCGTGCTGGTCCGCGACGCGCTGCCGGTCGTCGAGGAGGCGGTCAACCGGAACGCCGGCTTCGTCGTCGTCTTCTCCGCCGGTTTCAGCGAGCTGGGCACCGCCGAGGGCGACGCGGCCGACGCGAAGCTCAAGGAGCTGGCCTCGGGGGCGACCCGGATCATCGGCCCGAACACCAACCTGAACATCTTCGAGCCCTGGCCCGACGGGCTGCCGAGCAAGAAGAAGCTCGCCATCGTCACCCAGTCCGGCTACCAGGGCCGCCCGATCACCCAGGCGCAGGCCCTCGGCGTCGGCATTGAGATCTGGGCGACGATCGGCAACGAGGCCGACCTGGAATGGGCCGACTTCGTCGCCTACCTGGCCACGCACCGGCCGGACATCGGCGCCATCGCGACCTATGTCGAGGGCTTCCAGGACGGCCGGGCCTTCCAGCTGGCCGCCGACGCCTGCGCCAAGGCCGGCATCCCGATCATCGCGATCAAGGTCGGCCGCAGCGAGGAGGGCCGGGTGATGGCCGCCGCGCACACGGGCCACCTCACCGGTGCCGACGCCGTGCACGACGCGGTCTTCGAGCAGTACGGCGTCATCCGGGTCGACGACCTCGACGAGGTCATCGAGATCTCCAACATGTTCTGCCACACCGGCCTGGTCGGCGGCACCGGCGGCATCGCCGTCTACGCGATGTCCGGCGGCACCGCGTCGCACCTCGCCGACCTGTTCGGCGCCGCCGGGGTGAAGATTCCGAAGTTCGAGCAGTCGACGGTCGACGCGCTCGAGGAGTACATCCCCTGGTACCTGCGCCGGGACAATCCGGTCGACTCCGGCGGCGCCATCACCGCCCGTCCTGAAAACCGCAAGGTTCTCGAGCTGATGCTCGACGACCCGAACACCGACGTGCTCTTCGCGCCCATCACCGGCGTCTTCCCGGGCATGAGCGACGCGCTGGCCCGTGACCTGGTGGCGCTGCACCAGAAATTCCTAGCCGGCGAGGGCAAGCCGGTGGTCGCCGCCTGGATCTCGCCCATCCGGGACGAGGCCTACAAGTCCCTGTGCGACGCCGGCGTGCCGGTGTTCCACTCGTTCGGCGCGGCGGTCCGCGGCCTTTCCGAGCTCGGCCGCTACTCGACCTTCGTCCGTGACTACCGGAGCCCGTTCGAAGCCGAGACGGGTGGGCCGGCGTCCGACGAGCGCTCCTCGGCGCGCGCCGCGGCGCGCGACCTGCTGGCGGGCGCGACCGGCGCGGCGCTCAACGAGGTCACGTCCAAGCGGCTGCTCGCCGCCTACGGCATCCCGGTCGCGGGGGAGCGGATCGCGAGGTCGGCCGACGAGGCCGTCGCCGCGGCGTCCGGCTACGGCTACCCCGTCGTCATGAAGATCGTCTCCGCGGACATCGCGCACAAGTCCGACCTCGGGCTGGTCGTCGTCGGTGTGGCCGACGAGGCCGCCGTCCGCGCCACCTACGACCACCTGCTCGCCGCGGCCGCGTCCGCGGCCCCCGGCGCGACCGTCGACGGCGTCCTCGTCGCCCAGCAGGTCACCGACGCCGTGGCCGAGGTGATCCTGGGCGTCTCACACCAGCACCCCTTCGGCCCCACCATCACCTACGGCCTTGGCGGCGTCTTCACCGAGGTCTTCAAGGACGTCTCCTTCGGCGTTCCGCCGTTCGACGCCGACTACGCGCGCTCGATGATCGAGGCGACGAAGGGCGTCAAGCTGCTTCGCGGTACCCGCGGTCGGCACGCCGGTGACATAGACGCCCTAGTGGACATCATCCTGCGCGTTCAGGCCCTGGCCGTGGATCTGGGCGACCAGGTCGCCGAACTGGACATCAACCCCATTCTGGTCCGCCCAGCGGGCAAGGGCGCGATAGCCGTAGACGCCCTCGTCATCCCCGCCAAACCCTGAGCCCGCCGACTCCGGGCTCGCTCCCGATCCGTCGCGGCGCCCCTTGTACAGCGAACTCATGGTGCGAACGGCTCCGACCACGTCATCCGCGCGGCCGGCATCCGTCGCGGATGCGCCGACACGAGGGCAGAGCGGGCGGAGCGGCGCGCGCCCGCGGCCCGCGCTACCAGTTGTCACCGGCCAGGAGCTAACAGCGCGACCAGGTGTGGCGTTCGGTGCCCATGGCGATACTGCCGGTGGGAGGAGCATGTCCATGGGGCTAGGGAGCGCTCGGTCGCGCCAGACATCCACTGCTGGATGCGTTCAGCCGGTCACCGAAAGGACCTTCCGGGTGCTGGCCATTGGCACCGTCATCCTCGCCCTGTCGGCGGTCCTTCCCCTGCCATTCCTGGACGGCCGGGAGCAGTTGATCTTCCAGGCGACAACGATGATCTTCGCGGCCGTCGCCGCGGCGGTGGTCGCCATGGTGGGGGTGGCGCGGACCCGTGGTCCTGATCGCCGCTGGCGGTTGCTGGTGGGGACGATCCCGATCACCTCGGTCTTCGGTGCCGCTGACTGGGTCCGCCAATATGCCGTCCTGCGTATCCCGGAGGCCACACTCGGCCGCGCGGATCTCGTGTACCTGTTGCCCTGCGCCATCATCCTGGCGGGCCTGCTGTGGATCCCGACCAAGGTGGACGGCGGTGACGTCAGCCGGGGTCCTCCCCGGCGGCGGGTCGGGCGGCCCCGTTACTCGGACGCGCTCGTCGCGCTGGACGGCCTGGTGATCATGGTCTCCATGCTGCTGATCGTCTGGATCGTCGTGCTGGGCAAGATCGTCTCCGGCGATCTGCCTGGGTTGTCCTTTGCCATCGCGATGGCGATCTCGTTGGGGGGGATGCTCGCGCTGATCGTTGTGATGTTGGTCGGGACCTTCCGCCAGCCGCGTAACGGCCGGTCGCTGGCCCTGCTCGGCATCGGGCTGGCCGTGCTGCTCGCCCCCGAGGCGCAGACGGTGAACCTGTCGATCGAACACGCGCCGGAGATCGATGCCACCGCGCCCTACTGGGCCTGCCTGGCCGTCGGTCCGCCGCTGCTCGCCCTGGCCATCGTCGTACCCGAGCGTCGCCGACAGGCCGGCAGCTCGGGCGATGATCTGACCCGGCCGCGGACGGGACGCGTGGGCTGGCCGTGGGCACACAACTATGTGCCATACCTGCCGCTTGGGGCCGCCGCCGTCATCATCGTGGGGCTGGCGGCCAGCGGCGCCGCGCTGGGAGGCGCCGCGCTCTTCCTGACGCTCATCCTGGCGACGCTGGTGGCGGTTCGCCAGCTGATCACGGTGGCGCAGAATATTCGCCTGCTCGCCACGCTGCAGGCGGCCCATGACCAGGTCCGCTACCAGGCCTTCCACGATCCGCTGACCGGGCTGCCCAACCGTGCCCACTTCACCCGAGAACTCGAACGAGCCATCGCGGACCACCAGTCCGGCGGCCAGGCGGTGGGTGTGCTGTTTGTCGATCTCGACGGCTTCAAGTCCGTCAACGACACCCTCGGTCATGGGGCGGGCGACGACCTGCTGCGCGCGGTCGCCGAACGGCTACGCGAAGCGGTCCGGCGGGACGATCTCGTGGCTCGCCTGGGCGGCGACGAGTTCGCTGTCCTGATCACCGAAACGGAGCACGCCAGCACGCCGACAGTCCTCGGGCGCCGCATCGGAGAGCGGATCCTGGCCGCGATGAGCCCGCCCTTCACCATCCACGGGCACCTCAGGTACATGGGCGCGAGCGTCGGTCTGGCCACGGCCGACCTCGGCCAGCCCGCCGACGATGCCGAGCAGCTGCTGCACCAGGCCGACAGCGCGATGTACGCCGCCAAGCACGGCGCCAAGGGCAGCCTGGTCACCCACTATCCCCGCGGGTCCGCCACCGCGGACGCGGACGACCTGAGCGGCTCGTCCCTCGCGGCGAAGCTGATGGGCGACGCCACCCCCGGCGCGCTCACCGTCTGCTACCAGCCGATCCGCTGCCTGCGCGACGGCCGGACGGCCGCCGTCGAGGCCATGCTCTGCTGGACACAGGCGTCCGGCGCTCCGATACCGGCGCGCGAGCTCCTCGGAGTGGCGGAGCGGGACGGCCTGGCCGACGACCTGGACGGCTACCTGCGCGAGCGCGCCTGCCGGGACCTGCCGGCGATCCGGGATCGGCTGGGCGCCCCCGTCCGCCTGCACCTCAACGTGTCCCCCGGAAGCGTCGGCAGGCGCGAGTTCGTCGACCGCGTCGAGGAGTCGCTGCGCCGCCACCACCTGGGTGCGGGCACGCTGGTCCTGGAGATCGAGAGAACCGCCCGCATCCCCGACCTGACCGCCGCCGAGACCATCCTTGGCTGGCTCACCGGCACCGGCGTGGACATCGCCCTCGACGGCGTCGGTGCCCTGGACAGCTCGCTTGGCGCGCTCTACCGGCTACCCGTCAGCCTCATCAAGCTCGACAGGGCGCTGTCCGCCGACCTGCTGTCGGCCGGGCAGGCCTCGCGGCGCACCGTGCCGCCCGCCCGCAAGGCGCTCATCGACTTCGCGGCGGCAACCGGGCTGACCGTGGTCGCGGACGGCATAGTGACCCAGCCCCAGCTCGACACCCTTCGCGCCGCCGGCTGTGATTTCGGACAGGGCAGCCTGCTCGGGCCTCCGCAACCGCTCCAGGAACTGGCCGGCCGCTCCGGGAACTGGCCGAACTGGCCGGCCGCGGCCTTGACCGAGGGCTGACGCGTTCGACACCCTGACCCATCCGAACCCTGACCCGTCCGAGCCCACCCAGCCGAGTTCACAGCCTGCTCGCGGCTTCCAGGCGAGGCGTGGCCGGCGGGGTGGGTGCTGGTCTGCCGAGCAGGAATCCCTGCCCGTGGGAGATACCCACGCTGATCACGGCATCGCGTTCGACGGTGGTCTCGATCCCCTCCGCGACGACCGTTCCGTCGATCTCGCGGGCCAGCTGGACCAGGCCGGCGGCCAGCGCGCGGCGGGCGGGGTCGCGGTGGAGCTTGCGGGTGAAGATGTGGTCGACCTTGATGATGTCCGGGCGGAGCCTGACGAGCTGCTCCAGGCCCGAGTAGCCCGTGCCGGTGTCGTCGATCGCGATGCGGACGCCGAGCTCGCGAAAGTGCTGGATGACCCGCATCGCCTTCGGTTTGGTGAGGCAGTTCTCGTGTTCGGTGATCTCGATGATGAGTCGATCTCGGCCCGGGAGGTCGAGGATGATATCGGGCAGAGTGGCGGCGATCGTGCCGCACGAGGCATTGATCGCGAGCAGCATGCCGTCGGCGAGCCGGGGGAGCGCCGTGAGCGCGTGCTTGATCGCGACCGTTTCCAGCTCCGTCGACAGACCCACCAGATGGGCGTCGAGAAACCATTCCTCGGTGCTGCGGACCTTCCCGCCGCGGCGGGCGGGGAACCGGGCCAGCGCCTCGACGGCGGCGACCTCGCCCGTGTCGAGCTGGACGATGGGCTGGTACACGATCTTCGGTTTGCCGGCGTCGATGAGGTCGCTGATCGTCGACCACACCTCGCTGCGCGCCTCCCACATGTGCCGGAGGTCGAGCAGGGAGTCACCCAGGAACGCGGCCGTCAGGCACAGGAACTGGTGGTGGCGTCCCTGCAGCGACGGCCGCGGCCGACGGGCCATGCAGAACAGCAGCCCGTAGCGCTCGCCGCTCGGGTCCGTCAGCGTCGTCACCGTGTAGGCGCCGGCCCGCAGGCGCGTCAGCACGGTGGGCTTCGCCACCCGGGGATCCTTGGCGACATCACAGGACAGGACAGGAAGAAGGCCGTTCTCCACGTCGAGGCAAAGCTCTCGGCAGTGCCGGAGGGTGGTGCCAGGAGCCAGCCCGAACCGTCGTCCGTCACCGGCGACCACCTGGACGACCAGCAGGTCGCCATCCCACATGCCGAGGACCGCGACGTCCATGTCCATGTGCAGGCGCAGCACGTCGAGCAGGTCCGTGACCTTCCTGTCCGGCTCGATCACCCGCGCGCGCGGTCCAAACGTCGTCGGCATCGCATCCCCCAGGCGGGTCTGCCCGGGCGGTCGTCGGCCAACCCTCCGCGCCGGTGGACGCGGGCCCGGCTCCAGCTGCCGCGCATCGCCATCGGCCGGGAATGCCGCGGCGCGGACGGGCCGTTGCGGCGGTATGACGACGATCGGACTGATCGGAAGCGGCAACATCGGCTCGACCGTGGCTCGGCTCGCCCTCGCGGCCGGCCATGACGTGGTCCTGAGCAACTCGCGCGGCCCCGAGACGCTGGCCGGCCTGGTGGCCGAGCTCGGTCCTCAGGCCAGGGGCGGCACGCCCGACGAGGCGGCGCGCGCCGGTGACCTGGTGGTCGTGACCGTCCCGCTGCGTGCCTACGAGAGCGTGCCGACGAAGCCGCTTGCCGGCAAGATCGTGCTTGACACCTGCAACTACTACCCGCAGCGGGACGGGCAGATCGCCGAGCTCGATGACGAGCGGACCACGACCAGCGAGCTGGTGCAGCGGCATTTGTCTGACTCGAAGGTCGTCAAGGTCTTCAACAACATCTACTTCAAGCATCTGCTGTCACTGGCCCGCCCGGCCGGGGCGCCGGACCGCTCAGTGCTGGCGATCGCTGGGGATCACGCCGACGCGAAGGCGGCGGTCACCGCCTTCCTCGACGAGATCGGCTACGACAGGGTGGACGTCGGCCCGCTCGCCGAGGGCTGGCGGTTCCAGCGCGACACCGCCGCGTATGCGGGGATCTACTTCGGTCCCGGCGGGCGTGGCGGCGACGCGGGTGTGCCAGTCGACGGCGCGACCCTCCGGGCCGCTCTCGCGGCCGCCCGCCGCTACGCCGACACCGTCACCGGCTGACGGCGTCACCGGCTGACACCGCCACCGGCTGACGGCGCCCGGATTCGGTCGCCTGGGTCCGGCGCCGGATGACCGGCACGTCGGGTTCCGACGTGGCGGTGGCGTGGCAACGCGCCCCCGCCACCCGGCACAGCCCCGGGCAACTGGCGCCACGGGCCGAAGAAATCGTGAAGGAGACCGGCGTGGCAGGCGAGACGGCCAGCGCGGCCGCCGTCGCCGCGGACCCTGCCGTGCTCGAGAGGGTCGCCTGAGCCGAGTTGCGGTGGTCTCGGCACCTGGTGACGATGAACGGGCCAAGTGCCGAGGGATGGCCGCGGGGGTGACCATGAAGCCGTGCCGGGAGCGGGGCAGCAGCAGCGATATCACCGAGGCATGCCGGCTGATGGTGACCGTTGACGAATCTTTTGATCGTTTCCGGGGACGTTTCGAACGGGCCGTGCCGCCGGTGGACTTCGCGCGGTTCGAGGGGCTTGTCCGCGAAGGTGTCGACTGGGACGAGGTAAGGCACGCGACGGCCGAGAACGCCCCGCACAGCTTCATGATCTACTGGCGCATGGATGTCTCGCCGCTGTTTCGGCTCGCCGGCGGCACCCGACGGTGCGTGGAGTACCTGATGGGCAACCACGTGATCGCCGAGCGGATGTATCGCCACGACCCCGCCGCTTTGCTGTACGCGCCGCTTCGCCTCGCGATCTACGACAGCACCCCCGGGGGACGGCCAGCTGGGACATCATCGAAGAACGGCGCGGGCCCGCTGCCTGCCCGGACCGATGCCGCCGGAGGCGCCGCCGCATCCGCGCCGAGGCCGACCACCAGCCTGACCATCGACCAGCCGAGCTCCCGGTTCGCCGGCCTCGGCGACCCCAACATCACCCAGGTCGGCCTGGAACTGGACCGGAAACTGGCGGAGCTGCTGGGCTACCTGGACGCTCCGGTTCCCGAGGAGATCGCGGCGAACGTCGGATCCGACGGCGCCCCGCCGGAGTAGCCCGTCAGTCCTCGCCGGAGAACCGCTCCCAGGCCGCCTGCTTCGAGACGCCGAGCGCCGCTCCGATCCGGGTCCAGCTGATGCCCCGGCCGCGCAGGACGTCCACGTAGTCGTGGACGGCGGCATCGGCCTGGGCCACCACCGCCTGAACCTTGGCCAGGCCGGTCAGTAGATCGTCGTCCGACCGTTCGTCCCACGAGCCGAACGCGGGCGCCGGCTGCTCGGTGATGATCAGGTTGCAGAGGTCCACGCACTCGTTGCAGATGTAGACACCCGGGCCGGCCACCAGCTTGGTCACCGCGGCCTTGTCCTTGCCGCAGAACGAGCAGCACAACGTCTCCAGCCAGCCCTCGCCGGGCACCGGGCTCCGCGTGTTCGCCATGGCGTCAGGCTAGCCTTGACGCACTGACAGTGTCAAGGCTGCCTTGACATCGCTGACATCGCTGACATCGCTGACATCGCCCTTCGCCCGCGGACCGGCACCTGTGATCAGTCCTGGGCGGGTGGATCGCCGTCGGGAGCGGCGGGCAGGGTCACCGTCACCACCAGGCCGCCGCCGTCGCGGGCTCGGGCCCTGGCCGCGCCACCGTGCGCCTCGGCCACCGACCGGACGATCGACAGCCCCAGCCCGGCCCCCTTCGCGGTGATCAGCCGTTCGGTCGCCATCCGGTGGAACGGCTCGAACAGTGACGGGACCTCGTAGGGCGGCACGGATGGACCGGTGTTGGCGACCTCGACCTCGACCAGGCCGTCGTCCCGGGCGCGGCTGGCCACCCACACCTCGCCGCCCGCCCCGATGTTGTGCCGCACGCCGTTCTCGACCAGGTTGTGCACCAGCCGTTCCAGGAGCAGCGCGTCCCCGCTGGTCGGCGCCTCGGCCGTCGTCTCGCGCACGACGATCCCGGACCGTCTGGCCTCTGGCGCGACCTGCGCGACGACGTGGGTGACGACGTCCGCGAGATCGACGGGCCGCCGCCCGGTGATCTCCCTCTCCGAGCCGGCCAGCAGCAGCAGGCCGCTGATCAGTCGCTCGTGCCGAAGGTTGATCTCGAGCAGGCTCTCACCCAGCTGTTTCACGTCCTCGGAGGCGGACCGGCGGTGCATCGCCACCTCGACCAGGGCACGGCCCACCGTGAGCGGCGTGCGGAGTTCGTGGGAGGCGTTCGCGATGAACCGGCGCTGCCCGTCGAACGACCGGTCGAGCCGTTGCACCATCGTGTCGAACGCGTCGGCCAGCTCCTTGACCTCGTCGTCCGGCCCGCGCAGGGCGATCCGCTCGTGCAGCCCCCGATCAGCGGCCGGTGCCCCGGCGATCCGGCGGGCGGTGTCGGTGACCCGGTGCAGCGGCGCGAGGACCCGGCCGGCCACCAGCCAGCCGAAGCCGGCCGCCGCGCCGCCGACCACGCCCAGCGCGATCCCGCCCTGGACGAGCAGGGATCTGGTCGCGGCGTGCCGCAGCTGATCCTGCTGTTCCCGCATCCAGCGCTCGGCATCCGCGCCGGTCAGCAGTGCCTCGTCGCCTTCCAGCGGCGAGGTCTGCCTGTTGACGGTGGTCGTCACGTTCCCGTTGGTGTCGATCCGCTGGGCGAGCACCTTGAACCCGGATCCGCTGAGTTGCTGCTGGAACAGCGCGTACGTGGCGCCGAGCAGCACCACTCCGGCGACGATGAACATCCCGCCGTAGATCAGCGTCAGCCGGGTCCGCAGCATGCGGCGCCGCGGCGCCGGCCCTCGCCGGCGCGGGCGGGACGACGGCCCGCGCCGAGGCGACGCCGCGGGCCGCGTCCCTGGCGGTACCCGGCGCGGCGACGGCGGCCGGACGACGACGGCGGTCATGGGATGCGGTAGCCGACGCCGGTGACGGTCTCGACGACCGGCGGGTCACCGAGCTTGCGGCGCAGCTTGAGGATGGCGAGCCGGACGGCTCCGGTCAGCGGGTCGGCATGTTCGTCCCATGCCTTCTCCAACAGGAGCTCGGCCGACACGACGGCCCCGTCGGCCCGCAGCAACTCGGTGAGAACGGCGAACTCCTTGCGGGACAACGGCACGTACCGGCCGTCCCGGAACACCTCGAGCCGGGCCGGGTCCAGGGTGATCCCCACCCTGCGCAGCACCGGCGGCGCGGCCGGGCGAGCCCGCCGGCCCAGCGACTGGACCCGGGCCGCCAGCTCCGCGACGGCGAACGGCTTGATCAGGTAGTCGTCCGCGCCGAGGCTGAGCCCGTCCACCCGGTCGGTGACCTCGGCGGCCGCGGTGAGCATCAGCACCCGGGCGGTCGCCCCGGACGCGACCAGCTCCCGGCAGACGTCGTCTCCGTGCACGGCCGGCAGGTCCCGGTCGAGCACGACCACGTCGTAGCTGTGCACGGTCAGCCGGTCCAGCGCCGCCTCGCCGTCGTACACGACGTCCACCGCGTGCGCCTCGTCCCGCAGCCATTCCGCGACCGCGTCGGCGAGCATCGGCTCGTCCTCCACCACCAGTACCCGCACGGCGTCACCCCGTTCGTCCACCTGCCCCGCCGGCCCATGGTCGCGACCAGTCTGTTTCCCCACTGTTAGCGCCACCTGATGACCTCGAAAAGGCCCTCGAAAGGCCGCGGCCAAGGGGCCGCGGTGGGCCGGTGCTCATGGAAACGCCAGGGAAACGCTCCGGTGCGTTGCATCAGCGCTCGACCGGCCGCGACCAGCGCCGGTCGAGAGATGGCGACGCGGCAAGGAGACGACGTGACGCGAAGGCTTTTCCGACGAACGCCGGCGGTTCTGGCGGCACTGCCGCTGGCCTTGGCACTGGCCCTGACCGGTTGCGGGGGCGGCGACGACACCGGGATGGTGGCCTCGGCGGCCGGGGTCGGCTCCGGGGGTGGCGGCTCGGCGGGGGACGGCGGCGCGACGGCCACCGGCGACCCGAACCCGGCGGACCTGGCCATGAAGTTCGCGCAGTGCATGCGGGAGAACGGCATCGACATGCCCGACCCGGTGGACGGCCGCATCCAGCTGCGGATCGACCCGAGCACGCCGAAGGAGACCGTCGACGCCGCCATGGCGGCCTGCCGCGAGTACAGCCCGCAGGCGAACGGGCCGGCGGGCGGTGACCCCGAGATGGCCGCGAAGGCCAGGGACTTCGCCGCGTGCATGCGGGAGAACGGCGTCGAGGCCTTCCCCGACCCCGATCCGGCCCAGGGCGGCATCATGATCGGCCCGGAGGTCGGGGAGGACCCTGACTTCGAGGCCGCCCAGCAGGCCTGCCAGAGCATCCTCGCCGGGAAGGGATGACCCGGGTGGCCTTCGAGGAGCACACAGCCCAGCGGGGCCGGGTGGCCCGGGACGGCGGCGCCGCGACCGGCGCCGCCATCCTGATCACCGAGGGCGCGGAAGACGCCGGGAGCGCTGGTCCGACGGGAAACGCCGATCGAAACGGCCACCCCGCGACGCCGACGAACGCCCCCGCGCCTCGGCCGGCCACACCGTCGGCGGCGACCGCGCCGACGCCGGTCGAGCAGGGCGACGAGGCTGAGCGGGGCGATGAAACCGAGCAGCGGCCCGACCGGGCCGACCGGCCCGAGACCGCCGGGAGCGGTCGCCGCCGCGGTCGGAGGCGGCGGCGTGGCTGGCGAGTCGCGGCCGTCCTCACCGTCGTGGCCGCGGGCGGGGCGGCGGCCACCGCGGCGGCGCTCGGCATCGCCGACGACGGCGAGGCGGCCGGGTCGAACGCGGGCGCGCTGCCGCCGAGCACCGCCGAGGTCACCCGGCAGACGCTGACCGACTCCCGGACCGTCGACGGCGACCTGGGCCACGGCCCGTCGACCACCGCGGTCAGCCGGCTGCCCGGCACCGTCACCGCGCTGCCGGACACCGGCGCCGAGATCACTCGCGGCCAGCAGCTGTTCCGGGTCGACGACCAGTCGGTGACCCTGATGTACGGCGCTATGCCCGCCTACCGGCCGCTGGGCCCGGGAACCGAGGGCCCCGACGTCCAGCAGCTGGAGGAGAACCTGGCCGCGCTCGGCTACGCCGGATTCACGGTCGACGACACCTACACCGGTGACACGGCCGACGCCGTCGCCCGGTGGCAGGAGGACCTGGGACTGCCCGGGACCGGGCGGGTCGACCTGGGCCGGGTGGTGTTCGCGGCGGACGCCGTCCGGGTGGACAGCGTGACCGCCGAGCTCGGCGACCCGGTGGGCCCCGGCAGCGCGGTGCTGAGCTATACCGGGATCGCCAAGGCCGTGACCGTGGAGCTGGAGACCTCCGAGCAGCGGCTGGCGACGGCTGGCGCCGAGGTCACCGTCACCCTCCCGGACGGCGCGACGACCCGCGGCCGGATCGACGAGGTGTCGACCCGGATCGTCCCGGGCACCGGCCCAGAGGCGCAGCCCACGACCACGGTCGAGGTGGTCGTCGGGCTGCCGGAGCAGCGGGCCGCCGACGCCTACACGCTGGCCTCGGTCGACGTCACCTTCACCGCGGCCCAGCGGCCAGACGTGCTCACCGTCCCGGTCGCCGCGCTGCTGGCGCTGGCCGAGGGCGGTTTCGGGGTGGAGGTCGTCGACGAGGCGGCCGGGACCTCGCGGTACGTCGCGGTGACCACTGGCCTGTTCGCCGACGGCCGGGTGGAGATCTCCGGTCCCGGCATCGCCGAGGGCGTCACGGTGGGGATGCCGGCGTGATCGAGCTGGTCGACGTCAGCAAGGTCTACCCAGGCGGGGTCGCCGCGCTCGCTGGCGTGACGCTGCGGATCGAGCGGGGCGAGCTGGTCGCGATCGTCGGGCCGTCCGGGTCGGGGAAGTCCACGATGCTCAACATCCTCGGCGCGCTGGACCGGCCGTCGTCGGGCACCGTGCGCGTCGACGGGCACGACGTGGCGCGGCTCACGGACGCCGAGCTGTCCGCGCTGCGGGCGAGCCGGATCGGCTTCGTCTTCCAGCAGTTCCACCTGGCGGCCGGCGTCAGCGCGCTGGACAACGTGGCCGACGGCCTTCTCTACTGCGGACAGCGGCCGCCGGCGCGACGCCGGCGGGCCGCGGTGGCGCTGGAACGGGTCGGCCTCGGGCACCGGATGGACCACGAGCCGCACGAGCTGTCGGGTGGCGAGCGGCAGCGGGTCGCTGTCGCCCGGGCGGTCGCCGGCGACCCGCCGCTGCTGCTCGCGGACGAGCCGACCGGGGCGCTCGACTCGGTGTCCGGCGCGGGGGTGATGGCGCTGCTGCGTGAGCTGCACGGCGGTGGGACCACGGTGGTGGTCATCACCCACGACCGGGAGATCGCCGCGTCGCTGCCCCGGCAGGTGCGGATGCGGGACGGCCGGATCGTGGCCGACTCCGTCACCGGCCAGGTTCGGGCGCCGGCCAGGGAGGTGGCCTGATGCCGCCCTCGGCGCCGGCGGCCTCGGCCGCCACGTCACCGGCGCCGGAACCGGCGTCATTGGCGGCGGCGGTGCCCCCCATGTCACCGACGCGGCCGGGGCCGGCGGGCCCGCGGGGACGGCGCGGGCTGGTGCCGGCCCGGCTGTGGCCGGGGGACATGGTCAGGGTCGGGGCGGTGGGCCTGCGCACCCGACCACTGCGGGCATTCCTGTCCGCGCTGGGCATCGCGATCGGGATTGCCGCTATGGTCGCGGTGGTCGGCATATCGTCGTCATCCCGCGCCGATTTGGACCGCGCCCTCGACGCGCTCGGCACGAACCTGCTGACCGTCGCGCCGGGGACCACGCTGACCGGAGAACAGGCCCGGCTGCCCATGGCGGCCGAGGCGATGGTCGGCCGGATCGGCCCGGTGGAGTCGCTTTCGGCCCTCGGGCGGCTCGCGGACGCGAAGGTCTACCGGACCGACCGGATCCCGGAGGCGGAGACGAACGGGATCGCCGCCTACGCCGCCCGCGCCGACCTGCTGGCCGCCGTCGGCGGCGAGCTGGCCAGCGGCACCTGGCTGAACGAGGCGACCAGCGGCTACCCGGCGACCGTGCTCGGCGCGGTCGCCGCCCAGCGGCTGGGGATCGGCCACGCCGGACCGGACACCCGGGTCCTGCTCGGCGGGGACTGGTACACCGTGGTCGGCATCCTCGAACCGGCCCCGCTCGCCCCCGAGCTGGACACCGCGGCGCTGGTCGGATGGGAGGTCGCGGAGTCCAGGGCGGGTTTCGACGGGCATCCGACGACCATCTACGTCCGGTCGGAGGAAGCCCAGGTGGAGGCGGTCCGCGCCGTGCTCGGCGCCACCGCCAACCCGGAGGCTCCGAACGAGGCGGAGGTGTCCCGCCCGTCCGACGCGCTCGCCGCTCAGCGGGCCGCGGGGGAGGCGTTCACCGGCCTGCTGCTCGGCCTCGGCGCGGTGGCGCTGCTCGTCGGCGGGGTCGGCGTGGCCAACACGATGGTCATCTCGGTGCTGGAGCGGCGGTCGGAGATCGGGCTGCGGCGCGCGCTGGGCGCGACCAGAGGACAGGTCCGTGCCCAGTTCCTCACCGAGTCGCTGCTGCTGTCCGCCCTCGGCGGCACCGGTGGCGCGCTGCTGGGCGCCGCGGTCACCGCCGGGTACGCCGCGACGCGGGGCTGGCCGCCGGTGCTGCCGGTCTGGGCGGTGCTCGGCGGCGTCGGCGCGACCCTCGCCATCGGCGGGCTGGCCGGCCTCTACCCGGCGGTCCGCGCCGCCCGGCTCTCCCCGACCGAGGCGCTGGCCGCCCCGTAGCCCCGCCGCGCGGGGCCTGGTCGCGGACGGCGGTGTCCTTCCGTGACCGGGCCCCGCGCGTCCGGTCCGGTCACCTGACGCGGTCCCCGAGCGACGTCGGCCTCGGTGGACCCCACCGCGGCCGCCCGCCCCCGCCCACCGCCCTCCCACCATCGCCGGTCGTCAAGCACCTCCCGGGCGTCCTGTCCGACGCCGGGGGTATGAATCGACGGCCGTCGGCCCGCTGACGTCTGACAGAACTCCCCGTCACGTCGGACGGGATGCGCGGCCGCCGCCGCGGTGGCTCGGCATGGCGGCCGCGTCGCGCCGAGCGTCGGCGGGTGCCGCCGGGCATGATCTGGGCGGGGCTCTCGGGGCCGGGTCGGTGGGCCGGGCCGGCTGGAGGTCGATGTGACGGAGACACCTCTGCCAGGCGGTTGGGTGAACCCCGTCGTCCGCAGCGGCGATACGGTGCGCAGACCCGTGACGGCCCACGCCGGTTTCGTCCACCAGCTGCTCGGTTTTCTGGAGCAGCGCGGTTGGGAGGGGGCGCCGCGGTTTCTCGGCGTCGACGAGCATGGCCGGGAGATTCTTGGCTTCCTGCCCGGCCATGTCGGCTGGGAGCCCGAGCAGCCTCCGGCCGTCCTGTGCGATGAGAGCCTCGTCCAGGTCGCCGAACTGGTGCGCCAGTTGCATGACCTGACCGCCGGCACGCCGCTGGCCGGTGGCAGCGAGGTCGTCTGCCACAACGACCTCGCCCCGAGGAACACCGTCTACCGAGACCTGGGCGACGGCCTGCGTCCCGTAGCCTTCCTTGACTGGGATCTGGCTTCCCCTGGTGCGCGCATCCAGGACGTCGCGCATGTGTGCTGGCAGTTCCTCCATCTCGGCCCGGCTGTGACCGACCTGGACGAGACCAGGCGGAGGATCAGGCTGATCTGCGCCGCGTATGGACTGCGTCAGCGCGCGGGCGTGGTCGAGACCATCCTGTGGTGCCAGGACTGCTGCTGGCGCGGCGTCCAGGCGGGGGTGCTGGCGGGCGAGCCGACGGCCCTGCGGCTACGCGACGCTGGCGTCATCGACGACGTACGCGCCGGCCGTCAGTGGGTTGCCGAGAACCGCCGTCAGCTCGAGGCGCGAGGCAGAACCATGCAGGACTGAATGACCCGTAGATCTTGCGCGCCGCAGCCGGGCGATGGTCGTTGTTAGGGTGCGGGGCGTGACGTTGTCCGGGATTGAGCTGCTACTGCCCGACGCGGCCGCCTGGCGGGCCTGGCTTCAGGAGTACCACGCGACCGTGGCCGCGGTGTGGCTGGTGCAGACGAAGAAGGGCGGGAGGGTCACGTCGCTCGACTACCGGGGCGCGCTGGACGAGGCGCTGTGCTTCGGCTGGATCGACGGTCAGGCGCGCCGGCGCGACGAACAGACGATGTTCCAGCGCTGGACGCCGCGCGGCCCGCGCAGCCGCTGGTCGATCATCAACATCGGCCACGTCGAGCGGCTGGAACGCGAGGGCCGGATGGCGCCGCCGGGACTGGCGGCTGTCGCGGCGGCGAAGGCCGACGGCCGTTGGGAGGCGGCGTACGCCGGCTCGGCCACCGCGCAGACCCCGCCCGACCTGCTCGCCGCGATCGACGCCGTGCCAGCGGCAAGGGCGATGTTCGACGTCCTTACCGCGCAGAACCGGTACGCGCTGTACCACCGCCTGACCGCGCTCAAGACCGAGGCCGCGTGGACCCGCCGCATCGACGACTACGTCGCGATGCTCCCCCGCGGCGAGACCATCCACCCCCAGAAACGCCGCCCCGCGTAGCCAGTCCTGTCCCGCCGCCGGCCGGTGTGGGCCGGCGGCGACCCCGAGATATCCGCCGGGCGGCCGCTCACCACAACGCCGCGCTCGCGGCGACGCTCGTCATCGGCGCACGGGTGTTCCCGCGTGCCTCGAGGGTGAGCAGGTGGCGCTTGCGGTCGATGCCGCCGCCGTAGCCGGTGAGGTCGCCGGTGGAGCCGATGACGCGGTGGCACGGCACGATGATGCCGATCGGGTTGCGGCCGTTGGCGAGGCCGACGGCGCGCGCGGCGGCCGGCCGGCCGATCCGGTCGGCGAGCTCGCCGTACGTGATGGTCTGGCCGTACGGGATTTCGCGCAGCGCGTTCCACACGACGCGTTGGAACGGCGTTCCGCGCGGCGCCAGCGGCAGGTCGAACTCCGTCAGTGCGCCGTCGAAGTACGCCCGCAGCTGGGCGGTCACGGCGCCGAACGGGGCCGGGTCACGGTCGCCGAACGTCTCCTCCGCCGGCCGGTGCCGCTGTTGTTCCATATAGAGGCCGGCGAGGACGCCGTCGACGGCGACGAGGGTGAGAGAACCCACGGGGCTGTCGACGACGGTGTGCGTCACGTGGGCTGACGTCTCCCGGGCTGAACTCGTGGGCATCAGTTCTCCTCCGGACGGTCGGCTGGCATCTGGTTGATCGGATGCTCGCGGGTGGACCACAGGTGCTGGACCGCGTAGGCGCGCCAGGGCCGCCAGGGCGCGGAGCGGGCGGTCAGCGCCCGTGCCGTCGACGGCAGGCCGAGGTCGGCGGCGGCGAGCCGCACGCCGAGATCCGTGGCGACGAACGCGTCGGGGTCGCCGAGCGCTCGCATCGCGACCGACTCGACGGTCCACGGGCCGACGCCCGGCAGCGCCGCGAGCCGTGCCCGGCCGCGCTCCCAGTCGCCGCCGACGCCGAGCTCCAGGTCGCCAGCCGCGAGGGCACGGATCAACGCGCCCACCGTCGCGCGCCGGGAGCGGGGCATGGCGAGCGACTCCGGGTCCAGCCCGGCGAGCGCCGACGGGGTGGGGAACAGGTGGGTGAGCCCGCCCTCGCGGTCCTCGATCGGCTCGCCGTGCGCCGCCACCAGCCGGGCCGCGAGCGTCCGGGCGGCCGCGGTCGACACCTGCTGGCCGAGCACGGCGCGGATCGCGAACTCCTCCGGGTCGGTGGTGCGCGGCACGCGCCGGCCGGGGTTCTTGGCGACCAGCGGGGCCAGCGTCTCGTCGGCGCCGAGCTGGGCGTCGATCGCGACCGGGTCGGCGTCCAGGTCGAGCAGCCATCGACAGCGGTTGATCGCGGTGGTCAGGTCACGCGCGTCGGACAGGGCCAGCCGGCACTCGACGTACTCCGGCGTGGGCCGCAACGACGCGATGCCGTGCCCGTGCGGGAGCCGCAACGCCCGGCGGTAGGCGCCGTCGCGCCATTCCTCGACACCGGGCACGGCCGTGGCCGCGAGGTGCCCGAACAGGTTGTCCGGGCACAGGGGACGCCGGAACGGCAGGCGCAGGACGATGGTGCCCGACACCGGTGGTTCCCCGGTTGCCTTCGCGCGTGCCCGCAGCTCGGTGGGCGTAAGCCCGAAGACCTCCCGAACGGTGTCGTTGAAGGCGCGCACGCTCGCGAAACCCGCCGAGTCCGCGACCTCGGCCATCGGCAGGGCGGTGGTCTCGATCAGGAGGCGGGCGGTCTGCGCGCGCTGCGCGCGGGCCAGGGCGAGCGGCCCGGCGCCGAGCTCGGCCATCAGCTGCCGCTCGACCTGGCGGACGCTGTAGCCGAGCCGGTCGGCCAGCCCCGGCACGCCGTCCCGGTCCACCAGCCCGTCGGCGATCAGGCGCATCGCGCGGGCGACCAGGTCCGCGCGCTCGTTCCACTGTGGCGATCCGGGCACGGCCCCCGGCCGGCAGCGTTTGCACGCCCGGAAGCCCGCCTGCTGCGCGGCCGCGGCGCTGGGGTAGAAGCGCATGTTCTCGGGCCTCGGGGGCCGCGCCGGGCAGCTCGGCCGGCAGTAGATCCCGGTGGTGAGCACCGCGGTGAAGAACCACCCGTCGAAGCGTTCGTCCTTCGCCTGGACGGCCCGTACGCACCGCTCAACGTCGAGGTACACGAGGCCAGTGTGCTCGTCGGCCCACCGCAAGTCTGGCGGGAAATCGACATGGCGGTGCACGCCAACCGGGCCGCTCCGGCGGATCCCACCTCAGGAGAACGTGAGTCAGCGCGGGGGTGATGGCAGCGGCGCGGCGACGCGGAATGGTCCGCTGGAGGTGACCGACGGCCGGTCGCGGATGGTCAGCGCGGCAACAGCGGCGACGACGGCGGCGAGGCCGCAGACGGCGAAGAGCAGGCGGTAGGCGGTCAGCGAGGGCAGGGTCTCGCCGGCCAAGGACAGGGTGTAGGTGGCGATCAGGCTGCCGCCGATGGCGCTGGCGAGGGCGCTGCCGATCGACCGGAAAAGCATGTTGAGACCGTTTGCCGCGGCCAGCCCTGATAGCGGCGTGAAGGTGTGGATAAGGGCGGGCATGGCGGCGTAGCCGATGCCGGTGCCGGCGCCCACCAGGGTGGTGCCGAGCAGGACGTGCCACAGGCTGCCGGTCAGCGCGATGCGGACAGCCCAGCCGGACGCGACGATGACCGCGCCCAGCGCCAGGGTGCGGGACGCGCCGCGCCGGGCGACCAGGCGTGCCGAGACCGGCGCCAGCAGGAGCATGCCCACGCCGGTCGGCACCATGAAAAGGCCGCCGACCAGCAGCGAGGTCCCGAACCCGTAACCGGTCTCCT
Source organism: Frankia nepalensis (assembly GCF_016786325.1). Classification (GTDB taxonomy): domain Bacteria; phylum Actinomycetota; class Actinomycetes; order Frankiales; family Frankiaceae; genus Pseudofrankia; species Pseudofrankia nepalensis. The sequence continues at coordinate 19,558 of NZ_JADWYU010000186.1, read as the reverse complement.
CGGGTGCCTGCACGTAGCCGACCGTGCCGATCATCGAGGCGAACAATGCCGCGGTGAACATGACCGAGCAGAAGTTCGTCGCCACCATGTCCCTGCGGCGCAGGGAGGCGAGGTCGACGAGCGGGTTTCGCGCGCGGGACTCCGCCAGGCCGAACACGAGGAGCAGGAGCGCCGAGGCCGCGAGCAGTCCGAACACCCTGGGAGAGGCCCAGCCCCAGTGGGCGGATTCGGCGAGCGGGACGAGCAGGGTGAGGAGCACGGCGGACAGCAGCGCGGCGCCGACGAGATCCACCCGGCCGCCGACGCGGCCCGGCGCCTCCGGCACGATCGTGAGCACGAGGACGAAGGTGACCACGCCGCTGGCGGCGAGGAACCAGAACAGCACGTGATAGTCGGTGTTGTCGGCGATCAGGCCGGCGGTCGGCAGGGCCAGCGCGCTGCCGACGCCCATCATGGCGCTGACCAGGGCGGCCGCCGATCCGACCCGCTCGGCCGGCAGGAGCGCGGCGAGCAGGCTGATGCCGAGCGGGATCGCGGCCGAGGCGAGGCCGTGGACCGCGCGCGCGAGGATCATGAGTCTGATGTCGTCGGTCAGCGCGGCGATCAGTGACCCGACGACGAGCGCCGACAGGGCGACGAGCAGCAGCCGGCGCTTGCCGAACATGTCGCCGAGGCGGCCAAGCACGGGCACGGCGACGGCCGCGACCAGCATCGTCGACGTCAGCAGCCACTCGACACTGGTGATTGAGGTGTCCAGCTCGGCCGGCAGCGTCGGTAACAGCGGGATCATCATCGACTGCGTCATCGCGACGATCACCGCGCCGAGGGAGACGGCCAGCAGCACCACCCGCCCCCGGCCGGCCAGGGCGGGGCTCTCGTCCCGCTCGTGAGCCGCGGCGCGGGTCCGCCGTTCGGCGCTCAGGTCGGTCACCCGGTGCCCCTCTCGCCGAGGCGCGCCAGCGGGCGGGCGCCGACCGGTTAGCGGAAGATCATCCTCCGGATGCTAACACAACTAGCCGGTCTAGTTTTCTGCTCGCCAGCCTCCGGGCCGCGAGGCCCGGGGCTACTCCGCCTCCAGGTCGGTGGTGGTGAGGGGGCGGCCGGGCAGCGGGGTCCGCGGCCGCGCGCGCAGGCCGTCGAGGACGATGGCGCGGGCCCGTTCGAAGGCGATCTCGGCCGTCGCGTCGGGGGTGCGGCGCAGGCCATAGGCGACCAGGGAGAGCAGGTGCGCGACGTCGCCGGCGCCGACGTCCGGGCGCAGCGTGCCCTCGGCCTGGGCGGCGCGGACGAGGCCGTCGAGGACCTCCGCGTACTCCTGGCGGATCCGCCGGGTCGTCGGGTCGGCATGCACGGCCGCGGCGGTCGTCGGGGAGGCCAGGCTGGTCAGGCTCATCATGAGCCGCAGCTCGCGCGGGCTGCTCAGGCTGCGGACGAGGGCGTCCCAGGCCTGGCCCGGTGTCGCCTCGGCCGCGGCGGCGCGGGTGCGCCCGAGCGCGCGCGCCATGCTGTCCTGGACGACCGCGACGAGGAGGGCCTCACGGTCGGGGAAACGCCGGTAGAGGGTGCCCACGCCGACGCCGGCGAGCCGCGCGATCTCCTCCATCGGCACGTCGGGGCCGTCGTCGGCGAACGCGGCCGCGGCCGTGACCAGGATCCGGTCGCGGTTGCGCCGCGCGTCGGCCCGTAACCGGGGTTGGGCTCCCGCCGTCATTGACCACGACCTCCCGTGTCGGTGCGCACCGCCGTCCGGTGCCCCGGCACGGACCGGTGGCAAGGCGTTACGGAAGCATGAAGCATACTGCCCAGCCATCCCGCTGGCCGGGGAGAAATCTCCGCCGGCCGGCGGGCGGTCCCGCGCGACCGGCGGGTCGTCGGTGGCCGGCCGGCGCGGCCGCGTTCGTCGCCGAGGACTCGTGGCGCCGCGGGTGAGGACAGGGCGCGGTCCGACCGAGGGGTCGCGGTGGTGATGGTTGGCGAACTGTTGACCTGTCGCGCGTAAGTACGCAAGCATTCACTCTCGCTTTCTTCGGTCGGCTTCGCTTCTTTCGCCGCCACGTCGCGGCCGGCCATCCACGAGCAGAGGGGCATGAACATGGACAAAACCAGGATTGCGAGCACGCGACCGGCCCTGCGGCGGTCACGCGACCGCACCCGTGCGTTAGCCGCGTTAGCCGTACTGGCCGGGAGCCTGGTGCTCGTCGCCTGCGGCGGTGGCGACGAGGGCGAGGGCGCCACCACCGTCCCGAACGCCACCACCGCCCCCGGCGGCGTCGAAGAGGTGCTCGGGCCGGTGGCGGCCGCGAGCGGCACCCCGGTCAAGATCGGGATGATCTCGGACGGCAAGGGCGCCGTCACCGACCTGTCCTTCGAGGGCCCGGTCGCCGACGCCACGATCGCCTACCTCAACGAGCGCCTCTCCGGCCTGGCCGGGCACCCGATCGAGGTCGTCAAGTGCGACACCCTCGCCGACCCGGGCAAGGGCACCGACTGCGCGAACCGGATGGTCGAGGAGGACGTCGTCGCCGTCGTCGTCGGCTCGTCGTCGGTCGTCGAGAGCATCTGGACACCGCTGCACGAGTCGAAGATCCCGGTCGTCTTCGGCGGCGCGAACGCGGCCACGATCCTGACCGACCGGGAGTCGACCTTCGTGCTCGTCGACTCGGCGTTCTCGATGATCAACCTGCCGATCTCGCTGGCGAAGGAGAACAAGCTCGACACGGTGACGGTCGTCGCCATCGACGTGCCGTCCGTCATGAGCGTCTATCAGAAGGTCGCACCCGCGGCGTTCGAGAAGGCCGGCGTGAAGCTCAACCTCGTCGCGATCCCCCCGGGCACGGCCGACATGACGCCGCAGATGCAGCAACTCGTCGGCACCGACACCCTGGTGCAACTGGTGGGCAGCGACTCGTTCTGCATCGCCGCGCTCAACGGCATGCGCACGGTCGGGTTCAGCGGCCCGGTCACGGCGATCGCGCAGTGCATCACCGACGCGACCCGCAAGGCCGTGCCGGGCGACACCCTCAAGAACGTCACTGTGTCGGCGACCGCGCCCGTCGGCACCGATAACCCGTCAACCAAGCTGTTCGCCGCCGTCGTCGAGGCGTATGGCGAGGGCAAGGGGATTGAGGTCAACAGGCAGGGCTCGCTGAGCATGTTCACCACGCTGGCCGCCCTCCAGTCCGCGACCGAGAACCTCACGGGAGACGTCACGTCCGAGTCCATCATCGCGGCCATCAAGGCGATGCCGGAGAAGCCGCTGCCGGGCGCGGACCCGATGAAGTTCCGCTGCGGGGGCCTGGCCAACCCGGCCACTCCAGCCGTCTGCGTCCGTGGCGGCCTCGTCACCTCCCTCGACGACAAGGGCCAGCCCACCGGCTACCGGGCCGTCGGCTCCACCCCTATCGCGGGCTGAACCGCCGTCACCTGAACCGCCGTCTCCTGAAGCGCCGTCTCCTGAAGCGCGGGTTCCGCGGCGCCGCCGGTGTCGCGGAACCCGCCTGGCGCGCCCGGCGCCGGCCCGCGGCCCACCCGGTTCCGCCAGCCGCCCGGCTTTCCCGGCCGCGGCGGCCGGCGCGACCGGGAAAGCCGGGCGCGATTCCGCGCGCTGGCGGCCCAAACCGGGCCTCGTTCCGTCGGCTTTCCCGAGGGGCGCTGGAATAGAGTCCAGCGACGGCGGCTGGCGGCGTTGGGCGGCTGGCGGCATTGACAGGCGTCACCGGAAGGTGTAACAGCCTGATTGCTAACCGTTACGGGGGTGGGGGCGCGTGGATCCGCTGCGGGATGGCGATCCGCGACAAGTGGGCGAGTACCGGCTGCTCGGCCGGCTGGGCGAAGGCGGGATGGGCCGGGTTTTCCTGGGCGTCTCGCCGAGCGGCCGCAAGGTCGCGGTCAAGGTCATGAAGTCCGAGTTCGCCAATGACCTGGACTTTCGGCGGCGGTTTACCCGGGAGGTCGCCGCCGCCCGCCTGGTCGGCGGATTCCACACCGCGCCGGTCGTCGACGCCGCCCCGGACGCCGACCCGCCATGGATGGTTACCGCCTTCATCCCGGGCCCGTCGCTGCTGGACGCCGTCAAGGATGGCGGGCTGTTCGACGAGAGCGCGGTACGGGCGCTCGGCGCCGGGCTGGCCGAGGGACTGGCCGCGATCCACAGATGCGGGCTCATCCACCGAGACCTCAAGCCGGGCAACATCATCATGGCGGAGGACGGGCCGCGCATCATCGACTTCGGGATCGCGCACGTCGCCACCGCGAGCACGCTGACGGTGGCTGGCGCCGTCTTCGGTAGCTACGCCTACATGTCGCCAGAACAGATCAACGGCGATCCGGTCACCGCCAAGGCCGATGTCTTCGCCCTCGGCGCCCTGCTCACCTTTGCCGGTACCGGTAACGGCCCCTTTGACCATCCGCAGCTGTCGACGCTGATGTTCCGCATCCTTACCCGCGAACCAGACCTGGGGACGCTTGGCAGCTCGCTGCGGGCCACGATCCGCGCGTGCCTGGACAAGAGCCCCGACAACCGGCCCACGGTCGCCGAACTGCTGGCCTTCTTCACCGGGGAGACGGAGACACTCCGGCCGACCTCCCGGCCGGAACGGGCCGACTCGACGGCTGAGAGCACGGTCATCGACCCGCGCGCGCGGCCGACGACCCACCGCCCGCGACACCTCGTCGACCTGTCCGACCCGCGTCACGACTCCCCGCCGCCGGACACCCCGCGGCCGGACACACCGCATCGCGACTCCCCGCGGCCGGACACTCCGTATTCCGACACTCCGCGGCCGGACACACCGCATCGCGACTCCCCGCGGCCGGACACTCCGTATTCCGACACCCCGCGGCCGGACACCCCACGGCCCGGCGAGCCACGGCGCCCGCCGCGGCCCGAGTCCCGGACCCGCGGCCGCCACCTCGACGGGAACTCCCGGATGCCCCGGCCCCGGGAGACGCCCGTCGACAGCCAGCCCGACCGGCTGACCGGCCACGCCGGCCCGGTGCGCGCGCTGATGTTCTCCCTGGACGGCAGCCGCCTCGTGTCGGCCGGGGACGACCAGACGGTGCGGGTCTGGGACGCGGTCCGAGGCCGCCAGCTCGCCCGCCTGACCGGCCACGCCGGCGCGGTGCGCGCGGTCGTCTGCTCCCCGGACGCCACTCAGGTCATCTCCCACGGGACCGACCAGACGGCGCGGCGGTGGGAGGCGGTCACGGGACGCGTGGCCGGTCAGTACTTCATGTCCGGTGACGCGGTGTTCTCTCCCGATGGCCGGTTCGCCGCCCGGTCGTTCCCCGGCGGCGTCGCGATCCAGGACGCGGCCGGCGGGCGCCTGCTCAGGCGCCTGGACAGTCCCTACCAGCTGGACACGCTGGCGTTCTCCCGCGACGGCGCCCGCCTGGCCGCGCTGAGCGATCAGGGAGTGCACGTGTGGCACGGCGGAGGCTGGCTGTGGGCGGCCTCGTACCAGCCGCGGCCGCGGCCCGCCGGCGACGCGCAGGGCCAGCTCGAGCCCGGGGCCGCGCCGCTGCTGGCCCTCTCCTTCGACGGCGCCCTGGTCGTGACCGCCCTGCCGGGCGGGGCGGTGGAGCTCTACGAGGTGATCGTCCCGCGCGGCCGCCGCCACCCCGGCCAGCTCCGCCGGACCTACCAGACCAATGGCCTGACGGTGAAGAGCGCGGTGGCGCTGTCGCCGGACGGCGCCCGGGTCGCCTTCGGCACCCCCGCCGGGACCGTCGAGCTGTGGGACACCGACGGCGGGCGCCAGCTCGTCGGCCTGCGCGAGCTGCGCGCCGCCGACGGCGCGAACAGCGTCCACGCGGGCGCGGTCACCGCGGTGGCGTTCGCGCCGTCGGGCACCCGCATCGCCTCGGCTGGCGTGGATGGCATGGTCCGCCTGTGGTGGCCCCCGCCCGCCTCGTGACCCGTCCGTCCGGCCGCCCGTCCGCGCGTCCGTCCGGGCAGCGGAACGGGCTCGGCGCGGCCGGCGCGCTCAGATGACGCCGTCGGCGCGCAGCGCGGCGATCTCGTCGGGGGAGCGGCCGAGCTCTCTCAGGATCGCCTCGTTGTGCTGGCCGACCGCGGGAATCTCACCCATCGGGAAGGCCCAGTCCTTGTTCACCGGCGGCGGGAGGACCGCGCGCACGGGGCCGGCGGGGGAGGCGACCTCGCGCCAGCGGTCGCGGGCGGCCAGGTGCGGGTGGTCGATGACGTCCGGGACGGTGTTGAGCCGGGCGTTGCCGATCCCGGCCTTGTCCAGCTGTTCCCGGGCGTCGGCGAGGGTGACGGTGCGCGCCCACGCGGCGATCTCGACGTCGAGCGGCGCACGCTCGCGGACCCGGTCGTCGTTCTCGGTGAACCGCTTGTCGTCGGCGAGGTCGGGCCGGCCCAGGACCTCCCGCGCGAGCCGCTGCCACTCGCCGTTGTTCGTCGTGCCGACCACGAGCACCTGGTCGTCGGCCGTCCGGTAGTTGCCGTAGGGCGCGACCGCCGGCGAGCTCACGCCGTTCGGCTCCTGCACCAGGCCGCTGCCCATCGTGTAGTTCAGCGCGTAGCCCATCCACTCGACCGCGGCGTCGAACAGGCCGACCTGGATGGCCGCGCCCCTGCCGGTGGCGTTGCGTGCGTACAGCGCGGCGAGCACGGAGGTGAGCGTGTACATGCCGCCGCCGATGTCGGCCAGCGGGATGCCCGCCTTGGCCGGGTGGCCCTCGTGGCCGGTGATCGCGCACGACCCGGACTCGGACTGGACCAGCAGGTCGTAGGCCCGCTTGTGCGAGAGCGGGCCGCCCTCGCCGTAGCCGGAGATGTCGACGGCGACGACCCGCGGGTACCTGGCGTGCAGCTGCTCGGCCGCGAGCCCCCGGCGGGCGGCGGCCCCCGGGGCGAGGTTCTGCACCACGACGTCGGCGCGGGCGACCAGCTCCTCGAGCGCCGCGGCGCCGCGCGGGTCACGCAGGTTGACCGCGAACGACTCCTTGCCCCGGTTGAGCCAGGCGAAGTGCGCCCCGATCTCGCCGTGCCACGCGCCGTCGTAGGAGCGGGCCATGTCGCCGCCGCGCGGGTTCTCCACCTTGACGACGCGGGCGCCCAGGTCGGCCAGGTGCCGGGTCGCGATCGGCGCGGCGACGGCCTGCTCGAGGCCGACGACGAGCAGCCCGGCGAGCGGCAGCGGTCCGGGGGCGGCGGGGGACTCGGGCGTCGTCTCGGCGGAGGTCGTCACGAACGACATCATTCCGTGATCACCGGCGACGCGCCTCGCGTCCGGACGCCCTGCCCGCCAAATGCGACAACCATTACCTCCTGGGTCGGCATCACCTCCTGGGCCGGCCGCCGGCCGGCTCGGTCAGGCGCGGTGCAGCAGGGTCATGACCTCGGTGACGAGGAGCTCGCCCGCGTCGTCGCGGGTGTCGGTCCGGATCCTGACGAAGGTCATCGTCTGGCCGCGGCTGTTGGTGGTGACCCGGACGTCCTCGACCTCGCCGGTGAGGTGCACGGTGGAACCGGTGAGCACCGGGCGGTGGTAGGTGAACTCCTGCTCGGCGTGCAGGATCAGGCCGCCGTCCGTGCGCAGCGCCGCGATCACGTCCGTGACCTCGAGCGCCCCCTCGGGACGGGCGGGCTGCAGGTCGGGGAAGGCACCGAGCAGCCGCGCGGCGAAGGTGAAGGTGGGCGGAGCGGGGATCGCGTCGAAGCCGGCCGCGCGGGCGGCGTCGGCCCGCTGGTAGACGGGCGACGTGTCGGTGACGGCCTCGGCGAAGGCGGCGACGGCGCCGCGCTCGACGACGACGGCCGCCGGCGGCAGGGCGGTGCCGACCAGATCGGTGGCGCTCACGGTGATGGTCTCCGGGAAGCGTTCGGGAGGGGTGGGGGCGGCGGGGTCCGGCCGGGCCGTCAGGCGGGGCGGAAGACGGGGACGGTCAGGTCGGCCTCGTCGTCGGTCTGGAAGTCGACCTTGACGGGCATGCCGATGGCCAGCTCCGCCTCGGTGACTCCGACGATGTTGGTCTCCAGCCGCGGGCCCTCGTCGAGGTCGACGATCGCCGCGATGTAGGGGACCCGGCCCTTGAACGGCGGCAGGTCGTTCGCCCGGACCTCGGACCAGGTGTAGAGGGTGCCGGTGCCGGCGGCCCGCTCCCAGGTGACGTTCTCGCTCCAGCAGGCCGGGCAGAACGGGCGCGGGTAGAGGTGCGCCTTGCGGCAGTCGCCGCAGCGGCGGATCAGCAGCTCGCCGCGGCGGGCCGCGTCCCACCAGGGCGCGGTCTCCGCCTCGATCGTCGGCAGGTCGAACCGGGGGCCGCTCATGACGCCGGCCCTCCCGCGTTCCCTCGCGCGCGAACGGGCGTCGCGACCGCGGAACCGGCGACCACGGCCTTGCCGTCCGTGTTCACCACCTGGCAGTCGAGCTGGACGGTGCCGGTCGCCTCGTCCTTGCCCGTGACCGTGATGTCGGTGCTCAGCGCGTCGCCGGGCCAGGCCTGGGTCGTGAAGCGCACCTTGTAGCCGCGCAGGTTCCCGACGCCGACGAGGTCGGTCAGCGCGGTCGCGAGCAGCCCGGCGGAGAACATGCCGTGCCCGAACACGCTCTTCATGCCGGCGGCGCGCGCCCGCTCGTCGTCGTGGTGCAGCGGGTTGAAGTCGCGGGACGCGCCCGCGTAGCGGACCAGGTCCGTGCGCGTCAGCGTGAGCGTCCGTACTGGCGCCTTCCCGCCGACCTCGAGGTCCTCGAAGAAGACAGGGCCCTTGTCTGGTGCCGTCGTGCCTTCGGCCATGCGCTCTCCCGACGGGTGCTCTGCGGGGACGGGTGCTCCGCGGGGATGGCGCCTGGTGGAGGCGCCTGGAACCGTGATCGCATAGTATATACAAACTGTCGGTCGGGATGACCGTTTCGTCCACCCGCGCGGCGCCTCCCGGGACCGGTCGGGCCGCGTGACGCGTCGTGGTTGTTGTGTCGCCGGTCGTGCCGCCGTTGCTGGCGGGATGGTGGCCGGGGGTGGAACAGGGCCGGGCGAACCGGTCAGATATGCGGTACCAGTCTTTGCTGGGCGAGGAGGACGTATGTCGGGGCAGGTAGCCGTCGTCGGCGCGGCGCTGTCGGACTGCGGGCGGGTGGACGGGGCGACACCGTTCGCCCTGCACTACCAGGCGGCGGCGCGCGCGCTCGCCGACGCGGGGCTGAGCCACGCCGACGTCGACGGGTTCGGCTCCACCGGGCTCGGGGTGCTCCAGCCGGTGGAACTCGCCGAGTACCTCGGGCTGCGGCCGACCTGGGTCGACTCGACCGCGGTCGGCGGGTCGACCTGGGAGGTCATGCTCGAGCACGCCGTCGACGCGATCAGGGCGGGCACCGCGCACACCGTCCTGCTGGTCTACGGCTCGACGGCCCGCGCGGACCTCAAGAAGCGGCTGCGAACCGCGAACCTGTCGCTGTCGACCCGCGGCCCGAGCCAGTTCGAGGCGCCGTGGGGGCACACGCTGATCGCGAAGTACGCGATGACGGCACGCCGGCACATGCACGAGTTCGGGACCACGATCGAGCAGCTCGCGAACATCGCGGTCGACACCCGCCACAACGCGAGCCTCAACCCGGACGCCATGTACCGGGACCCGCTCACCGTCGACGACGTGCTGTCCGCGCCGATGGTGGCCACCCCGTTCACCAAGCTGCACTGCTGCATCCGCAGCGACGGCGGGGGCGCGGTCGTGCTGACCTCCGCCGAGCGCGCCGCCGACCTGCCACGCCCCGCGGTGCGGGTGCTCGGCACCGGCACCGCGAGCAACGTGACCACGATGTCGGAATGGACGGACTTCACGGTCTCGCCGGCCGCGGTGTCCGGCAAGCTGGCCTTCGAGCGGGCCGGGCTCAGCCCGGCGGACGTCGACGTCTGCCAGTTCTACGACTCGTTCACCTCGACGGTCCTGCTCACCTTCGAGGCGCTTGGCTTCTGCGGCCGGGGCGAGGGCGGCGCGTACCTGGAGGGCGGCACGATGCGGGTCGGCGGGCGGATGCCCACCAACACCGACGGGGGTGGCCTGTCGGCCTGCCACCCGGGGATGCGCGGGATCTTCCTGCTCGTGGAGGCCGTGCGGCAGCTGCGCGGCGAGGCGGCCGGCCGGCAGGTGCCGAACGCGCGGGTGGCCTGCGTGAACGGCACGGGCGGCTGGTTCTCGTCGACGTCGACCGTTCTGCTCGGCCTGGACTGAACGTGACCCTTGTTACATCGTCGCCAGATTGCATATAGTATCCACGATCACTGTTCGGCTGAACTTGGAGGCCCCATGCCGCCTGGCGCTAGCGACTCGACGCCGGCCGCGACGACGGCCACGGCACTGGCGGCCCCGTCCGGCGCGGCGACCACCGCCGGGGGCGCCCCGGAACCGTTGCTGCGCCTGTATGGCATCAGCAAGCGGTTCGGCGGCGTCCAGGCGCTGACGAACGTCTCGCTGGAGGTCGCGCCGGGCCGGGTACAGGGGCTCATCGGCCCGAACGGCGCCGGCAAGACGACGCTGTTCGACATCGTCTCCGGCATCACCCCGCCGACGGTGGGCGGCGTCCAGTTCGCCGGCCGCGAGGTCAGCGGGCTGTCGTCCACCGCGCGCGCCAGGCTCGGCATGCGCCGCACCTTCCAGCGGGCCCAGGTCTTCAGCTGGCTGTCCGTGGAGGACAACGTGCTGGCCGCGCTCGAGTGGCACGGCGGCGGAGGCGGCGTGCTCGCGGACCTGGTCGCCTGGCCGGGCCGGCGCGCGCTGGAGCGGTCCCGCCGGGAGAAGGCCGACGAGGTGCTGGCCTGGTGCGGCCTGGCCGACTGCCGCCGCGCCGCCGCCGGCTCGCTGCCGCTCGGCCAGCAGCGGCTCGTCGAGCTCGCCAGAGCGATCGTCGACGAGCCGCGGCTGCTGCTGCTCGACGAGCCGACCTCGGGGCTCGACCATGCCGAGTCCGAGCGGTTCGGCGACCTGATCCAGTCGCTGCGCGGCAAGGGGACCGCGATCCTGCTCGTCGAGCACGACGCCGGGTTCGTCATGCGGATGTGCGACCGGATCACCGTGCTCAACCTCGGCGCGGTGCTGGCCGAGGGCACCCCGGCCCAGATCCAGGCCGACGAAGCCGTACGTAACGCCTACCTCGGCTAGCCGCCAGGCGGGGAGCGGCGCGGTGGCCCACGCGGCACTGGGCCTGTTCTCCGCCCCGGACGACGGCCGATAACCGTAAATATCAGGAAACGCCGTCGCCGGGCAGCGACCGGATGACGGCGGCGCCACCCCCGATCGGCGGTTGCCCGCCCGCCCGGACGGGGCACCCGGACGCCGCGTCCCCGCGGACGTCATAAGGAGGAGTACGTGACCGAGTTCTTCAACCTGGTCGTCGCGGGGCTGGTCACCGGCGCTTTGTACGCGATCCTCGCGTCTGGGCTGACGCTGAGCTACCAGACATCCGGCGTCTTCAACTTCGGGCAGGGCGGCGTCGCCTTCTCGACCGCCTACCTGTTCTTCCAGCTGAACTCCGGCCAGAAGCTGCCGATCTGGCTCAGTGCGGTCATCTGCATCGGCATCTTCGCGCCGTTGCTCGGCTGGTTACTGCACAAGGTGCTGTTCAACCCGCTACGGGAGGCGTCGATCGCCGCCCGGATGGTGGCTTCGCTCGGCCTGCTGATCGCGCTGCCCTCGCTGGGGCTGTGGATCGTCGCGCTGCTCAAGGACAAGGCGAACCTGGCCGGCTGTACCCCGCAGGAGCCCGACGCCCGCTGCGTGCCCGCGATCGAGGACGTCTTCCGGATTCCCGGCCTCGGCCCGAGCCCGAAGGAGAGCTACACCTTCGGCGACGGGCTGATCATCGACAGCGACCAGCTCGCGATGCTCGGCGCGGCGGTCTTCGCGGCGGTGCTGTTGTGGTACCTGGTGCGCCACACCCGCATCGGCCTCGAGATGCGCGCGTCGGTGAGCCGGCCGAACCTCGCCGCGCTGCGCAGCGTCGACCCGGACCGCGCCTCCGCGGTCTCCTGGATCACCTCGTGCGGCCTCGCGGGCCTGGTCGGCGTCCTGCTCGCCCCGATGTTCGGCCTGAACTCGTTCAGCTACAACACGCTGCTGTTCATCTCGATCCCGGCGGTCGTGCTCGGCCGGATGGCCTCGATCCCGATCGCGATGCTCGGCGGCCTGCTGCTCGGCGTCGCGCAGAACCTGGTCGACGGCTACGTCTCGGACTACCTCGACATCACCGGCTTCCGCACCGCGGTGCCGTTCATCATCCTGTTCGTCCTGCTGATCTTCTTCGGCGCCGAGCGCGGACGCAGCGCCGGTACCACGCTGGAGGAGAAGCCACCGGCGTACGACCTCAGCACCGACCCGTGGCGGCGGCGCGCGGTGTGGGCGGTGCTCACCGTGGCCCTGCTCGGCTTCACCGCCTGGGGCGCCGACGACTACTGGGCGGGCCTGCTCGCCCAGGGCCTGGCCACCTCGATCGTGTTGCTGTCGTTCACCGTCGTCACCGGCATCGGCGGCATGGTGAGCCTCGCGCAGGCGGCGTTCGTGCTCTCCGGCGCGTTCACCGCGGGCATCATGCTCTCGCACGACGTGCCGTTCCTGCCGGCGCTGCTGGCGGGCACGGTGGTCGCCGCCCTCATCGGCCTGATCGTCGCGCTGCCGACGCGTCGCCTCGGTGGCCTGCCGCTGGCGCTGTCCACGCTGGCGCTCGCCTACGTCGGCCAGAACCTGCTCTTCCAGATCCGGAGCATCTCCAACGGTTCCAGTGGCTGGGCGGTGACCCCGCCGAAGCTGGGGCCGATCGACACCACCAACCCGCGCTGGCGGGTGCTGTTCATGCTGGTGCTGGTGTGCCTGGTGGTCTGGCTGGTGCACGCGCTGCGCGTCTCCAGCACGGGCCGGGCGATGCTGGCCGTCCGCTCCACCGAGGTCGGCGCCCGGACCAGCGGCATCGCCGCCGACCGGATGAAGCTGCTGGTGTTCGTGATCTCGGCGGGCATCGCCGGCTTCGGCGGCGTACTGCTGGCCTCGAGTCGCGGCCGGGTCACCAACACCGACTTCGACGTGCTGCTCGGCCTGGTGTGGCTGGCCACCACGGTCACCCTCAGCATCCGTCGGCCGGCGGGCGCGGTGCTCGCGGGCCTGATGATGGTCGTCGCGCCGGAGGCGCTCGAGTCCGGCCTCGTCATGCGGATCATCTTCAGCCTCGGCGCGGCCGTCGCGCTGCTCAGCCTGGTCACGCTGATGGTCAAGGGCGGCCTCACCGTCCGCAAGCTGACGGGCGGGGGCATCGCGGTCGCGCTGCTGGTGGTCGCGGCAGTCGGCCTCGACCACGTCCCGGCGTCCACCTACTTCATGCAGATGCTGTTCGGCCTCGGCGCGATCGGCCTGGCGCGTGACCCGGAGGGCGGCCTCGCCGCCGGCGCCCGGATCCGCCAGGAGCGCGCCGCGCGCAAGGCCGCGCAGCAGGCGGCCGCCGAGGCGGCCGCGGCCTCGGTCGCCACGGCCACCCCGGTCGCGGCCCCGGTGGCCGACGGCGCCGCGGCGCCGGTGCTGCGGCTGTCCGGGCTCAAGGCCGGCTACGGCGAGATCGAGGTCCTGCACGGGATCGACCTCACCGTCAGCCCCGGCGAGGCGGTCGCCCTGCTGGGCAGCAACGGCGCCGGCAAGACGACCCTGTGCTCGGTCGTCGGTGGCCTGGTGCCGGCGCGCGGCGGGACGATCTGGCTCGCCGGCCAGGACGTCACCGGAGTCCCGGCGCGCCGGCGGGAGCGCGACAGCGCCTACCTCGCCCCCGAGGGCCGCGGCATCTTCCCCGACCTGACCGTCGAGGAGAACCTCCAGCTGTGGCTGCGGGACGCGGCCGAGCGCGAGGGCGCCTACGACGCCTTCCCCGTGCTCAAGGAGCGGCGCAACCAGGCGGCTGGCACGATGTCGGGCGGTGAGCAGCAGATGCTCACGCTGGCGCCCGCGCTGGTCCGCCCGCCGAAGCTGCTGGTGGCCGACGAGCCGTCGCTCGGTCTCGCCCCGCTCATCATCGAGCAGATCTTCGAGGCGCTGCGCAGCCTGCAGAGCCAGGGCACGGCGCTGCTCATCGCCGAGGAGAAGACCCGCGACGCGCTCGCGATCGCCGACCGGGTCGCCTTCCTCACCGTCGGGCACATCACCTGGACGGGTCCGGCGGCCGAGGTCGACGCCGAGCGCCTGGCCACCGCCTACCTGGGCCTCGCGCCGGAGGCGGGCGAGCGCGAGCGGCCGCTCGACGCCGTCGCCACCTCCGCCGGGTCCGGCCGTCTGGACACGGAGGACTGACGCCGGCTCGGCCGGGCCTCGCGTGAGGGGGCGCCTTGGGAGGATCTTCCGCCGTTTCGACATCCAAGTAGCCGACGACGCTCGGGAGATATCGGCCAGGTTGGTGGTGCCGCCAGCCACCGAGGCGCGTGGTGCCGGCGAGAGGCGCTCTCTTTGCCCGCTCGCCGGCACCGCCTCCCGGTGGAACGACGCGCCGCGGGCGCCCGGAACGTGACGGACGCAATGCGTGGCCCGCGCGCGCGTCGCGCGGATGTCGCGCCGCAAGGTCGTATACTTCCTACAGTTCGTAGCCGGTCCGCCGCGCGTTTGCGCGGGCCGTGCGCGCAGGTCTTATGAGCCGGTCTCGTGAGTTGGTATGGGCCGACCCATGAGTGAGCTACCCAGATGAGCAAGGAGCACGGCCATACCTCCCAACCGCCGGACGGCGACCGCCGCCAGCCCGCTTTCGCACCATGCGGCGGGCAAACGGTCCGTTGTCGACCGCAGGAGCAGCGGAAGCCAGGTCGCGGACCATATCCGAAGCCTGATTTTTGCCGGCACCCTGCGCCAGGGTGACCACGTCCGCCAGGATGAGATCGCCGAGGAACTGGGCGTCAGCCGCATTCCGGTGCGTGAGGCGATGATCGCCCTGGAGAGCGAGGGCTGGATCTCGATCGAGCCCCACCGGGGCGCGTTCGTGCACGGCCTCGACCTGAACTCGGTGCGCGACCACTACGCGCTGCTCGGCCAGCTCTATGGGCTGGCCGCCGAGCGTGCCACCGAGCGGGGCGAGAAGGAGGGCGTCGAGGCGCTGTCCGTCGCCGAGCGCGCGCTGCGCGCGGCGCAGGACCCCGACGACGTCCTGCACGCCAACGAGACCTATCTTCGCCAGATTTTCGCGATGGCGGCCTCGCCGCGGCTGTCCTCGTTCGGCCGGCTGATGACGGGCGTCATTCCCGGGAACTTCTTCGAGCTGGTTCCCGGCACCATCGAGCCGCAGAAGCGCGGTATCGCGGCGGTCAACCGCGCGATCCGGGAGGGCGACGGCCAGCGCGCGTCCGCGGAGTTCGTGAAGATGCTGCGCGGCCACGGCGAGCTCGTCGTCGACCTGCTGCGGTCCCGCAACATTATCTGGGCCGCGGAGGAATGAACCCTTTCCGTCTGCCCCGCTGATCCGCGCCGGCCCGGCCGGTCGGGCCCGGGACGGAAAGGCTCAGAAGTGGTCCACCCACGAGAAAAGCCCTGACGGCGGGCCGTCAGGGCTTTTCTCATCATCTGCCGCCAGGTGGCTCAGCGCTTCTCGTAGGTGATGCCGGCGGCCTCGGCGTCCCAGGTGGCCGGCGTGACGCCCTCGGCGCGCAGGTCCCGCTTGAGCACCCGGCCGACCGGGCTGCGCGGCAGCTCGTCGCGGAACTCGATGTAGCGCGGGATCGCGAAGTACGGCAGCGCGTCGACGCACCAGCGGAAGAGCTGCTCCTCGGTGAGCGTCGAGCCCGAGACACGGGTCGCGGTCACCTTCACGTCGTCCTCGGTGAGCTTGCTGAAGACGGCGTGCACGGCCACGTCGGCGAGCTCGCCGTGGCCCATCAGGACGCGCTCGACCTCGAAGCTGGAGATGTTCTCGCCGCGCCGGCGCAGGTAGTCGGCCTTGCGGTCGACGAAGAACAGGAAGTCCTCGGCGTCGATTCGGCCGATGTCGCCGGTGTGGTACCACCAGTTCCGGCTGGTCTCGACGGTCGCCTCCGGCCGGCCCCAGTAGCCCTCGAACATGACGTGCGCGAGCTTGGGCCGCACCACGATCTCGCCGTCGGTGCCGCGCGGCAGCTCGTTGTCGTCGTCGTCGAACACGCGGACGTCGAAATAGTCCGCGTTGATCTTTCCCGCGGCCCTTGGCTTGTTGCGCACGCCGGGCGGCAGGGTGGAGATCAGGCTCGCCTCGGTGACGCCGTAGGCGCCGGAGAACGTCTCGATGCCGAACCGGGAGCGCAGGATGTCGTCGACCTCGGGCGGCAGCGGGGCCGCGCCCATCATCCGCAGCGACGTGTTCGCCTCGGGCGCCCCGGAGCGCGGCATCTCCGGGCGGTCGACATCGTGCGCGAGCAGGTAGGCCATCGTGCCGAGCGTGGACGTCAGCGTCGCGCCCGCGCGGTTCATCTCCGGCCAGAAGTTCGACACCGAGAACTTCCGGTAGATCGCCGAGCGCCCGCCGAAGACCAGCGCGCCGATCACGGCGGTGGTCAGCGCGTTGAAGTGGAACAGCGGCAGCGGCGTCCACAGCACGTCGTCGGCGGTGCGTCCCCAGGTCACGCCGATCTGGGTGGCCAGCGCCTCGTGGTAGTTGTGGCTGAGCATGCAGCCCTTGGACGGGCCGGTCGTGCCGCCGGTGTAGATGAAGGTCGCCAGATCCGCGGGGCGCCGGTCGACCGGCGCCGCCAGTGGGCTCGCCGCCGCCAGGTCGCCCCAGCGGTGGGCGGCGACGCCCGGGAACTCGAGCCGGTCGGGGCCGGTCACGACGACGTGGCGCAGCGTCTCGAGGTCGGCGCTGACCGCCCGCGCCCGGTCGGCCAGGTCCGCGGCGACGACCAGGACGCTCGCGCCCGAGTCACGCAGCTGATGGCGCAGGTACTCGCCCTTGTAGGCGGTGTTGATCGGCACCGCGATCCCGCCGGCCCACTGGGTGGCCCACCAGACGAGCATCGCCTCCGGCGAGTTCTCGATCAGGCTCGCGACCCGGTCGCCCGGGCGGACGCCGAGCTCGCGCACGAGCGCGGCGCCGAGTGCCGCGGCCGTCCGGGCGACCTCGGCGGCGCTGAACTTGGCGCCGTTCACGTCCAGGTACTCGGAGTCCGGGTCCTTCTCGGTGCGCGCCAGCAGCAGCGCTGTGGTCGTGTGCCGGGGAGCGCTGCCCCACACGCCGTCGGTCACGTGGCTCTCCCGCTTCTCGTGGTCGTGCTGTGGTGTTGGTCGTGTCCTGGTACCGGGTGTCCGGGCGAACGCCCTTGTGAACCGGCCTGCGACGTTGTTGAATGTTGGTTCAGTGATCCTCTCGCCGATGGCGGCGGAGGGTGATTGTATATCTTATCCGACTCTGCCTTCTGTCCGAGCTACCGCCGAGGCTCTGGCCTGGCGAGGACCTACAGACGACATGCGGGGGGACCGAGGGCGGCCGCGTCCGGCGCGGAGTCCTCGGCCCTGGCGAGGATCCCCACGGCCCGCCCGAGGGCCACACCCCTGGAGGCAGGAGATGACGATCTCCGACGAGGCCGCGACGCGGGAGCCCGCGCGGGTCCGCGACGACGGGCCGGCGGCGAGGACGGCCTACCCGGTGGGGGAGGTGCCCGTGCTGAGCGGGCGGGTGGACCGGTTCGTCGGCCTGCCGATGCCCAAGCGGCCCGACACGGCCACGGACCTGTCCCTGCGCACCCGGGTCCGCCGCCAGCGCGGGCGGCGGTTCCCCTTCCCGATCCCGAACGGCTGGTTCATCGTGGCCACCGCCGACGAGATCGCGCCCCGAGAGACCCGCAACCTCTACTACTTCGGCAAGGACCTCGTGCTGTTCCGGGCCGCGGACGGCACCCCCCATCTGCTGGACGCCTACTGCCCGCACCTGGGCGCCCACCTGGGCGTCGGCGGCCGGGTGGTCGACGGCACGCTGCAGTGCCCGTTCCACGGCTGGCGCTTCGACGGCGCCAGCGGGAGCTGCGTCGAGGTGCCCTACGACGACGTCGACTACATCCCGAAGACGGCGACCGCCCGCGTCTACCCGACGATCGAGCGCAACCACATGATCTGGGCCTGGCACCACCTGGAGGGCTCCGAGCCGTTCTACGACGTGCCCGACGTGCCCGAGTTCCACGACGACGACTGGTCACCCATCGTCGTCCGGGAGTTCGAGATCGCCACCTGCTGCCAGGAGATGGCCGAGAACAACGTCGACACCCCGCACTTCAGGTTCGTGCACGGCACGCCCGCGGTGCCCGAGGAGGAGTTCCACACCGACGGCCACTACAAGCGCACCGTCGGCATGGACGGCAACTTCGTCCGGGAGGGCTACGGCCTGGGCCTCGGCGTGCTGCGGGTGAAGGACTACACCACGTTCCTGTCGTCGACGACCCCGATCGACGAGGAGAACGTGCACTGCCGCTGGATCTTCACCTCGCCCCGCCGCGCCGGCGAGGGGGTCGCCGAGGCGGCGGCGGACAGCTTCGTCGCCGGCGTCAGCCAGGACTTCCCGATCTGGGAGAACAAGATCTTCAAGGACCCGCCCGTGCTGCGTCCCTCCGAGAAGGGCATCACGGAGCATCGCCGCTGGTGCGCCCAGTTCTACTCCTACCCCGATGCCTGAGCGGCTCTCGTCCGCTTTCAGCCTCCACCACCCCGAGAACCCGGCCTCTCCACACCCCGACGTCCGCGAAGGAGTCCCCATGGGCAACCGGTGGGTACGTGAGATCAAGAAGTTAGCCGACGGCGAGCGGCAGGACCTGGGAGCCGGGCTTCCGCCGATTCCGTCGCTGGAGGTGGTCTACCTGACGGACCCGGAGGCGCTCGCCGCCGTCCTCCCGCCGCCGCTGACCCCGCCGGCCGAGCCCCGGGTGCACGTCCGGATCACCGACATCGACCTGACGTTCGGGGAGTACCGCCACAAGGAACTGGTCGGGTTCCTGGCCGTCGACGCGGTCTACGACGGGTTCACCGGGGAGTACCCGCTGCTGATCCCGATTGACCTGGAAAGCGCTATCTCGGTCAGCCGGGAGCGCAACGGCGAGCCGAAGAAGCTCGCCGACATCGAGCTCATCCGCGCCGGCGACCACGTCGAGGGGCGGATCACCCGCAACGGCGTGACCTTCGTGGAGATCGTCGGCGATGTCGCCGGTCCGCTGCCGGTGGGGGAGCCCTACCCGGCCGCGCAGTGGTGGTACAAGTTCATGCCCGCCGTGTCCGGGTCCGGTTTCGACGGTGACCCGCTGCTGGTGCGTTACGACCAGGTCCGTACCCCGGTGACGGCCGAGAGCGTCGAGGGCAAGCTCGTGCTGCGCGACGAGCCGACGGCGCCGATCGTCGATCTTCCCGTGCGGGAGACCGCCTCGATCGCGTGGACGACGCGGTCGTCGAAGGGTAAGGCGAGTGTCGTCGGACCGGTCGATCCGGTCGCTTTCGAGCCGTTCGCGTACAGCCGCTACGACCACTGACGGCGGGGAGCGCACAGGCCATGAGCGACAAATACCTGTTGATCTCGACTGACACGCATGCCGGGTTGCCGCCGGAGCAGTACCGCGACTATCTGGACCCGAAGTA
>NZ_JADWYU010000185.1:25578-39277 GCF_016786325.1 Frankia nepalensis | reverse complement strand
GGCCCCGCCGGGGGCGCCCGGGGGGGCGGCCCCCCCCCCCCCCCCCCCCCCCCCCGCGCCGCGGTCCGCGGCCGCGCGCAGCGCCTGCATGAGCCTGGCGACGATCTTCGGCGCGAGGCCGAGGGAGAGCTCGTCGGCCAGCAGGACGGTGGGCTCGGCCGCGAGCGCCCTGGCGGTCAGGAGCATCCGCTGCTCGCCTCCGGACAGCAGGCCGGCCCGGCGGCGCAGCAGCGGCCGCAGCTCCGGGAACAGATCCAGCGCCCGCTCGACCGGGCCAGGGCCGATGCGCAGGTTGTCGTGCGTCGACAGCCGGGAGATGACGGAACGCTCCTCGGGTATCACGCCCAGGCCGGCGCGCACCCGGCGGTGCAGCGACGCCGTCGTCGGGCTGCCCCGCCAGAGAACCTCCCCGCCCAGCCCTGGAAGCGCCCCGGCCAGCGTCAGCAGGGTGGTCGTCTTGCCGGCCCCGTTCGGGCCGAGCACGACGACGATCTCGCCAGGCCGCACGTCGAGGCTCACGTCCCGCACGCAGGGAATCCGCCGGTAGCCTGCGAACAGGCCCCTGGCCTCCAGCACCGGCGCGATCTCGGCGGACACGATCTCGGCGGACACAGTCTCAGCGGGCATCGCCGACCACCTCCTGTTCGCGCTCGTCCCGCGCGGCCTGCACCTCGTGCTCGCTGGGCGCGGTCTCCTCCTCGCGTTCCTCGCCGAGGTAGGCGGCGACCACCCGCGGATCGACACGGATCTCGGCCGGGGTCCCGGTGGCGATGACCTTGCCGAAGTCCATGACCACGAGGCGGTCGCAGACCCGGTTGAGCATCGGGACGTCGTGCTCGACGAGCAGGATGCCGATGCCCCACTCCTCGACCAGCCGCCGCAGCAGGTCAGCCAGCTCCTGCGTCTCGGTCTCGTGCAGCCCGGCGGCCGGCTCGTCGAGCAGCAGGATCGACGGCTCGGCCGCGATGGCCCGCGCGATGGCCACCTGCCGGCGGCGGCCATAGGGCAGCTCCGACGGCACCCGGTGCAGGTCGTCCACCAGCTCGAACATCGCGATCGCCGACCGGGCGGCCGGGGTCAGCTCGGTGTGCCGCGGCCGCACGAGATCGGTCAGGTAGGCGGCCGAGTCGCGCGGGTCCGACGCGGTGCGCAGGTTCTCCAGGACGGTCAGCTGGTCGAACAGCTCGAGCGACTGGAACGTCCGCCCGATGCCCATCCTGGCCCGTCGACGGGCGTTGAAACCGTCGATCCGGACGTCGTCCAGCAGGATCGTTCCGGCCTGCGCGCGGTTGAAGCCGGTCACGGCGTCGATGAAGGTGGTCTTGCCGGCGCCGTTCGGCCCCATCAGCCCGACCACCTCGCCGGGCCGCACCTGGATCGAGACTCCGTCGAGCGCCTGGACTCCCCCGAAGCGGACCGAGACGTCCCGCACCTCGAGCACCCGCGGCGTGACCCGGCGAGCGGGAGCGGGCGTGGCCGTGGCGGCGTCCGCGGACGCCGTCGCCCGGGTTGGCTCCGGCGCCGTCCCGGCCGCCGAGTCCGTCCCCGCGGTCGACGCCGTGGCCGACGCCGTTTCCGTGGCCGACGCCGTTTCCATGGCCGACGCCGTCCCGCCAGCGTCGGCGCCACCCGGAGACGCCGCGCGCTGGCGCGGCAGCCGCACCCGTGGCCACGGCAGCGCGACCACGCGGGCGGCGAGCCCGTTGGGGTACTGGGCCAGGGTGGGAACGAGCAGGGCGGCGAGCGCGAGGGTCACGTACTGGCCGACCGACGCGTCCGTGATCAGCTCGCTGAAGATCTTGGTTGTCAGACCCCCCACGACGTTGGCCCCGGCCGCCACGCCACCGACCAGGAAGCCGACTCCGCTGATCACCGTATAGATGATCACCGAGATCGAGTTGAAGACGTTGAACTGGCTGAAGTCCACGTAGGTCGTCTGGAAGGCCAGCAGGACGCCACCCAGACCCGCGATCGCCGCTGAGAGGGCGAACGAGTAGAGCTTGGCGCCGTACACGCTGATCCCCAGCGAGGCCGCGGCCCGTTCGTTCCCCCGGACGGCCACCAGCCGCCGCCCCGAGCGCCCCCGTCTGATATTTCCCGCGACCAGCCCGGCCAGGAGCAGAGCGACGAGGCAGACGATGGCGTAGCGCTTGGGATGGTTGACCGCGTCGATGTCCCAGCCGAAGAGCGATGGTGAGTCGACGACCGTTCCCTCGAGACCTCCGGTGAGCGGGACGCTCTGGAACAGGATGCTCTGGAAGGAGTAGGCCATCCCGAACGTGGCGATGGCCAGATGGATCCCCCGGGTGCGCAGCGCCGGCAGCCCGACGAGGATGCCGACCGGCACCGCCGCGGCGACCCCGATGACGAGCACCAGCAGGAACGGGAGGCCGTGGACGGCGGCCAGCCGGGAGGCGACGTAGCCGCCCCAGCCGGCGAACGCGTACTGGGCCAGGGACAGCTGGCCGGCGTACCCGGTCACGACCACGAGCGACACGCAGATGATCGCCCCGATGGTCGTGGCGATCAGCGCGTCGTTCCAGGGCGTGGGCGTCAGCAGGATGAGCAGGACCATCGCCCCCACGGCGGCCACCAGCCGCCCGGGCCGCAGCGCTCCGGTCCCGATCTCCGGGAGCAGCTCGTTCACGTGGCTGCGCAGCGGCAGGCTCTGGCCCCGCGCGACGAGCACCAGGATGACGACGAGGAACGGGACGGCGTCGCTCCAGCCCGACGCCCGGACGTAGTAGGTGATCTCCGACTGGGTGATGCCGATGACCAGCGACGCGACGAACGCGATGGCGAAGGAGTCGAACCGGGCCACCATGGCGGTCGCCAGGGCGGGGATGATCAGCAGGACGAGCGTGTTGATGTCCAGCCCGGCGATCGGCACGATGAGGATGCCCGCGAGCCCGGCGAGCATGGAGCCGAGGGTCCAGTTCACCGCGGCGATCACGTCGGGCGAGTGGCCGGCGAGCTGCGCCCCGCGCTCGTTCTCGGCCACCGCCGAGGTGATGGCGCCGAACTTGCTGTACCGGTAGACCGCCCACAGGGTCGCCGACACCACGACCGCGATGCCGAGCAGGATGAAGCGGTCCACCCCGACCGCCGCGCCACCGACGGGGCTGACGCTGTCCGTCGGCAGGAATGACGGCACGATCCGGATCGAGGTGCCGTACAGGATGCGGCCGAGTTGTTGCAGCACCACCATCACCCCGAGGGTCGCGATGACCCTCGTCAGCGGTGGAGCATGCCGCAGCGGGCGCATCACCAGAAGGTGCATGAGGGCGCCCGCCGCGCCGGAGATGAGCAGCGCCAGCACGACCGAGGGCGCGACCGGCAGACCGCCGCGGATGTGCAGGTCGTAGTAGGCCAGGGCACCCACCGCGGCGAACGCGCCCTGGGCGAAGTTGAGAACGCCAGATCCTCGATAGACGAGGACCAGGCCCTGCCCGGCCAGGGCGTAGATGGCCCCCAGCCCGAGGCCGAGGAAGAGGAAGCGGATCACTGGTCGACCACCCCCCGCCCGCGGGTCACCGACCCGCGGGCGTCGCGGCTTGCGCGCATAGTGCTGGTCACGGCTTCGGCGTGAAGATCGGGACGTAGCCGTCGGACGTCTGCACGAGCTTGCCGTCCTTCACGACCCCTTCGATGATCTGGTGGTTGAAGAGGCGCTCGAGTCCGGGGAAGTCGAAGTTCTTGGTCGTGGTGTAGCCCTCCGGCAGCAGCCCGAAGACGTTGAAGTCGGTCAGGTTGCTGAAGGCCTTGAGCACGGACTCCCTAGTGACGGGACCGGAGATGGTGCGGGCCACCTGCGCGAAGGCCCAGGTGCCCATCCAGGCGTTCAGGCTGACCTGGTCGACGGCGGCCTTGGGCTCGTACTTGGCCATCTCGGCACGGAACTGGACGATGCCCGGCAGATCGCTGGTCACGAGCGGGAGCCCCGCGGAGACGAGCACACCGTTGGCCTTGTCGCCGAGCGCGGACAGGGTCTCGGCCGTGAACGACGAGGCGCTGGCGGACAGCTTCTGGTCGAAGTTCCCGCTCCTGCTCACGGTCAGCCAGGCGGCCAGGTGGGTCGGCATCATGGCCAGGGCCACGCCGTCACCCTTGGCCCCGCTGGTCACCACCGGCGTCAGGTCGGTGGCGGTCACCTCGACCGGGATGCCGCCCATCAGCTTCAGGCCACGCCCCTGCTGCAGCGTGATCTGGTTGAACCCCACCGCGGACGCCGCCTGCGCGACGTTGGTGTAGGCGACCTGGATGTCCTTCGCCCCGGCGTCGGCCAGGACGGTCGCCAGGCCCGCGCCGTCCGAACCCGCGAGCGGGAAGGAGTTCGGGGAGGACAGGACCGACTTGCTGGTCGGCGGCGGCGCGATGTTGGGCACGCCCGCCGCGGCCAGGATCGTGTTCACCTGCTCCTGGAACGCCTCGTAGTCACCGACCTCCGCGATGACGCTCTTGTCAGCGACCAGCTCGCGGGCGCAGCCGACCGCCGCCGTGGGGCTCTCGGTGCCCTGGGCGTCGCACACCTTCACCTCGAGCGGGCGGCCGTTGATGCCGCCTGACGCGTTCACCGCCGCCGCCGCGGCCTTCGCCCCCTCGAAGGCCTCGGTCCCGGGGGTGACACTCGTGAGGGCGGTGATCACCTCGATCACGATCGGGTCCCCGGTGAGGCCGTTGGTCGCCGGGTCCGCGTCCTTGGAGTCGCCGCCACAGGCCGCGACCAGAGCCGCTAACAGGCCAGCGGCAACGGTTAAAGAAGTCAACTTGTGGTTCTTCATGGCGAAGACATCCCTTCCGATTGCGACATTTCGCGAGAGGGCGCGGAGGCCGCTTCAGCGGTCGCTCGAACTCGGCGCCGCGACCGGCACGGCGCCGTCGACTCCGCGCGAGTCGGGCTCTCCCAGAGCCCGGATGGTCCTAGATCGTTTGTGGACAGCGGTGCCCAACGGTGGCCCGGGTCACGTCGGCCCACGCCAGCTCCTCCCGGCGCGGGCCTTCCACCCCTCGGGCAGTGTTTGTACTGAGTACAGATCTGAGGGGTATTGTTTAGCAGGTGGCGGCAGGTCGCACAAGACCCTCGACGCCGACCGCCCGCTCCGCCGGGGCCCAGAGCACCCCGAGGCAGCCCATCACCAAAAGTGGCTGACCGTTTACCAAGAGACGGCGTCGACGGCCCGACCGCGCGCCGGGCCACCGGTTCGCGGACCAGACCCGCCCCTCGCCCCCACCGCGGATGCGGGCGCCAGCCACGCCTGGAAGCCGGCCGACTACAAGCGCGGCCCTTGCGTTCTTGTACTCAGCCTAACTACGGTGTTCGGGACGGACGAGCCGTTCGCCGACTCACCCCACGTCTGACCGGCTTCCACGCCGCTCGCAGGAAGGACCGCGGATCAGTGCACCAGCCTCTGGCGGGCGTCAAGATGATCGAGGTCGCCCAGTTCACGTTCACCCCGGCGGCGGGCGGCGTTCTCACCGAGTGGGGCGCCGACGTGATCAAGGTCGAGCACTCCGAGCGAGGTGACGCGCAGCGCGGGATGGTGAACCACCCGAAGGACGGGACGTTCCACCCGATCATGGAACATCCCAACCGCGGCAAGCGCAGCATCGGCCTTGACCTGGCGAACCCGGCCGGATATGCCGTCCTGCTCGAGCTGCTCCGGGACGCGGATGTCTTCCTCACCAACTTCCTCCCGGACGCGCGCCGCCGCCTGGGTCTCGAGCTCGAGGACATCCGCAAGGTCAACCCGGACATCATCTACGTGCGCGGGAGCGCGCACGGCCAGCGCGGGCCGTGGGCGGAGAAGGGCGGATATGACGGCTCCTCGTTCTGGTGCCGCATGGGCAGCGCCTGGGGGGTGACGCCGCCGGACAGTCCGCGGGTGCTCAGCATGCCGGGCGGTGCCTACGGCGACTCCATGGGCGGGATGACGATCGCCGGCGGGATCGCGGCGGCGCTCTACGGCCGGGCGACGACCGGGGAGCCGTCCGTGGTCGATGTTTCGCTGATGAGCGTCGGGGCGTGGGCATTCGCGCTCGATCTCAGCAACGCGGCGTTGACCGGGCCCGAGAAGGAACCGATCTCCATCAATCAAATGATGGCGAACGCCCCGCTGAATCCCACAGTCGGCCATTTCCGGACCTCGGACGGCCGCTGGATCAACTTCACGATGATCCAGCCGTTCCGGTACTTCGCCGACGTCTGCCGCCACCTGGGCCTCGACGAGCTCATCGACGACGAACGCTTCAACACGGCCCAGAACCTCATGGCCAACGCGCGCGACGCCGCCCAGTACATCACCGAAGCCATCGCCCAGAAGCCGTTCGACTACTGGAGCAGGCACCTGCAGACCCTGGAGGGCCCGTGGGCGCCGGTGCAGGGCCCGCTGGACATCCTCGACGATCCCCAGATGGCGGCCAACGGCTACATCCGGCCGGTCGTGGACAGCGAGGGCAAGGAACGCCGGCTGATCGCCAACCCCGTCCAGTTCGATGCCCAGCCACCCGAGACCGCCCGGGGCCCGCTGTTCGCGGAGCACACCGACGACCTGCTGCGCGAGCTCGGCCACTCCGAGGAGGAGATCCTCGAACTCAAGATCGCCGGCGCGGCCACCTGACAGCGCCGAGACGGCGAAGAGACCAGATGAAGAGACAAAGAACCGAGCCTGATGCCCTGAGAGAGGCACACACGTGACCTTCACGATCGACCTCGGCGAGCGCACGGCCCTCGTCACCGGTGGCGGGCAGGGCGTGGGGCGGGCCACCTGCCTGTCCCTGGCGGCGGCGGGCGCCAGGGTGCTCGTCAACGACTTCGTGCCCGACCGGGCCGACGAGGTCGTCAAGGAGATCGAGGCCACCGGCGGTGTCGCGCTGGCGCGCCCCTTCGACGTCTCCGACTACGCGGCCGTGACCGAGGCGATCGGCGCCGACACGGTGGACATCCTGGTCAACAACGCCGGCAACGCCGGGCCTGGAGGCTGGGACGTGAAGAACCCGGCCGCCGGCTCGAAAGGGGTCTCGGTCAGCGTCGGGGCGTTCGCGACCACCGAGCCGGCCGACTGGGACCGTTACTTCGCCGTCAACCTGTACGGGGTGCTGAACTGCACCCGCGTCGCGCTTCCCGGCATGCTCGCCGCGGGCGAGGGCCGGGTCATCACGATCGTGTCCGACGCCGGGCGCGTCGGCGAGGCGAACATGGCGCCCTACTCGGCCGCCAAGGCGGGCGCGGCGGGGTTCATGCGGGCGCTGGCGCGCGAGGTCGGCGGCCAGGGGATCACGGTCAACAGCGTGGCGCTCTCCACGGTGGACACCCTCGGGCTGGCGGAGATGGCTCGGGCCTCCGCCGAGATGGCCGAGCGGCTGCGGCGCCAGCTCAAGCGGTACATGATCCCCCGGCTGGGGCGGCCCGACGACGTGGCCGGGCTCGTCACGTTCCTCGCGAGCCCGCTCGCGTCCTGGATCACCGGCCAGACCTACCCGGTGAACGGCGGCTACTCCGTCTCCGTGTGACCGCCTCGGCCACCTCGTCACGGCCGGGGCGGAGCGGGAGCCAGGCAGCCGGGGTCGGCTCGCCGGTCTCCCTCAGCCCGGTGTTCCGCGCTCCGCCCCCGTAGGCGCGGCTCAGGGCGCGAATATCTCGTCGATCGCGGTCAAGGCACCCGACTCGACCGTGATGAGGCATTTGAGCTGCCCATCCGGTCCGAAATCGGCCAGTTTCGCCGCGAGCGCGGACAGCGTGGTCGGGACGTTCCCAGCCGTCGGGTTCTCCAAGCTGACCGCGCCGGTGGGACCCAGTTCGTCCACGTATCCCAACCGGGCCGTCGGACTCACGGAAAGGGTGCGGAGCACCGCGTTCTCGTTGCGGACGTAGTAGTCGTTGCACCACGCCGCGGGCCATGGCCCGGGGTCGCCATCCTGGACGCAGGCCTGCTGGGCGGCGGTGCCGGTAAGCCATTCGACGACGTCGAAGGTCACGGTGGCGTTCGCCGGGTCGATGGCGGTGACGTAGGCGGCGTACTCGCCCCGCAGCGGGGTGGCCGTCGGCCCGTCTCCGTCATCAGCCGGCGTCGGCTCCGCGGGCGCCGGCTCCGCGGGTGTCGGATCAACCGGTCCCGGATCCGCGGGCCCCGGATCCGCGGGTGCCACGTCGGCCGGCGTCGGGTCCGCCGGCGCGTCTCCCGATGACGCGTCCGTGGTCAGTTTCCCGCCAAATGACGGGGCGACCAGCTGCCTGGACAGCGGCGCCAAGCCCTCGTCGACCGGCACGACGGCCACGGTCACCCGGTCGGCCGCCGTGCCGGCGGCGCCGTCCCGGGTGGTGGCGCCCGCGTTGCTCGCGGATGCCCACGCCAACGTGCAACTGGCCACGGCGGCCACGAAGGCGACCCTCAGCGAAACGCTGGCCGCCGGCCGGCGGCCAGCGAACCCGAATCGTCCGCCCGGGCGCGCGAGGTTCCGTTCCGGCACCGCGTCTCCCACAACGTCATGGTGACCGGTGAACGCCGACCACCGCCCAAAGCGTGGTCGGTCCGTATTCCTCGCCGCCGGGGAACGGGAAACGCCCAGTCCGAAGGCACCGGTGCCCCGGCGGAGGCCGCCCGGGCACCGTGGAATGTGGCCGACTCCCGGTAGTATTCACCGCCCTCCCCACGGGCAGCCAGCCGGGCGGCCAACCGCGCCGAAATGCATCCGGCGGCGTGCCGCAACGGCGAGGCGAACATGGCGTCCTACTCGGCCGCCAAGGCGGGCGCGGCTGGGTTCATAGCGGACGACCGCCCTGGGCGAGCGGGTACCTCGGCTCATTCGAGCCCCGTCCCTGGAGGAGACCCGCCCCGATCGTCCGCCACAGCCTGGGAACCCGAATGGAGCGCCTCGGGTCGGTCATCACCGAGGACCCGCCGCCGTCGGGCCAGCGTGTCCTCGTCCAGTGCGCGAGCCCGCGCGATCTCTCCCACGGCACGGAGATCGACGGCGAGGTTGTTCGCCGAGATCAGCGTGTCGGGATGGTCTTCACCAAGGACCCGCCTGCGTCGGGCCAGCGTGTCCTCGTCCAACGCGCGAGCCCGCGCGGTCTCTCCCACGGCAGCCAGGTCGCGCGCGAGGTTGCTGGCTGAGATCAGCGTGTCGGGGTGGTCCGCGCCGAGGACCCGCCCGCGTCGGGCATGGGTCTGAGCATCGAGGTCACGGGCCTGGGCGATCTCTCCTAGCGCAGCCAGGTCGCGCGCGAGGTTGCTGGCTGAGGTGAGTGTGTCGGGATGATCCGCGCCGAGGACCCGCCCGCGTCGAGCCAGCGTGTCCTCATCCAACGCGCGAGCCCGCGCCAGATCCCCGAGTGTCCGCAGGTCGCGGGCGAGGTTGCTGGCTGAGGTGAGTGTGTCGGGATGATCCGCGCCGAGGACCCGCCCGCGTTGCGTGAGGGTCTCCGCATCGAGGTCACGGGCCTGCGCGTACTGGCCGAGATCCCGGTGTGCACGCGCGAGGCGGTTCGCGGCGGTCAGCGTGCGCTGGTCGTCCGGGCCAAAACGGTCACGCCACCGGTGGTACATGTCCGCGGCGAGACGCTGGGCCGCGTGGGTGTCGCCGCGCGCAAGCAGGTACCAAACGGCGTCGCAGGCGAGCCGGTGGGCTTGTGGGCTGGGGCTGTCGACGGGGTCGGTCGCAAGCAGGTGGGGCAGAAAACCAGCCCACTGGGACCACCAGACAGGATTTTCCGGATCACCAGGCGCCGCGTCGACCAGCATTGCCTCTACCCGGGCGCGAGCCGCCCGCCGCCCGTCGGGGTCGAGGTGCGCTCGGACAATCGCCTGGACCAGGCGGTGCAGCAACGGCCCCACGGGCCCGACTTTCACCAGGCCGTACCGACCAAGCCGGCCCATGCTGCGTCGCAGCGCCAGGGGTGTGCGGGCCACCGTTGCCAGTGGATCGGGCAACACTCCGACACCCGCGCCGCTGAGATAAGAGAGCGGGACGGGTTCCGGAGCCAAGAAGGCGCACAATTGCAGCAGCTGGTGCGCGGCCTGGTCCTCGTCCGCCAGTCGCTGGACCGACAGGTGGACCACCGCCGCCAGCGACACCGGGTAGAACGGCGGCCGGCCCTCGGCGAGCACCTCCGCCGCCGCGGTTGCCAACGCATCGAGGTACTCACTGGGCGGCATGCCAGTCTCGGCCAACAACCCCGCGGCTTGCGCGACCGCCAGAGGCAGGTCCCCCAGCGCCTCCGCCAGCCGATCGGCGTCCGCGACGTCCACCGTCGGGACTTGGCCGCGCAGCAGGGCGACCGACTCGTGACGGGCGAACACGTCTACCTCGACCGGCGCCGCGACAAGCCCCCAGCCAGGGTTGCGGGAGGTGATCAGGATATGGCCAGGACCCTCCGGTAGCCACGCGACCAAATCCGATGGATCCTCGGCATTGTCAAAGATTAGTAACCAACCGCCGTGGCTTCGCAGGTATCGGCGGACCGCCACGAGCGCCGCGGGGGTTCCCACGCCGGAAGCGGTCACCTCCGCGGCCACGGCCAACTCCCCGATCTGGTCCCCGACCAAAGCGGCCTGCCCAGCGTCGACCCACCACACGAGGTCGTAGTCGACCGCGAAGCGGTGTGCGTACTCGATCGCGAGCTGAGTCTTACCGACCCCACCGATACCGTGCATGGCTTGTACCAATGCAGTCCCATCAGAGCGCAGCAGGCCACGCAACCGCAGCAGCATCGCGTCTCGACCAGTGAACGCGGGACTGCGAACAGGAACGTTCCATACCGGTGGCAGTTCTCCGGGGAGCCTGAGCCGGGTGCGGCCGGCTTCGGTCACCGCGGCGCTCTCGGGCCGAGGGAAGTCCGGTTCGCTGCCCGGACGTCGCGGACCGCGCAGGGCCTTCAACAGCACCTCGCGCGCCTGGTCGCTGGTCAGGCCGAACAGGGCCGGCGCGAGCAACGGGCGGAGCAGCGGTGGCGAGGTCACGTCCTCGACCCGCAGCGGAATCAGCCGAGGATCGCCGGCGCCGCCGGCCAGTACGGCGGCCCACCCGATCCTCGTGTAGCGATCCGCCTCGAGATATGCCTCCGACAGCAGCGCTACGACATTCTGGGCACGGCGCAGGGCGTCGTTCATCTTCTCGATGAAGTTGTCCCCCGCAACCCAGTCCCAGTGGCCCAGCTCCACGCTGTAACCGGCCCGCTCGAGCTGCCAGGACACCCACTCCGCCCACGCCAGGTCCCGGCCCGCGTGACTCACGAACACGTCTACACCTGCCACCGGCACCCCCCGCCCCAGAAGTCTCCAGGACCATGCGGACACAACAGGTCGACCTTGTGGATCTGAGGCGCGTCACCGCGAGTTTCCCACTGGAGAGGCTAGTGGATCCGCCGATCGCTCGGACGCGATCGACGCAACAGCCTTGCCAGGCACCAGTTCTGTTCGTGGCATGAGCGGATGTGGCGCCGCTCCGCGCCCAACCGGACGGCCGGCATCCGCATGAGGTGTGGTCGGACTTCTGGAAAGTACCGTCAGTTTCCAGCGACGATCTCGGCCAGCTTTCGAAATGGTGACGAATGCGGCTGGCGGGTCCTCCTGACGCCGGGCGTCAGAAGGACCCGCCAGCCGGTGGCGTCAGACCGAGGTCTCGGTCATCAGGAAGTCGATGACCGGCTTGCCCGCCTCCCACGACCCGCCCATCGAGGCCTTGACGTGGCCGGAGTCGACGAGGACGCTCTCGCCGCTGATACCGCTCGCGGCGGCGCTGTTCAGGAAGGCCATCACGTTGGCCATCTGCTCCGGCTGCAACGGCGCCATACCCGTCGCCTCGCGGTAGGCCTGGTCGAAGCCGCCCCAGGAGTTCGCCCGGGCGAGCGGGGTGTCGGTCGGCCCGGGGCAGATCGCGTTGATCCGGATGCCCTTGGCGGTGAACGGGTAGGCCTGCCGCGCGACGTAGGCGTTCACGGCCTGCTTGCTGAACATGTAGGTGTCGGTGCCCTCGTGGGCGTTCACCCACGCGTCGGCCTCCTCGTAGGACGCCGTCGCCAGGAAGTCCACGAGCCTCGGCAGGTGGTTCTGCCAGCCGAGCCCGGCCACCGACGAGATGAAGCAGATCGCCGACCCGGCGGCCAGCCGGCCGTCAGCGATCAGCCGCTCGACCAGGTGGCGGTGCGAGATGATGTTGACCCGCATCGTTCCCGGGCCGCCCCCGATGCCGGCCGCGCAGAACACCGCGTGCACCGGCCCGGCGACCTGGTCGAGGGCTGCGTCGATCCGCTCCCGGTCCAGCAGGTCGACCTCGATCGTCTTCCCGACCGGGTAGTCGACGGGCACGCGGTCCAGCACCGTGACGTCGGCCCCGAGGGCCGCGACCGCCTGGGCCGCCGCGGCGCCCATGCCGGTCGCGCCGCCGACCACGAGGGCATGCTTCCCGTCGTAACGGAAGGCCTGTGTGTCGCCCATCACTCTCCAACCTCCGGACTCGCCAGTCAGCTCAGCTCCGCGCTAGAACTGCTCAACGGGGTAAATTATACTGAGTTCAAAACTCGGGCACCAGGCTCGCAGCGGCCCGAGACCCTCGAAGGGAACAGGCATGGATCCCGATCTCAGCCCCGACCAGCGGCTCCTGCGGGAGACCACTGAGCGGTTCATCGAGGCGAACCTGCCGCTCGCCAGGCTCCGCGAGCTGATCGACGCGGGTGACGAGGTCGACCCGTCCTATCGGCGCGACGGCGCCGAGCTCGGCTGGTTCGCCTTCCTGGCCCCCGAGTCCCTCGGCGGCGGAAGCGTGTCCGGCGACGGCGTCCTGGACGCCGTCGTCCTCGCGGAGCTGCGCGGCCGGTACCTGCAGCCGGGCGCCTTCATCGACACCAACCTCGCGGTGGCCACGCTCGCCCGCGAGGGCTCGGAGGAGCAGCGGACCAAGGTCGTGCCGACGCTGATCTCCGGCGAGGCGGCCGTGGCCTGGGCCGTCGCGGACGCCACCGGCGACTGGTCCGGTTCTTCGGGCGTCGGCTGCGAGCCCACGCGCGGCGGGTACCGCCTCACGGGCCGCAAGGGACTCGTGGTCGAGGCGCGGTCCGCCCAGTGGCTGCTCGTGACGGCGGTGGCGCCCGACGGGCTCACGCAGTTCCTCCTGCCGACGGCCACGCCCGGCGTGACCGTCGAGGCGATGACCAGCCTCGACCTGAGCCGCCGGCTGTGCGAGGTCCGCTTCGACGACGTCGAGGTCGACGGCTCCGCGCTGGTGGGCACCCCCGGCGCGGCGGCGACCGCCGTCGATGCGCAGTTGCTGCTGGCCGGCGTGCTCGCCGCCGCGGAGACGGTCGGCGCCATGCAGTACCTGTTCGACCTCACCGTGCAGTACTGCAAGGACCGCGTCGCGTTCGGCCGGCCCATCGGCTCCTTCCAGGCGATCAAGCACCAGCTCGCCGACACCAGCCTGGCGCTGGAGATGAGCCACGCGGTGGCCACCGGGGCGGCGCGCGAGGCCCAGCGGGAAGGCCGCGGCGCCGCGCACGCCGCGAGCATGGCGAAGGCGTTCGTGGGTGACGCGGCGGTGGAGCTGGCGCACAAATGCTGGCAGCTGTTCGGCGGCATCTCCTACACCTGGGAGCACGACTTCCACCTCTATCTCCGCCGGCTGACGACCGACGCGTCGCTGTACGGATCGCCGACGTGGCACCGCGAGCGGCTCTGCCAGCTGGCCGGTCTGTGAGTCACGCCGA
>NZ_JADWYU010000185.1:0-25478 GCF_016786325.1 Frankia nepalensis | reverse complement strand
ATGGCCGCCGGGTACGCGACGAAAGATCATTATCGCGCACCCTTTGGCCCTGTGAGTCACGCCGAATGGCCGCCGGGTACGCGACGAAAGATCATTATCGCGCACCCTTTGGCCCTGTGAGTCACGCCGAATGGCCGCCGGGCGCGCGACGAAAGATCATTATCACGCGCCCTCTGACCCTGTGAGCGCGACGGGAAGCGAGGGAAAACCCATGACGGACACACCGGAGATCGAGGAGTACCGCGAGCGGGCCAGGCAGTGGCTCGCCGCGAACCTCGAGCCGCGTGACCCGGGCCAGTCCGCGCACGGGCGCGGTGGCACCCAGCAGGACGACGAGGGCTTCCAGGCGCAGCGGGCGCTGCAGAAGAAGCTCTACGAGGCCGGCTACGCGGGCATCAACTGGCCCAGCGAGTACGGCGGCCAGGGCCTGAGCGACGCCCACGCCCGCGCCTTCGCCGAGGAGGCCGTCCGGTACCGGACGCCCGACCTCGGCCACCCCGGCGGCACGACCTACGGCCCGTGCGGGCAGACCATCGTCCGGCACGGCTCGCCGGAGTTCCTGGCCCGGCACGTGCCGCGCATGCTCGCCGGCGACGAGCTGTTCGTCCAGCTGTTCTCCGAGCCGAGCGCCGGCTCCGACATGGCCGGCATCACGACGCGGGCGGTGCGCGACGGCGACAAGTGGTTGATCACGGGTTCGAAGATCTGGACCAGCGGCGCCCACCAGGCCGACTACGGAATGTGCCTGGCCCGGACCGACTGGGACGCGCCCAAGCACCGCGGCCTCACCTGGTTCGCGGTGCCTCTGAACGCCAAGGGCGTGACCATCCGCCCCATCCGGGAGATCACCGGCGACGCCGAGTTCTGCGAGGAGTTCCTCGACGAGGTCGAGGTCGGCGACGACGACGTGATCGGCGAGGTCAACAAGGGCTGGACCGTGGCCCAGACCCTGCTGCTCGTCGAGCGGGGTGCCGGCCGCGACGACCCGCTGCACCTGCCGACGGTCCAGGCCGCCGACGTCGACCCGTTCCTGCTGGACCTGACCCGGGCCGCCGGCCGCGCCCAGGACCCGGTCGCCCGGCAGACGGTCGCCCGGATCCACACCGCCGACTGGGCCCGGGGGCAGCTCGGCCAGCGCGTCACCGGCCTCCTGAAGGCGGGTGACAAGCCGGCCACCGGCGTCGCGTCCTACTGGAAGCTGGCCGCGGGCGTGTACAACCCGGAGCGGGCCCGCCTCGTCCTGGAGATCGGCCAGGGGCTCGGGCTCGTCTGGAAGGACGGCGACGAGGAGGGGCAGCGCGCCGCTCTGGACTACCTGAACAGCCGGGTGTGGTCGATCGCCGGCGGCTCCAACGAGATGCAGCGCAACGCGATCAGCGAGCAGGTGCTCGGCATGCCCCGGGAGCCGAGCTTCGATCGGGGCAAGCCGTTCCGGGAGGTCGTCAACAGCGCCCGGCAGTGGTTCACGACCTGAGAGCGTCGAGAACGGTCGCGCGTGGCCGCCCGCGCTCGTGTCAATGGCGGCTGAACACGGTTTCAAGGGTGGGATAAGAATCCCGCCGATGTTCCGGATCGTGCGCGCGGGTCGCGGGCGGATATCGCGGCCCAGGAGCGTCGACGACATCGGCGGGATCCTCCGGGGCGTTCCGCCGCGGCGGGCGCCGCAATCGCGGCGTTAATTCGCGCGCCCCGGGCCGTTCACCGGGCGGAATACGCGGCGGGACGGCCCTCATGGTCTTCGGCCGCCGACGGAGCATGGCGTCGCCGGGCGATACGGCGCGCGATGGTGATCGGCGTGGCCGCCGCCGCTTCGCGCTTCCCGGGATTGTGTCGCCGGCTGTCCCCGACGGCTCGGGCGCGCGGTCGCATTGCCAGGGGAAGTGCGGGCCAGGACACCCGGATGTGGGGTGGCACGCGGGCGCCCTCGTAGTTAAACTCAGTTCAAATACGGCAGCATCCATGAACTACTCAGGAGGGCCCGTTGGCCGACACCCCCCAGCTCGGATCACGCGGTATCTACGTGGCGGATGTCGAGCAGAGCCTCCCGTATGGCATTTTCGATGCCGACCACCACCTCTACGCGCCTTCAGATGCCGTGACGCGCTACCTGTCCGCCGAGATGATCGAGCGGGCCTGGCTGCCCGGCGAGCCGCGGATGCTCACCGAGGAGGAGCACGACGAGGAGGAGGACCACGAGCGGCGGACGCTCGGGGTCCACTCCGCGCCGGAGGGCGGCCACGGCGGCGTCGACCTCTCCGAGATTTCCGGGATGGCCGGCAACATCCCGATCCCGGGCGCGATGCTGAACAAGCTCAACCCGATGAAGGACCTCGACCAGCTCAGCCGGGAGCAGCTCGTCGAGCGGTACAACGCGATGCGGCCGGCCTTCGAGAAGAAGGACCCGCGCCTGTCGCTGATGGACCTTCAGAACGTCGAGGTCGCCGTCCTGCACACCGTCGGCACCGGCTGGGAGAGCGCGTTTCGGCGCGGCGACATCGAGGCCGGCTACGCCGTGAACCGGGCGTACAACGACTGGCTCTGGGAGGACTGGGGCTACGCCCACGAGAACCGCATCCTGGTCCCCGTGCCGATCCCGCTGCTCGACGTCGACCTCGCGGTGGCCGAGCTCAGGCGGTCGCTGGAGCGCGGCGCGAAGTTCGTCGACCTGCAGCCCGGCCCGGCGTGGAACGGCCGCTCGCCCTTCGACCCGTACTTCGACCCCTTCTGGAACCTGGTCAACGAGTCCAACACCCGGGTCGCGGTCCACCTCGGCGGGACCTACGCGCGGCACGGCGGCGAGTGGGGCGAGAAGCCCGACGCCCGTTACGTGGAGTTCAACGGGTTCCAGTGGGTTTCCTACTGGGGCGACCGGCCCATGATGGACACCCTCACCGCGATGTTCTACCACGGCATGTTCGGCCGTTTCCCCAACATCAAGGTGCTCATCGCCGAGTTCGGAACCGTCTGGCTGCCCTACCTGCTGCGCAAGCTCGACCACGCCATGCTTCTGGGCCGCAAGCCCAAGTGGGGCACCCTGCCCGGCCGGCCCTCCTCCGTCTTCAAGGAGCGGTGCGTCATCGCGCCCTTCCCCGAGGAGGACATCAACCGGGGTATCGCGACCGTCGGCGCCGACTGCCTGGTCTTCGGATCCGACTTCCCGCACTCCGAGGGCGTTCCGGACCCCATGCAGTACGTCACGCTGCTCAAGGACCTCGACGACACCACCATTCGCAAGATCATGCGCGACAACCTCGTCCGGTTCATCGGCTAGGCGTCCAGCGCGTCCCACGTGCCTCCACCGCCGCGTTCAGTGGCGGTGGAGGCACGGTCGTTACCCGGGCCGGGAGGGAGGCGCGCGTTTCGGGTGGCGGGACCGCGCCCCGCGCCGGGCCGGGCGGACGAGGGCGATCGGTATCGTCGCGGCCGCCGCGGGAATCATGGGCACCTTGCCCGGGAGGCCCGCCGGCATCAACAGGATTTGTCACGCTTCGGCCCCGAGGAGAGAGCGATGTCCGATTCGAAGCTGCCCCTGGCCGGCGTCACGGTGCTCGACCTGACCCGGCTGCCCCCCGGTGCCTTCGGCACCGTGCTGCTGGCCGACTTAGGCGCCGATGTGATTCGGGTGGAGTCACCGAAGGGGCGGATGTTCGACGGCCCGATCGGGCTGAACCGCGGCAAGCGTTCGGTGGCCGTCGACCTGCGCCACCCGCGCGGCCTCGAGGTCCTGCGGCTCCTGGCCGCGCACGCTGACGTTCTGGTGGAAAACGAGCGGCCCGGCGCCATGGACGAGCGGGGGTTCGGTTACTCCCACGCGTCGAAGGAGTTGCCCGCGCTCGTCTGGTGCTCGATATCCGGATACGGCCAGGACGGGCCGTACGCCAACTGGTCCGGGCACGATCTTTCGTTCGCGGCGCATTCCGGCCTGCTGACCGCGCTGAACCCGGGGCTGCCGTGGCACCCGCAGCTGATCCTTCCCATCCCCGTGGGCGCGCTCATGGCCGTCGTCGGGATCCTCGCGGCGCTGCGGGACCGGGACCGGACCGGCTCGGGATGTCAGCTGGACATCAGCCTGTCGGAATCGGCCACCTGGCTGCTCTCCTCGGCCGACGGAACGTTCGACCAGGGCGGGCGAGGCGTGCCGATCGGCCCCGACCGGCGCCTCTACGAGTGCGCGGGCGGGACCTGGGTCGCGGTCACGGCCGCGGAGCCGCGCACCTGGGCGGCACTCTGCGAGGGACTCGGCGTGGCGGACCTGACGGGCTCCCTGCACCGGTGGGGCGATCCGGACGCCGTGACCGAACGGCTCGCCGCGATCTTCCGGACCCGCCCGGCCGAGGACTGGGTCGCCGAGCTCGGGCCGCGCGGCGCCAGCGTCGTGCGCGTGAACCGCGGCCCGGACCTGGTGGACGATCCGCACGCGGCGGCACGGGGCACGCTGCGGACGGTCGGTGAGCTGCTGGTCCCGCGTTCCCCGATCCGGATCCGTGACGAGGACGGCCAGCGGCCGCCCGCCGAGAGCTACCCTCCGCCGCCGGCGGGCGCGCACACGCGGGCCGTGCTGGAGGAGGCGGGACTGACCGCCTCCCTGATCGACGAGCTCGAGGAGTGCGGCGCCGTCGGGCGCCGTGCCTGATCCAGAACCGCCGCGCCTGATCCAGAACCGCGGAGCCTGGCCCTGGCCCAGGCTCCGCGGGCGCGCGGGCGCGTCCGACCGCGTGGGCCGGCGGCCGCCGGGAACCGTTTCCTGACCGATCACGAATCAATCCGGGAGGCGCCACCGCCATGACCAGAAGCAAGCTGAGCCTCGAGGAGCGCGTGCAACTGCTGGAGGACCGGGAGGAGATCCTGCGGAGTCTGATCGACTACGGCGAGCTGCTCGACACCCGCGACCTCGACGCCTGGGCCGAGCTGTGGGCCGAGGACGGCGAGTTCGAGATGAGCACGGGCCGGACCGCGCGCGGGCGGGCCGCGATCAGGGAAATGCTCGCCGCGGTGATCGAGAACAACCCGCCGGCGGTGATCCACATGGAGATGAACCCGCGGATCATCGTCGACGGCGACACCGCCCGCTCCACGATGCTCTACGGAGTCGGCCGCACCCAGGACGACGGGCTGACCCGCGTCGTCTGGTTCGGACACCACCACAGCCGGCACGTGCGCACGCCGGACGGCTGGAAGATCCACTACCGCCGCAACACCGTGGACCTGCCGGAGACCGGCCACCCCTGACGCGGATCGGGCGCCCCGGAGAACCCGGGGCCGCCCGACTCGCGCACGCTCCTGAGCAGCCGGTCAGCGCGGTGATCCGACCTTGACGCGGTTCACGGCAGCGCGGTCGCGGCGGCGTGGACGGGCGCGCAAGGCACTGGCCCAGGCCGGTCCCCTCGTCAGGTCAGCCTCTGCAGCTGGGGAAGCCCGCCGGGCAGGCACACGACGTTCTCGCTCGCGAGCGACTTCATCTCCGGCTCGGACACCCCGAGCTCGGTCAGGATCTCCACCGCCTGGGAGCCCACCGCGCCGGGGTTCGCCCCGACCCGCGGCGGGGTCTCCGAGAGCCACCGGCCGATGCCCGGCCTCGCCACGTCCTTGCCGTCCACGCCTCGTTCGAAGTAGACGACGCCGCGCCGGTGCAGGTAGTCGACCGCCTCGTCGATGGAGACGGCCGGTTGCGCGGCGACGCCGGCCGCGGCCAGCAGCGCCACCCAGTAGTCGGCCGGCTCGCCGGCGAACCGCGCGGCGAGCAGCCCGGCCAGGGCTCCGCCGGGATCACGGTGGCCAGACGCCACCTGGGCGGGCTCGATCCCCGTCGCGGCCAGCAGCGCCGCCAGGTCCGTTTCGCGGGCCGCGAGGAAGAACCACCGGTCCTTGGCCGCGTAGAAGCGGTAGAGGGCGCTGTGGCCGTACTCGTTGCGCGTCGCGTCGGGCGCGGCGTCCGTCGCCTGGGCCTCGGCGGCGAGGTACACGGCCTGGTGGAGGGTCGAGCCCTGGACCAGCGAGGCGCCGACCTTCTGGCCGCCGCCGCCCCGCAGCCGCGCGTAGAGCGCGACCGCCACCGCGTAGGCACCGAGGATCCCCGTGTCGGCGTCATTGATCGGCGTCGGCTGGTAGAGGGTCCATCCGAAGCGCGCCCCGTACCGCCAGCTCATGCCCGTCGCCGCGTTGCACTGGTTCTCGTAGCCCCTGCGGTGCGCCCAGGGGCCGGTGAGGCCGTAGGCGGTGATGGAGCAGTAGACGAGCCGCGGGTTCAGCGCGCTGGCCCGTTCGTAGTCGATGCCGTACCGGGCCTGCGACTTCGGGGTGAAGTTGGTGACGAGCAGGTCGGCTGCCTGGATCAGGTCTCCCGCGAGCCGCCCGCCCGCCGCGCTCCTGGCGTCGAGCAGGATGGTGCGCTTCCCCCGATGGAGCTGGCCGACGATCCCGTCGGTCACCGCGGGAACCGGGTTTCCCACCTTGATGACGTCGGCGCCGAAGTCGGCCAGCAGCCGGGCCGCGGTCGGCCCCGCCACGGCCTGGCTGACGTCGATGGCCTTGTAGCCCTCGAGCGGGAGATCCAGCGGGCTCGCCGCCGCCGTCGCCGGGCCGGCGGACGCGGCGAATCCGGCGCGCAGCTCGGCGAGGATCGCGTCGCGGTCCTGGTCGGGCAGGTGGCGCGGCCGCGGCGCCGGCGCGGCGGCGAGGTCGAAGCCCCGCCCCGGCAGGACGATCGGCCCGGCCAGCGGATCGTCGAGCGTCACGACGGCGCCGGACTGGGCGGCGTGCTCGGTGGCGACCCACTCCGCCGGGGTGCGGACCATCGAGACCGGCATCTCCGCCCTGGCCGCGACCTCGTCCCACCACGACGCCGGATGGGAGCGGGCCAGCTCGGCGAACATCGCCATGATGCGGTCCCGCTTGTCCGGCGCGAAGGTCCGGGCCGCGATGTCGATCAGGCCCTGGCTCTCCCAGTCCTGCGCCACGCCGGCCGCCACCAGCAGCGGGATGACGAACTTCGAGTAGGGCGAAAGATCGATGATCCCGCCGTCCGCGCACGCGTAGGTGAGGTCACGCAGCATGTGGTTGTCGCCCATGAGCGGGTTCTCGTACACCCGCATCCCGAGCATGGTGCTGTAGGCCTCGGCGTACGCCTCCGCGAGCGGGATCTCGATCCGCTGGCTCCGTCCGGTGCGCTCGCGGGCGATCAGCGCCATGACGACGGAGACGGCGCCCATCAGGCCGCCGAAATTGGAGGCGGTGGTGATCGGCGTGAAGAGCGGGGCCGCCGGATCCTCGACCTTCGCCCGGTTGCGGCCAGAAGGGTCCCAGTGCTCCTTGAGCGGCCGGTACCCGGCGACCGCGGCGTGCAGAACGCCCTCCCAGGCGGCCAGGCCCGCCTTCTCGTCGTCGGACGCGAAGCCCGGCAGCGAGCAGTAGACGAGCCGCTCGTTGAGGTCCCGCGCGGCCGCCGGTCCGAGACCGAGGCGGTCCATGACGCCGGGCCGGAAGTTCTCGACCAGGACGTCGGCGCGCGCGACGAGCTCGCGGGCCGTGTCCCGGTCGGCCGCGCGGGTGAGGTCCAGCGTGATCCGCCGCTTGCTCCGGTTGAGGAAGGCGTCCGCCGGCGTAAGCGCCGCCGCGGCCCGGGGGGCGTCGACGCGCACGACGTCGGCGCCCGCCTCGGCCAGCAGCAGGGCCGTCAGCGGCCCGGCGATCTGGTGGCCGAAGTCCACCACCCGGACCCCGGACAGCCCAGCGCCGGCCTGGCCCGCCACCGCCGGCCGCGCGCTAGTTGACGGCACGGTCGCGGCCCTCCCAGTAGGGCGCCCGGAGCTTGAACTTCTGCAGCTTCCCGGTCGCGGTCCGCTCGAGCGCGTCGCGCACCTCCACGGAGGTGGGGCACTTGTAGTGCGCCATCCGGTCCCGGCAGAACGCGATCAGCTCGGCGGGCGTGACCTCGTGCCCCGGCCGCGGCACGACCAGGGCCTTCACGGTCTCGCCCCACTTCTCGTCCGGGACGCCGATCACGGCGGCCTCGGCCACCGCCGGGTGCTCGTACAGGCAGTCCTCGACCTCGATCGACGACACGTTCTCCCCGCCGGTGATGATCACATCCTTCTTGCGGTCCGTGATCGTCAGCAGCCGGCCGTCGAACTGGCCGCCGTCGCCGGTGTGGAACCAGCCGTCCTCGATCGCGGCGGCCGTCTGCTCCGGCTGGCGCCAGTAGCCGTCGAAGACGTGGTTGGAGCGGGCGA
Organism: Frankia nepalensis; assembly: GCF_016786325.1. GTDB lineage: Bacteria > Actinomycetota > Actinomycetes > Frankiales > Frankiaceae > Pseudofrankia > Pseudofrankia nepalensis. Next base: position 17,250 of record NZ_JADWYU010000185.1, on the reverse strand, counting down.
GCACCTCGCCGGAGGCGTCGATCCGCAGGCGCACGCCCAGCGCCGGGGCGCCGGCCTGCGACAGCAGCTTCGCCCGCTCGTCGGCGGGCAGGTACTGCCAGCCGGGCCGGGCCCGGTTCACCGTCAGCAGCGGGGACGCCTCGGTGAGCCCGTAGATCTGGATGAACTCCCACCCGAGGAGCTCCTCGACGCGGGCGATGACCGCGCTCGGCGGCGGCGCGCCGGCGACGACCATCCGGACCCGGTCGCGGCCCGGGACCGGCCGGCCCGCCGCGACCCGCGCCGCGGCGGCGTCGAGGATCGAGGCGACGACGGCCGGCGCGCCGCACAGGAGCGTCACGCCCTCTCCCTCGACCCGGGACAGGATGTCCTCGCCGTCGATCTTGCGGATCACGACGTGCGCGCCGCCCATGCCCGTCAGCGCGTACGGCATTCCCCAGCCGTTCACGTGGAACATCGGCAGGGTGTGCAGGAGGACGTCCCGGTCGGTCACCGTGGTGTGCCAGCCGAACGAGACCGCGTTCAGCCAGCAGTTGCGGTGGGTGAGCCGGACGCCCTTGGGGCGCGCGGTCGTGCCCGAGGTGTAGTTGATCGTGGCGATCGCGTCCTCGTCGGGCGTCCACGCCGAGGGCGTCGCGCCGGCGGGGGCCGGGGCGAACAGCTCGGCGTCGGCCACCCCGTCCAGGACGATCCGCTCCTTCGCGGTCACCCCGGACAGCGCGTCGTCCAGCTCGGGATCGACGAGCAGGAGCGTCGCCCCCGAGTGCTCGACGATGTAGGAGATCTCGTCCGCCGTCAGCCGGTAGTTGATCGGCACCAGCGCCCGGCCGTGCGCGCTGACCCCGAAGAAGCTGATCAGGAAGCGGGCGGAGTTCGGGGACACGATCGCGACGCGCTCGCCGGCGGGGATCCGCAGCCGGTCCAGCGCCAGTGCCATGCCGCGGGCACGCGCCGCGACCTCCCGATACGTGAGCCGCGACAGCGAACCCGGCCGGCCCGGCTCGTCGACCACCGCGAGGCTCTCGGGGTAGACCGACTCGGCCCGGTCCAGGAAGTCGGCGACCGTCAGGGCAACCTTCATCAGCCAGTCCCTCCTTTGACCGGGTTGAAACTAGCCGTTCTTCAACTTAGTGTAAATATGAGCGGCAAGAGTCCAGGCAGGACAGCCGCGGGCCAGGCGGGCGCCGGCCCAGACGCAGGTCGGCGACCCCACCGCCACGACGACGGCGCGGGGTCCAGGTCAGGGTGGAAAGGCGCTGATGACCGACTCGAAGTACCGGTACCTCACCTACGAGTCCCTCGACGACGGGACGATCGCACGGATCATGCTCAACCGGCCGGAGACACGCAACGCCCAGAGCCGGGGCCTGCTCGTGGAGCTCGAGGACGCGTTCCGGCGGGCGGAGGCGGACGACACGGTCCGGGTCGTCATCCTCGGCGGCCACGGCCCGATGTTCTCCACCGGCCACGACATGGGGTCGAAGGAGGGCCGGGCGGACCACGCGCCCGGGCCGAACCAGCACCCCTCCGCGAAGATCGACGGAGGGACCCGCCAGGGCGCCGAGAAGCTGATGCTGCAGGAGTGGCATCACTTCTTCGAGAACACCCGCCGGTGGCGCAACCTCCGAAAGATCACCATCGCGGCGGTGCACGGGCAGGTCTACGCCGCCGGCCTGATGCTGATGTGGGCGTGCGACCTCATCGTCGCGGCCGAGAAGACGACCTTCGCCGACATGGTCGGGACCCGGCTTGGCATGTGCGGGATGGAGTACTTCGCCCACCCCTGGGAGTTCGGCCCCCGCAAGGCCAAGGAACTGCTGCTGACGGGCGACTCCATCGACGCCGACGAGGCCTACCGGCTCGGGATGGTCTCCAAGGTCTTCCCCGCCGACGAACTGGCCGAGCAGACCCTGGCCTTCGCGCGGCGGATCGCGAGCGTGCCCACCATGGCGGCGCTCCTGATCAAGGAATCGGTCAACCAGACCGTCGACAACCAGGGCTTCTATAACGCGCTGAACGCCTGCTTCACCCTCCACGAGCTCAACCACGCGCACTGGGCCTGGATCCACCAGGGCGGGTTCCCCGTCGCCACACCGGACGAGGACGGCGTCCCCGACTGGCGGACCAGCCCACCGGTGCTCCCCGCGCTGCGCGACGCCGTCGCCGCCCCGAACCCGGTCGGCTGACGCCGTGGCGGACACGACGTTGATCGACTCGACCGGGGTGGACCCGGAGGCCAGGATCCGGTGCGCCGACTGGTCGCGGGCGGCGTCCCTCGCCCCCGTCGGCTCCTTCGGCAGCTACCCGGGTCTCCTGCTGGTGGAGATCCCGTTGCCGTGGCCGCACGACATCGGCGAGACCCCCGAGGCCGCGGCGGTGGCGCCGCTGCTGCGCCCGCTCGGCTACCGCCTGCAGGGCGTCGTCCCGTCGAACCCCGACGCGAGCCCGCGGGAGCGGCGCGTCATCCTGCACGCCCGACCCGTCGGGGAGCCACTGTTCGCTGGCTACCGCCGGTTCGAGCGCCCGGTCGGCGCGTCGCTCGCCGACGCCGTCGCGGACCTGCTCGCGATCGCCGCCGACCCCGCGCCTTCACACCTGGAGAGCGACGGGATCGACGTGCTGATCTGCGGCCACGGCCGGCGCGACGCGTGCTGCGGGCGGCTCGGCGCGGGGCTGGCGACGCGCCTCGCGGCGGCCACGCCGCCCGAGGGCGTGACCTACTGGCGGACCAGCCACCTGGGCGGCCACCGGTTCGCCGCGACGTTTCTCGTGCTGCCGGAGGGCACCGCCTGGGCCTACGGCGACGAGGACCTCGTCGAGACGGTGCTGCGCCGCAAGGGCGACTTCGGCGACGTCGCCGGCAGTTACCGCGGCTGCGCCGGCCTGCCCGGCCCCCAGGTGCAGGCGCTGGAACGTGAAGTCCTGCGCCAGGTGGGCTGGGACCTGCTGGACGCCGCGCGCACCGGCTCGGTCGACGGCGCGCGCGCCGCGCTGTCCTGCGTGCATGACGGCGAGACCGTCACCTGGTCGGCGGACGTCCAGCCCGGGCGCACTGTCCCGATGCCCGACTGCCAGAGCCCACCCTCGTCCGCGACCAAGACCCAGACCGAATGGGCGGTCTCGGCGGTCACCCGCGACCAGCACCTGCCACTCACCTGACGGAGGAACCACATGACTTTCGCGGGACTGAACGTCGCCAAACTGCTCATCGACGGTCGGCTCGTCGATGCGGAGGGCGGCGCCACCTACGAGAACATCAACCCGGCGACGGAGCAGTCGATCGGCGTCGCGGCCGACGCCTCGACGGGCGACGTGAACGCGGCCATCGCCGCGGCCCGTAGGGCCTTCGACGAGACCAGCTGGAGCACGGACGTCGCCTTCCGGGTCCGTTGTCTGCGCCAGCTGCACGACGCGCTGGCCAAGCACGCGGAGCCCTTCAAGGCCATGATGACGGCCGAGGTCGGCCTGCCGACCAAGATGGTCGGCTCCACCTTCGACATGCCGGTGGAGAACGTCGGCTGGGTGACCGACCTGCTGGAGAAGTACGAGTTCACCCAGGACCTCGGGCTCGGCAGCATCGAGGGCTTCGGCGCCCACCGCTGGACCGAGCGGGAGCCCTACGGGGTGGTCGGCGCGATCGTGCCATGGAACCAGCCGCTGCAGGTGAGCCTGGCGAAGGTGGCGCCGGCGCTGGCCGCGGGGAACACGGTGATCCTCAAGGCCCCGCCGACGACGCCGTGGTGCGTCAGCGCGCTGGGCAAGCTCGTCGCCGAGCACACGGACATCCCGCCCGGCGTCTTCAACATCATCACCAGCTCGGTCAACGACCGCGGCGAGGAGCTGATCACCGACCCGCGCGTCGACCTGATCAGCTTCACCGGCTCGACCGCCGTGGGCCGCCGGATCATGGAGCTGGGCGCCCAGACCGTGAAGAAGTGCTTCCTGGAGCTCGGCGGGAAGTCTCCGAACATCGTCTTCGAGGACGCCGACCTCCGCACCGGGATCGGCATGTCGACCTTCATGGTGTGCCTGCACGGCGGGCAGGGCTGCGCCACCCTGTCCCGGCTGCTGCTGCCACGGTCCATCTTCGAGCAGGGTGTGCAGATGGCCGCCCAGATGCTGTCGATGATGCCGTACGGCGATCCGCTCGACCCGAACAACGTGATGGGCCCGCTGAACAGCGCGCGACACCGTGACCGCGTCGAGGCCATGGTCGAGCGGGCCAAGGCGGCCGGCGGCACGCCGGTCGTCGGCGGCCGCCGCCCACCCCAGCTCGAGACGGGCTACTACTTCGAGCCGACGCTGTTCGCCGACCTGCCGGAGGACGCGGAGATCGTCCAGAACGAGGTCTTCGGCCCGGTGCTCGTCGTGCAGGCGTTCGAGGACGAGGACGACGCGGTCCGGATCGCGAACAACACCATCTTCGGCCTCTCCGGCGCCGTCTTCTCCGGCGACCACGAGCGGTCGAAGCGGGTGGCCCGCAAGGTCCGCGCCGGCACGATGATCGTCGACGGCGGCATCTACTACGGGTCGGACGTCCCCTTCGGCGGCTACAAGCAGAGCGGCATCGGCCGCGAGATGGGCCAGATCGGCTTCGAGGAGTACCTCCAGGTCAAGTCCCTCTGCGAGCCCGCATGACCGCCGCCGCCCCAGCAGTGTTATCCGCGCCATCCGCACGTGTGCTTGTTGAGAGGAGCTCCGCGTGAGCGCCGCCACGGATATCTACTACGATCCGTATGACTTCGCCATCGACGAGAATCCGTACCCTGTCTGGAAGCGGATGCGCGAAGAGGCGCCGCTGTACTACAACGACCGCTACGACTTCTACGCGGTCTCGCGCTACGTCGACGTCGAGGCGCTCTCGGTCGACTGGCAGACGTACACGTCGTCCAAGGGCATCCTGATGGAGATGGTCAAGGCGGGGATTCCGACCCCGCCCGGCCTTTTCATCGCGGAGGACCCGCCCGAGCACGACATGCACCGGCTGATCCTGAGCCGGGCGGTCACCCCCAAGCGGGTACTCGTGCTGGAGAACCGGATCCGGGAGCTGTGCGCGGAGTACCTCGACCCCCTGGTCGGCAGCGGCGGGTTCGACCTGATGCAGGACTTCGCCAGCCATCTGCCGATGCGGGTCATCGGCGCCCTGGTCGGCATTCCCGACGAGTACCTGCTGAACCTGCGCGACCACGTGGAGGAGTCGGCCCGGCTCAAGGAGGAGAAGCCGCAGGACGAGCAGCGCCTGCCCAGCATCGGAGAGCCGTACGCGCCCTTCCTGAAATACAAGAAGGAGCACCCGGGTGACGACTTCCTCACCACGCTGATCCAGGCCCGGTTCAAGGACGTCCTGACCGGCGAGCAGCGCGGCCTGTCCGACGCCGAGATCCTCAACTACGTCGGCATGCTCTACGCCGCCGGCGTGGAGACGACGGCCCGGCTGATCGGCTGGCTCGGCAAGACGCTCGCCGACAACCCGGACCAGCGGGACCAGGTGGTGGCGGACCGGTCGCTCATCAACAACACGGTCGAGGAGACCCTGCGCTACGAGGTGCCGTCGCCCATCCAGGTGCGGGTGACGACCAGGCCGGTCGAGCTGCACGGGCAGACCGTCGACGCGGGGAAGATCATCACTTTGCTGACCGGCGCGGCGAACCGCGACCCGGACGCCTTCCCGGACCCGGACACCTTCGACATCCGCCGGAAGATGGACGCCCATCTGACCTTCGGCAAGGGCGTCCACTACTGCTTCGGCGCCGCGCTGGCCCGCATCGAGGGCCGGATCGCGCTGGAGGAGATCCTGGACCGCTTCCCGAAGTGGGACCTGGACCTGTCCGGTGCCGAGCTCATTCACACGGCCACGATCCGCGGCTACCACAAGCTGCCCGTGGTGCTCTGAACAACCTGGAACGTGCCGGTCGGCCAGAAAGCCCCCTGGCCGACCGGCTGCCCGCCCGTGGTCGGATGCCGACCGCGGGCGGGCGCGTCTCCACCGACATTCCGGTGCGCCGCTTTCCGTCGCTCACCCGGTCCCCCATCGACAAGGAGATACGACTTTGCAGATCAAGAGCGGCGCCAGGCTGCGCAGCCAGGCGGACTCCACCGAACTCGTGGTCGTTCGCCCGATCCCCGGGGAGGTCGAGCTGACCTGCGGCGGCCATCCCATGGTCGACATCAAGGCCGAGCCACAGCCCGGGCTGGCCGTTCTGGACGGCGCGACCGGCGGCACCCAGCAGGGCAAGCGCTACACCCTCGCCGGCACCGGCCTCGAGATCCTGGTGACCAAGGCGGGCACGGGCGCCCTCGCCATCGGCGCGCGGCCACTCGTCCTCAAGGAGGCGCGGCCCCTGCCGGCCAGTGACTGATCCCGGACCCGGCGACGGGCCCAGCGCCGCCGGGTGAGGCGCCGGCCCGTGTGCCAGCCAGGGATTGGCCGCGGGCCGCCCACGACAGTCATGAATGGTCGCCGACGGGGCCACCCTTCATGACGACGGCACCAGCCAGCGCGACCGGATCCCGGCGATCCGGCTGGCAGACGGCGCGGCTGGTCACCGGATCGGGCTGGTAGCCGAGAATCCTGGCGCGCTCGGTGCGGTACCACTTGACGTCCCGGGCGAGACCCGCCTTTTCGAACGTCCAGATCAGCCATTTCGTGGGGTCAGGGCGCAGGCCGGACCCATGGGCCACGCACCCCGGCATCACGTGGTGCATCCAGTGCCACGCCTCACCCATCGTGGGAAGCGCGGTCAGCGCGAAGTTACGGGCCCGGCGCGCGCTGCGGACCGCTGACGGCTTTCGGCCGCCGCGGGTGCCCCAGACATGGCAGACGGAATTGATCGAGGCCGTGAAATGGAACAGCAGAAACACGCGGAGGAAGCCGGCCACGAGGAGCCCGTCCAGCTGCCAACCGGTCGCGGCCCACGGGATCAGGAAGCTCGACACGGCCGGCACCGCGTAGTACTGGCGCTGCCACCGCACGAGCCGGTCGACGTCGTCACGCTGGTCGAACGGCTCGGGAAGCCGGCTGTGCACCAGCATCCAGCCCACGTGCGAGTGCCACAGGCCCATCCAGAAACCGTCGTACTGGTTCGGCGTGTGCGGGTCGAGATCCCGCACATCGGTGTGCGCGTGATGAGCCAGATGCGTTCTGCGCCAGCTTTCCAGGGACCCCTCGATGGCCATACCGCCCGCGAAGAGCAGGATCGCGCGGAGGACGGGCGAGCAGCGGAAGCCCTCGTGTGTCAGGTACCGGTGGTATCCGACGGTGATCCCGAAGCCGGTCACGACGTAGCTGCCGACCGCCCAGGCGAGGACCTCGCCGTCGACGCCGTGCCAGGCGATCCGCCCGACGGCCACGATCGCCAGGACGGTCAGGACCGTCAGCCAGATGACGTTCAGAATGATGACGCCGGATCTCGGCGACGTGCTTTCGGGAGACAGGTCCGCGTCCAGGCGGGCGGGCCTTCTCCCGCGGCCGCGCGGGCGCGGTGAGGGCCGCGGCGACGCCTGGCGGTCCAGGCTCATCGCCCGACACCCACGATCACCGGAACCGCCCCGACAGGGCGGCGACCGAGCCCACGGGGGCGGCGGTCGACAGGAAACACACACAGCTCCTTTCCTTCGGCGCGCGACTCACCTGCTCCGTGCGCGAACGGGATCTGGAGCAGGGCCCGCCAGCTTTTCATCCGCGAGCCGGGGGCCGGAGGGCGGCCGGGTGAAACCGCCATGTCATCTGGGTGCGTCCCGCCTGCCGGAGCGTCCCGTCCGCCGGGCGCCACGGTCGAGCGCTGGCCTGGCCGCTCGCATGATCGGAGCAGTGCCGCTTCCAGGAGGGCTCGCCCGGTTGACGGTTCACGGCGGGCACCGCTCGGACCGTCCCGCGTCCCGGGCCGAGAAATCTCGGATGTCCTGTCAGACATCAGGGGCCTGAAACGACGCCTGCTGGCGCCCTGACGTCGGACAGGAATGCCGCGGATGTCTGACGGGACGACCGCGCGGCTCCCGACGGCCACCCGGACCCAACGCCGCCGCGAACGGCACCGACTCGTCGGCGCCCTCGCCCGCCGCCGGCGGACCGCGCACGCCCCCTCCATCCGCGATCCGCGCGGAGAGGGCGAGGCGGCCGGCGGTCGGGCGGGCCGTTCCCTTCGCTGGTCAGCGCCGCCCGCCGCGGGCGGCGAGTGCCGACCCGGTCCGGCGGCGACCCCGTGGCTCACGCCGACGCGGTCGCCGGGAGGGAACGGTCAAGGACCAGCAGTGGAGTTCAGGGTTCGACGACGACGCGGAAGACGCCGTTCGACCTGTCGCGAGCGGCCTCGAACGCGGCGGGAGCCTCGTCGATCGGGTAGCGGCGCGAGATCAGCAGCTCGGGCAGGTCGGGGCGGGACGCCAGCAGGTCCGCCACCTCGGCGAACTCCCGTCGCCCGCCGTGGGCGCTGTAACCGAGCGAGGGCCGCAACGCGACCTCCTTCAACGCCAGTTGCGAGTGCGGCAGCCTGACATCCTCGAAGATGCCGGCGTAGACCACCGTTCCCCGCTGGCGGGCCAGCTCGATGGCCCGGTGCAGGGAGCCCTCACTCCCGCCGGTCTCGACGACCACGTCGTAAAGCCCTCGCGGCGTGGTCGCGCCGAGGCGCTCGCGGGCCTCGCGCTGGTGCGGGTGGCGGGCCTCGACGGCGACCTCGTCGGCGCCCAGCGCCTGCGCCGCGGCGGCGGCGAGAATGCCGATCGCGCCGGCGCCGACCACGGCGACGCGGGTACCAGGCCCGACCCGGCCGAGCCGGCAGGCGTGCCAGGCGACCGACCCCGGCTCGACCAGGCAGGCGTCGCGGACCGCGAGCCCGGCGGGCAGTGGCAGGAGCGCGCGGCGCGGGGCGCGGAAGTACTCGCTCATCCCGCCGGGGGCTGTCATCCCGAGCGCGCCACGCAGCAGCGTCTCGCAGAACTGGTAGTTGCCGTCATCGCAGTGCGGGCAGGTCCCGCAGCCGGCGATCGCCTCGACGGCGACGGGCGTGCCGTCGGCCAGCACACCGGAGATCTCGTGACCGGCGATCTGCCGGCTCCCGTAGCGCAGGTACAGGAAGTCCGACGCGCAGATGCTGACCGCCGCCACCCTGACCAGCTCGCCGTCACCTTCTGGCTCGCCGACCTCCACGACCTCGACACCCGGCGGCGCGTTCCGTACGGCCTTCATGCACCCGCCTCCGGAGTCTCCGCCGAACTCGCCGTCAGCAACTCCCGCATGTCCCGCAGCACGGACCGGTTGACCACCTCGATCCGCAATCCCGCGGTCGTGGTGTGGTACGCGAACCCGCTCGGGAGCGTCGCCCCGGCCCCGCAGGCCTCGAGTGGCAGGCCGGCATCGGTCAGCGCCCGCGACGAGGCGACGAGATCGTCCACGAAGTAGCCGATGTGGTGGATGGCGCCGCCGGGCGACGGCATCCAGGTCGTGCCCGGCACCTGTTCGATGAGCTCCAACAGCGGCTCGTCGAGCGAGTACACCATCCGCAGCGGCACCGTCGCCGCCCCCGCCGGCGTCCAGACCGCCGTGGGGTGCTCGATTGCCGGCATCCAGCGATAGCCGGCCAGGCGCGTGAGCTGCCGCATCGACTCGGCGAGGTTCTCGACGACGACGCAGGTGTGGTAAAGATCCGTGGCTCGCAGGGGCAAGGGACCGGGCTCGTTCATCTAGGACCTCCGCAGGAGGATGGCGCCGGCGGGGGCGAGGCCGCCGGTGCTGACGGCGGCGACCGAGCATCCGTCGACCTGACGGGCGCCGCCCTCGCCGCGCAGCTGGACCACGGCCTCGTGGATCATGCCCATGCCGTGCGTACGGCCGGCCGACAGCTGGCCACCGTGGGTGTTCAGCGCCACCACCCCGCCCTTGAGAGCGATGTTGTGGCCGCCGGCGACGAAGTCGGCGGCCTCGCCGATGCCGCAGAACCCCAGAGCCTCCAGCCAGGACAGGCAGTTGAAGGTGAACCCGTCGTACAGCTCGGCCACCTGCACGTCGGCCGGCCGCAGCGACGTGCGCGACCACAGGTGCGCGGACGGCCCGAGGGTCTGCGGCTCGTGGCTCGTCGTGCTCTGGTGCCACAGGAAGCGCTCGGTGATCTGGGTGCCCACCGCCTCGACCAGGACCGGCGGCTTCGCGAGGTCGTGGGCCGTCTCCACCGCGGACACGATGACGGCGAGGCTCGCGTCCATCGGCACGTCGCAGTCGTAGAGCCCGAACGGGGTCGTGATCATCCGGGCGCCGAGATAGTCGTCCATGGTCATGGGTTCGCGGTACACGGCGTCCGGGTTGAGCGCCGCGTTCGCCCGCTGGTTGAGCGCGATCCAGCCCAGGGCCTCGCGCGTCGCGCCGTAGCGGTGGAAGTAGTTCGAGGCGATCATCGCGAGGTTGAGGGCGACCGAGCCGACCCCGTACGGGGCGACGTATCCCTGCGGGCCCGGCACGCGCCCGCCCCTGCCGCCGATGCCGTACGGGCTGCCCCCCGTCGGGTTGGCCGCTCGCTGCTGGGCGGCGTAGGTGGCCTGCCACACCGTCCGGAAGCACAGGACGTGGCGGGCCAGGCCGCTGGCCACGGCGAGCATCGCGGCGACCACCGCCCCGCCGGGGCCGAAGGTCTCCGAGCCGCCGTTGTACCAGGTCGGCCGGATGCCGAGGGCGTCCGCGACCGCGGTCACGCCGCCCTCGGTGAAGCCGCCGATCAGCTCGCCGCCCGGGAACGTCGACAGCCCGTCGATGTCGGACAGCTCGAGACCGGCGTCGGCGACGGCGGCCCTGGCCGCCGCGACGGCGAGCGTGATCGGCGGCAGCATGAGCCGCCGGCCGACCGGGGACATGCCGATGCCCGTGAGCGCCACCCGGTCCTCGAACTTGTCGGCGCGCACCATGGGCCGGACGTGGCGCGCGTGCTCGGCCGGGGCGATCGGGTCGTCCGGGAGATCCACGAACGTCTCGCCGCCGTCGTCGTCCCGGACCGGCGCGAACACCGGTAGCCACACGTCCCCGGCGGGCTCGAACCGGACGCGCACGCGCCGCCCGACGGCGGCCTCGTCGAGCGGCACGTCCACGAGGCTCGTGATCAACCGGACCCTGGGGTCCTCGTCGAGGGCGACCGAGGCGACGACGAACGGCGGCGGGAAGGCCGGTTCCCACGGCTGGTGGTTGACGGTGGCGCCCACCACGGTGCCCAGCCCACTCACCTCGGCGACACCCAGCCGCTCGGAGTGGCAGTAGCAGCACACCGGCTGGGGCGGGTGTACCAGCGCGGCGCAGTCGTCGCATCGCTGGATCCGCAGGACGCCGTCACGGCCCGCGGTCCAGAAGAAGCCGTTGAGATCGTCGACCGCCGGGAGGGGCCGGGCAGGCGGGGGGCTCGCGTCGGACGTCATGGCCAGATAATATATTTGCTACTTGAGACTTGCTACTTGAGAAAGTGGCTGGCTGTCGGGAGGCGCGACGTGTGGGAGTTCGAGACCGAGCCGGAGTTCCAGGAGAAGCTGGACTGGGCCGAGCGGTTCGTGCGGGAGGAGGTCGAGCCGCTCGACGCGCTGTGGCGGCACAGGGTGTTCGAGCGGCCGGTCGACCCGGTGCTGGCCCGGATCATCGGGCCGCTCAAGCAGCAGGTGCGTGACCAGGGGCTGTGGGCCTGCCACCTCGGCCCCGAGCTCGGCGGCCAGGGCTACGGCCAGGTGAAGCTCGCCCTCCTGAACGAGATCATCGGGCGGGCGGCCTGGGGCCCGGTCATCTTCGGCACCGCGGCGCCCGACACCGGCAACGCCGAGATCCTGGCCCACTACGGCACCGACGAGCAGAAGCGCCGCTACCTGCAGCCCCTGCTGGACGGTGACATCGTGTCGTGTTTCGCGATGACCGAGCCGCAGGGCGGCTCCGACCCCCGGGTGTTCACGACCCGCGCCGTCCGCGAGGGCGACGACTGGGTGATCAACGGCCTGAAGTTCATGGCCTCGCACGCCAAGTGGGCGGCGTTCTACATCGTCATGGCCGTCACCAACCCCGACGTCGACATCCACCGGGGCGCGTCGATGTTCATCGTGCCGGGCGACACCCCGGGCATCGAGATCGAGCGCAACATGGCGCTGTTCGGCCACGAGCCGCCCGGCGAGGGCACGCACGGCCTGGTCCGCTTCACCGACGTCCGCGTGCCGGCCGAGAACGTCCTCGGCGGCGAGGGGCAGGCCTTCGCCATCAGCCAGACCCGGCTCGGCGGCGGGCGCATCCACCACGCGATGCGCACCGTGAGCCAGGCCCGCCGGGCGCTGGACATGATGGTCGAGCGGGCGCTGAGCCGCGAGACCCGCGGCAGCCTGCTCGCCAAGAAGCAGTCCGTGCAGAACTACGTCGCCGACTCCTACGCCGAGCTCATGCAGTTCCGGCTGTTCGTGCTGTACGTCGCCTGGCGCATCGACAAGCTGAAGGACTACCAGGCCGTGCGGCACGACATCGCCGCGGTGAAGGTGCTCACGCCGCAGGTGATGCACAACATCACCCAGCGGGCGCTGCAGGTGCACGGCGCCCTGGGGACCACGAGCGACCTGCCGCTGAACGAGTGGTTCTCCGGCTCCATGATCCTCGGCCTCGCCGACGGCCCCAGCGAGGTGCACCGGGTGACGGTCGCCCGCGCGGTGCTGGCCGAGGGCAAGGCCACCGAAGGCCTGTGGCCGACGCAGTGGCTGCCACTGCGGCAGGAGCAGGCCCGCAAGAAGTACGCCGAGTTCCTCGAGCCCGAGGAGGCGAGCAAGTGAGCCAGACCTCCCCCGCCGCCGCCCAGACCCCCTCGACCGCCGACATGCGGGATCCGGCGGGTGCCCCGGTCGCCAGCGGCGCGTCGGCCATCGACGTCGGCGCGCTCGGGCGCTGGATGGACTCGCGCGACCTGCCGGGGCGGGGGCTGCCCGTCCAGGCGCGCCTGTTGTCGGGCGGCCGGCAGAACGAGATCTTCGAGATCCGCCGGGGCGATTTCCGCGCGGCCCTGCGCAGGCCGCCCGCCGCGGCGCCGGCCGAGCGCGACGCCGGGATCCTGCGCGAGTGGCGGCTGATCGAGGCGCTCACCGGGACCGACGTGCCCGTCGCCGACGCCGTCGCCGCCTGCGACGACCCGAGCGTGCTCGGCCGTCCCTTCTACCTCATGGACGTGGTCGACGGCTGGTCGGTGATGAACACGCCGGACTGGTGGGCGCCCCCGTTCGACACCGACCTCGCCGCCCGCGGCGAGCTGGCCTACGAGCTGATCAACGGCATCGTGCTGATGGGCGAGGTCGACTGGAAGGCCCGCGGCCTCGGCGACCTCGGCCGGCCCGCCGGCTACCACGACCGGCAGGTCGAGCGCTGGACCCGCTTCTACCAGCGGATCCGGGCCCGGGAGATCCCGGGCCTCGACGAGGCGACGGCCTGGCTGGCCCGCCACCGGCCGCTCGACTTCGTGCCAGGGATCATGCACGGCGACTACCAGTTCCCGAACGTCATGTTCCGCCACGGCGCGCCCGGGCGGCTCGCGGCCATCCTCGACTGGGAGATGGGCACGGTCGGCGACCCGAAGCTGGACGTCGCCTGGGCGCTGCACAGCTGGCCGGAGGACCCCACCGGACCGTCGGACAACGAGTACCTCGTCGGGATGCCGGCCCGCTCCACGCTTCTCGCCCACTACGCGCGGAGTTCGGGTCGGCAGGTCGACGACTTCGACTACTACCTCGTACTGGCAAAATGGAAGCTCGCGATCGTGCTCGAGCAGGGCTACCAACGCGCCAATGGCGATCCGAAGCTCGAGGACTTCGGAGGCTACGTGGTCAAGTACATGCGAGAGGCGGCGGAGATCGCCGAGTCGAGCGACTATCCCGCGGTGTCGTGACGGAGGTGGGGACATCAGCAACGACGGCCTCCGCGCGGCCCGCGCGCGCCTCGCCGTCCGGGCCGGCCGTGCCATTGGTATCAGCCGTGCCGTTGGTACCGGCCGTGCCGTTGGTATCGACCGCTCTGTCCGTGCCCGGCACGTCGGCCGCGCCGGCTGACCGCGCGAGCCATCCGTGAGCACCTACGACGTCGACCCGAGCGCGATCCGCCGGCTCGCCTCGGGTCGACGGGCCTACGGCAACCTCAAGGACGAGGCGGCCGGCTTCATCCGGGACGCGATCGTCTCCGGCGCCCTGCCACCGCGCAGCAAGGTCGATCAGGACGAGATCGCGGACACGCTCGGGATCAGCCGCGCCCCGGTCCGCGAGGCCCTCATCGAGCTGGCCCAGAAGGGCTTCGTGGACGCCATCCCCCGGCGCGGCGCCTTCGTGGCCGACGTGACCGTCGAGGACATCGAGGACCACTACGAGGTCGTCGCGCTGGTGTCGGGGATGACGGCGAAACGCGCGGTCAAGCGGCTGACGCCGGCGGAGATCGCCGAGCTCCGCCGGCTGCACCAGGAGATCGCCGCGACCGGCGACGTGGCCCGGGTAAGGGCCCTCGACCGCCGGTTCTTCCAACTGATCACGAACTCCGGGAGGTCACCGCGCCTCGACACGATCCTGGAGTTCCTCGGTGGCGCGCTGCAGGGCAGCTTCTACTTCGACGCACCCGGGTGGGCCCACAACGAGGCGGCGTACCGCGAGCAGATGCTCGGCGCGATCGAGACCGGCGACGTGCTGGCGGCGGCCCGGATCAGCGAGGAACACGTACGTTCCTGCGCCGCCGTGACCATCGAGCATCTGCGTACCCGCGGCTACTGGGGCGGTCCCGCGCGAGACGCTTCGCGCCCCGCGCCGGGCACCGCCATCGGGCGCGGCGGTCCCGCGCCGGACGCTTCGCGCCCGGCGCCGGGCACCGCCATCGGGCGCTGAGCGCCCTCGCCACCTGGTTCTGGGTCGAACCAAATGACGGTGGTCGATCTGGTTCCGGGTCGGGCAGAGGGCTGCGTTGGCGCAGCGCTGAGGCGCCGTCACCATCGGTGGCCGGGTTGTGTGCATGGCCCATCAGAGCGACGTCACCCTGCCGCGCTGTCTGACAGGCCGTCAGGCATCGAGCCAGTCGAGACCGCCGCACTGGCTGCACCAGCACTCGCCTCACCGGACGCGTCCCTGAGGTCGGCCAGGGCGCGCCGGTTGATCTTGCCGGAGTCGGCGCGGCCGAGGTCGTCGACGAGCTCGAAGGTCCTCGGCACCTTGTAGGCCGCGAGATGGGTCCTGCAGTGGTCGCGGAGCGCGTCGGCCAGGCCGTCCCGGCTCGCCTCCGGCCTCGGCTGGACGATCGCGTGGACCCGGCGGCCCCACTCGGCGTCGCGCAGGCCGATGACCACGGCGTCCTCGACGTCGGGGTGCCGCAGCAGCGCGGCCTCGACCTCGGAGACGTAGACGTTGGCGCCGCCGGTCACGACCATGTCGGTCCGGCGGTCGGCGATGTAGAGGTAACCGTCCTCGTCCAGCCAGCCAAGGTCGCCGATCGAGACGTAGCCGCCGGGCCGGGTGCGTGGCGCGGCCTGGCCGACGTAGCGGACGTCGCGCGTTCCCTGAACGGGCCGGAAGTAGAGCTCGCCCACCTCCCCCGCCGGCAGTCGCGCCCCGTCCTCGCCGACGACCAGGACCTCGGTTCCCACCGGGCGCCCGACGCTGCCCGGGTGCAGCAGCCACTCGTCCCCGCGGATCTGCGCGCTGCAGACTCCCTCCGAGGACCCGTAGCCCATGATGAAACGTTCCGGGCCGACGAGGTCGATCCATTCTCGAATGGCCCACTCCGGGCAGGCGCCCGCGCCCTGGATGACCCGGCCGAGGCTGGAAAGGTCCCTGTGACGGATGCTCGGGCTACGTAGCAGCCGGATCAGCATGGTCGGCACGAATGCCGCCATGGCGACTCGTTCGCTCTCGATGAGATCCAGCACCCGCTCCGCGTCGAACCGGGAGACCAGAACATTGCGGTAGCCGTCCACCAGGGTGTGATGCAGCATCGCGAATCCCTGGGTGTGGTAAAGCGGCGAGCAGACGAGATGAACAGGATGGCGTGCGTCGCCGGTGTCCGCGAAAAGCGCTGGGCCGACCGCCCGCGCGCCGGCGGGTACGACCGTCGACGTCGAGGACGCGATCAGCTTCGGCGCCCCGGTCGACCCTCCCGACGCGATGAGCCACGCCGGGCTCGACACGACCGGTGGAAAGGCCGCAGGCGGACGCGCGTCGACGCCGTTCACCAGCTCGTCGGCGGCGACCTCCCGGTCGGCCGCGGGCTGGCCGTCCACGACGACCACGCCCGGATCGGCGAGCGCGAGCAGCCGCCGGCGCTCGCGGGCCGGCAGGTCCGGGCGCAGCGGAAGCACCGTCGCCCCCAGCCGCCAGGCGCCGAGGGCGCAGACGACATGCGCGGCCCGGCCCGGCAGCTCGACGCAGACGACGTCACCCGGCCGTATTCCGAAATCCGCCAGCCGGCCGGCGACCAGTCGGCCGCGCAGCGCGAGCTCACCCCAGGTCAGGGTCTCTCCACCTAAAGCCGTGGTCGTCAGGGCGATGAGTTCCGGATGCGCGGAAGCCAGTTCGTCAATACGCTCGGGCCAGGTCAGGTGACTCTCCGGCGCGGAAATCGTCGTCATGAATGAATCCTAGGGCGCCGTACCTGGCGGCGCCTCGTCGCGCAGCCGCCGGTAGGCGGGGTACGGATCCGCGTCGATCCCGACGTCGTACGGGTCGTAGTAGAGGTCGTCTGAGCCCACCGTCTATCCTCCCTGGACATCCCTGTACGAACGTATAGCATCACGCCATACGTTCGTACAGGACTTCACCGTGAGGATCCAGCTGGACCACCTCGGCACGCCACGAGGGGAGCGCCGCCGACCGTCGGGAGGAAGGCGCTCGCCCGCTCAGCCCGGCGTCGGCGCGGCCGCCGCCGGGCCGGCCGAGTCGTCCTCGCTTTCCTTTGGCTCGACCCGGTCCAGATATTTCTGGAGGAAATCGAGTGTCTGAGCATGCGAGGTGGACATTCCCACGGCCTGCTCGGTGAGAACCATCCGTGGGAGGCTGGTCACCAGGAAAACGAGCACCTCGGGGGGGACCGGCTCCATCGGGAACGTGTAGTCGTTCGGCGAGTCCGCCAACGCGGCCAGGACCAGCTCCCGCACCTTCTCACCGACCGACGCGATTTCAGCCCGGATGGCCTTTCGATGGTTCGCCAGCGCCGTGAGCTCGACGATCAGCGCCGACGCGGTGCGGTTGTTGGAGAATTCCCAGAGCGCGCGCAGCGGCTGGCGGGTCTCGAGCGCCTCG
>NZ_JADWYU010000184.1:7914-39461 GCF_016786325.1 Frankia nepalensis | reverse complement strand
ACAGACCACCCGAACGAGCCACCCCCAAAATTTCCGCGCTTGCGCGGCCGGCCGAAGGGCCCGGAGGACTCAGAGGGCAGAAACGGCGATCATGCGTCGCAGGTCGGGCCTAGTTGCCAGCCGCGGCTGGCGGCTCGGTGAGCTTGTCGAGCGCCAGGTTCAGCCGGACGACGTTGACGGTCGGCTCGCCGAGGAACCCGAGGGCGCGGCCGGTGGTGTGCTCGTCCACCAGGTCGGCCACGACGGCCGGGTCCAGGCCGCGCTCGCGCGCCACCCGGTCGACCTGCAGCCGGGCGTAGGCCGGGGAGATGCCCGGGTCGAGGCCGCTGCCGCTGGCGGTCACCGCGTCCGCCGGCACGGCGGGCTCGTCCGGGGCGTCGCCGCGGACCGGGACGAGCTGGCCGGCCGCGACGTCCTGCGCCGGCTCGCGGCAGGTCACCGCGACGCCCTCGTAGTCCGCCAGGAACGGCGTCGCCGGGCAGATCTCGTTGACGCTGACGACCTTGGTGACGGCGCCCTGGTAGCTGGGCTCGGCGTGGAACACCGCGAGCACCGCGCCGACGCCGGACGGCGCGCAGTACGGCCGCGAGCCGTCGACGCCGTTCGCCTCCCCGACGGCCAGGCCGCGGGCGCAGACCTGGGTGAGCAGGCTCTGGCGACTCTCGTCGTCGGGGGTCGCCGGGTCGTCGGGCGTGTCGACGATGTCCTCGGGGCCGAGGTTCGAGGCGCTCGTCGACGTCGGGTCGTAGCCGTCGCCGGCGGCCGACGGCCTGGGCTGGAAGTAGCCGGGCAACGGGTTGCCGTCGGCGTCGGCGGCCAGCTGGCCGATCAGCGACGACCCGACGACGGTGCCGTCGGCGGCGTGGACGAGTGAGCCTTCCGCCCGGCCGTGCAGCCCGGGGATCTGGGCGATCGCCAGGACGGCGAACGGGTAGGCGAGGCCGCACAGGACAGTGAACACGAGCAGGGCGCGCAACGCCGCGAGATGGTGGCGGGCCCAGCTCGGAAGCCGGATGAGCATCTCAAATCCCCGGGATGAACTGGACGAACAGGTCGACGAGCTTGATGCCGAGGAACGGGGCGATGAGCCCGCCGACGCCGTAGACGAGCAGATTGCGGCGCAGCATCGCCGACGCGCTCGCCGGCCGGTAGCGCACGCCGCGCAGGGCGAGCGGGACCAGCGCGATGATGATCAGCGCGTTGAAGATGACGGCGGACAGGATCGCCGACTCGGGGCTCGACAGCCGCATGATGTTGAGCTTGTCGAGGCCGCCGTAGATCCCAGCGAACATCGCCGGGATGATCGCGAAGTACTTGGCGACGTCGTTCGCGATCGAGAACGTGGTCAGCGCTCCGCGGGTGATGAGCAGCTGCTTGCCGATCTCGACGATCTCAATGAGCTTCGTTGGGTTGGAGTCGAGGTCGACCATGTTGCCGGCCTCCTTGGCGGCCGACGTGCCGGTGTTCATCGCCACGCCGACGTCGGCCTGGGCCAGCGCCGGCGCGTCGTTCGTACCGTCGCCGGTCATCGCGACCAGCGCGCCGCCACGCTGCTCCCGCTGGATGAGCGCCATCTTGTCCTCGGGCGTGGCCTCGGCCAGGAAGTCGTCCACGCCGGCCTCGTCCGCGATGGCCCGCGCGGTCAGCGGGTTGTCGCCGGTGATCATGACGGTCCGGATGCCCATGGCGCGCAGCTCCGCGAACCGCTCCCGCATGCCCTGCTTGACGACGTCCTTGAGCTGGATGACGCCGAGCACCCGGGTCGTGGGCTTGCCGGGCCGGCCGAGCGCTGGCGAGACCTTCTCGGCGACGACCAGCGGCGTGCCGCCGGTCGCGGCGATCTCGTCGACCAGCTCCAGGACGCCGGCCGGGATGGTGCCGCCCTCCTCGCGCACCCAGTGCAGCACCGCGCCGGAGGCACCCTTGCGGATCGCCCGCCGGACATGAGCCCGGTCCTGGCTGTCAGGGGTGTGGGCCCGGTTTTGGCCGTCGGGGGTGTGGGCCTGGTCCTGGCCGTCAGGGGTATCGGCCTGGTTCTGGCCGTCGGGCGCGCCGTTGGTCTCGTCCTCGCCGTCGATGAGGTCGACGCCGGACATCCGGGTCTGCGCGGTGAACGGGACGAACCGGGCGTGCCCTAGCTCACCGGGGCCGCGTGCGCGCAGGCCGTGCCGCTCCTTGGCGAGGACGACGATCGAACGCCCCTCGGGCGTCTCGTCGGCGAGCGACGAGAGCTGCGCGGCGTCGGCCAGCAGATCCGGGGTCACGGACCCCACCGGGAGGAAGTCCGACGCCTGCCGGTTTCCAAGGGTGATGGTGCCGGTCTTGTCGAGCAGCAGCGTGTTGACGTCGCCGGCTGCCTCCACGGCGCGGCCGCTCATCGCGAGCACGTTGCGCTGCACGAGGCGGTCCATGCCGGCGATGCCGATCGCCGAGAGCAGGGCGCCGATCGTCGTCGGGATCAGGCAGACCACGAGCGCGACCAGCACGATGCCGGTGACGCCGTGCGCGTCCAGCGCGCTGGTGTCGCCGACGCCCGGCTGCTGGGCCTTCGAGAAGATCGCCAGCGGCTGCAGCGTCGCCACCGCCAGCAGGAAGACGATCGTGAGGCTCGCGAGCAGGATGTTCAGCGCGATCTCGTTCGGGGTCTTCTGCCGGCTGGCGCCCTCGACGAGCCGGATCATCTTGTCGATGAAGCTCTCGCCCGGCTTCTGGGTGATCCGGACGACGATCTGGTCGGACAGGACCTTCGTGCCGCCGGTGACCGAGGAACGGTCGCCGCCGGACTCGCGGATGACCGGGGCCGACTCGCCGGTGATCGCCGACTCGTCGACGCTCGCGACGCCGGCGACCACGTCGCCGTCGCCCGGGATGATCTCACCGGCCTCGACGACCACGTGGTCGCCGAGCACCAGCGCCGGCGCCGGCACCCGCTCGGCGCGGGCCGCGTCGACCGGGCCCCCCTCCCGCCAGCCGACGAGCCGGCGGGCGACCGTGTCGGTGCGGGTGCGCCGCAGGGAGTCGGCCTGCGCCTTGCCCCGGCCCTCGGCGACCGCCTCGGCGAGGTTCGCGAACAGGACCGTCAGCCACAGCCAGACGACCGTGAGCCAGGCGAACACGTCCGGGTCGGTGATCGCGAGAATGGTCGAGAACACCGCGCCGATCTCGACCACGAGCATCACCGGGTTGCGCCACAGCGTCCGCGGGTTCAGCTTGCGGGCCGCCTCGGGCAGCGAGCGGACCAGCTGCGCCGGGTCGAACAGCCCGCCGGCGCGGCGTGCCGCCCTGTGCGGCGTGCCCGAGGCCCGGTGCGCGCCCGGCGCTGTTCCCGGCACCGTGCCCGGCGTCGTGCCCGGTGCCGCCGGAGTGCCTTCGCCGCTCTTGTCAGGTGTTTCCATGCCCTTTCCCATCGCGGTCTGCCCAGGTGCGGCCGTTCTGCTCGGCCGGTTGCCCGAGCCGTGGCTGGTCATCAATGGATTCCTTCGGCGAGCGGGCCGAGCGCGAGCGCCGGGAAGTAGGTGAGCGCGACGAGGATCACCGCGACGCCGGTCAGCATCCCGACGAACTGCGGCCGGTGGGTCGGCAGCGTCCCGGCCGAGACCGGCACGGGGCGCTGCGCGGCCAGCGAGCCGGCGAGGCCCAGGACCAGCACGATCGGCAGGAAGCGGCCGAACAACATCGCCAGGCCGAGCGCCGTGTTGTACCAGGTGGTGTTCACCGAGATGCCCGCGAACGCCGAGCCGTTGTTGTTGGCGGCCGACGTGAACGCGTAGAGCACCTCGGACAGCCCGTGCGGGCCGGAGTTGAGCATCGAGGCGCGCTCACCCGGCAGCCCCATCGCCAGCGCCGTCCCGACCAGGACGAGCGTCGGGGTGGCCAGCAGGTAGAGCGACGCGAACTTGATCTCGCGGGTGCCGATCTTCTTCTGGAGGTACTCGGGCGTCCGCCCGATCATGAGCCCGGCGACGAACACCGCCACGATCGCGAGGATGAGCATGCCGTACAGGCCCGAACCGACGCCGCCGGGGGCGATCTCGCCGAGCGCCATGTTCAGGATGAGCGTGCCGCCGGAAATGCTGGTGTACGAGTCGTGGAACGAGTTCACCGCGCCCGTCGACGTCAGCGTCGTCACGGTGGCGAACGTGGCCGACTGAGGCACCCCGAACCGGCTCTCCGTACCCTCGGTCGCCGCGGTGACGGCCTCAGGGACGGTGCCGTGGTGGGCGAGCTGGAAACCGACGTTGACCGCCAGGCTCGCTATGGCCAGCGTCGCCATGACGGCGACGATCGCCAGCCCCTGGCGGGTGTTCCCGACCATCTTCCCGAACATCCGCGGCATGCAGAACGGGATGAACAGCATCAGGAAGATTTCGATCCAGTTGGTCCACGCGGTCGGGTTCTCGAACGGGTGGGCCGAGTTCGCGTTGTAGAAACCGCCGCCGTTCGTACCCAGTTCCTTGATGACTTCCTGGCTCGCGACCGGGCCGCCGGTGATGGTCTGCTCACCGCCGACGACGGTGCTGAACGTCCGGTTGCCGTGCAGGTTCTGGATCGCGCCGCCGGCGACCAGCACGATCGCGAAGACGAAGCTGACCGGCAGCAGCACCCGCAGCGTGCCGCGAGTCACGTCGACCCAGAAGTTGCCGAGCGAGGCAATTCCGTCTTGCGAGGCCTCCGAAGGTGCGAAGGAGGAAGATTTTCGCACCTCCTTCGGCCCGGGGCTGGACCGGGCGAACCCGCGCACCAGCGCCACGGCCACCGCCATGCCGACCGCGGCCGACACGAAGTTCTGGACCGCGAGCCCCGCCATCTGGACCAGGTGCCCGACGGTCGACTCGCCTGAGTACGACTGCCAGTTCGTGTTCGTGACGAAGCTGATGGCGGTGTTGAACGCCTGGCTCTGCTCCATGGCCGGCATGCCGAGGCTGAGCAGCAGGTGGTGCTGCAGGCGCAGGAATCCGTAGAGGAAGAGGATGCCGACGACGGAGAACGCCAGCACCGAGCGCAGGTACGCCCCCCAGCGCTGCTCGGCGCGCGGGTCGACGCCGACCACCCGGTAGAGCGCCCGCTCGACCCGGGTGTCGTTCGGGGTCGTGTAGACGTGGGCGAGGTAGTCGCCGACCGGCCGGTAGACGAGGCAGAGCGCCGCCACGAGCGTCACGACGAACAGGAACCCGGCCCAGCCGGTGCTCATCTAGAACCTCTCCGGGAACAACAGGGCGGCCACCAGGTAACCGGCGGTGACCACGACGAGAACCAGGCCGGCGATGTTCACGGCGTTCACAGCCGTTCCACCCCCCGGGCGATGAGCGCGAGCAGCACGAAGGCCGCGATCACCACGCCCACGAAAATCAGGTCGGTCATCTGTCCACAACTTCCCTCTCGGACGCATTCACGGTCCTTGAGTTATCTCTCTCGGTAACGGGTGAGATCGCCCTGGATGGTTCGGGTGCCCAACCACGACGAATCCCCCGTCGGGGGACCCGGCGACACATCGTGGCGCCGCCGCGGGGCTCCGAAGATTCTTCTTGACGCTTTGTCGACGGCTGGGGGCGCGCTTTGTATGGCCCTTTGACGATCGCGTGGCGGCCCGGCCGGGCGTCCGCGCCGCGCCGTGGCCCCCGTCACCTGTCCTCGCCCGCGCCGGCCGTCGCGGCGCCGCTCGCGGATCCCGCGCACGGCGAGTGTTCACACCTCGTTGACGCGCGAGGCGGAGACGTCCGCCCTGGTGGGGCCTATCGTGCGTTCCGGCCCTCGGGTCCGACAACGCGGCGTGGCCGGTCACGGGCGGGCTCCCGGTGCCCGGCCTGGCCACGGGCTGGTGGGCAGCCAGGGAGCTGGAGCGGTGAGTTGAGGCGTATATGGATGTTCGGCTGGTAACGAGGACGGGTGTCGAGCAGCACCCCGTCGAGGCGCTTGGCGCACTGCTCGCCAAGGTCGGCGCGGACGGGAGCGCCGACGGCCTGGACGGGGCCGGCGAGGCCGGGTTCGTCTGGGTGGACATCCCGAGCTGCGAGGCCAGCTCCGAGCTGGCGCTGCGTGAGGTGTTCGGCTTCCACCACCGGGCGGTCCAGGACTGTGCCGAGCGCAACCGGGTGCCCAAGACCCACTCGTACGCCGACCACGTCTTCGTCGTCCTGCACAGCCCCGAGAAGGGCGAGGGCGGGCATGTGCACTACATCGAGCTCGACCAGTTCGTCGGCCGTCACTTCCTGGTGACGGTGCACGGGCCGCTCAACCCGGCCGTCCCGCCCGAGGCCGCGCTGCGCGAGACCCGCGCCGTGCTTTCGCGGATGGAGTCCGGGCGGCTGCGGCCGGCGACGCCGTTCGACCTGTCGCACGCGATCGTGCTCGCGCTCGCCGCTAGCCAGGAGTCGTTCGTGGAGGCGCTGACCGCCGACGTGTGGAGCCTGGAACAGCGGGTCATCGGCGGGCACTTCGCCGAGCCGGAGGATTTCCTCGACGAGCTGTTCCGCGCCCGCCACGGCCTCCTCGCCGCTCGGACGATCAGCGCCCTGAACAAGGAGATCTACGCCCGGCTGGGGAGCCGGACGTGGGCGCTGCCCCCGGAGGCCAGGCCGCTGATAGCCGAGGTCGTCGAGGAGTTCGAGCAGGTCCGCGGCCTGGCCGACGTCCAGCGCGAGTACCTGCAGGGCGTCATCGAGTTCTACCGGACCCGGATCGAGACCAAGATGACGATCGCCGCGGAGCGGCTCGCCGTGATCGCCGCGATCACGCTGCCGATCACGGCACTTTCCTCGGTCTTCGGCATGAACCTGATCGTGAACGAGCGGACCCGGTCCTGGCAGCTGGCGATCGTCCTCGTCCTGATGCTCGCCGTGTCCGCCACGCTGCTGCGCTGGGCCCGCCGCCGCGGCTGGTGGTGACCAGCCCGGGAACTGACCTTGCTGGGAACCGGGACCGCCCCCGCGGGCGTTCGTCGGGTCGTGGCGGCCGCCTTCTTCCTGACTATTCCGGGGCTGGTGGTGCTACTGCTCGCCCTGGCCGCGGCCGATCGTTTCGGGAGCTGGTTGCGCGGTCGGAGCTGGCTGCCCTGGCACCGCCGAACGAGCCACCGCGCGGTGAGCGCCGTCGCGTTCGACGAGCTCGCGGCCTGCCTCTACGCGGGCAAGCGCCACCAGATCGAGCAGCGCGCCCTAGACGAGGCCCTTCCCGCGGACGACGACAAGTCATCCGCTCCCCCATCCCCCCATCCCGCCATCCCGCCATCCCCCGAACCCGATGGTGATCTTGGCGTTCTGTCCGACGTCAGCGGGGAGATCCGGCGCTCATCCGGCCCCTGACGTCGGACAGAATGTGCCCTGACGTCGGACAAGACGAGCGCCGCGGGCGGGAGGCCACGCCGCTGGCCACCGGGATTCTCGCCGCGGATCCTGGGCGGCCGAGCGACCCCGGCAAGATCCGCGGAAGGACCTGGGGCGCCCTAGTCGGCCGGCTCCACCGGTCTGGCGGTGGCGTCCGTGGGATCCTGCCAGGGCAGTTGGGTGGTTGCGACGGTCGGGCCGTCGGGCGGGCTCTCCAGGGTGAAGGTGCCGTCCATCGCGCCGACCCGTTCGGCGAGGCCGGCCAGGCCGCCGCCAGGGGTGATGGCCGCGCCGCCCAGGCCGTCGTCGGTGACGGTCAGCTCGAGGTACTTGCCCGACCTGACCAGCTGGACGGTGGCCGAGCGGGCGACGGCGTGCTTGCTGATGTTGGTGAGCAGCTCGGCGGTGGTGAAGTAGAGCAGCCCCTCGACGGCGGCCGACGGCCGTGCCGGCAGCTCGACGTCCACGGTGACCGGCACGGCGCACCGCCCGGCGACGTTCGCCAGCGCCGCGCCGAGGCCGCGTTCGGTGAGGATCGCCGGGTGGATGCCGCGGGCCAGGTCGCGCAGCTCCTGCAGGGCGTTCTTGATCTCGCCGTGCGCCTGCTCCACCGCCCGCGCCGCCGCCTCCGGGTCCTCGGCCATCCGCTCCTTGGCCAGCCCGAGATCCATCGCGAGCGCGACGAGCCGGGCCTGGGCGCCGTCGTGCAGGTCCCGCTCGATGCGGCGGCGGTCGGCGGCGGCCGCGTCGACCATCGTCTCCCGGCCCGCCTCCAGCTCCCGGATCCGCCGTTCCATCGCGCCGGACGGCGACAGCAGCGCCGAGATCATCGCCCGGTCGGCGGCGGCGAAGCCGCGCAGGAGGTAGGGCAGCACCGGCCAGAGGACGAACAGGAACACCATCGTCACGGTGAAGGTGATGATTCCCCACGGCAGCCGGATCAGCAGGTACAGCGCGCTGCGCCAGTTCACGGGGTCGGCGACCCGTGCCCAGGCCCAGCCGAAGATCCCACCGCCACGAACGGGCATCCGCGACGGCGTCTGGATGCGCAGGCCCAGCAAGGTCCGCGCCCGCCACCGGTCGACCCGCCCCCACGTCCCGCAGACCAGCAGACCCGCGGCCAGCAACGGCAGCCCGATGACCGTGATCGCCAGGCCGCTGCCGACGCTGAGCAACGTCACCGCGCAGGTGAAGCCCGCGATCCCCAGTGGCAGGTTCAGCAGCTCGAACGCCACCACTTTCCACAGCCGCCCCAGTCCCAACAGCGGAATCCGCTCATCGGGGAAGTTGGTCGGCCTGTCCGTTGGACGCGTCGCGTCTTCAGGGGGCGGCCCCTGGGCCGGCGCCGGCCGGGCCGACGGCGTCGGCTCGACGGCGAGGCCGGGGTCAGCGGGGTCGGCAGGGGAGGAGGCGGCGAGGGCGGGGTTGGCGATGGCGGGGTCGAAAGCGCCGGAGTCGACGGGACCGGGGGTGACGGATGCCCGATCGCCGTGCTCCACGGCGGGCGTCTCCCACGGGCCGAAGACCGCGGGCTCGGCCTGCGTACGGTCTGGTTCCACGTACATCAGGGTGCCTCCCGAGCCCAGATCCGCACCATGGGCCCAAGCCACCCGCCAGGGTCGGGACAACCCCACCCCGGCCGGGGACTGGCCCACCCCTGCCGGAGACCGGCCGGGTCGGCCGGGGACCGGTCGTCGGCGGCACCGCGCGCGGATCTCCTGACGATCAGGATCCCGGCCGTGGGCCGTGATCGGTGGATGCCCAGGGGGCCGCGCCGAGGAGGCGGGTGCCAGCTCGACGCGACGGCGGGCTCGTGGACGGGGCCGGCCGGACGGGGCCGGCCCGAGGGGCCTCGAGCCTCGGCGCCGTGGTCACTCGTTCCGCCGGTCCAGTGGCGTGGGCCCGCCGGTCGGTCCGCGGCCCTCCGCCAGGCTGGGAGCGCTCCCGGCCGGGATCCGCCCGGCATGGTGATTCGGATGGTGCAGGTCGAACGCGGGGCGCTCGGATCGGATCCGCGGCAGCCACAGGAAGTTGTGCCGCGGCGGCGGGCACGACGTCGCCCACTCGAGCGAGTTCCCGAACCCCCATGGGTCGTCGGCGCCGGCGACGCGACCCTTCCGGTAGGACACCCAGACGTTGTAGATGAACGGGAGCGTGGAGACGCCCAGCAGGAAGGCACCGGCGGTGGAGACGGTGTGCAGCGTCGTGAAGCCGTCCCCCGGCCCGTAGTCGGCGTACCGGCGCGGCATGCCCGCGTTGCCGAGCCAGTGCTGGACGAGAAACGTCAGGTGGAAGCCGAAGAACATGAGCCAGAAATGCAGCTTCCCCAGGCGGTCGCTCATCAGCCTGCCAGTTGCCTTCGGGAACCAGAAGTAGATGCCCGCGAAGGCGGCGAAAACCACGGTCCCGAACACGACGTAGTGGAAGTGCGCCACCACGAAGTAGGTGTCGCTGACGTGGAAGTCGATCGGCGGGCTCGCGAGCAGCACCCCGGTCAGCCCTCCGAGCAGGAAGGTCACCAGGAAGCCGAGGCAGAAAAGCATCGGCGTCTCGAAGGTGAGCGAGCCGCGCCACATCGTCCCGATCCAGTTGAAGAACTTCACGCCGGTGGGCACGGCGATCAGGAATGACAGCAGGGCGAAGAACGGCAGCAGGACGGCGCCGGTGACGAACATGTGGTGCGCCCACACCACGATCGAGAGCATCCCGATGGCGATGGTGGCGAAGACCAGCCCCTTGTAGCCGAAGAGCGGCTTGCGGGAGAACACGGGGATGATCTCCGTGACGATCCCGAAGAAGGGCAGGGCGATGATGTAGACCTCGGGATGCCCGAAGTACCAGAAGAGGTGCTGCCAGAGGATGGCCCCGCCGTTCTCCGCGTCGAAGACGTGCGCGCCGAACCGCCGGTCGGCCTCCAGCGCCAGCAACGCGGCAGCCAGCGGCGGGAACGCGACGATCACGAGTATCGACGTCACCAGGAAGTTCCAGCAGAAGATCGGCATCCGGAACATCGTCATGCCCGGCGCCCGCAGGCACACCGTCGTCGCGATCATGTTCACCGCGCCGAGGATGGTGCCCGTCCCCGAGAGGACCAGCCCCATGATCCACAAATCCGCGCCGGCGCCCGGCGAATAGAGCTCGCTGTTCAGCGGCGCGTACACGGTCCATCCGAACGACGCCGTCCCGTCGGGGGTGAGGAAGCTCGCCGTCAGCAGCAGGCCGCCGAACAGGAAGAGCCAGAAGGACAGGGCGTTCAGCCGTGGGAAGGCGACGTCCGGGGCGCCGATCTGCAGCGGGATCAGCAGGTTCGCGAACCCGAACGCCAGCGGCGTCGCGAACAGCAGGAGCATCATGGCGCCGTGCACCGTGAAGAGCTGGTTGTACTGCTCGTTGGAGAAGTACTCGAGCCCCGGCCGCGCCAGCTCCGCCCGCATCATCTCCGCGAGCACCCCGGCAAAGAGGAAGAAGCCGAAGGAGGCGACGGTGTACATGACGGCGATGTCCCGATGGGACGTCGTGCGGAGATAGTCCAGAAAACGCTTCCGTTGTCGGGTGTGTGCCAGATGGCCGGCATCGGCTCCGGCAGCCCGCTCCCGCGTAGCCGTCATCTGGGCTTCCCTCCGCGATTCCGCGCGCCTGCGCCGTGCCGTTTCCGGGTTCTCGGCCGAGAGAGTAGCCGACGCCCGGCCGGCGGCCATACCGGCCGCGGTTTCCCGCGATACGGGCAAGACGTGCCGCATATGCGGGCGTCGCGTCAGAGTATTGGCTTGAATCCGCCGGACTCCGCGCGAGCCGCTGGATGCGCGCGCGAGTCGGCGGTCGAACGACGTGGCCAAGATCCGCGGCGAGGACCGCGCATCGCGGGCCGGTCTGGTCGGCGAGCGTGTAAGGAGATGCGCCGGGCGACGTAACCGGGAGGGCGACGTAACAGGGAGCCGGTAGCGTGCCGTCGGGGTTGGGCGGCGTCGCCGCGTTGGCGGCGACCGCCGGGCGGAGCGTACGGAGTCGCCGGGCGGAGCGAGCGGAGGAGTCAGGGCATGGGCGCGGACGGTGCGGCCGGGGCAACGACGGGTGTCGGCGGAACGGTCGCGCTGACGGTCGTCAATGCGCTGCTGGTGACGATGGTGGACGGGCAGGAGCCGTTTCGCGGGTGGATGACCGTCGGCGAGGACGGGACGATCATCGGGATCGGGGCCGGCGACCTGCCGGTTGAGCTGCCCTCGGCCGGCCAGGGCGGTGACGCTTCCGAGGTGGCTGGCTCCGCCAGCGGTGGGTCCATCCTCGACGCGGGTGGGGCGATCGTGGCGCCTGGGTTCATCTCGGCCCACAGCCACCTGTTCATGTCCGGGCTGCGCGGCCTCGGCGTCGGCGAGACCCTTTACGGCTGGCTCGCGGAGAACATGGCAGTGCTGGCCGGGGCGGGCGTCGAGGACCTGTACTGGTTCACCCTGCACGGGTCCTTGGACTTCGCGGCCAACGGCATCACTTCGGCGTTCAACTTCACGCAGAGCCGGGTGATCTGGGAGTACGACCAGCACGCGAACAAGGCGCTGCCGGGCCGGATCCACCCGGTCGACTTCGTCACTCGTCAGGTCGACGCGGGCGCCGACGCCGGCATCCGGGTCATGTCCGCGATCCGGCTCGACGACGAGGCGTTCGACGAGGCGCAGGTTCTCGACACGTTCGCGCAGGTCGCGAGCTACACCGACGCGAAGGTGCCCGCCGCTCTCAACCTCGGCACCGCGGTGTTCGGCGCGGTGCAGTGGGCCGGTTCGGCCCGCACCGCCGCGCTCGAGGCCGAGCTGATGCGCCGGCACGGCGTCATCAACCAGGCGCACTTCGTCGAGACGGCGGAGGTCATCGAGCAGCAGCGGGCCAAGTTCGCCTGGTACGACGAGGCCGGCGCGCTCGGGCCGCGTTTCCTGTTCGGTCACTTCGTCCATCCCAGCGACGAGATGATCGAGAAGGCGGCGGCCGCCGGCGCCGGCATGGTGTGGCAGCCGACGTCGAACGGCCGGCTCGGCTCGGGAATCGCTGACATCCCACGGCTGCGCGCCGCCGGAATCCGGATCGGTGTCGGTCTGGACGACCAGTCCTGCACCGACATCTCCGACCCGTTCCAGAACATGCGGATCGGTATCTACACCCTGCGGGCACTGCACACCGATGCCAAGGTGCTGATGCCCCGCGAGATGCTCCGGATGCACACCCTCGGCTCGGCTGAGGTGCTCGGCGTCGACGACCAGATCGGCAGCCTCGAGGTCGGCAAGCAGGCGGACTTCCTCGTCGTCGATCCCCGCGAGCCAGACACCGGGCCGATCTGGGACGTCTACGCGACCTACGTGTTCGCGTGCGGCCTACGCAACCTCAAGCGGGTCTACGTCGGCGGCCGACCCGTCCACGACGCGTCGCGCCCGCCGTCCGAGCTCGTCACGGCGGCCAGCGCCGAGCTACACGCCCGGGTCGCGCACGCCGCCCGCGAGGCCGGCGTCACCACCGGGCCGCTCGTCTTCTAGATCTCGTCTTCTAGACCTCGGCGTCTTCTAGGCCTCGGCCTGGTCAGCGTCCGAGCAGTCCTAGCAGGCCCGGGGGGATCAGGGCGACCGGTGGTGAGGGCTCGGTGAAGCGTGAGATCGGCTGCCAGCTGACCTCGTCGTCCGCGTCGAGAACCTTGCCCAGCTCGTCGCGCTCGTAGAACGAGCGGTCGGCGAGGTCCGCGGCGAAGACGAAGGCGATCTCGTGGTGTGGACGGCGCTCCCACTCGAAGACGCTCTCCAGCACTCCGAGCAGCTCGACGTTCGTGAGCTCGGCGCCGAGCTCCTCGCGGAGCTCCCGGTGCACCGCCTCGGCCGACGTCTCGCCGAACTCGATTCCGCCACCCAACGGCCGGAAGATCCGTCTCCCGGTGGCCGGGTCCCGTCCCGTGTACCCCAGGAGGTCATCGCCGCGCCGCACCGCGGCGAGCGCGATCGGACGAATCCTTGGTTTCTTCACGTCCGGGACGCTAGCGGACAGCCCTGTCCGGCCAGGCGTACTTCCGGCGGGAGTAGGCAGCCGCACGCGGTGGAACGCCGAATCGGGCGTGCCGTCGCGTGCGGCGGCGGCGGCCGGCCGGAACCCGGACCTGCGACCGACCCGGGCCCGTGCTCGCCACCACGGAACGGAACCAGTTCCGACCGAGCCGGCGCGGCGCGTGGCCGGCTGGCGTTACGGTCGCGGAATGGCCGGTCTGGTGACACCGGGGGCCGGCGCGACCGAGCCCGCCGAGGCGGTGGCGCTACTGCGCGGGCTGGGGCTGCGGCCGTCGCGCTGGTCGGCTGGGCCGTGGGCCTGGTTCGGGGCGCACACGCATCCCGACCACAAGGTCCTCTGCTGCGTCACCGGGTCGATCGACTTCATCGTCGGCGGCGAGCGCTTTCTCATGATGCCCGGCGATCGGCTGGACCTCCCGCCGAACACGCGCCACGAGGCCGAGGCTGGCCCCGCCGGTGTCACCTGCGTCGAGGCCTACCGCGAACGGGCGGCGTAGCCGCCGAGCGACCTCCGAGACGGGTCTCGCCCGCTAGCGGTTGTCGCCGGGCGGCGGCGTCATGCCTGGTCGGCTGACTGGGAGGCGACGTCGGCGCGGACCTGGTCCATGTCGACGGCCTTGGCCTGGGAGATGAGGTCCTCGAGGGCGGCCTCGGGGAGCGCGCCCGGCTGCGAGTAGAGCACCACGTTGTCGCGAACGATCATCAGCGTCGGGATCGACGAGATGCCGAAATGCGCCGCGAGCTCCCGCTGTGCCTCGGTGTCGACCTTCCCGAAGACCGCGTCCGGGTGCTTCTCGGACACCCGCTCGAACACCGGGCCGAACATCCGGCACGGGCCGCACCAGGACGCCCAGAAATCGACCAGGACAAGGTCCGCGTCGCCGCCGACCACCTCGTCGAAGTTCTCCTTGGTCAATTCCACAGTCGTCATCGCCGGGCCTTCCTCGGGTTGAGTCCGCTCGATCCTCTCAAGCCGCTCCCCGCCTGTCCTCATTCCCGCCCCGGCGGGCGTCGCCCGTGTGACACTCGGCAGACGTCACCGCTCGGCGGGCGAAATCCGGTGGACGTGCGCGAGCGGGGTCCAACACGATGGCGCCATGTTGCTCCCCACCCGTCTGCGTGACCGGGTCGTGGCCGACCGGGCCGGCGCGTACCCCGTGCTCGACGAGGCGCTCATCTGCCACGTCGGCGTCGTCGTGGACGGCCGTCCACATGTGCTGCCGACCCTGCACGCGCGGGTCGACGACATTCTCTACGTGCATGGCTCGACGGCCGCGCGCATCCTCGCGGCGGCGCGGCCCGGGCCGCTGCCGGTGTGCGTCACGGTCTCGCTGCTCGACGGCCTGGTGCTGGCCCGCTCCGCGTTCCATCACTCGCTGAACTACCGCTCGGTCGTCATCCATGGCGCCGCCGCGCTGGTCACCGACGCGGAGGAGAAGGGCCGCGCGCTCGCGGCGCTGGTCGACCGGGTCGGCATCGACCGTTCCGCCCAGTGCCGGCCGCCGTCGGCCAAGGAACTGGCCGCGACCGCGGTGCTCGCCGTCGACCTCGCCGCCGAGGGGACGGACGTCGCGCTCAAGGCCCGTACCGGCGGCCCGGTCGACGACGAGGCCGACCTCGCGCTCGACCACTGGGCGGGTGTCGTGCCGGTCCGGCTCACCGCGGGCATCCCCGAGCCGGACCTCGGGTCTGCCCGGATCGGTGAAGTCCGCGGTCCCTCCCGGGCCGGGGAAGCCGATCCGGGCGGATCGCCCGGGGAACGGCCCACGCCCGCGGGCCTGGCGCCGAGCCTCCGCTAAGCCGCGTCCGCCGTTAAGCCGTGTCCGCCGACCTGTGTCCGCCAAGCTGCGTCCACCAGGTTGTGCCCGCCAGGTCGTGTCCGTCGAGCGGTGCCCGCGTGCCCGCCGGCCAGCCGCGGCGATTCACGCGGGACCGATGAGTTCGTGCCAGGGGGTCGGTCTACCTCCATGACACGGACATCGTGGTGCGAGTAGCTCGCGACACGAACTGAGGGAGGCCACGTGCCCACGCTTGACACCGCCATCACCGGCGCGCCGATCTGGATCGACCTGATGACATCGGACCCGGCTGCCTCCCAGTCGTTCTACGGCGAACTGTTCGGCTGGACGGCGGGGGAGCCGAGCGAGGAGTTCGGCGGATACTTCAACTTCCTGCGGAACGGCCAGGCGATCGCCGGCGGTATGCAGTCTCAGCCGGAGATGGGCGGAGTGCCCGATGTCTGGTCGGTCTACCTGCGTACCGACGACGCCGAGAAGGCCGTGGCCGCCGCCGTCGAGAAGGGCGGCCAGGTGATCGCCTCGGTGATGCCCGTCGGTGACCTCGGCATCATGGCGGTCGTCGCCGACCCGGCCGGCGCCGTGATCGGCATGTGGCAGCCCGGCCTGCACACGGGCCTGAGCGCGATCAGCGAGCCGGGCGCGCCGGCCCACTTCGAGCTGCACACCCGCGACTACGCCCCGAGCCTCGACTTCTACCGGGACGTCTTCGGCTGGACCACGGCGACCGCGGCGGACGAGGAGAACTTCAAGTACACGATCGTGCCCGGCTCCGCCGGCGAGCCGCTCGCCGGCGTCATGGACGCGACCGCCTTCCTGCCCGACGGCGTCCCGGCGCACTGGTCGGTGTACTTCGCGACCGAGGACGTCGACGCGACGCTCGCGAAGGCCGTCGAGCTCGGCGGAAAGATCGTCCAGGCCGCCGAGGACACCCCCTACGGCCGCCTCGCCACCGCCACCGACGCGACCGGCGCCGTCTTCAAGCTCGTCGGCCCGAACAACGCGCCGTTCAGCCCGCCGGTCGCCTGACGGGGCGGCTGGGCTCCGGTTTCTGGCCCAGGCCAGCCAGGCCACCTGGCCTGCGCCAGAACCGGGGTTCTGGCGCGGATTCCGTGGAGCCCTCTGGGCTCGGCGTCACCCTTGATCGTCATTGCCCGTGGAGATGGTCGCCGTGACGCGGCGTTGGCCGCGGTTTCCCAGGAATCGGGTGATCATGGTGCGGCCGGGCCTGGCTGGCCCGGGCCAGCCAGACCACCCGACCTGGGCCGGAACGGCCGGCCTACCGGGCGTCAGCCCGATCGGCCTGGGTGGTGGGCCCGCCCGGCGGGCGCCGCGGATGCTCCGGCGGGCGCCGCGCCGGAAACGGCGTGCCCTGAGCCGCGCCCAGCCACCGGTGCTCCCCGTCGGGCGTCCGTGCGGCGATGGTCGCCGATCCGGACCTACTCGACGGTGCGGGCGAGGATCCCGAGGGTGGCGCGCAGGCCCGCCTCGGGGATGACCGGGAAGACGCCCTTGCCGCGGTAGGTTTCGTGAATCTGGCTCCAGTCGTAGTACGTCGTGACGAGCGTGCCGATCTCGCTTGGCTCGAGCTCGTAGCCATAGATGTGGCCGATCGGCGGCTGAATTAGCCCGGAGATCGTCCACTCAATGGCCGAATCCGGCTCGTACTTGGTGATGATGACCGTCACGTCATACTTGCCGAGCGGGTAGTCGTTCAGCGACTCGCGATCCATGTGTACGACGAACTCGTCGCCGACCTTACTCACCGGCTCGCCTTCGGAAGACTGCAGCATTCCCGAGCTGTCGATCGCGACGTGGCCCTTCGGGTCGCGCAGGATCGCGAAGATCTTCGCGGGTGGCGCGGCGATCTGCCGCCGGATCTCGAACCGTTCGATCTCGGTCGCCGGCGTCTCGTCCGACGAGGCGGTGGATTCGGCGGTACCAACCGTTTCTGGCGATGTCATGTCTGGCACCCTTCAGATCCGCGTCGCGCCAAGAGGCACTACTTCCGACAGAACGCGCCATGAGGTAGGAGATGACCGTCTCCTACCTCATCGGGCGCATCCTATGGACTTGGCCTGCTCTGGCGCGCGGCTCGCCGTCACGCCCGCGGATCGGCGGTCGGGGGCCGTGGACCATGATCTGTGGGCGTCGTGTCGGTGCTCCTGGGTGGAGGACCGCCAGGCTCGGTGCCGGTGACCCGGCGTGACTCACCATGATCCCGGCCGCCGGTGGCGTGCCCTGCCGTGGACCTGTCCGTCCACGGGGCGCGCCCTAACGCAGGGTGATCACCGTCTCCAGGTAGGTGGCCGGGATCGCGACGGAGCCGCCGTCCTTGTTGCGGTCCCAGTCGCCGGCCAGAGCGGCGAGGTCGGCGGCGAGGGCGATCTTGCCGCTCTCGTCGAGTGCCTCGAACGCCTTGAGCGCCGGGCCGTACCAGCGGCGGAACGTGTCGACGAGGTCCTCCGGCGAGTGGAACCGCCAGACCGCCGTCCGCTCGACCGAGCGGATCTCGGCCGCCGCGGCACCGAACAGCTCCGCCAGGTGCTCCTCGGTGCCCCACAGCATCGGGGACTGGACCCCCTTCGGGCCCGGGACGTGCGACGTGATCGTCCGGAACATCTGGCCGATGAAGCCGGCCGGCGTCCAGGAGACCAGCCCGATCACGCCGCCCGGCCGGACGGCCCGGACCAGCTCGGCGGCGGTCCGCTGGTGGTTGGGCGCGAACATCGATCCGACCACCGACAGCGCCGCGTCGAACGAGTCGTCCGCGACCGGCAGGTCCTCCGCGTCACCGAGCCGGAACTCGACGTCGAGGTTCTCGGCGGTGGCGCGTGCCCGGCCCTTCTCCAGCAGCTCGGGGACGTAGTCGACGCCGACGACGTGGGTGCCCGAACGGGCCGCCGCGAGCGACGCGTTCCCGGAGCCGCACGCCACGTCCAGCACGCGCCAGCCGGCGCGCAGGTCGCACGCCTCGGCGATCAGGTCGCTAGGCAGCTGGATCTGGGTGGCGATCACCGAGTAGTCACCGCTGGACCAGGTCTTCTGCTGCTTCGCCTTGACGGCGGCCAGGTCGGGGGTGGTGGACGTCGCCGGAGTGGCGTGGGTAGTGGTCATCGTGCTTCCTCCTTGAAGCCTTCAGCCCGGATGGTCACTGAGGTCACGGGGGCTAGCTGGTTCCCGCGGTTGCCTCGGGAAGAAGGTTCGGTCGGGCACGGGCGGGGCAACCAGTAGCGTTTCTGTACCCCGGGGTGTCGGCAGACTGTCAGGCCGGACACGGCGTCTGGGCTACCCGACCAGCGCCGATTCATGTTTCGATGATCGAGTGCCGATTCACTCCGACTACTGCCCGATCTCGCTGGGCGTTGAGATCATCGGCGATCGCTGGACGCCGCTGATCATCCGGGAGCTCATGGTCGGCGCCGGAGGCTTCAACGAGATCCATCGGGGCGTGCCCAAGATGAGCCGGACGCTGCTCGCGCAGCGGCTTCGGCAGCTCGAACGCCACGGTCTGGTCACCCGCGAGGCGGCCGAGCGCGGTCGTGCCGGTCGCTACGCGCTGACCGAGGCCGGCGAGTCGATGACGCCCATCATCTGGGCCATCGGTCACTGGGCGGCCGAATGGCTCTTCGACGACCCGGACGACGAGGACTGCGACGGATTGTCGCTTATCTGGCGTATGCACCAGCACGCGGTCGCGGACCGGCTGCCGCACCGGCGGACCGTCGTGCACCTCGACTTCACCGGTCCGGGCGCCGCCGAGGGCTGGTACGCGATCGAAGGTTCCGCGATCACGGTCTGCAGGGACGACCCTGGCCTGGACGTCGACCTGTGGCTCACCGCGGTCACCCAGCAGATGCACCGGTGGCTGGTCGGCCGCGCCCCCTTCCGGGCGTTGCTCGACGGTGGCCACGCGGAGCTGCGCGGCCCGTCGCAGCTGGTACGTGACTTTCCCACCTGGTTCGACACCAGCTTCTTCGCCCAGGGTCTGCTACGCGCCGAGCAGCGCCGCGCCGGCCTCGCCTCGATGGACGCCGCCAGGACTGCCGGAGCTGTACCGGCGATCGCGTAGACACCGCCGTCCGCCCGGGCCGGACGGCGGGTGACGCCGGTGCCATACCCAGCGACGTTCGCCCCGCCACCCGCCACCCGCCACCCGCCACCCGCCACCCGTCCCGCGAGCGGCGGGCCCAAAGTGTCCGTCAGAACGCGGTCCAGGGGTCGCGAATCCGCGGACAGGTCGGCGGTCCGGTCCGGTCCGGTCCGGCCTCGGTCGCCACTGCTCCTGGACTTGTCCGTCGATACGCGGTCCAGGGGTCGCGAATCCGTGGACAGGTCGGCGGTCCGGTCCGGCCCGTCCTCGGTCGCCACTGCTCCTGGACTTGTCCGTCGATACGCGGGCCAGGAACCGCGCTGCCACTGACACTTCGCTACCACTGACACGTCGCTGGCACCGGCCCACAGCACCGGCCCACGACGCGGGCACCTTCGCTGGTGCGGCCCTAGCCGACCGGAGACGGCGTCCATTCACGCGGTTCGGCGGGGTTCGCCGGCGGGCCGCCGACGGGTGGGAGGACGTACCAGGCGACGTCGTGCCAGCGGCCGAACTTGTGGCCGGTGTTCGGGTGGACGCCGGCCAGCCGGAAGCCGACGGCCGTGTGCAGGCCGACGCTGGCCTGGTTCGGCTGGGTGATCCCGGCGAACAGGGTGACGTAGCCGAGAGCGCGCACCTCGGAGATCAACCGGTCGTAGAGCAGCCGGCCCAGCCCGCGCCCCCGCCGGTCCGCCCGCAGGTAGACCGAGACGTCGGCCGACCAGCGGTAGGCCGACCGCGCGGCATGCTGGCTGGCGTAGGCATATCCCGCTGGCTCGCCGTCGATCTCGGCGATCAGCCATGGCTTGCGCAGGTGGGCATTCATCCGTGCCAGGACCTCGTCGACGGTCGGCACGACCTCTTCGAAGGTGATCGCCGTGTCTCGTACCCAGGGTTCGTAGATCGTCTGGATCGAGGCGGCGTCCGCGCGGCCGGCCGCGGGCCGCACCACGACCGACGGCGCCGCCGTGCCCGCGTCCGTCACCGGTCGCGCGCCGGCGTCGTCGACCTGGTCGACCTGCTCGAGTTCCATGCGGCCATTGTCGCGACGCGCGGCCGCGGGCAGCGGCGGACGGCGCCACCGTCACGCCGCCGTAACGCGTCCAGCCGGCTCGCCCGGGGCATATCCGCGCTCACGCCGCCGACCTCACGTCCGCCGATATTTGGCCGCCGGTCTACGACGCTGCCCGTGATCATGTTCCGTCGCCCCGGACCGCCGAACCGCGTACACATCCCGCGATCTTCGCCCCACCCTGCCCCGGTCTCCTCGATAGATCACCAGATCCGTACGAGATTCGGCGACGAAACGGACAGAAATCGCCGGACGGCGTACGCATCCGACGATCAAGGAAGTCGCCGGGCCCCCAGCAGGCTAGTGATCATCGGATGTGTACGCGGATCGGCGGTCGAGCGACCCCGGCAAGATCCGCGGAAGGCCCCTGGTGTCTGTCGATCTCGTGGCCGCCGGCTTCGTCGCCGGTCTCGTGCCACCGATGGTGACGCGTGCCGGCGGCCGTCCGCGGTGGCTCCTACCGGGTTCGGGCCCCGCGCTGGTCGCGCCGGCCGCGCGTCCCGCGGGTGAGGATCTCGGTCTTCTTGCCGCCGGTGAAGCGGGTGAGAACCTCGGTCTTGCCGGCGGCGAAGATGTGGCTGATCGCGTCGTTCTCCCGGGACAGCCGCGGCCCGACCTCGGCGAGCCTGTCCAGCAGCCGCTGGCGCTGCTCGGGCGCCAGCGGCTTCGTCCCGATCCAGACGGTCTGGGTGAGGCGGGTGGTGCCCGGCCCCAGGGCCCGCAACAGGATCTCTCCGCGCAGGAAATGGTGTTTGGTGCTGCGTGCCATCACACGGCGCGGCGGCTCGTACTCGATGATCTCTTTCTCGTACACCGCGCCGGCTGTCTCCGACGGTGTCGGGCGGTGCTGGATGACGACGATCCTGCCGACGAACGCTGGCGTGCCCGGCTTCTGGTAGGCCCGCTCGGCGGTCGTGTCGTAGCGGGTCGTGTTGTCCGGGTTGTCGAGAAACTGCCACAGCAGCTCGCGCGGGCAGTCGACGACCGTCGATGATTCCGCGACCTTGATCCATTCCACCAGGCGGCGGGAGTGCAGCAGGTTCAGCAGGTGCTTGCCGTCGCTGACCGCTCCGGTCGACAGGACGCGCGGCACCAGGTTCGCGACCACCTGGAACGCGTTGACGCAGAAGAACGAGACGGTGATGACGGAGACCACCGTGTGGACGCCCGGCGAAACGCCGTGGCTACGGACCCAGGTCCCGGTCGCGGGCGCCGTCAGCACGACGACCAGCGCATTCGCCACCACGCCGCCGGCATAGGCGACCATCCCGCGCCAGCCCGAGATCCAGCCCCGCCGCGGAGCGATGACGGCGGCGGCCTTGCCGAACCGCCGGCCGAACTGCAGGAAGCCGCCCGATCTGGTGAAGTCCGCGCTGGTCCCGCGGACGACGAACCCGCGGACCCGGTAGCCGACCGCGAGCGCGGCCAGGGCGTGGCCGACCTCGTGCAGCACGTTGCTGAGCTGCACCACCACCGGCAGGCTGGCCGCGATCGCGACCAGTGACAGCCACTGCTGCGCCACGCATCTCCTATCCCGACCTGTCCCGACCTGTCCCGTCCCAGACCTGCGGACATACTCCACACCCGTCACGGGGGGCGCGGGCCTGGGTCCTCACGCGATCGGTCGGCGATCCGGTCGGCGCACGAGGCGTCACCGTCGGCAAGGCACCCGCCTTCCGCGCGGGGGGACGCGCGGGGTGCTGGCCGCCCTCGGTGCGCGCGCCGGGCAGCGCCAGCGGGGCGCCGAGGGCCGTGGGACCGGCGGACCGAGGACAGGCTCGGAGAGAAGCGCGTTCCGAGGTCCGGCGTTGGCCGGCCACGTGGGGCGATGAACATCGCTGGTGGCTGGCCG
This sequence comes from Frankia nepalensis, assembly GCF_016786325.1. Lineage (GTDB taxonomy): Bacteria > Actinomycetota > Actinomycetes > Frankiales > Frankiaceae > Pseudofrankia > Pseudofrankia nepalensis. The sequence goes on along the minus strand of NZ_JADWYU010000184.1, from coordinate 17,294 downwards.
GTCCTGGGATCGGTCCAGGGGCTGTGGTGCCCGACGAGGAGGGTTTCGGCACCATGGCGTCTGGGATCATGGTCGAACGCCCACAGGTCATGACCAGCCGGCTCGTCGGGGCCGCCCCGCTGCCGGAACGAGGTTCCCGCTAGTCGAGGAGGTCGGGTTCCTCGGTGGTGATCCAGTCGTAGAGGGGCTGGAAGGAGAACCAGCCGAAACGGTGGCTACCCACCTGGGAGGCGGTCAGCGCCGCGGCCGCCGGCGGGATGAGGTGCGGCGGGGTGGCGGCGGCCTCGGCCATGAGCTGGGACTGGGCGCAGCGCTCGTAGCTCAGGTGCCACCAGAACGCCTCGTCGACGGAGTGGCCGACGGTCAGCACGCCGTGGTTGCGCAGCAGGACGGCCTTGTGGGTGCCGAGCGCGGCCGCGAGCCGCTTGCCTTCCGCCTCCTCGAGCACGACGCCGGTGTAGTCGTCGAGGAGGCCCTGGTCCTGGTAGAAGGCGCAGGCATCCTGGGAGATCGGGTCGAGTGGCCGGCCGAGCGCCGCCCAGGTCCGGCTGTAGAGGCCGTGCGTGTGGACGGCGGAGATGACGTCGGGACGGGCCTCGTGGACCGCGCCGTGGATCGTCAGCGCGGCGTGGGCGACCAGGTTTCGGGAGCCCCTGTTCGGGCCGTCGACGACCTTGCCGTTCCCGTCGACCAGGCAGAGATCGGACACCTTGACGTGTCGGAAGCTCTGCCCGTAGGCGTTCACCCAGTAGTGGTCGGGGAGTTCGGGGTCGCGGACGCTGCCGTGGCCGGCGACGCCCTCGTTGAACCCGGACCGGCCGAGGATCCGGAAGGCTGCCGCCAGCCGCTGCTTGCGGTGCAGCCGTTCCTCCTCCACCGAACTGAACGTCGGCAGCGTCCTGGTGACGAATCCAGCCATTCGTTGCTCCTCATCCGTCCGGTCTTCCGCATCCGTCCGGTCTTCGGCCTGGCGGCTGCTATCCGGCTGCTATCCGGCCACCCGGCGTTTGCCGAGGCTTTCCCGGATCGCGGCGACGTGCTCGGCGAATCCGGGGCGCGAGACCGCCCACTGCTGCGCGGCGAGCTCCAGCTCCAGCGCCGCCCTGGGGTCGGTCAACGCCGCGCTTGCCCGCAGCGACGCCTTCGTGCGTGCTGTCAGCTCCCGATCGCGGCCGGCCGCGCGGCGGCCAAGACGACGGGCCACGCCGAGCAGCTCGTCGTCCGGCACGCAGCGCCAGGCGAGGCCGCGGGCCGCGGCCTCCTCGCCGGTCAGCCGGTCGCCGAGCAGGACCAGCGCCGCCGCCCCCTGCGCGCCGACGAGCCGCGACAGCCGCCACAGGTGACCGCCGCCCGGGTGGATGCCGACGTCGAGGAATCGCGGGTCGAAGACAGCCGACGGCGAGCAGAGGACGACGTCGCAGGCCATCGGCAGGTTCAGGCCGGCGCCGACCGCCGGACCGCCGACGGCCGCGATCGTCGGCACCGGCGCGTCGGCCAGCCGCAGGAAACCCTCGTACATCGCCCGCAGCGGCACGTCGGGCCTGAGCAGGTCATCCAGCGCCCCGCCGGAGCAGAACACCGGCGGGGTCGCGGTGAGCACGATCGCGCCGGCGTCCGCGTCGAGCGCCTCGTCGACGGCGCGCGCCAGGTCGAGGCTCAGCCGGTGGGAGAGCGCGTTGCGCCGGGCTGGGTCGTCCAATGTCAGTACCGCGATCCCGTCGGCCAGGTCCACCCGCACGAGCCCGCCGTCACCGTGGTCCACCCGGGTCTCCTCGCCGTCACCTGCCCACGGGGTCCGGACAGATTGTATAACGTATATGTTAATGGTCGCTAACCTGTCCTGTCGACGGTTCGAGGAAGGCCGCCGCTGATCTGCCCGCGCGCGGCGCCGGTGGCGAGGCGCGGATGGCGGAGCGGGCGAGACGGGTGACGGGCGAGACGGGTGGCCGGGGTGGCCGGGCGCCGACGGCGCCGGTCGGGGCGCGTCCGTCGCCCCGCGCGCCGATCCCGTCAACCAGGCGATCCCGTCAACCATGAGCCCGCCGCGCGCCGAGGCGTGGACCGCTTAATCGCCGCGCGGCGGCGGGCGCCACCTAATCAGCCCATCCCGGGTTCGCAGGCCGACAAGGTTGCGTGAAGCCCGACATTCACGGAGCTGAGGGGTTGGGCCGATGGAAGCGGACGTTCCGGGCTCTTCGACGGACCGTCGTGGGCCGGTGACCTGGAGAGACGGGGTCGTTCCGCGTCCCCGGGAACGGGCGAACCGGCTCACGCGTTCATGCCGGTTACAATTTGGAAGTCGCCGCCGACGGGCGGGAAATGCCACGACGAGCGGCATTTTACTATTCGGGGAGTTGCATTGTCAAACGAGGAAGTGGGGCGCGAGCAGGAGTATGTCTCGATGCTCTACGAGCGTCTTGACAGCTCCCGCGAACAGGCGTCCACCCGGCTCGCCGAGGCGCTGCGGGAGCGGCCCGGCGGCCGCCCGCAGGCCCATACCGAGCGGCAGGCGACGGTCACGCGGTACACCCGTCAGCTCGCCCGCTACGACGCCGCCGAGGACGGGCTGTGCTTCGGACGGCTCGACTTCGACGACGGCGAGGCGCGCTACGTCGGACGGCTCGGCATCCTGGACGAGGCCGCCGACTACGCCCCGCTCCTCGTCGACTGGCGGGCGCCGGCCGCCCGGCCGTTCTACCTCGCCACGGCCGCCTCACCCGAGGGCGTCCGCAGGCGCCGCCACATCCGGACGTCCCGGCGCCGGGTGACCGACCTGGACGACGAGGTGCTCGACCTCGGCGCCGTCGACGGCCGTCCCGAACACGAGTCCCTCACCGGCGAGGCCCGGCTGTTGGCCGCGCTGACCGCCGGCAGGACGGGCCGGATGGGCGACATCGTCGAGACCATCCAGGCCGAGCAGGACCAGATCATCCGGGCCGACCACTCCGGGGTGCTGGTCGTCCAGGGCGGCCCCGGCACCGGCAAGACGGCCGTCGCGCTGCATCGCGCCGCCTACCTGCTCTATACCTACCGTGAGCAGCTCTCGAAGCGTGGCGTGCTCGTCATCGGCCCGAACGCGACCTTCCTGCGCTACATCTCCCACGTGCTGCCGGCCCTCGGCGAGACCAGCGTGGTGCTCGCCACCGTTGGCGACCTGTTCCCAGGCGTGCGCGCCGCGCGGACCGAACCGCGCGAGACGGCCGAGATCAAGGGCGGCCCGCGGATGGCCGACCTGATCACCGCCGCGGTCGAGGACCGCCAGCGGGTGCCCACCGAGTCGGTGGAGATCCCGTTCGAGGGCGACGTCCTGCTCCTCGACGCCGCCACCTGCGAGGCGGCGCGCGAGAAGGCCCGCGACACCCGGCGCCCGCACAACCAGGCTCGCCGGGTCTTCGTCCGCGAGATCATCGACACGCTCGCCCAGCAGTACTTCGACCATCTCGGCGCCGACCCCTACGCCGATGACCCGCTCGGCGGCGACGACGCGGGGGTCTCCGGCGGCAACCTGCTCGGCGACGAGGTCCTCGACGACATCCGTCACGAGCTGGGCCAGGACATCGGCGTGCTCGCCGCGCTCGACGACCTGTGGCCGGTCCTCACCCCGCAGTGGCTGCTCGCCGACCTGTTCGCCGACGAGGACCTGCTCGGCTCGGCCGCGGCGGCGGCCGGGCTGCGCGCCGCCGAGTGGCGGCTGCTGCTGCGCCCCGACCCGCACGGCGGCCGCGCGGACGACCGCATGTGGACGGCCGCTGACGCGCCGCTGCTCGACGAGGCCGCCGAGTGTCTCGGCGAGGACGACACGGCCGCGCTGGCCGCGGCGGAACGGCGCCGCCGGGAACGGATCGCCTACGCGCAGGGTGTCGTCGACATCCTTACCCGGGATATGGATGACGACCCGGACATCCTGATGGTCTCCGACCTGATCGACGCCGAGCGGCTCGCCGAACGGCATGAGAACGACGACGACCGATCGACGGCCGAACGGGCCGCCGCCGACCGGACCTGGGCCTATGGGCACGTCATCGTCGATGAGGCCCAGGAGCTCTCGCACATGGCCTGGCGGATGGTGATGCGCCGCTGCCCGAGCCGCTCGATGACCCTGGTCGGCGACGTGGCCCAGACCGGTGATCTCGCCGGCGCCTCGTCCTGGGACCGGGTGCTCGGTCCGCATCTGGCCGGCCGCTGGCGTCTGGAGCGGCTGACCGTGAACTATCGCACCCCCGCCGAGATCATGGCGGTGGCGGCCGGCGTGCTCGCCGCCATCGACCCGGAGCTGGAACTGCCCCGTTCAGTCCGCGAGACCGGTACGTCCCCGTGGCAACTTGCCATCGAGCCGAACGAACTGGCCACCGAGCTTGCCGCCGTCGTCGCCAGCGAAGCCGCCGACCTGGCCGAAGCCCTTGGCGAAGGCCCCGACGGCGGCCGCCTGGCGGTCCTCGTCCCGGCAGCCATGCTCGCCGACCTGCACCCCGCGATCGCCGCCGCCGTCCCCGGCGCGACGACCGCCGGCGACGATCCGGAGCTCGAGACCCCGGTGGCCGTCCTGACCGTCCGCCAGTCCAAGGGCCTCGAGTTCGACGCCGTCCTGGTGGTCGACCCCGACCGCATCATCACCGAGTCCCCCCGCGGCCTGAACGACCTCTACGTGGCCCTCACCCGAGCCACCCGATCCCTGGGCGTCCTGCACACCTCGCCCCTTCCGGAGGCGCTGGGCGCGCTCAAGCCGAGGACGGCCGTGGCGGAGCCGGCCGCGCGCTGAGGTCCTTCCGTGGATCTTGCCGCGCGGACGGGCGTCAGCAGGAAGCGGCGATCTTGTTGAGGATCGTGGCGAGCGCCGCCGGTTGGCTGATCATGCACATGTGGCCCGCGTCGAGGTCGATGACCTGGCAGTCGCCACCGACGTTGGCGCCATCGACGTCGGCGCCGCCGATGTTCGTGGCGCTGACGTTGGCGACATAGTGCAGCTGCCGGTCCGGCGGGACGATGACGTCGCGCAGGGTGCGGACCCAGGTCCGCGGCGTCGGTGACCGCAGGGGCGCCAGGTAGACCGGTTCGGCGGGCAGTCCGGGCGCCTCCGGGACCATCCGCTCCCGGCACCAGGCGAACTGTTCGTCGTCCAGGTCGTTGCCGAACACCACCCGGGCCAGCTCCGAGCTGAGGATTCCGGACCCACCGCCCCGGCCGCCTTCCACGGCGCGCGCCCGGAACGCGGGGTCGATCATGTCGAGGCAGCTCCTGCCGTCGTCGGGGACGGTGCAGGCGACGAACACGGCGTGCCGGACGCGGTCACCGAGGATCGTCAGCACGCGGGGAATGGTGCCGCCGGCCATCGAATGCCCGACGAGGACGACGTCGTCGAACCCCGCGGCGTCCACGTCGGCGGCGACCGACTCCGCGCAGCCGGCGAACGTCACCGACGCCGGGTCCGCCGGATGGGCGCCGCGGCCCGGCAGGTCGACCGCGATCGCCGGGGCGGTCAGGTGCGGCAGTAACAGCTCCCAGCACGACCCGCCGAAGCCGCCGCCATGAACGAGGACGATTGAAGTCATGACGCCCGATTGTGTCCGCTGACCTAGGCCGATGCCCGAAACGGCCGGGCCGCCCCGGGCTGGCCCAGCCCAGGCATCCAGATCCGGCCCTTGGCCGGCCGCGGGGGCTCGAGGATCGTCGGACTGCGCGCGGATCGCGGTGAAGCGCCGGATTCGCCGCGGACCAGCGCCTGGTGCCGGCCCCGCCAAGGTCCGCCCTGTCCCGACGCCGGACATGATCGCCGTTTCTGCCCTGGGGAGGTCGTGACCTGGCCTTGTCCGCGACCTCTCCAGGGCACTATCGGCGATCATGTGTGGCAGGCCAACGTCGGTGGTCGCGGCGTTAGGCGTCGGGAGTTTCGGCGTTTTCGGCCAGCCAGGCGTCGACGCGGCGGGCCGCCTCCTCGGGGTCGACGTCCTCGACGCGGGTCATGATGGCCCAGCGGTGGCCCCACGGGTCGAGGAAGGCGGCGTAGCGGTCGCCGGTCACGAACGTTTCCGGCGCACCGTAGCCCTTGGCGCCCAGCGCGACGGCGCGCTCGTAGGCGGCGTCGACGTCGGGCAGGTAGGCGACCGTGGACCGGCTGACGTCGTCCCCGCCCGAGGCGGCGACCAGGTGATGGTCCGGCATCGGGTCGGACAGCTGCAGCCGGCCGGTGGCCAGTTGGAGCTCGCAGTGGGCGACCTTGGTCCCGTCCGGGGTGTCGTTGCGGTTCACGACCTGGGCGCCGAGGACCGCCTCGTAGAACGCGATCGCCCGCTCGGCACCGTCGCAGACGAAGAACGGCGTAAGCGAGGTGTAGCCGGCCGGGACCGGGCTGACGGCGGGCGTCACCGCGCCGCCGGTGCCGGTCGTGTCGCGGGTGCCGGTCGTGTCGCTGGGGGCCGTGTCGCTGGTGTGGGCCGTGGCCTTGGTGTCTGTGGTCATGTCGCACATCCTGCTTAGGCTGACGCCGTGTCGACTTGGACGAACGCGACACCGCCGGCCACGCTCCGGCCCGACGGGACGCCGTGGCCCGCGCGGACGTCCCCGGGCCGGGTATCCCTGAACGGCACCGCCGGCGACGCTTCGAGGAGCATGGCGCCAGGTGGTGTTCCGAACAGCGCGGCGTCAGGGGGAAGGCCGCCGGGCGGGGCGTGGCCGGACCCGGCGGCGCCGGGCGGACCGGCCACCGGTGCCGCGCCGCGGCGCGCGCCCCGGTCGCTGCCACCCGACCTGCCGCGCCCGCCGACGGCCAGTCAGGCGGGGGTGCTGCGTCCCGAGGAGGGGCAGCGCCACTTCGCCCTCACCCGACCGGCCGCGCATCCGGGCCTGGGCACCTGGATCGAGCGGTACTGGACGGTGCGCTGGAGCCTGCCGCCCGGCGCGCCATACCTCTCCTCCGTGCTGACCCACCCGGCGGTGCACCTGACGGTGGAGTCCGGCGACGGGCCGCGGCACGGCCTCGAGATGCCCGAGGCTCTGGTCACCGGGGTCGTGACGAAGCGGTTCGACGTCCTGCTACGCGGCGAGGGCCGCGTCTTCGGCGTGAAGTTCCGTCCGGGCGGGTTCGGGGCCTTCACCGGGCAGGACGCGGCAACGTACACCGACCGGGCCGTGCGCCTCACCGAGGCGATACCCGACGGCGCCGCGGCGATCCGGGCGGCGATCCTCGGCGCCGACGACGACGCCGAGCGGATTTCCCTGATGGACGAGTTCCTGCTGGCGCGACGGCCGGCGCCCGATCCCAGCTACGAACGGCTGCTGGAGATCGTCGCCGACCTGCTGGCCGACCGGGAGCTGACCAGCGTCCAGGCCGTCTGCGATCGGTACCGGGTCGGGCCGCGCACGCTGCAACGGATGTTTCGGCGCTACGTCGGGGTCGGACCCAAATGGGTGCTGCAACGGTTCCGGCTCCATGACGCCCAGTTGATGCTCGACTCCGGCGAGGTCGACGACCTGGCGGACCTGGCCGCCCGCCTCGGCTGGTTCGACCAGGCCCACTTCAACCGCGACTTCCGCGACGTCGTCGGCGTTCCTCCTGGCGCTTACGCGGCCCGGCGCTCCTGAGGAGGAAGCGGCTGAGGAGGAGGCCGCCGAAGAAGGCAGCCTGTCGCGCCTGAGAGGCTGGCCACTCCCCGGGCTGAGGGCATGTCTGGTCTTTGACGGCTTCGCCGCTCGAAAGACTCCTGACCGGCCATGTTCGGCTGGTGCGCACGAATCCGGTCCAAGGTCTTCCGCCCATGGGGATGATCGGGACAGGATGAGTGCGCTGGGAGCCAATCCGAGCGCGCGGCTGTTCCGAACTACCTGCGATAGCACCAGGAAGACGGCGCGGCCGGTGGCGACCCCGGCGGCCCGGCCCATGATCTGGAGGTTCCGCCCAATGCCGCGACATGCGGACGATGACGACGGCCGGGCGCTCTATGCCGTGGCCAAGCCCGACTACGGCCCCAGTACGACCGGCGGCGGGCCGGCAGACGCCGAGCAACTGCTGCTTCGGGCCGGACGCGGCGACGGCGATGCCTTCGCCGCCTTCTATGACCAGCTTGCCCCGCGGGTCTTCGGGCTGGTGAAGCGGGTCCTGCGGGACCCGGCCCAGGCCGAGGAGGTGACCCAGGAGGTCTTCGTCGAGATCTGGCGGCTGGCCAGCCGGTTCGACCCCGTCAAGGGCAGCGCCGTCGGCTGGGTCTGCGCACTGGCGCACCGGCGCGCCGTCGACCGGGTGCGCTCTGCCCAGGCGGCGACCGAACGCGAGCGGCGGGTCGGCATGGCCTGGGCGCCGCGCGACGGCGACGCCGGCTACGACGAGGTCACCGAGCAGGTCGAGCTGCGCCTCGAGTACGAGCGGCTGCGGCGCTGCCTGGGCGGCCTGACCGACCTGCAACGCGAGTCGATCGTGCTCGCCTACTACAACGGACACACCTACCGGGAGGTCGCGCACCTGCTGTCGACCCCGGTTCCCACAGTCAAGACTCGGATGCGAGACGGCCTGATCCGTCTTCGCGACTGCCTGGGGGTGGGGGCATGACATCGCTGTCGCCAGAGGCGCACAGCCTCACGGGCGCCTACGTGCTGGACTCCCTGGACCCGCGCGACCGGGCCGAGGTGGAGACGCACCTCGCGGACTGCCCGACCTGCACCCGTGAGGTCGCCGAGTTCCGCGCCGTCGCGGCCATTCTCGGCGAGGCCGTGCCGGAGACGCCGCCGCCGGCGCTGCGGGGCGCCGTGCTGCACCTGGTCGGCCAGACCCGCCAGCTGCCGCCAGTGCTGCCGGAGCGGGACAGCCCCGGCAACAGGCGGCAGCGCCGGCTGACCATCTACTCGATCGCCGCCAGCGTCGCCGCCGTCATCGCGCTCGCCGGCCTCGGCGTCGTCGGCGCGCAGACGGTCGACCAGCGCAACCAGCTCGCGGCGGAACGGTCGCGGACGGCGGAGCTCACCACGGTGGTGTCCGCGGCGGCTGCCCGCTCGGCGCAGCCGATGACCGGCGGCGGCAGCATCGCGGTCATTCCGTTCGGCGACCGCCTGTACGTCGCGGTCCGGGACCTGCCGCCGCTGCCCGAAGGACGGGTCTACCAGCTGTGGATGTCGACCCCCGACGGCGTCAAGTCCGCTGGGCTGGTGGATGGCACGGCGGGCCAGGCCGAGCGGGTTCTTCAGATGAGGGCGGACAAGGACTCGGTGGACTCGGTCAAGGTCACGGTCGAGCCCAAGGGCGGGTCCAAGCAGCCGACGACCGCGGTCATCGGCACCGCCGCGGTCCGCGGCTAGGCGGCGGTCCAGCCGCTAGGCCGCGGTCCACCGTCGCGGCCCTTCCCGTGGGTCTTGATCGGCGCCCGCCGGGCGGGCGCCCCCGCCGCGCCGGCGCG
>NZ_JADWYU010000184.1:0-7904 GCF_016786325.1 Frankia nepalensis | reverse complement strand
TTTTGTTTACCCCCCTGGGGGCGCCCGGCCTCGAGCCGAAAGACGTGCCGCGAGGCGGAGCGGGGGCGGGGGGTCAGGTGCTGGACGCGGCGCCCCTGCTCATCAGCTCGACGGCCTGCCGGCGGGGCAGCGCGCCGAGCGGGGACGGGTCGGGCGGGAACGTCGGCCCGTTCGCGAGGTTGTCGAGCATGTCGCGGGCGACGTCGTCCGGGTCGGCGAGCCCATCGATCTCGCGGCCCGCCAACACCCGGCGGTAGGCGGGCGTGTCGGTCCGCCCGAGCACCATCGCGAGCACGTCGACGCCCTGAGGTCCCAGCTCGGCCCACAGGGATTCCGCGAGAATCAGGTCGAACGCCTTCGACGCGCCGTAGGCGGCGAGGTGCGCGCCGCCGGCCCAGGCCGCTCCGGAGCTGACCAGCACCAGGCCGCCGCTGCCCCGCTTCACCATCAGCCCGGCGAAGTGGTGCGCGGCGCCGAGAACGGTCACGCAGTTGCGCGCCACCAGGCTCTGGGCGTTCTCCACCGGCTGGTCGAGGAACGCGGACGGGTTGGGATCGGCGCCCGCGTTGTAGATCAGCAGGCCCACGTCCAGGTCCGCCGTCGCGTGCGCGAGCCGGCCGGCGGCGTCGGGCAGGCTGAGGTCGAGCGCGACGGTTCGCGTCGCGCTGGGGACACTTTCCGCGACCTCCCGCAAGGCCTCCGCCCTGCGGGAGACAAGTACGATGTTGATGCCCCGTTCGCCGAGCAGACGGGCGGCCGAGGCCCCGACTCCCTCGGACGCGCCGGCGACCACGGCCCAGGGCCCATAGCGATCGACGAAGCTCACTGCCCCGATGGTAGGCGGCCACCCGAGGACTGTCGCCCGTGAAGCGGGGGGTCCCCCCACGAACCCCGCGAAGCGAAGGTTCCCCTGGGGAGCGACGGATCCGACGTCACGTGCCTACCCGGCTCCAGGACACCTAGCCTTTTCACAGGAAAGACTCAGGATCTACACAGCCGGTGAAGGAACGATAGTAGGCATGGCGGCATGGCGTGATTCGACGTTCGCTCCCCGCGTCCAGGGCGGCGCGGCCGACAGCATGTCCGGGGCGCCTGGCACGTTGCCCGGGGCGCCTGGCATGTTGCCCGCCGCCACCAGCGTGGCCGTCTCACGGGAGCCGGTGGCGCCGCGCGGGGCGCGCGGGTCCACCTTCGAGCCGCGGACGGCGGACGGGCGAGCGCTGCGGGTCCTGGTGGTGGACGACGAGGCGGTGCTGGCCGACCTGCTGACGATGGCGCTGCGCTACGAGGGCTGGGAGGTCGCGTCCGCCGCGACCGGCGGCGCCGCGCTCCGGCTGGTCGAGGAGTTCCAGCCGGACGCCGTGGTGCTCGACATCATGCTGCCCGACATGGACGGGCTGTCGGTGCTGCGCGGGATGCGCGCGGTGCGGCATGACATCCCGGTGCTGTTCCTGACCGCGAAGGACGCCGTCGAGGACCGGGTGCTGGGGCTGACCGCGGGCGGCGACGACTACGTGACCAAGCCGTTCAGCATCGAGGAGCTCGCCGCCCGCCTGCGGGGGCTGATGCGGCGCGTGCACGGAACCGTCGCCGCGGCCCGGCGCAACGTCCTCACCGTCGGTGATCTCAGCCTGGACGAGGACAGCCGCGAGGTCTACCGCGACGGCACCGAGATCCACCTGACGGCGACGGAGTTCGAGCTGCTGCGCTACTTCATGCGTAACCCGCGTCGGGTGCTCAGCAAGGCCCAGATCCTGGATCGCGTCTGGAACTACGACTTCGGCGGCCAGGCGAACGTCGTCGAGCTCTACGTCTCATACCTGCGCAAGAAGATCGACGCCGGCCGCCAGCCGATGATCCACACGATGCGTGGCGCCGGCTACGTCCTGCGCCCGGTGAACGGGGCGAACCCCGGGTGAGCGCGCCCGCGGCCGGTGCCTCCCACCGGCCCTCCCCTGGATCCGTGCCCGCCGATCCAGGCCTTCCGCCGAGCCAGCCGGATCGCCGGCCTCCCGGCGGCCCCACCGGACCGGCGGGGCGGGCCCGGCAGGCCCGGCGGGGACCCGGGCGCCGATCCCGCTGGAGCTTCGGCCGCCGGAGCTCGGGCCGTCGCGGGTCCGGCGGGTCCGGCGGGGGATCCCTGCCGCCCGCGCGTCGCCGCGTGCTCGCGCCCTGGCTGTGGTCGCTGCGGACGCGGCTGCTCGCGTTGCTGCTCCTGCTGCTGACGGCCGTGTCGGCGGTGATCGTCGGGGTGTCCGCCCTGGAGCTGCGCTCCTACCTCGTCCACCAGGTCGACGGCCGGCTGCGCGCGGTAGACGACCGGTGGCGAAGGCCCCCGCCGACGGTGCTCGTCGAGGCGATGGGCGGCACGGACCAGCGTCCTGACCCGGAACCCGGATCCGGCACCGGGCTGCCGCGCTACGGGCCGCCCGCCCTCCCCGCCGGGCCGGGGGCTACGGGCACGCCCTCGTGGCAGGGGACGCCGGAGGAGTTCCTCCTCTGGCAGCCCAACCAGTCGTTTGGCACCGTCGCGGCCCGGGTCGTCGACGGCCGGGTGCAGGACGCCATGGTCCTGGAGGCGACCAGCGTCACCACGGGGCTGGCCGCCGACCTCGCGGACAGGCTCGCCGCCCTGCCGGCCGACGGGGTCCCCCGCACCATCGCCCTCGGCGGCCTTGGGGACTACCGGGTGACGGCCACGCGGATCGACGGCCGGGACATCGGCGGTGGAGACACCGGCGGCGAGGACGTGGTCGTCGTCAGCGGTCTCTCGCTCGCCGAGGTCGACGCCACCGTCAACCGGCTGCTCCTCATCGCGGGCTGCGTCGCGGGTGGCGGCGTCCTGCTCCTCGGCGTCGTCGGCGCGGTGACGGTCCGGCGGACGCTTCGCCCGCTGCGGCGGGTCGCCGCCACCGCCGCCACGGTCGCCGAACTTCCGCTGGACCGCGGCGAGGTGACCCTGCGGGTCCGCGTCCCGCGGGTCGACACCGACCCGCGGACCGAGGTCGGCCAGGTCGGCGCCGCGCTGAACCACATGCTGGGCCACGTCGCCGCGGCGCTCGCCGCCCGGCACGCCAGCGAGACCCGGGTCCGCCAGTTCGTCGCCGACGCGAGCCACGAGCTGCGCACCCCGCTGGCCGCGATCAGCGGGTACGCGCAGCTGACGCGCCGGATCGGCGACCAGGTGCCACCGGACGTCGCCTACGCGCTGCGTCGCGTCGAGTCCGAGACCAGGCGGATGACGACGCTCGTGGAGGACCTGCTGCTGCTGGCCCGGCTCGATTCGGGCCGCCCGCTGGAGCACGGCTGTGTCGACCTGTCCCGGCTCGTCGTGGACGTGGTCAGCGACGCGCACATCGCCGCGCCCGGGCACCGCTTCAGCCTGAACCTGCCGGCCGAACCGGTGACCGTCCGCGGCGACGCGGCCCGGCTGCACCAGGTGCTCGCCAACCTGCTGGCCAACGCCCGCGCCCACACCCCGCCGGGCACCTCGGTCACGGTGGCGCTGGAGGTGTGCCCCACGCCCGGGGGCGTGACCGGTCGGTCGGCCTCGGCCGGAGAGCTCCATCTATCGGTCATCGACAATGGGCCGGGAATTTCGCCGGAACTGCTGCCCAATATCTTTGAAAGGTTCGCGCGCGGCGACTCTTCGCGTTCTCGCGCCGCTGGCAGCACCGGCCTCGGGCTGGCAATCGTCGCCGCCGTCGTCGAGGCCCACGCCGGCCGGATCGCCGTGACAAGCGTTCCCGGCCGCACCGCGTTCACCGTCACCCTTCCGCTGATCCCGGCGGACAGCCCGGGCACGCCGGACGAGGTGAACCCGGACGGGCTGGACCGCGCCGACCATTCCGACGAAATGGATACGGTGGACCCGGTCACGGCGGCGAGTCCGGCGGCCGTCGACCGGCCCGCGACTCGTTCGGCCCGCTCGCCGCGGCCGGCTCCCGGCGTATTCACAGCGGGCTCACAGTAAACCGCAACCGACCGCACAGCCCGGCCGCGCACGCTGGATTCATGACCACGACGACCCGCCCGCCGAGCGGTTCCGCCGCGCAGGTTGAGCACATTCCCGCTCGAACGGCCTCGCCGGGCCGACGTCCCCTGCTGGACGTGGTGATCCCGGTCTACAACGAGGAAAACGACCTGCGGCCGTGTGTCGAGCGCCTTCACCGACATCTCGGCGACACGTTTCCCTATCCTTTCCAGATCACGATCGCGGACAACGCCAGCACGGACCGGACGCTCGAGATCGCGCACGAGCTGAGCGACCGCATTCCCGAGGTGTTCGTGCTGCACCTGGGGGACAAGGGCCGCGGCCGGGCGCTGCGCGCCGCCTGGGGAATCTCGCGGGCGCCGGTGCTCGCCTACATGGACGTCGACCTGTCGACCGGCCTCGGCGCGTTCCTGCCGCTGGTGGCGCCGTTGCTGTCGGGGCACTCGCAGCTCGCGATCGGCAGCCGGCTGGCGCCCGGTGCGCGGGTGGTGCGCGGCCCGAAGCGGACGGTGATCTCCCGTTGCTACAACCGGCTGCTGCGGGTGACGCTGCGGGTGCGGTTCTCCGACGCGCAGTGCGGCTTCAAGGCGATCCGCCGCGACGCGGCGCGTGAGCTGCTGCCGCTGGTGGCCGACAACGGCTGGTTCTTCGACACCGAGCTGCTGGTGCTGGCGGAGCGGTCGGGGCTGCGGATCCACGAGGTGCCGGTCGACTGGGTGGACGACCCGGACAGCCGGGTGGACATCGTCCCCACGGCGCTCGCCGACCTGCGCGGCGTGGCCCGGGTCGGGTGGGGGCTGGCGAGCGGCCGGCTGCCGACCCAGGAGCTGCGCGCCCGCTTCGGCGCCGCCTCGCCGGCTCGCCCCGCGGGCGCCATCGTCCGCCCGCGGACCGCGGGGAGCGGCTCGTGACCGCCGACGCGGGCGCCTGGGGCGTCCCCGCCTACCAGCCCGGCCACGCCTCCGGCCCGGCATCCGAGGACCCGGGCCGGACCACGGCGAGCGCCGCTGGCACGGCGAGCGCCGCTGGCACGGCGAGCGCCGCTGGCACGGCGGGCGCCGCTGGCACGGCGGGCGCCGCTGGCACGGCGGGCGCCGCTGGCGCCGACGCGCACGCGGCTGACCCCGCGTACGCCGCGGCTCGAGGCCGGGCGGGCACGGTTGACGTCCTCGACACCATGCCCGGCCGGCGGGGATCGGGTCTCCCGCCCGTCGCCGACCCCGCGCCGGACGGTGAATCCGGCGACGGCTTCGGCACGCGCGCCGCGCGCCGCGCGCGCGCAGGGCAGTCGGGCTGGCGGGGCTGGCCGAGGCGGCTGGTCCGCGGGCGGCCGGACGATCCCCGGTGGGCGCGGCCCGCCGTGCTCCTCCTGCTCGCCGCCACCGCCGTCCTGTATCTGTGGGGCCTGGGCGCCTCTGGATGGGCGAACAGCTACTACGCCGCCGCCGTGCAGGCCGGCACCCAGAGCTGGAAGGCGCTGTTCTTCGGCTCGCTCGACTCGTCGAACTACATCACCGTCGACAAGCCGCCGGCGTCGCTGTGGATAATGGCGCTGTCCGGCCGGGTGTTCGGCTTCTCGAACGGGAGCATGCTCGCGCCGAACGCGCTGTGCGGCGTCGCCACCGTCGGGCTGCTCTACGCGACGGTGCGCCGGGTCTCCGGGCCAGCCGTCGGCCTGCTCGTCGGGGCGCTGTGCGCGCTGACCCCGGTCGCGGTCCTGATGTTCCGGTTCAACAACCCGGACGCGCTGCTCGTGCTGCTGCTCGTCCTCGGGGCCTACTGCGTGACGCGGGCCGTCGAGGCCGCCTCGTGGCGGTGGCTCGCGGTCGCGGGTGTGGTCATCGGGTTCGGGTTCCTGACGAAGATGCTGCAGGCGTTCCTGGTGCTGCCGGCGTTCGCGCTGGCCTACCTGATCGCGGCGCCGACACGGCCGCTGGCCCGGATCGGGCACGTTCTCACGGGCGCCGCCGGAGTGGTCGTCGGCGCCGGCTGGTGGATCCTGGCCGTCGAGCTGTGGCCGAAGAGCTCCCGCCCGTACATCGGCGGCTCCGAGAACAACAGCGCGCTCGAGCTGGCCTTCGGCTACAACGGCCTCGGGCGGATCTTCGGTGAGGAAGGCGGCCCCGGTGGCGGGGGCCCGGGCGGCCAGGCCGCGGAGGGGCTGACCGGCATGGTGCCCGGGATGGCCTCCTCGGGCTCGACCGGGGCGGGCGGGTACGGCGCGCTCCTCGGGCAGGGCGGGCTGCCGGCCGGCGGAACTGGCGGAACCGGTGGGTTCCCCGGCGGCATGCCGGCCGGGGCGGAAGCCGTCACCGGCGGCCTGCCCGGCGGCGGCGCGCTCCGTGGCGGGCCGGGCGGTGGGTTCGGCGGGGCCGTGGGCCTCGACCGGCTGTTCAACGGGAGCTTCGCCTCCCAGATCTCCTGGCTGCTGCCCGCCGCGCTGATCCTCCTGGTCGGCGGGCTGTGGGCGACCCGGCGGGCCGGGCGCACCGACCGGACCCGGGCCGCGCTGGTGCTCTGGGGCGGCTGGCTGCTGGTGACCGCCGCCGTCTTCAGCTACATGGAAGGCATCGTCCACGAGTACTACACGGTCGCGCTGGCGCCCGCGGTCGCCGCGACGATCGGCCTCGGCGCGCGCGAGCTGTGGCGGTCCCGGGAGGAGATCGCCAGCCGGGTCCTGCTCGCCGCGAGCGTCGGCGTCACGGCCGTCTGGAGCTACGTCCTGCTCGGCCGGGTGGACTGGCAGAGCTGGCTGCGGATCCCGGTGCTGCTGTCCGGCCTCGTCGCCGCCGCGCTGCTGCTCGTGTGGCGGCCGGCGCGTCCGGAGCCCTCGGCGGCCGAGGACCCGACGCCGGCTGAGGCCACGGCACCGGACGGTGACCAGACGCCGGGCCACGGCGCGGCACCGGAAGGCGAGCGGACGTCCGCGGCCGGCGGCCGGCGGGCGCGCGGCCGGCGTCTGGCGCCGCCGCGCCGCGCGGTCGCGGTGCTGGCCCTGGCCACGGCCGCGTTCGGCACGCTCGCCGCGCCGGCGGCCTACGCCGTCGAGACCGCGGCCAACCCGCACACCGGTTCCATTCCGCTCGCGGGTCCCTCATCGGTCGGCGGCATGGGCGGCTTCCCTGGCGGGCAGGGCGGCGACGCGGTGCTCGGCGGCTTCGCCGGCCCCGGTGGCCAGGCGAACGGCGATGGCCAGGGAGGCGCCGACGGGCAGGCGACGGCCGAGGACCCGGCCGGCCTGGCCGACCAGGGTGGCACGGGCCGCGGCTTCGGCGGTGGCATGGGCATGGAGGGCGAGGCCAACAGCGAGCTGGCCGAGCTCCTGCGGTCCGGCGCGGACGGCTATCGCTGGGTTGCGGCGGTCGCCAGCGCGCAGTCCGCGGCCTCGCTGGAGCTGGCCACCGACGGCATACCGGTCATGGCGATGGGTGGCTTCAGCGGTGGCGACCCGGCGATCACACTCGAGCAGTTCAAGCAGTACGTCGCCGACGGCGCCATCCACTACTACATCGGCGGCGGCGGCTCCGGCGGACCCGGTGGCGGCTCCGGCGGCGACGCGGCGAACGGCGACGGCGTCACGAACGGCGATGGTGCCGCGAACGGCGACGGTGCCAGCGACGGCGGTGGCGGCTTCGCCGGCCCGGGCGGCTTCGGTGGCCCCGGTGGTAGCGGGGCGGCCAGCGAGATCTCCAGCTGGGTCACGGAGAACTTCACCGCGATCACCGTCGGCGGTCAGACCGTCTATGACCTGACCAAGCCCGTCTCCTGATCCGCCACCCCGGGCCCAGGCAGGCCCGGGCGGGCAGCGGCGGGGGGGGGGGGGGGGGGCGGCCCCCCCCCCCCCCCCCCCCCCCCCCCCCCCCCCCCCCCCCCCCCGGGGGGGGCGCGGGGGGGGGGGGGTAAAAAAAAA
>NZ_JADWYU010000129.1:30217-39699 GCF_016786325.1 Frankia nepalensis | reverse complement strand
GGCCCGCCCCCCCCCCCAGGGCGGGGGCGCCCCGCCCCCGACGGCCGGGGCGCTCCGCGCCCCGGCCTTACCGGTGGCGGTAGACCTCGGCCTCGGCGGGGCGCAGCACGGTCGACTGGCCGCGCACGAAACCGGGCCGCACCCCGCGGGCGATCGTGCGGTCGCGGCCGGGCTCGTCGGTGCCGACGCCGCGCAGCGCGAGGTGACGGGCGGGGTCGAACGGGCTGCCTGGCACCGCGATGTAGGGCCGCACGTCGGCGGAGATGTCCAGCACCTGCAGCAGCTGCTTGCGCAGGATGCCGGCGACGCTCTGCGGGTCGTCCGCGCCGAGGCTCGACATCTGGTCGTGCAGCCGGATCAGGCCGCGCAGCAGCGGGCCCATCGCCTCGGTCAGCTCGCCCTGGCGCAGCCTGGTGTTCTCCTCATGGAGCCGGTCGACCAGCTCCACGTCGTGTCGACGCAGCCGCGTCAGCTCGTCGAGGCGGCGCGCCATGGCGGCGAGCTCCTCTGCCAGGTCACCGGACACCCCCGGCGGCTGCTGGCCGACGGCGAGCCCAGGCGGCGTGTTCGCCGGACGGTCGACACCGTGCGGCGGGGTCTGCCCGCGGGTCGGCGGGCCCGGGATACCCGGATCCTGGGTCCCCGCCCGATCGGCGACGCCGTTCGCGGGGGTCTGGAAGCCGGTCCGGGAGGCCTGCCGAGCGGTGGAGGTCGTCCAGTCCGTGACCTCCGACGTCGGGTCACCCGCCGGGTCGTAGCCGTCATAGGAGTCGAACGGCCCGGCCTCGAACGGCGGCAGTCCGTCGATCGCGCCGCCTGTCCGGCCGGCCACGCCGGGGAGCCTGGTGGCCGTCCCCCGCGGGTTCGAGGCGTCCGCGCCGGCGGGCACCCCGCGGACTCCCTCCGGCGGGGTGACCGGCACCGGCATGGTCGGCGGCGACGTGGGCGCGCCGCCCGGGCCCCCCGCGGTGGGGAGCCCGGCGCCGTCGCCGTCCGGCCCAGGGCCCTGGCCCGGACGGGACGGACCGAGCGGCTCCAGCCCGGGAAACCAGCGGCTGGAGCGCTCGCGGCGACGACGGGACTGCGGCTCGGTCACTTGCGGCCCGGGGTCCAGTTGAGGCCCCAGTTGTACAGGGTGTCGAGCTCGCGGTGCCCGCTCACGTAACGGACCTCCCGGCTGACGGTGAAGTCGTTCGAGCCGTTGTTCGTGAGCAGCGCGACGGCGCACATGCGCTTGCCGCCGGCCCGCTCGTCCAGGCGGACCTCGATGGGCGCGCCCTGCGCGGGGGTCAGCGTCACGACCGCGTCCGCCTGGTCCCACGACGGAACGCCCTCGTAGATGAACGCGAAGATCAGGATCCGGCGGATGTAGGCCGCCTGGGCGAGGTTGACGTGGATGTTCTCGCCGCCGGCGGTGGCACCGGTCCGGTCGTCCGCGTCGAGCTTGATGAACGGCGGGTTGTCAAAGTCCCCGAAGGCGTTGCCCAGTGCCTGGACCACGCCCTTGTGACCGGTGGACAGCTCCCACATGGCCGCGAGGTCCAGGTCGACGCCGCCCGAGCCCATGACGCGCTTGAGGAAGCCGCCCTTCTGCTGGCCTCCCTGGTTCCAGTTCAGGTTGACGTGCAGCCGACCGCCGCCGCCCTGCTTGGACAGCGAGACGCTGGGCGCGGACTTGGTGAGGGTGACCTTGCTCAGGGACACGCCGGGCGCGGCGCCGGGCGCGGCACCGGGCGTGCTGCTGGGACGCTTCGAGTAGTCGATTGCCATGTCCGCTCCTTCGCGGTCTTTTCCGCGGCGGCGTGCCGGGATTGGGGGAGAATCCGGGGTCGTCGCCCCCCTCGGACTGACAGTCCGTCCGCCGGCGCCGACCGGTGCGCCCCGCGGACGGGGCGAACCGGTCAGGCGGCCGCTCACGGTCGGCCAACACCGGCCCGACGATCCCGTTGACCATTCTGCACAGCGGTAGATGCGGTGGAATACCGCGGCTCAGAACGATTTGCCGTCGTTCTTGCCGAGCCGCGGCCACACCACCGTCAGGATTTCGCGCCGACGGGCTCCGGGGCCTCCTCTTCGTCGGGCTCGGCGCCGTTTCGGCGGGCGTTGCGGTGTCGGATCGACGACAGCAGGGCCACGCCGATGAAGCCGACGCCGACCAGGCCGGTGATGATCTCGGGAACTTCCCACTTGATCGTCAGGGCCAGGATGACGGCCAGCGCGCCGATCGCGTAGTGGGCGCCGTGCTCCAGGAACACGTACTCCTGCAGCGTGCCCCGCCGGACCAGGTAGACGGTGATCGACCGGATGTACATCGCGCCGATACCCAGACCGGCGGCGATGATGAAGATGTTCTGCGAGATGGCGAACGCGCCGACGACGCCGTCGAACGAGAACGACGCGTCCAGGACCTCGAGGTAGAGGAAGAGGAAGAACGCGGCCTTGCCGGTGGCGAGCACCAGCTGGTTGCCACCGCCGGCGGGCGCGGTCGTGGCCGCTGCCGTGGCGGGCGCGGCGGCGCCCTCCGAGTCCTCGTCCTCGTCCTCCTCGGCGCCGATGCCGCGGGACTCGAAGAACTCACCGAGCCCGCGCACCGCCAGGTAGGTGGCCAGACCCGCGACGCCCGCGGCGAAGACCTGCGCGGAGTCGTCCCCGGCGATGGTCTCGCCGACGACCAGCAGCGCGGCGAGCGCGAGGACGACCGGCACGACGTCGAGCTGCCCGATCTTGCGCAGCGGCTCCTCGATCCAGCGAAGCCACTGGACGTCCCGCTCCGGGTCGAACATGAAGTCCAGGAAGATCATGAAGAGGAAGATGCCGCCGAAGGCCGCGATCGCCGGGTGGGCCTCGTGCAGCTTGTCCGCGTAGGTGCCACCGTCGATCACCTTGTCGGAGTTCACCGCGAGGTCGATGACGTCGATCGGGCCCAGGTGCGCGGTCAGCGCGACCACGACGATCGGGAAGATCAGCCGCATGCCGAAGACGGCGATGAGGATGCCGACCGTCAGGAACAGCCGCTGCCAGACCAGGCTCATCCGGCGCAGGATCGTCGCGTTGATGACCGCGTTGTCGAACGAGAGGCTGATCTCCAGGACTGCCAGGATCGCCACGATGGCGGCGGCCTCGCCGCCGCCGATCACGCCGGCGAGCGCGACGCCGACGGCGGTGATCGCGAACGACCAGCCGAAGATCCGCAAGATGTGCACCAGGACCAGCACCTCCGCGGACCGGTAGAGAGACATGGCCAGCGGTCGCCGTGGCGCCACAGCTCCGGTCCGCCGGAGTCCGCCGCACCGCCGTTGTCCGGCGCCGCCGTCGACCGCGCTCGCCTCGAGTTCCGGCCGCTGGTGGGCGCCCGGCGGCGTCAAGGGACGCCGGTGGGCGAGACCACCGGACGAACGACCGGTGACGCACTCGGGGAGCATGCGCGGTTCTGGGCATCCTAGCCAGCCCTACGACGGACAAAGGTGACAAACGGGTGACACGGTTCCAACAATCACCGCCTCACCCGAGCCGCCACCCAGCCAGATCCGGCCAGACCCGCGTTCAGCCCTCATTTCAGCTGTTTCGGACGCCCCGCGTTCAGCCCGGTCACGCCGGGCGCGACGCCCGGGGCCGGGATCGCCCTGGGCGAGCGCCACGGGCCACCGCGGCGCCACCCCCGAGGCGACGGGCCGGAGCCCGCCGCCTCCACGCAAACCGTCGACGCCGGTGAGCGTCGGCGGCCCCGCGCCGTCGATGCCGTCAGACGCCGACACCGTCAGACGCCCACGCCTTCAGACGCTGACGCCTTCGGACGTTGACGCCGTCAGACGTTGACGCCGTAGTCCTGCGCGATGCCGCGCAGGCCGGTCGCGTAGCCCTGGCCGACCGCGCGGAACTTCCAGTCGGCGCCGTGCCGGTACACCTCACCGAAGATCATCGCGGTCTCGGTCGAGGCGTCCTCGGACAGGTCGTAGCGGGCGATCTCCGCGCCGCCGGTCCCGTTGGCGATCCGGATGAAGGCGTTGCGCACCTGGCCGAAGCTCTGCTGCCGCGCCTCCGCGTCGTAGATGGAGACCGGGAAGACGATCTTGTCGATCTCCGTCGGCAGGTTGGTCAGGTTGATGCTCACCTGCTCGTCGTCGCCCTCGCCCTCACCGGTGAGGTTGTCGCCCTGGTGCTCGATCGCGCCGTCCGGGCTGCGCAGGTTGTTGAAGAAGATGAAGTACTGGTCCGAGAGCACCCGGCCGTCGGCGCGGCAGGCGATCGCGCTCGCGTCCAGGTCGAAGTCGCTGCCGGTCGTCGTCCGGGCGTCCCAGCCAAGGCCGACGACGATGTTGGTGAGGCCGGGCGCCTCCTTCGACAACGAAACGTTGCCACCCTTGCTGAGGCTGACTCCCACTGTCTGTTCCTCCCGCTGTCCGTGGCGGACGGGGCTTCGGCGCCCCGAGCACCCTCACCCCGGCTCGCTGCCGGTGCGACCGGCAGCCTACTGCCCATACGTGGGCGTACCGGACCAGCACCGTGTGTCGCCAACCCGACACGCGAGGCCCGGCGGTGACCCATATCGGGTTGGCCGGACGCTCGCCGGGCTGGCCGGCATCGACCGGGCCTTCCAGGAGCCATACGAATGATGCCGCTCTGGAAGTTCCCAACGCGGGCGGCGCGCCAGTGAAGATTCCCAAATCGGCGCCTCGAGCGCCGTCCGACCGGCGCGCCCGGCATGGCCGGGCACGCGGCGCCAGAACCCGCCGCGAATCACGGAAGCCTCACCACTTCAGGGCGGGCCGTCGCCGGCGGCACTCGCGCGGGAGATCATTATTTGTCACACCGATGACGTATTCGCGGCCGACGCCATGATTCGTCCCGGAGACCGGCCCGCCCGGACCGCCTCCGGCCCGCGCGGCCCGGCCCCTGGCGGGAGCCCCGAGGAACGGGACCGGCCAGGTGGCCACCCCGGGCCGGCCGGAAGCTCGGCGTGTCACGCGCGTTAACGAGGCGATGTCGCCGCAGGCCACCGGCACGATCGGGCAGCCGGGCCGCGGGATGGATGCCAGGGCACCGCCAGAGACGAAGGTTTCGCCGACCCAACCTGGGAACATCCAGCACAGGCCGGGCAGCCGGAAGGGGCGAAGTCGCCCAGTGCGGGCACTCCCGCCCCACCACATGGGGGCGTCCCGTGGTCGCGCGCAGTTCACGTTGGGGTATCGCCATTTGCCATCTAGGAGGCGGATCATTGGGGGGTGGTCCGTCTGGATAAGGTCGACGCGATGATCGGACGTTCAGTAGGCCGGGTAGTCATCTCCGACGTGACTCCGGCCGTCTCGTGTGGCCGCTGGCCGTCGCGCGCGGTGATCGGGGAATCCATCACCGTGGGCGCAACCGTGTTTCGGGAAGGTCACGACCTCATCGGGGTGAACGCGGTGCTGACTGGCCCAGACGGGCTCGGCACTCAGTTCACCCGGATGCGGCTGATGGCCGCCGGAACTGACCGCTACGAAGCCGACCTCACGGTGACCGCCGAGGGGCTATGGGGCTTCCGGATAGAAGCGTGGGCGGATCCCGTCGCGACCTGGGTGCACGGCATCGAGCTCAAGGTCGGCGCCGGGCAGACCACCGACGAGCTCGCCGTGGACTTCGAGGACGGCGCGCGGCTGCTGCTGCGCGCGCTGCCCGGCGTGCCAGAAGGCGGCCGCGCCATGGTCGCGCACGCCGCGGCCAGGCTCCGCGACGACTCGATCGAGGACGCGCACCAGCGGATCGCGCCGGCGTGCTCCCCCGAGCTCGCCGAGCTCCTCGAACGCCATCCGCTGCGCGAGCTGGTGACCCGGTCGCCGCTGCACCGGGTGTGGGTGGACCGCGAGCGGGCGCTCTTCGGCAGCTGGTACGAGCTCTTCCCCCGCTCGGAGGGCGCGTCGCTCGACCCGCCGCGCTCGGGGACGTTCCTGACCGCGGCCGAGCGCCTGCCGGCGATCGCCGACCTGGGCTTCGACGTCGTCTACCTGCCGCCGATCCACCCGATCGGCGAGGTGAACCGCAAGGGCCCCAACAACACCCTGGTCGCGGGACCGGACGACCCCGGCTCGCCGTGGGCGATCGGCAGCGAGCACGGCGGGCACGACGCCGTGCACCCGGACCTGGGGACGATCGAGGACTTCGACACGTTCGTCGCCCGCGCCCGCTCGCTGGGCATGGAGGTGGCGCTCGACCTCGCGCTGCAGTGCGCCCCGGACCATCCCTGGGCCAAGCGGCACCCGGAATGGTTCACGGTCCGCAGCGACGGCTCGATCGCCTATGCCGAGAACCCACCGAAGAAGTACCAGGACATCTACCCGCTGAACTTCGACGAGGACCCGGCCGGCATCTACCACGAGATCCTGCGGGTGGTCCGGCACTGGACCGCCCACGGGGTGCGGATCTTCCGGGTGGACAACCCGCACACGAAGCCGGTCGAGTTCTGGGAGTGGCTCATCCGCGAGGTGAAGTCGACCGAGCCGGACGTCCTCTTCCTCGCGGAGGCGTTCACCCGACCGGCGATGATGCACACGCTGGCCAAGGTGGGCTTCACCCAGTCGTACACCTACTTCACCTGGCGCAACGTGAAGTGGGAGCTCGAGGAGTACGCCCGCGAGCTGGTCGAGGGCGCGCACTACATGCGGCCCAACTTCTTCGTGAACACCCCGGACATCCTGTCCGAGTACCTCCAGCACGGCGGGCAGCCCGCCTTCAAGATCCGCGCGGCGCTGGCGGCCACGCTCTCGCCCACCTGGGGCGTGTACGCCGGCTACGAGCTCTACGAGCGCGTTCCGGTGCGCCCGGGCAGCGAGGAGTACCTCGACTCCGAGAAATACCAGTACCGCCCGCGCGACTGGGCGGCGGCGGAGCGGGCCGGGGCGTCGCTGGCGCCCTACCTGGGCCGGCTCAACGCCGTCCGGCGCGCCCACCCGGCGCTGCGCTGGCTGCGCAACCTGAGCATTCACCACGCGGATGGCAACGAGGTCATCGCCTACTCGAAGCGCTCCGGGACCGGACCGGACGCGGACGTGGTGATCGTCGTCGTCAACCTCGACCCGCATGCTGCCCGGGAGTCAACCGTGCGACTTGACATGCCCGCCCTCGGCCTGGAGTGGTGGGACACCTTCGACGTCCGGGACGAGATCACCGGCGCCACCTACACGTGGGGCCAGGAGAACTACGTCCGGCTCGACCCGTTCGTCGAACCCGCCCACGTGTTCACGCTGGTCCGGCGGCCATGACCGCCGACGGGGGGACAGGCACGGGCGAACACCCGGGGACGGGCGAGCACCGGGGAACGAGCGAGCACCGGGGAACGTCGGCCGAGGAGCCGCTGGGCACGGAGACCGGCGTCGAGCCGCTGGTCGGCGACCGGCTTTCCCGCGACCCGCTGTGGTACCAGCGGGCGGTCTTCTACGAGGTGCTCATCCGGGGCTTCGCCGACTCCAACGGCGACGGCACCGGTGACATCCGCGGCCTGATCGGCAAGCTCGACTATCTGCAGTGGCTGGGCGTCGACTGCCTGTGGCTGCTGCCGATCTACGAGTCGCCGCTCAAGGACGGCGGCTACGACATCTCCGACTACTTCCGGATCCTGCCGGAGTTCGGGGACCTCGGGGACTTCGTCGAGCTGGTCGACCAGGCCCACAAGCGCGGCATCCGGATCGTCGCCGACCTGGTGATGAACCACACCTCCGACCAGCACCCCTGGTTCCAGGCGTCGCGGTCGGACCCGGACGGCCCGTACGGCGACTTCTACGTCTGGTCGGACACCGACGACCGCTACCCTGACGCCCGGATCATCTTCGTCGACACCGAGAAGTCCAACTGGGCCTGGGACTCGGTGCGCGGCCAGTACTACTGGCACCGGTTCTTCTCCCACCAGCCGGACCTGAACTACGACAACCCCGACGTCCAGGACGCCATGATCGAGGTCCTGCGGTTCTGGCTGGACCTCGGGATCGACGGCTTCCGGCTCGACGCGGTGCCCTACCTCTACGTGCGGGACGGCACCAACGGCGAGAACCTGCCGGAGACGCACGAGTACCTGCGCCGGGTCCGCAAGGAGATCGACTCCAAGTACGCCGACCGGGTCATGCTGGCCGAGGCGAACCAGTGGCCGTCGGACGTCGTGCAGTACTTCGGCAACGACGACGAGTGCCACATGGCGTTCCACTTCCCGCTGATGCCGCGCATTTTCATGGCGGTCCGCCGGGAGTCGCGCTACCCCATCTCGGAGATCCTGGCTCAGACGCCGGAGATCCCACCGAACTGCCAGTGGGGCATCTTCCTGCGCAACCACGACGAGCTCACCCTGGAGATGGTGACCGACGAGGAGCGCGACTACATGTACGCCGAATACGCGAAGGATCCGCGTATGAAGGCGAACATCGGCATCCGGCGCCGGTTGGCACCGCTGCTGGACAACAGCCGCGACCAGATGGAGCTGTTCACCTCCCTGCTGCTGTCGCTTCCCGGTTCGCCGGTGCTGTACTACGGCGACGAGATCGGCATGGGCGACAACATCTACCTGGGTGACCGGGACGGCGTGCGCACCCCGATGCAGTGGTCGCCGGACCGCAACGGCGGCTTCTCCACCGCCGACCCGGCGCGGCTCTACCTCCCACCGATCATGGACCCCGTCTACGGGTACCAGGGCCTCAACGTCGAGGCCGGGCAGCGGCTGTCGACGTCGTTCCTCGCCTGGACGAAGCGGATGATCGAGGTGCGCAAGCGGCACCAGGTCTTCGGCCTCGGCACGTTCGAGGAGCTGGCCGCGTCGAACCCGTCGGTGTTCGCCTACGTGCGCGCCCACGGCGACGACCGCGTGCTGTGTGTCGCGAACCTCTCCAGGTTCGCCCAGCCGGTGGAGCTCGACCTGCGCCGCTTCGAGGGGCTGGTTCCGGTGGAGCTGCTCGGCCGGGTGCATTTCCCGCCGATCGGTGAGCTGCCCTACCTGCTTACCCTCCCCGGCCATGGCCACTACTGGTTCGCGCTGACCTCGGCGAGCACGTTCGCGCGGTAGAACCCACGTCCGGCGGCGCCGCGGCGGGCGCGAACAGTCCGTGACCCGCGCCGCGGCGCGCAAAGCAGCGATCGCCCACGGGTGGGTCTCCGGGCTCGGGCGCGGGCAAATCAGTTGAACAAGCGCTATCTACCGGGCGGCATCTCCGTTAGGTTGACGGCAGGCCAGATCGGCGTGCCGCCGCCCCGGTCCGGCCCACCGTGGCCGCCGCCCGAGGGACGGCTTCCCGGTGGGCCGCGGCATATCGCCCCGAGGACGATCTCCGGTCGGGCCCACAATCGCCGTCTTGGTCGCCTTCTCGGGGGAACCACTGAACTGAACAGCGCCCATCTCCGACGACCCATGGGAAGGTCACTTCTCCGCACCAGTCCGCCGGCTGTCGCCCGGTTCGCGCAGGTCTGCCCGGGCATCAGTCAGGGAGGCCGATCTCGGACCCGCCAGATCGGCTCCGCCGATCTGGCGG
>NZ_JADWYU010000129.1:0-30207 GCF_016786325.1 Frankia nepalensis | reverse complement strand
GGCCCTACCGCCGGGCGGCCCCCCCGCCCCCCCCCCCGCGGGGCCCCCCGGCGGGCCCGGGGACCTGGGGATCCCGGGCCCTCAGCCCGCCGCTGGGGACCGCGGCTCCCAGGCCGTGGCAGGCCCGCGTCCCCGTCGTCAGCGCGGCCCCTGGCCACAACTACATGCGAAGGCCACCGGCTGCGGGCACGAAGACAGCCGATGGCCCAGGGAGGTCGACCGTGCGAGACCACTCCGAGCTCACGTCCCTGCTGACGGACTGGCTGCCCAGGCAACGCTGGTTCGCGGGCAAGGGCCGCCCCGGCGCCGCGATCCGGATCCGCCAGGACGTCGCGGTCAGCGACCTGCTGCGCCACCTGGTCGTGGAGGTCGACTACGCCGACGGCGGGCCGGCCGACTTCTACCAGGTCCCGGTCGTGATCCGCCTGGAGGCCCCCTACGGTCACGAGGGGTTCCTCATAGGCAGGTCCTCGTCCGGCCTGGTCTACGACGGTCTGCACGACCCGCACGGGGCCGCCGCCGTGCTCGACTTCCTCGCCGGCGGCCGGCGCCACGGGACCCTGGCCGCGCGCGCCCTCGCGCCGCTGTCCGCGATGCCCGCGCACTCGGTCGGCGCCGAGCAGTCGAACACCTCCATCGTGTACGGCGAGCACTACATCCTCAAGGTCTTCCGCCGGCTCTGGCCAGGCGTGAACCCCGACCTCGAGGTGACCAGGGCGCTGGCCGAGGCCGGCAGCGCCCACGTCGCCCGCCCGCTCGCCTGGCTCGACGGCGAGCTGGCCGACCCCGGCCAGCCGGAGCCGGAGGGCGTCACCACGTTCGCCTTCCTGCAGGAGTTCCTGCGCAGCGGCACCGAGGGCTGGAAGCTGGCGCTCACCAGCGTCCGCGACCTCTACGCGGAGGGTGACCTGCGCGCCGACGAGGTCGGCGGTGACTTCGCCGGCGAGGCCGAGCGGCTCGGGGTCGCCACGGCCGAGGTGCACACGCTGCTCGCCCGCTGCTTCCCGACCGCCGCCGTGGATGCCGAGAGCCTCAAGGCCACCGCGAGCCACCTGCACGCCCGGCTGGACGCGGCGTTGACCGGTGTGCCGGAGCTGGCCCCGTTCGAGCCCGCCGCCCGCGGCGCCTTCGACGCCCTGGCGGCGACGGAGTCGGCGCCACCGCTCCAGCGGATACACGGTGATCTGCACCTGGGCCAGGTGCTGCGCACCGACACGGGCTGGGTACTGTTCGACTTCGAGGGCGAGCCCGCCCGGCCCGTGCCCGAACGCCGCCGGCTCGACTCGCCGCTGCGCGACGTCGCCGGCATGCTGCGCTCGTTCGACTACGCCGCCCAGTCGATGCTGCTGGAGCGGCAGAACGAGGGCGAGCGCGGGCTCGGCTACCACGCCCGCGAGTGGGCAGAGCGCAACCGGGAGGCGTTCCTGGCCGGCTACCGCGCCGGCAGCCGGCTCGACCTCGACGCGCAGGCGGTCACGCTGCGCGCCTTCGAGCTGGACAAGGCCGTCTACGAGGTGCTGTACGAGGCCAGGCACCGGCCGTCGTGGATCGAGATCCCGCTCGGCGCGGTCCGCCGCCTCACCCAGTCGCACCCGCCGCTGCCGACCGGGTCGGCCGCGGCATGAGCCACGCCGGACAAGCTTGGGAGAAGCAGTGATCGACACCAACAACGGTCGTCCCAGGCCATCGGCCGACGGCCCGGCCCGCGAGCAGTCGACAGCGTCGGACGCGGGGCCCGGCCGCGGGCCGGGCCCCATGCCGGGCACGGAGACCATGCTCGCCGAGCCCCAGCCCAGCTCCCCGCCGCCGGACGTGGCCGTGCCGCGCGCCGAGCTCGACCAGCTGGTCGGCGGCCGGCACCACGACCCGCACGGCATCCTGGGCGCGCACCCGACCGGCGAGTGGACGATCGTGCGCGCCCTGCGCCCGGACGCGGTCGGCGTCGCCGTCGTCATCGGCCACGACCGGTACGAGGCGGCCCGGCTGCACAGCGGCGGGGTCTTCGCCGTGGCGGTGCCCGGCGGGAAGGTGCCCGACTACCGCCTGGAGGTCACCTACCCCGACTCCCGGTACCTCGTCGACGATCCGTACCGCTACCTGCCGACCGTCGGGCAGATCGACCTGCACCTGATCGCCGAGGGCCGTCATGAGCGGCTCTGGACGGTACTGGGCGCGCACATCCGCCGCTACCCGGCCGAGGACGGGCGGGATGTCAGTGGCGTGAGCTTCGCCGTCTGGGCGCCAAACGCGCGCGGTGTGCGGGTCGTCGGCGACTTCGACTTCTGGGACGGGCGGGCCTACCCGCTGCGCTCGCTGGGCCACACCGGAATCTGGGAGCTGTTCGTCCCCGGTGTCGAGGCCGGCACCCGCTACAAGTACGAGATCCTCGGCTTCGACGGCGTGTGGCGGCAGAAGGCCGACCCGATGGCGATCCACACCGAGACGCCGCCGGCGACCGCCAGCGTGGTCCACGAATCCGCCTACACCTGGTCGGACGAGGCCTGGATGGCCGAGCGCGCCGGTACGGCGTGGCACGCCGCGCCGGTCTCCGTCTACGAGGTGCACCTGGCTTCCTGGCGCCGCGGCCTGTCCTACCGGCAGCTGGCCACCGAGCTGGTCGAGTACGTCCGCGACGCCGGCTTCACCCACGTCGAGTTCCTGCCGGTCGCCGAGCACCCGTTCGGCGGCTCCTGGGGCTACCAGGTGTCCGCCTACTACGCTCCCACCTCACGGTTCGGCGACCCCGACGACTTCCGCTACCTGGTCGACGCGCTGCACCAGGCCGGCATCGGGGTGCTGGTCGACTGGGTGCCCGCCCACTTCCCGCGGGACAGCTGGGCGCTCGGCCGGTTCGACGGGACCCCGCTCTACGAGCACGGCGACCCGCGGCGCGGCGAGCACCCCGACTGGGGCACGTTCGTCTTCGACTTCGGCCGCGTCGAGGTACGCAACTTCCTGGTCGCGAACGCGCTGTACTGGTTCGAGGAGTTCCACATCGACGGGCTGCGGGTGGATGCCGTCGCCTCGATGCTCTACCTCGACTACTCCCGCCCGGCTGGCCAGTGGCTGCCGAACATCCACGGCGGCCGGGAGAACCTGGACGCGGTGGCCTTCCTGCAGGAGGTCAACGCGACGGTGTACCGCAAGGTGCCGGGCGTGATGATGATCGCCGAGGAGTCGACCGCCTGGCCGGGGGTCACCCGCCCGACCCATCTGGGAGGGCTCGGGTTCGGCTTCAAGTGGAACATGGGCTGGATGCACGACACGCTCGACTACATGTCCCGGGCGCCGGTCTATCGGATGTACCACCATCACCAGGTCACATTCTCGATGGTCTACTCGTACTCCGAGAACTACATGCTGCCGTTCAGCCACGACGAGGTCGTGCACGGCAAGGGCTCCCTGCTGCGCAAGCTGCCGGGCGACCGCTGGCAGCAGCTGGCGAACCTGCGGGCGCTCTACGCCTACATGTGGGCGCACCCCGGCAAGCAGCTGCTGTTCATGGGCTGCGAGTTCGCCCAGGACCGGGAGTGGGACGAGTCGACCACCCTCGACTGGCACCACCTCGACGAGCCGGGCCACCGCGGCGTCGCCGGTCTGGTCACCGACCTCAACCGGACCTACCGCGCGACGGCCGCGCTGTGGTCCAAGGACAACGACCCGAGCGGCTTCGGCTGGATCGACGCGAACGACGCCGAGAGCAACGTGCTGTCGTTCCTGCGCTTCGGGGAGCTCGCCCCGCCGCGCCCGAACGCCACTGGCTCCGGCCCCGACGCGGCGGACGGCGCGCCGCCGGTCCTCGCCTGCGTCACGAACTTCGCCGGCGCGCCCCACCACGGCTACCGGCTGGGCCTGCCCCGCCCCGGACGCTGGCGCGAGATCCTCAACACCGACGCCACCGTCTACGGCGGCTCCGGACAGGGCAACCTCGGAGCGGTGCTGGCCACCACGGATCCCTGTCACGGGCAGCCCGCGTCGGCCTCCCTGACGCTGCCCGCCCTGTCCACCATCTGGTTCGTCCACGAGGGCGACGAGTAGCGCCAGCCGCCAGCCGCCGCCCGCCCGCGGCCGGTCAGCCTGGGAACTGGCTGCCGGCCGGGTACTGGGCGGCGGGGGTCGGGGCGACCGCCGAGTCGGTGGGGCTGGCGCCGGCCGCGGAGGTGACGGCGATGACGAGGGCGCCGGTGTCCATCGGGGAGGAGACCACGTCGCGCGCGCCGGCCTGGCGCAGGCGGAGCACCTCGACCGGGTCGTCCGCCGCGGACAGGACGACCGTGGGCACGCGGGCGGCCGCCGGGTCGCCGGCCAGGTGGGCGAGCAGGTCGGCCGCGGTGGTGTCCGGCAGGTTCTGGTCGATCATGATGAGGTCGGGCCCGGACCGTGCGATGGCGTCGAGCGCGAGCGCGCCGCGCGGCACGCTGACCGTGTCCGCCGCGAAGGCGCGCGCGAGCGTCTGGGACACCTGCGCGCGGGTCGCCGGGTCACCGCTGACGTGCACGACCCGCAGGCTCGCGTCGGTCGGGATCCGGCCGCCGATGCCGGGCGGGAACGGGTCCTGGTCCGGGTCGGGATGCGGGTAGCGGACGTCGACGGCGTCGAGCACCACCGCGAACACGCTGCCGACGCCGTACCGGCTGGCGGCGGTCAGCACGCCGCCCATCGCCGTCACCAGCGCGTGCGACAGCGCGAGGCCAAGCCCGCTGCCCTCGATCCGGGTCTGCTCCGCCCCGAGCCGCTCGAAGGGGCGGAACAGCCGGCTTATCGCGTCCGGGGGCAGGCCCTGGCCGTCGTCCTCGACCTCGATGCGCAGCCGCCCACCGGTGATGGGCACGATGCCGACCCGCACGGTGCCGCCGTCCCGGCCGTACTTGATCGCGTTGCCGAGCAGGTTCAGCAGCACCTGCCAGAGCCGGCGGCGGTCGGCGTCGGCGACCAGTGGCACGGCGGGGTGGATGACCCGGCGGATGCCGCGCCGCTGGGCGAGTGGCTCGACGAGCTCGACGACGCCCTCGACGATGTCGAGGACGTTGACCGGCGCCTTGGTGATGTCACCGCGCCCGGCGCGCAGCCGGGCGAGGTCCAGCACGTCGTCGATGATCGCCTGCATGTGCCGGCCGCCGGTGATGATCCGTTGTACGTCGTCCATCAGGCCCGGGGGCAGCGGCTCGAGCTCGAGGAGCTGGGCGAAGCCGAGCATGGCGTTCAGCGGGGTGCGCAGCTCGTGCCCGAGCCGGGCCATGAACTCGTCCTTGGCGCGTGAGTCCCGCTCGGCGCCCGCGCGGGCCCGCCGGTCGCTGGTGTCCTTGGCGACGACGGCCACCCAGCCCGCCCGGTCGGCGCGGACCGTGAGGTCGAACGGCACCGGGTTGCCGGCCATGTCCAGCAGGTGGGCGGCGCCGCGCCACTCGCCCGTGCGCGCGAGCGCGTCGAGCACGACGTCCGCCGGGACCCGCGCGGACGGCTCGACCACGTCGGCGAGCTCGCGCAGGAAGCTGACGCGGGCCAGCCGGTCGCCGAGGAACGCCCGCGCCGCCGCGCCGACGTCGAGGATGCGCCCGTCGGCGCCGACCACAACCACGAGGTCGTTCAACGCGTCCAACAACGTGCGGGTGCTCACCTGGGCACCATCCCGTCGCCTCGACCCCGAGTCGCCCGGTTAGATGGGGAGGCCTTGGGCAGGCGGTGACACGCGACAGCGCCCGCCGAGATCTCCCGGCGGGTCGACGCCATCTGTGTCCATCCCACGGCGGCCAATGGTAGGGCGTGCCGTCATCCGGTGTTGTGGCGGGTTTGCGTAGCAAGGCCAGCCGTGGCGCCATCGTCGACTCCGGCGCGACCATTCGTCACCGAGACTGGCTCACGACAGCGCGCACGTCACGTGCTGAACAGCTCTCGCCGCCCGGCGTGGTCGAAACGACCCGAGTAGCGGCATCTCGCCCGGTACGTCTACACGCATCGTAGTGGGCCCTTTCGGGGGCCCTCGGTCGGCGGTGACGGCGCCGCCCGCCGCGGCGTGGGAGCGCCGCGGCCGGTGTTGGCCCGCGGTCGAGGCTTGCCGGCCCCGCATACGCCGGCGCGCGCATGGTATGCCGTGACCATGCTTGTCGCGTTCAGTGTGACCCCGATCGGTGTGGGTGAGGACGTCGGAGCTCTGGTCGCCGAGGCCGTCCGGGTGGTGCGGGCCAGCGGCCTGCCGAACGAGACCACCTCGATGTTCACCACGGTCGAGGGCGAGTGGGACGAGGTCATGGACGTGGTCCGCCGGGCGACCGACGCGGTCGCCGCCCGCGCCGGCCGGGTCAGCCTGGTCCTCAAGGCGGACATCCGCCCCGGCGCCGTCGACGCCCTCCATGCCAAGGTGGCAACCATCGAGCGCCACCTTGACCCCCTTTCCCCACCGATTGACCAGGAATCACCCAACGCCACCCCGTAGGTACACATTGAGCACGGATCGAGGGGAACCGGGGGCCGACTCGGCCGGGAAGACCGAGATAGCGGCCGGAAAACTCTCGCGCCCGGCGCGGCCAGCCCGCCGTGGGAGGTGTCACGATGGTGGGTATGCAACGTAGGCCTCCTGTCTCACCCCGCTCCGCGGGCGCCCGGCCGACGCGCGCGCAGTCCTCACGCGCCCAGAACGGGCCTCTTCCGGACCGGCTCGGAGGGCTGCGGCTGGCGGGCGCCGTGCCGCTCGACCCGAAGCCGGCGCCGCCTCCCACGGCGGCCCGGCCAGCGGCGGCAGGACCCCCAGCCGGGGGCCCCCCGGGCGGCGGCGCCCCCGGCGGGCCCGTGGTCATCGACGTCACCGAGGCGACCTTCGCCGAGGAGGTCGTCAACCGGTCCATGCAGACGCTGGTGGTCCTGGACTTCTGGGCGTCCTGGTGCGGGCCGTGCAAGCAGCTCAGTCCCATCCTGGAGCGGCTGGCCGAGGCCGACGGCGGTCGCTGGGTGCTCGCCAAGATCGACGTGGACGCGAACCCCGGCCTGGCGCAGGCCGCCGGCGTGCAGGGCATCCCCGCCGTGAAGGCCGTCGTGGGCGGCCGGATCGTCAGCGAGTTCTCCGGCGCCCTGCCGGAGCGGGAGGTACGTGGCTGGCTCGACCAGCTGCTCGCCCTCATCGACGAGGCCTTCGGCGGCGGCGCCGGCGGCCCGGCGCGCGACCCGGACCTCGCCGCGGCCGACGAGGCGCTCGAGCGTGGCGACCTGCCGGCCGCCGCGGCGGCCTACCGCGCCCGGCTCGCCGAGGCGCCCGCGGACCCGGAGGCGACGCTCGGCCTTGCCCGCGTGAACCTGCTGGAGCGGGTCGGCTCGATCGATCCCGCCGACCTGCGCCGCCGGCTGACGGCCAACCCGGACGACGTCGACGCGACGCTCGCCGCCGCCGACCTGATGATCGCGCAGGGCCAGGCCGAGGAGGCGTTCAAGCAGTTGGTCGCGTTCGTCCGGCGTAGCTCCGGCGACGAGCGCGAGAAGGCCCGCGCCCACCTCGTCAGCCTCTTCCAGGCCCTCGGCGACGCCGACCCGGCGGTCGCCCCCGCCCGCCGAGCCCTGGCCGCGGCGCTGTTCTGAGCCGGCCGAGCCTTCCGCGTCCGCTGGTCCTGTCTCCTCCCCCCGGGGGCGGAGACAGGACCGGCCGGGTCAGCGGGGCGCGGTGGGGTCGTACAGCTCGAAGTCGGCGAAGTCGAAGCCGGGGGCGACCACGCAGCCGACCAGCACGGCTTCGGCGTCCCCGTCGGCGACGGGTTCGGCGCTCTGCCAGTGGCCCGCCGGGACGACGGCCTGGAGGGCGTCACCGGCGGCGGGGTCCGGGCCCAGGACGATCCGCTCCCCCGCGACCGGCTCGGTGCCCGGTCCGCCCAGGGTGAGGGCGAGGCGGCCGCCGCCCTGCCAGAGCCAGATCTCGGCGGAGGCCACCCGGTGCCAGGCCGACACCTCGCCCGGCTGCAGCAGGAACAGGATCGAGGTCGCGACCGGCCGGACACCGCCATGCGCGGCGATCTCGGCAGGGCTCGCCCATGTACGCCGGTACCAGCCACCTTCTGGATGCGCGGCCAGCCCCAGCGCCGAAATCAGCGGATGTGGAGCCGGACGGGCGCTGACGCGCTCGTTTGTCGGGCGCTTCGCGCCCCCGCCGACCCCTGTGGCGGTTGAAGGGGAGGCCTGTGGCCGCTCCATTCCCGTGGTCGGCGGCTGGGCCGGGCTGGCCGGTCGGCCGGCGGCCGCCGGCCAGTCGGCGCTCATGGGAGCGTCGAGCCGGTCGCGAGCCCGCCAGCCGCCTGGCCCGCCGGGGCCGGTGGAGACGCCGGCCCGGCGGGCGGGGTAGCGGCCGTAAGGGCCGCGACCAGGTCGTCGGCGGCGGACCAGGGATCCAGGCGGCCGGCGACGACGTCGTCGGCCAGCGCGCCGAGGCGGCCGGTGCCGTGGACGTCGCCGAAGCGGGCGCGCAGCGCGGCCAGCGCGATCTGCTCGATCTCGTCGGCCGCCCGCCTGGCCCGCCGGCGGGCCAGTTCCCCGCTGGCGGCCAGCCAGCCGCGATGGGCCGCCACCGCCGCCACCACCTCGTCGACGCCGCCGCCCTCGGCGGCGACCGTGCGGACCACCCTCGGAACCCAGCGGTCGTCGGCACCGGCCACGCCGCCCCCGGCGCCGGGTCGGCCACCGCGGCCGCCATGGCCGGTGAGACCGGACAGGCGGACCATGTTCGTCAGGTCGCGGTAGGTGTCGTCGGCGCCGGGGCGGTCGGCCTTGTTCACCACCAGGACGTCGGCGATCTCCAGGATGCCGGCCTTGGCCGCCTGGATGCCGTCGCCCATCCCCGGCGCGAGCAGCACCAGTGTGGTGTCGGCCAGCGAGGCGATGTCCACCTCGGCCTGGCCGACACCGACCGTCTCGATCAGCACGACGTCGAAGCCGGCGGCGTCGAGCACCCGCAGCGCCTGCGGCGTGGCCCACGACAGCCCGCCGAGGTGGCCCCGGGAGGCGAGCGAGCGGATGTAGACGTCGGGGTCCGTGGTGTGCGCGGTCATCCGGACCCGGTCGCCGAGCAGCGCGCCTCCGGTGAACGGTGACGACGGGTCGACGGCGAGCACGCCGACCCGCCGGCCGGCCGCCCGGTAGGCGGCGACCAGGGCCGACGTGGACGTCGACTTGCCGACCCCGGGCGCGCCAGTGACGCCGATCACCTCCGCCCGGCCGGTGCGCGGCGCGAGCAGGCGGGAGATCTCCCGCAGCCAGGGCGAGTCGTCCTCGACGAGCGAGATCAGCCTGGCGACCGCGCGCGGCGAGCGGTCCTCGACCGCCGCGGCCACCAGCTCCGCCGGGCTCCCGTACGCCGCCGACCTGGGGGCAGCCACCCGCGTCATCGAGGCCAGGGCCGAGGACTCGGGGTCAGGAGGCGGCCGGCACGCGCAGGATCAGCGCGTCGCCCTGGCCGCCGCCGCCGCACAGCCCGGCAGCGCCGACGCCGCCGCCGCGCCGCCGCAGCTCGAGGGCCAGCGTGAGCGCGATCCGGGCGCCCGACATGCCCACCGGGTGGCCGAGCGCGATCGCGCCGCCGTTGACGTTGGTGACCTCGGAGGTGATGCCGAGCTCGCGCATCGACTGGATGCCCACCGAGGCGAACGCCTCGTTGATCTCGTACAGGTCGACGTCGGCCGGGGCCAGGCCCTCCTTCGCCAGCGCCGCCTTGATGGCGTTCGCCGGCTGCGACTGCAGCGAGGTGTCCGGCCCGGCGACGAAGCCGTGGTGGCCGATCTCGGCGAGGATCGACAGACCCAGCTCCTCGGCCTTCGCCCTGCTCATCACGACGACGGCGCACGCGCCGTCGGAGATCTGCGAGGCCGAGCCGGCGGTGATCGTGCCGTCCTTGCTGAACGCCGGGCGCAGCCTGCCCAGCGACTCGCCCGTCGTGTCGCCGCGCACGCCCTCGTCGTCCTTGACGACGATCGGGTCGCCCTTGCGCTGCGGGACCTCGACCGGGACGATCTCGTCCTCGAACAGGCCGTTCTTGATGGCCGCGGCGGCGCGCTGGTGTGAGAGGGCCGAGAACTCATCCTGCTCGGCACGGCTGATGTTCAGCGGGCCGTTGTAGCGCTCGGTGGCCAGGCCCATGCCGATCTGGTCGAAGGCGCAGGTCAGCGCGTCGTGCTCGGTGGCGTCGACCAGCGGCGCGGTGCCGTAGCGGATCCCGGCCCGGCCGTTCAGCAGCATGTGCGGGGTGTTCGTCATCGACTCCATGCCACCGGCGACGACGATGTCGTACTCGCCGCTGGAGACGTAGGTGTCGGCGAGCGCGATCGCGTCCAGGCCGGACAGGCAGACCTTGTTGATGGTGATCGACGGGACGGACAGCGGGATGCCGGCCTTGGCCGCCGCCTGGCGCGCGGTCATCTGGCCGGAACCGGCCTGGATGACCTGTCCGAAGATCACATACTGGACGGCGTCGCCGGCGATCCCGGCCCGCTCCAGCGCGCCCTTGATCGCGATCCCGCCGAGGTCGACGGCCGGGAAGCCCTTCAGCGCGCCAGAGAGCTTGCCGATCGGGGTCCGCGCGCCGGCCACGATGACCGAACCAGGCATGACTGCCTCCAGGAGAGCGGGATGCGAGCAGGAACGACTGTGCCCGAGACAACGCCCGAGACAACGACTGTGCTTGAAACCATAACGTGATCTTGCGCCGCGCGCCGCCGGGGCGTGGCCAGAACCACCTTGCGCGGCCACCGGTTCACCGCCGCGGCCGGCCGGAAA
Organism: Frankia nepalensis; assembly: GCF_016786325.1. Taxonomy (GTDB): domain Bacteria; phylum Actinomycetota; class Actinomycetes; order Frankiales; family Frankiaceae; genus Pseudofrankia; species Pseudofrankia nepalensis. Next base: position 19,464 of record NZ_JADWYU010000129.1, on the reverse strand, counting down.
CGCCGGTCGCCAACTGTGTCAACGGCCAGCCCGCGGCCGGCCTTCCCGGGGGGCACGACGGCACTTTCCGGGCTTTTCGGGGCACGACGACATTGTTTGGCTGCCTGGTCGCCTGGCTGGCGCCCGCGCGACCCGCCGGAGTGGCCGCGCGACGCCGCGGGGAAGCCCGCCGGCCAGCGCTCGAGGTGACTCTCGGCGACTCGAGGTGACTCGGCGGTCAGCCGCAGTCCGCCGTGAACAGCGGCGTCGCCTCCGCCGCCGGCATCGTGGCGCTGGTCGGCGTGCCCACCGCCTCCCAGCGGTCGAAGGCGAGGCGCAGCGTCGTGGTCGTGACGGTGTAGCTCTGCCCGCCGTCCACCGCCACCCCGGCGACGACGGTGACGCCGTCGTGCGAGCAGCGGAAGCCGGCGGCGGTCTGCCCCGACGAGGCGCCGGCGGCCAGCCGCGCCGAGGGCAGGTCGGGGACCATCGCGACGACACCGGGCGAGACGAAGCGCAGCACCGCGTAGTCCGCGAGGCCGCCGGCCGGCCCGGTCCTGACGATCAGCTCGGAGTAGCCGTCGCCGTCGAGGTCGAACCCGGCCGGCGAGCCGAGCGCCGAGCCCGCCGGGAAGTCGTAGCGCGCGGTTTCGCCGCGGCTCATGCGGACCTCGACGGTGGGCCCGCTGACCGAGACCTCGTCGGCCATGCCGTCGCCGTCGATGTCGCCGTCCCTGGCCGGCCGGCCCGACGCCGGTGGCCTGGTCTGGCTGCCGGCGTCGCTGGTCCGGACGCCAGGGCTCGTCGGGCCGGTGGGCGACCCGCTGACCGCCGGTGTGGAGGTCCCGCCGACGGGCGGGGTGGAGCCGGGTGAGGAGGGACCGTGGCTGGAGCCGTTCGGGTCGGTGGAGCCGGCGCCCGTCGACGATCCCTGGGCCGTCTGGCCCGTCACGTTCAGGCCTGGTGGGGGCTCCACCACGACCGACTTCGGTTCCGGCCGCAGCAGCAGCACGGCCAGGCCGATCAGGCCGGCCATCGCCACCCCGCCGGCGGCCAGCAGCGGGATGCGCCAGCGGTTGCGCCGTTCGACACCGGCCCGGATCCGCTGGTAGCCCTCCGCCGACGGCCGGACCGGCTCGACAGCGGCGCGCAGCAACCGGCTCAGCTCCTCGGGGCTGAGCTGGTCCTGCTCGGGGACGTTCACCGTAGATCCGCCAGCTTGGTCGACAGGGCCGCCAGGCCGCGGGACGTGTACGCCTTGACGGAGCCGACGCTGCAGCCCATCACCGCGGCGGCGTCGGCCTCCGACATGTCCGCGTAGTAGCGCAGGACGACAGCCTCCCGCTGCCGCCGCGGCAGCTCACGAAGCGCCTGCACGACCGCGGCGCGCTCGACCAGAGAGTAGGCCCCCTCCTCGGCGCTGGCGGCATCGGGCATCGGCTTGGGGGCGTGCTTGAGCGCGACGAGCCGGCGGCGCAACGTGGACCGGGCGAGGTTGACGACGGTCTGGCGGAGGTAGGCGAGCGCCTTGTCCTTGTCCTGGAGGCGGCCCCATGCGCCGTGGACACGGATGTAGGCGTCCTGCACGACCTCCTCGCACAGGCCGATGTCGTCGAGCAGCAGTGCCGCGAGGCGGACGAGGGATCGGTAGTGCTCGGTGTACAGCGCGGTCAGTGCCTGGTCGGCGTCCCGGGCGACGGCACCGCGGGCGGCGTCGCTCCGCGCAGGCACGGGCCGCCACCCTTCCACGACTGTCATGGGCACGGTCACGACTGAAATGACGCGGGCCGGGCCGTATGGGTTGTCCTCACCGTTCTACCGCTTTGCGCAGGGGCTAGTCAGCCAGTCTCGCCACCGATGCCTGTCGGTCAGGAGACCGCGCTCACGAACCCGTCGATGGCACGCACGAACCGTTCACAGCGTGATCACCCATGAGCGCGCGGTACATGCCGGCACGCCCGACCGCTACCTCCGCCGGCTCCGGCCCGTCACCGGCCGCGCGCCGCCGGCCGGCCGGCGGGTGACGCGGCGCGGCCGGCTCCGGGCTACGCGCGAGCACCGGGACCACAACGATCAGCCCGACATTGGGCCGGGGCTCACTTCCGCGCGACCGGGGAGGCGGCAATCGATGACACTTGCTGTGCCGCTCGCACTCCCGACTGCCGGAGGTAGCCCGTGAAGGACATCCTCGACGCCATCCTCGCCGAGGCGTCGCCCGCCGAGACCCGGGAGAAGGAGTTCGCCGCGCTGCCCGTCCCCGAGTCCTACCGGGGCGTGGTCGTGCGCAAGGACGAGGTCGGCATGTTCGAGGGCCTCGCCTCCCGGGACAAGGACCCGCGCCGGTCGCTGCACGTCGACGAGGTCGCCACGCCGGAGCTCGGGCCGGGCGAGGCGCTGGTCGCGGTGATGGCGTCGTCGGTCAACTACAACACCGTCTGGACGTCGATCTTCGAGCCGATGTCCACCTTCGGCTTCCTGGAGCGCTACGGCCGTACGTCCCCGCTGGCGAAGCGGCACGACCTCCCCTACCACGTGGTGGGCTCGGACCTGGCCGGCGTCGTGCTGCGCACCGGGGTGGGCGTGCACGCCTGGAAGCCGGGCGACGAGGTCGTCGCGCACTGCCTGTCGGTGGAGCTGGAGCGGCCCGAGGGGCACGACGACACGATGCTCGACCCCGAGCAGCGGATCTGGGGCTTCGAGACGAACTTCGGCGGGCTGGCCCAGCTCGCCCTGGTGAAGGCGAACCAGCTGATGCCGAAGCCCGGCCACCTGAGCTGGGAGGAGGCGGCGAGCCCCGGACTGGTGAACTCGACGGCCTACCGCCAGCTCGTCTCCCGCAACGGCGCGGCGATGAAGCAGGGCGACATCGTGCTGATCTGGGGCGCCTCCGGCGGTCTCGGCTCGTATGCCACCCAGATGGCGCTGAACGGCGGGGCTATCCCGGTCTGCGTCGTGTCGTCGCCGGAGAAGGCCGAGGTCTGCCGGTCGCTCGGCGCGGAGCTGGTTATCGACCGCGCCGCCGAGGGCTACCGGTTCTGGCGCGACGAGCAGACCCAGAACCCGAAGGAGTGGCAGCGGTTCGGCAAGCGGATCCGTGAGCTCACCGGCGGCGAGGACCCGGACATCGTGTTCGAACACCCGGGACGCGAGACGTTCGGCGCCTCGGTCTATGTCACCCGGCGCGGCGGCACGATCGTTACCTGCGCCTCGACCAGCGGATTCATGCACAGTTACGACAACCGCTACCTGTGGATGAGCCTCAAGCGCATCATCGGCTCGCATTTCGCGAACTACCGGGAGGCCTACGAGGCGAACCGGCTGATCGCGCGCGGCCTGATTCACCCGACGCTGTCCAGGGTCTACCCGCTCGAGCAGACCGGCCAGGCCGCCTACGACGTGCACCGCAACGCGCACCAGGGGAAGGTCGGCGTGCTGTGCCTCGCGCCGCGGGAGGGCCTCGGCGTGCGCGACCAGGCGCTCCGGGAGCGCCACCTGCCGGCCATCAACCGGTTCCGGGGCGTCTAGGCCGCGGTCTCCCGCCGAGTTGCCCTCTCCGCCACTCACGCTGGCCTGGCCCGATTCAGGCCGATTCAGGTCTAATCTGGCTAAATAGGTCGAATCGACCCCAAGGGGCGGCTCGGCGGGGACCGACCGCGGGACCCGGCCAGATGGCGGGCTCACGCATGCTCATGGGGTCGAGGGAGGAGCTCCGTGCGTCGGCGCGGGGCCCTCGGCCAGGCCCCGCGCCGACGCACGGCACGGCCCAGGCGACGGACCGGCGACGCCCGACCGGGCCGGACGAGGCACGTTCCGACCCGGAAACCACGCAGAAACCGTTACGGCGGGGGTGCTGTGAGGGCGTGGGACCGGGGCGGTAGGGTGACGGCTGTGACTAGCCACGCCACCGCCTGGAATGCTGGTCTGCTATGACCGAGCACTCCGATCTCATTCCGATGGCCGGCGAGGGCGACGGGTCCCCCGGCTTTGATTTGGTTCGCCGCGGTTACGACCCGCATCAGGTGAACTCCCATGTTGCTTGGCTCATGGAGCAACTTCGGGAGGCCGAGGCGCACCGGGCGGCCGCCGAGGCCGCGGCGTCGGAGGCGGCGGCCGAGGCCGCGCGCGTCCGTGACGACCTGGCGGCGAACCGGCCAGCCTGGGACGACTTCGGCGGTCGCATCACCCAGATCCTGATGCTCGCGGAGGAAGAAGCCGCGACGGTGCGCGCCGAGCGGACCAGGGACGCCGAGTCGCAGCTGGACGAGGCCCGGCGGATCGTCACCGACGCCGAGCACACCCGCGACCGCACGCTGCGCGAGGCCGACGAGCAGGCGGCCGGCATCGTGTCGACGGCCCGCGGCGAGGCGGAGCACATCATCGACTCCGCTCGTTCCAAGGCGACCAAGCTCGAGGACGAGTCGCAGCACCGGCTCAGCGAGCTGGAGCGCCAGCGCGACCAGGTCACCTCCCAGCTCGGCGCGCTGCGTGACCAGGTCACCCAGCAGCTGTCCGCGCTGCGCAACCAGCTCGCCGCCGCCACCGCGGCGATCGAGCTGCCTGGCATGGAGGAGCAGAAGGCCGTCGGCTCTCCCAAGGCCGGCAGCCGCATCTGACCGTCTCCCCGAACGCCCCGCCCCAGCCCGGCCAGCCGGCCGGCGCCCGGGCCAGGGGCTAGTAGGGGGCGCGGTACGGCCGGGCCCCGGCACGGCGGCGCGACCAGCATGGCGTGTGCCAGTGCCGGCGGTGGTCCATGCTTCCGTTCGGCCAGACCACCATGTGCGGGGTCCCCGGCGGGATCTCGTGGTCACAGCCGGGGCAGCGGTAGGCCTTCGCGCTGGCGGCGCCCGTCACGGCCCGCTGCGCCCACTCCTCGCCGTCGATCGTCACCGCGTCGACCAGCCAGCCCGGCCGTCGCTCGTCGTCGTCGCGCGGGCGCCGGCGGGACAGGCGCCGGGGCTGCTCCGCTCCTCGCCGCCGCCGCGGGCTCACCGTGACCGCCGGGGCATCTGGACGTTCGTGGCTTCCTGGCCGCGCCTACTTGCGGAACCAGCCGCCGTCGCCCTTGCCGCCCGAGTTCCCCCCGGCCGTGTCCCCCTTGGCCGAGTTCCCCGCGGCCGGGCCACCCGGGATGGTCTCGTCGACCCGGCCGACGACCTCGCCGTCGACCACCCGGCCGGAGCCACCGAACCTGCCAACCCCGCCCACCCGGCCGAAGGCGGCGCCGGCGATCGTGGTGGCCAGTTTCGCCTTGCGCACCATTCCGGCGGGGCTCGCGAGCGCCGAGGAGGCGCCGATGAGCGCGTGGAACGCCCGGTCGCTGCCGCGCCAGTGCTCACGCAGGATCGGCTCCCCCGCGCCGACGACGAGCCTGCGGAAGGCAAACGCGATCACGGCGACGTCGTCGAGCTGCCCGATCACCGGGATGACGTTGGTGATCTTGTTCTTCGGCGACACCAGGTAGGCGAGCGCCGCGCCCGCCTCGAGCTTCGCCGACTGCGGCACCCGCGGGTCGGCGACGACGCCGCGGAGCATGAACGCTGTGTCCGGCAGGAACGTCGCGACCTCGCGGCCGAACGAGCGCAGCGCGTCCTTGTCCAGCGTGGCCATCAGCCGCCCTTCCTCCCGTCCGCCACTCCGGCGACGTCTCCGGCGGGCGTGCCCGCCACGGGTCCGGCACCGTTTGCCGACCCATCGTAGAACGGGCGTACGACAGCGCAGACGTCCCGGACCTCCCGGATCGGCCAGGCCCGATCCGGCGGAGCCCCGAAAACTGCTCACCACGGCATCCACCCGTCCCGACGGACGCTCGATTGCGCACCGTCAGCCAGGCCAGCGACACTCTCGGTGAGCACACCCCGGCGGGCCGACAGGGGCGCGCCAGGAACGCGGCGGGACGCGGCCTACGGGTCGAGACGACGGGCGGCGGACCGGCGGGGCGGACCGGGGCGCCGTCCCCAGGCCCGACTCCCACCCCCGCATAGAAAGCAGTCCTCATCACGATCACAAGCCTGTCAGTCACCAATCTGGGAGGATCCGCGCAGCGGCAGACGCTTTGGGCACTCAGGTCCCGAGACTCGGGCACATTCGACACAGGGAGCTGGCATGGGTCGCGAGCTGACGACGGTGGCGGTGGTCGGTCTCGGCACGATGGGCGCCGGGATCGCCGAGGTCCTCGCCAGAGCGGGCATCGAGGTGATCGGCGTCGAGAAGGACGCCGCGGGGCTGGAGCGCGGGCGCGGGCACCTGGCGCACTCGACCGACCGCGCGGTCCAGCGCGGCAAGCTGACCACCGAGGAGCGCGACGCGCTGCTCGGCCGGATCAGGACGGGGACGGACCTGACGGCCGTCGCCGACGTGGCGTTGGTGATCGAGGCGATCGACGAGGACGAGGAGGCGAAAAAGGAGCTGTTCGCGCGGTTGGACACGCTCTGCCCCGCCGACACCATCTTCGCGACCAACACCAGCTCGCTGTCGGTCACCGCGCTCGCCGCCGCGACCCATCGGCCGTCCCGGGTCGTCGGGACACACTGGTTCAACCCGGCGCCCGTGATGGGCCTCGTCGAGATCATCAGCACCGTCGTCACCGACCCAGCCGTGCTCACCGAGGTGAGCGGCCTCGTCGGGCGGGCCGGCAAGAGCGCGGTGACCGCCGGCGACCGCGCCGGGTTCATCGTCGACGCGCTGCTGTTCGGCTACCTGAACAACGCGGTGCGGATGCTCGAGGCGCACTACGCCAGCCGGGAGGACATCGACGCTGCGATGCGTTTCGGCTGCGGCCACCCGATGGGGCCGCTGGCGCTGCTCGACCTGATCGGCCTGGACACCGCCTACGCGATCCTCGACTCGATCTACCACACCTCGCGCGACCACCTGCACGCGCCGGCGCCGCTGCTCAAGCAGCTCGTCACCGCGGGAATGCTGGGCCGCAAGACCGGCCGCGGCTTCTACGCCTACGCCGCGCCCGACTCGCCGGAGGTCGTCGACGCCGCGCCGCCCACCACCATCGCCGGCGCGGACACGCGGACCGTGCGCACGGTCGGCGTCGTCGGCACCGGCACCATGGCCGTCGGCATCGCGGAGGTGCTCGCCAAGTCGGGCTTCGAGGTGATCGTGCGAGCGCGCGACGAGGACAAGGTCGCCGCCGTGCGCAAGAAGGTGGAGAAGTCCCTGGCGAAGTCCGTCGAGCGGGGCCGGCTGTCCTCCGACGACCGGGACGCGACGCTGGCCCGGCTGCGGGGCACCGCCGACCTCGGCGACCTCGCCGAGGCCGATCTGATCATCGAGGCCGTCGTCGAGGACCTCTTGGTCAAGCGCTCGCTGTTCACCGACCTCGACAAGGTCGCGAAGCCGGGCGCGGTGCTCGCCACCACCACGTCGTCGCTGCCCGTCGTGGAGTGCGCCACCGCGACCTCCCGGCCGGCGGACGTGATCGGCATGCACTGGTTCAACCCGGCGCCGGCGATGAAGCTCGTCGAGGTGGTGCCGACGGTGCTGACCACGCCGGACGTCACCGCGACCGTGCTCGCCGTCGCCCGGGCCGCGCGCAAGCACCCGGTCACCTGCGCGGACCGCGCGGGCTTCATCGTGAACGCCCTGCTGTTCCCGTACCTCAACGACGCGGTGCGGATGCTCGAGGCGCACTACGCCACGGTCGAGGACATCGACACGGCGATGAAGGTTGGCTGCGGCCACCCGATGGGCCCGTTCGAGCTGGCCGACGTCGTCGGGCTCGACGTGACGCTGGCGATCCAGCGCACCCTGTACCTGGAGTTCCGCGAGCCCGGGTACGCCCCGGCGCCGCTGCTGGAGCACCTCGTGACGGCCGGATACCTCGGCCGCAAGACCGGCCGCGGCTTCCACAACCACGCGCGGTGAGGCGGTCGGCTCAAGGTCGCCCAGGGGCGACCATCGCCGCTCCGCCGTCGGGGCGCTGGGCGCCCCGACCAGCCTGGTGCCGGGTGAGACCCATAGATCCAGGTCACACCCGTTCCGGGTCGGGATCGTGGCTGGGTTTCATCAGTAACGCCGGCGCGCTCCGGCCCCTTCCTTGCTTCGCGGCGGAAGGGACCTCCGCGCGCCGTCCTCCTCCGCTCACGGGCGCTACGGCGACCTCCACTGCGGCCCGCCGTGCATCGCTTCGCTCGCAAGGCGGGCCTCCGCGGAGGCGCGCCTCCGCGCCCAGCGCGGTTGCGTCACGCTGCACGTCACCAAGCCGAAGCCAGCTCTTGCTCGGCCGCGTCGCTTCGCTCGTGGAACTCAGAAGAGGGTGGGGATGGAGGGTTCGAGGCCGCGTAGGGCGTCGTAGTCGACGGTCACGCAGGCGAGGCCGCGGTCGGTCGCCAGCAGGCGCGCCTGTGGCGTGATCGACTGCGCGGCCAGGATGCCGTGCACCGGGTGCGGCAGCGCCGGGTCGTCGTTCATCCGGGAGACGTAGCGGGTCAGCTGCTCGACACCGTCGATCTCGCCGCGCCGCTTGATCTCCACCGCGACGCTGGACCCGTCGCCGGCCCGGCAGAGCAGGTCGACGGGGCCGATCCCGGTCTCGTACTCGCGGCGCACCAGGGTCAGGTCCTCCCGGATCGCGTCCGGCCGGTCGGCGAGCAGCACCTGCAGGTGCGCCTCCACGCCGTCCTTGCGCAGGCCCGGGTCGACGCCGAGCTCGTGGGTCGAGTCGTGCATGATCTCCTCGATGGTGATCAGAAGCGACTCGGCCGCCTTGTTCGTGACCTTCCACCCGCCTTCCTCCTCAGTGAGGACGCACGGGGGGCTCATCCAGTTCAGCGGCTTGTAGGCGCGGCCATCGGCGTGGATAGACACCGATCCGTCGGCCTTGACCAGCAACAGCCGCACCGCGCTCGGTAGGTGGGCATTGAGCCGGCCGACGTAGTCCACGCTGCACCGAGCGATCACGAGCCGCATTTGGCCACGTTATCGCGCCTTCCGGCATTCACCGGGGTGTGGGTGACGGCAAGCCACGATTGGCCGGACCAGCCGCTGGAATGCCCCGCCAAGCCGCCGCCAAGCCCGCCAGGCCGGGCGGACGCGGCGGACCGTCGTCAGGTCTCGACCGCGGGCCGTCAGGTCGACCGCGGGCCGTCCTGCCGGGCCCGCGCGGCCGCCGCGGCGGCCAGCTCGTCGAGCAGGACGCGCCGGCCCGCGTACCGGGTCGCGAGCCGCTCGGCCTGCTCGGCCGGCAGCCGGGCCAACCGGACGGGGTCGCCGTTGTCCGCCATGTCCGCGCGCTTGACGACGACGGCGACCGGGTCGACCGCGACCCTGGCGAGGTAGTCCGCGGTCTGTTCGCCCGGCCGCTTGCTCAGCGCGTCGACGGTGGCCACCACCGCCGGCGGGTAGCCACGCGCGGCCAGGTCGGCGAGGGTCACCTCGGTGTCCTCGACGACGTCGTGCAGCAGCGCCGCCAGCTGCGCGTGCACGAGGTCGACCCCGGCGGCCGGGGCGGTCCGCCGCGCGATGGCCCGGACCCGCAGCGGGTGCCCGATGTATGCCTCACCGCCCTTGTCCAGCTGACCGGCGTGCATCTCGGCCGCGAACGCCTCGGTCTCCTCGAGGCCAGGACCGGCCGCGCCGGCGGGCGGGTGCGCGCGCGGCGGGGCCGCCTGCCCGCCGGCGTCGGGCCGGGTAACGCCTGGTTCGGGGCGTGCCATCGCTCCACGGTAGCGTCGGCCGTGCCCGCGCCGCCTGCCTCGGGTCCACGCCCGACCCGCCGATCCGGGCTGTTCGACTCTGCGTGACCGCGGGCCGCGTTGGGAAGGGGCGGGACATGCCGGAGGCGACGCGGGATGAATCCCTATCGGGTGAAGGACAGGCGATGCGCTGCCGTCGAACAGGAAGACCGCCCGAGCAGGCCCTAGCATCGAATTCCGTGGAGCGCTTCGTCGTAACCGGCGGATCCAGGCTGGCCGGCGAGGTCCTGATCCCAGGGGCGAAGAACTCCGTCCTCAAGTTGATGGCCGCGAGCCTGCTGGCGCCCGGCACGACGACGCTGTCGGCGGTGCCCGACATCCTCGACGTGGACGTCATGGCCGACGTCCTCAGCGCGCTCGGCGCGCGCGTGGGCCGCGACCTGGCGGCCGGGACGATCAGCATCGAGACTCCCGACGTGCCTGGGGCGGTGGCCGACCCGGAGCTGGTCCGCCGGATCCGCGCCTCGGTTGCCATCCTCGGCCCGCTCGTCGGCCGGCGCGGCGAGGCGCGGGTGGCGCTGCCCGGCGGAGACGCGATCGGAGCCCGGGCCCTCGACATGCACGTCGACGGTCTGCGCCGCCTGGGCGCCGTCGTCGACATCGAGGACGGCGCGCTGGTAGCCCGCTCGTCCGGCCGGCTGCAGGGCGCGGCGATCTGGCTGGACTTCCCGAGTGTCGGCGCCACCGAGAACCTGCTAATGGCGAGCGTGCTCGCCAAGGGCACGACGGTCATCGACAACGCCGCCCGCGAGCCGGAGATCGCCGACCTGTGCGAGTTCCTCGCGCGGATGGGCGCGCGGATCGAGGGGATCGGCGGGTCCACACTCGTCGTCGACGGCGTCGAGGAGCTGCGGCCGGTGGCGCACGAGACCGTGCCGGACCGGATCGTCGCCGGGACCTACGCGATCGGCGCGGTCATGACCGAGGGCGACGTGATGATCCGGCACGGACGCGCCGAGCACCTCGGCATCGTCCTGGAGAAGCTGGCGGCGGCCGGCGCGCGCATCGAGCCCGGCGCCGACGGTTTCCGGGTCAGCTCCACGGGCCGGCCACGTTCGATCGACGTCGTCACGCTGCCCTATCCCGGGTTCCCCACGGACCTCCTTCCGCAGGTGATCGCGCTGGAGGCCGTCAGCCAGGGCATCTCCCTGATCACCGAGAACGTGTTCGACAGCCGGTTCGTGTTCTGCCGTGAGCTGCTCCGGCTCGGCGCGCAGCTGCGCACCGACGGCCACCACGTGGTCGTCCGCCCAGCACCCCGGCTGGCCGGCGCCTCGGTCGTGGCCTCCGACGTGCGCGCCGGCGCGGGGCTGGTGCTCGCCGGCCTGGTCGCCGAGGGGACGACCGTCGTTCACGAGGTGCACCACATCGACCGGGGCTACGCGGGCTTCGTCGAGAACCTGTGTGCCCTGGGAGCGGACATCCGCCGCGAGCGCGACGTCGCCGTGGCCTGACGGCCCGCCGCCCTCGGACCGCCCTTCGCCGTCATGGTCGCGGCATACTGCATGCTTGCGGCAAAGTGTGGCCGCGCACGGGAGCCCGCGCGCGGCCACACGGACACGCCGGCGTCGAGGGATCTGGGCGGCAGCCCCGCGGGGAGCCACCTCCGGGTGGCCGGCCGCCCACCCGGAGGCGCCGATGGGCCCGGGACTGTGCGATCCTGCCTTTCGATTGCACAGCCGGAGGCCTACGTCCCCCGGAGCACTACGGGGGAAGGTGTGTGCAGGCCGAACGGAGGCAGCTACCGCAGATGGACGTACCGATGCCGGCGGGCTCCGGCGGGAGAGTAGGCGCCGCCGCCGCGCCCTGGAAAGCCTGGGTGGAGGAGCGGCGCCGGCCCGTGATCGCCGGTGCCTTCGTCCTCGCCGCCCTGCTCGGCGTCGTGATCGGCCTGGTCACCGCCCCCGACTCCAAGGCCCCGCCAGAGACGGGCGACACCGCGCAAGCCGCCCCGGCCCGCAGCCCGCAGTTGCCCCCGCTGCCCTGGGCGAACAGCCGCTCCCCCGGTACCGCCACGAACCTGACGGTGGGCGACGACCTGAGGCCGGCGCTGACCTGGGCCGCGGCCGACGACGCGCTCGCCAAGGCCGACAAGCCCACCCTGTCCGAGGTCTTCCTTGCGTCCGGCGGTACGGCGGCAACAAGCGCCAGCCCGCAGGGCGGCACGCAAGGGGCGGCGCTGACCCAGCAGTCGATCACGATCCCGGCCGGCAAGCTCTACTACGGCGCCGTCCAGGGCTCAGATGCCACGTTGGACGAGTTCTGGGCCGTCGGTGTTACCGAGACACCGCCCGGCACCCCTGTGGCGGTCCCGGGGCTGCACGTCTGGAAGCGGGTCGGCAGCGGTCCCTGGACCGTCGTGGCGACCGGCGCGGGTGCCTGCGACATCGTGCCCCAGAACCTGTTCGGGGTCGGCGCATGGACCAGCCGCCCCCCGATCTGCGACCTCGCCTGATCACCCGGCAGCCACTCTCTCCCCTCCCCCTCCCCGCCAGCAGACGCCTGACGTGAGGCGCGGCACGGCCCGTAACGCCGCAGGCCACAGTATTTGGTGACAGTTTGCATCGCGGGCGCGCGAGGCGGTGACACCGGTACGCTTTCGCCGTTGGCCACGATCTGGGGGTCGTGGCGGCGCCGCGCCGTGAACGACCTCCGCTGAGACATCCGGGCCAGGTAAGGGCCAAGGACATCCGGCCATGGAACAGGCCAGGGACATCCGAGGCCAGGTAGGGCCCAACGGCGAGGGGATGGCTGGCGATGGCGGACGCGACACGGGCCGGGCAGAGCACGGACGGCACCGGCCAGCACGTGGCCTCCGGTGACAATGGCCTGTACTTGGCCTCCGGTGATGCCGCAAAGCGACCGGAGCGGGACCGGCCCTGGATCATCCGCACCTATGCCGGCCACTCCAGCCCGGCCGAGAGCAACGCGCTCTACCGGTGCAACCTGGCCAAGGGCCAGACGGGGCTCTCGGTCGCCTTCGACCTGCCGACCCAGACCGGCTACGACCCGGACCACGTGCTCGCCCGCGGCGAGGTCGGCAAGGTGGGCGTCCCGGTCGCCCATCTGGGCGACATGCGGGCGCTGTTCGAGGGCATCCCGCTCGACCGGATGAACACCTCGATGACGATCAACGCGACCGCGATGTGGCTGCTCGCGCTCTACCAGGTCGTCGCCGAGGAGCAGGGCGCCGACCCGGCGGCGCTCAACGGCACCACCCAGAACGACATCATCAAGGAGTACCTGTCGCGCGGGACGTACGTGTTCCCGCCCGGTCCGTCGCTGCGGCTCATCACCGACCTGATCGCCTATACGGTCACCGAGATCCCGAAGTGGAACCCGATCAACGTCTGCAGCTATCACCTGCAGGAGGCCGGGGCCACACCCGTGCAGGAGCTGGCCTACTCGATCTGCACGGTGATCGCGGTGCTGGACGCCGTGGTCGCCGCGGGCCAGGTGCCGAAGGAGCGGATGGGCGAGGTCTGCGCCCGCATCTCCTTCTTCGTGAACGCCGGGGTGCGGTTCGTCGAGGAGCTGTGCAAGATGCGCGCCTTCGTGGCGCTCTGGGACGACCTGCTGCGTACCCGCTACGGCGTCGCGGATCCCAGGCACCGCCGGTTCCGCTACGGCGTCCAGGTCAACTCCCTCGGCCTGACCGAGGCGCAGCCGGAGAACAACGTCATCCGGATCGTTCTCGAGGCGCTCGGCGTCACGCTGTCGAAGGACGCCCGCTGCCGGGCGCTGCAGCTGCCGGCCTGGAACGAGGCGCTTGGGCTGCCGCGACCGTGGGATCAGCAGTGGTCGCTGCGCATCCAGCAGATCCTCGCCCACGAGACCGACCTGCTCGAGTACGAGGACATCTTCACCGGCTCGGTCGTGATCGAGAAGCGGGTCGCGGAACTGGTCGAGGCGGCGAAGGCCGAGATCGACCGGGTGCAGGCGATGGGTGGCGCCGTCTCCGCCGTCGAGTCCGGCTACATGAAGTCCCAGCTCGTCGCCTCCCAGGCGGCCCGCCGGGCCCGGATCGAGAGCGGCGAGGACATCGTCGTCGGCGTCAACAAGTTCACCGAGACCGAGCCGAACCCGCTGCTCACCGACCTGGACGCGGCCATCCAGACCGTCGACCCGGCGGTCGAGCAGGCCGCGCGCACGGCCCTGGCCGGCTGGAAGGCGAAGCGCGACCCGGCCGGCGTCGACGAGGCGCTCCTCGGGCTGCGGGAGGCGGCGAAGACGGACACCAACCTGGTGCCCGCCACGCTCGCCTGTGCCCGCGCGGGCGTCACCACCGGCGAGTGGGCCGGGGTGCTGCGCGAGGTGTTCGGCGAGTACCGCGCGCCGACCGGAGTCTCCGGGGTGGCCATCGGCGCCTCGGCGAGCACCGCCGCGGGCTCCGAGCTCGCCGCCGTCCGGGAACGAGTCACCGCCACCGGCGACGACCTGGGCCGCCGGGTGAAGATCCTGGTCGGCAAACCTGGCCTTGACGGCCACTCGAACGGTGCCGAGCAGATCGCCGTGCGCGCCCGCGACGCCGGCTTCGAGGTCGTCTACCAGGGCATCCGACTCACGCCCGAACAGATCGTCGCCGCCGCGGTCCAGGAGGACGTCCACCTCGTCGGGCTGTCCATCCTGTCGGGCAGCCACCTGGAGCTGGTGCCCCAGGTCCTCGACGGCCTGCGCGCGGCGGGCCTCGGCGACGTCCCGGTGGTCGTCGGCGGCATCATCCCCGACCGCGACGCCGAGACCCTCCGGGCATCCGGCGTGGCCGCCGTCTACACGCCGAAGGACTACGGCCTGACCCAGATCATGGACGGCTTCGTGAACATCATCCGCGCCGCGAGCGGCCTGTCCTGACGCCGCCGCGCTCGGCCGTGAGCCTCTTTCCGGTCAGGCGGGTGCTCCTTGGTCACACGGGCGCCATCGCGGGACGAAGAGCACGGCCGCCCATTGCGTCAGACATCAGGGGCCCACGGAGCCCAAATCTTGCCCCTGATGTCTGACGCGACGGCCAAGTTCCCAGGCGTCCGCCAAAACGGTGCTTCAGCGACGCGAGCGAGATCGACATGGCGTGGCCTAGTGCGCTTGACCACTTACGTTCGCCGAGGCAGGGATCGGTGATCGGTTATCGCTGGCGGGGTGTCCCGGCGTGCACTGTCGGTGTCGGCATGTGAGCGATACCGGAAGGTGGACGTTGTGGCACAACCCGTGCGAGCGCGGCGGCTGACCGACGAGGAAGGCCAACGGCTGTTGAGGATCGTGCGGCGAGGGACGCACCCCTCGGTCCGGGTCCGCCGCGCGACAATCATCATGGCGTTGGCGAGCGGCAACACGGTGCCCGCGATCGCCCGGCTGGTCGCCGCCGACGAGGACACGTCCGGGCGGTGATCCACCGGTTCAACGAGATCGGCCTGGACTGCCTGGACCCTCACTGGGCGGGAGGCCGTCCCCGCCGGATCAGCCCTGAGGACGAGACGTTCCTCGTGCGGACGGCCCGGACCCGCCCGGCGAAGCTCGGGCGGCCGTTCACCCACTGGAGCCCGCGCAAGCTGGCCGCCTACCTCGCCGACAACCCCGACCGCCCGGTCACGATCGGCCGGGACGACTGCGCCAGTTGCTGGGCGACCACCGGATCTCCTTCCAGCGGGACCCGGACCTGGAAGGAATCCACCGACCCCGGCAAGGAGGCGAAACTCGACCGGATCGAGCAGGTGACCGCGACCTGTCCCTACCGCTGCTTCGCCTTCGACCAGTTCGGCCCGCTCTCGATCCGCCCCACCCACGGCGTCGGCTGGGCACCCCAGAGCCATCCCGACCGGCTCCCGGCGACCTACCCGGCGCACCCAGGGTGTCCGTTACCTCCACGGCTGCTACTCGCTCGGCGACGACCAGCTCTGGGGCGTGGTCCGCACCCGCAAGAGCGCGGACAACAGCCTGGCCGCCTTCCAGTCGATCAGAGCGGCCCGCCCCGACAACGCCCCCGTCTACGTCATCTGCGACAACCTGTCGGTCAACACCACCCCGAAGATCCGCCGCTGGGCGGCGCGCAACGACGTGCACCTGTGCCTGACCCCGAACTACGCCTCCTGGGCGAACTCGATCGAGGCCAAGTTCGGCCCGGTCCGGTCCTTCGTCATGAGCAACTCGAACCATCCCAACCACACCGTGCTGGCCCGCCACCTGCAGGCCTACCTGCGCTGGCACAACACCCACGCCCGCGACCCCTCCGTCCTGGCCGCCCAACGCCGCGAACGCGCCCGCGTCCGCTCCGAACGCCAACAACGCTGGGGACGACCACGATCACACGCCGCCTGACCCACCCCGACGCACCTTCGTGGTCAGCGCGCTAGCTGATGGCCTGTCCCGGGACCTGCGCACCAATGCCGGCGCCGATCAGATCGATACCATCGTGGCTTCGTATCGCCGGTTCCGCCACGCCCGCACACGCGTCGCGAACCCGAACGGCAAAGGCAGGGACGCTGCGTTCCTCCACCTCGGCCAGGGTCAGCCAACAGACTTCCGCTGACTCGTCCGTCTGCTCGCTGGGCTCACCCGAACCCCCGGCCGGCCGGCAGAGGAATACCAGAGCCACGACGCCACGCACGACGTTCAGGTAGACGCCGGTGAGCCTGATCGGCTCGACGGCCAGGCCGGTCTCCTCCGCGACCTCCCGTCGCAGCCCGTCCGGTATGTGCTCGCGGTCCTCCAGCACGCCCCCGGGAATCTGCCAACTGCCATCGTCCCGCCGCCGGATACACAGGACCCGCCCGTCCTCCCGGCGCACCACCCCAGCGACGCTGACCGAATGCATGAACGGAACGTACCAATTTGGCTACGCTGGCATGGTGGACCCCGGGCCGCTCGGCGTGGCGTTGGCCGCCCTCCCAACCGAGCGACATCCCGACTACGGCAGTCAGGCCCGCCGGCTGCTGCGCGAACTCAGCCCCACCGATGAGCAGTTGACCGCGCTGGTCGACGACACCGCCAACCCCGAGCAGATCAGGTTCAACGCGTTCTACTGCCTGCAGGCGAGGGCGTGGCGCAGAAAGGACCACACCCGGCACCGCGCGAACACCGACCGGCACCAGGCCGAGTTTGGTCACCACCCGATGTTCTTCTTCATGCAGGCGGAGTACTACGCCTCGCTCGACGAAGACCCCGTCAACCTCGAGGCCGCCATGCGGTTCGCCGAACAGGCGGTCGAGCGCCTGCCAGGAGTTCCGGGCGTACTGCATCTAGCGGCCGAGGTGAGGGCGGACTACGCGGACCGACAGGCCGTCCCGGACCGGGACCAGCTACTCGCCGCCGACCGGCATGTCCGGCAGGCGATCGCGATCAGTTCGGGTACCTATCCTCGCTACCACGCGACACTCGCCCGAATCTGCACGCTGCGCGGCGACTTTCCCGGGGCAAGAGCCAGCATCGCGCGCGCGATCGACGCCGAGGACAGCTCGGATCCGGAATACGCGCTACGCCTGGGCAGCTACCAGCTGATCAGATCGCGCATCCAGTATGTCCAGGAGACGGAACAACTGCGGAGCCGCCAGGAGGAGGCATCCGGCGAACTGCGCCGCATCCGCGGTCAGATCCTGGAGATCATGGGTTTGCTGGCGGCCGTGATCGCGCTTATCACCACGGCCGCCAACATCGCTTCCGGACAGTCCGCTCAAGCAGCCGGCGGCCTGATGGCGCTGACCGGCGGAGTGGTTCTCCTCGTGTTCTGGGCCTTCCATCTGCTTATCGTCGACACGCCCAGCGGGCGGCGTGGGCTCGCCGCCCTCGTACTTGGGGTCATGCTCGTCGTGGCCGGATGGGCGCAGATGCAGTGGGGACCGACGAATGCGCGTACTGGAAGCGATCAGTTCCTCGTCGAAGACGTCCAATGAGGACGCCTACGGCTATCGGGAGGACGGCGTCTGGGTGATCGACGGCGCGACCCCACTCGACGCCGCCGGACGGATCCACGGCCGCGGCGCCGCCGCCTGGCTCAGCGACACGGCAAGCGCGCTCCTGCGAGACGTCGTGTGGGCTGGCCGAAGCCTTCCCGACGTTCTCGCTTCCGTCATCGAACGGCTCGCGGACCTTGGCGCCGCACACGGACTTTTCGGCGCCGAGTTCCCAACCGCGGCCATCTCCCTCGTCCGGCAGGTGGACGATCGTGTTGAGGTCTGCTCGCTCGGCGACTGTTCCGTGCTGGTCGGCACCGCAAGCGGCAAACCGGTCGCGGTAACGGATCCCCAGTTTGCCGGCGCCGAGGAGGCCGCGCTCGCCGGAGTGCGTGACCGGATGGAGCAGGGCATCCCTCCGGCGGACGCGTATCTGGAGATCCGCGAGATTCTGCGCCAGCGGCGCAGCGAGCGAAATTCGCCCGCGGGCCTGTGGGTGCTCGCGGGAGATCCCGAGGCGGCAAGGCACGCGGCGATGGAGTCGCTCCCAGCACCGCCGGGAACTGACATCGTCCTCATGTCGGACGGGTTCAGTCGAGTTCTCTGGCCCTTCGGGCTTGTCGACGACATGAGTGAACTGATGGAACGAGTCACCGCGGGCGGTGCCGCCTCGCTGCTCGATGAGCTGCGAGCCGCCGAGGTCGCCGATCCGGACTGTCGCCGGGTCCCCCGCTTTGGCGTGCACGACGACGCAACCGTCGTCTGGGCACGGATGTGAGGCCGAACGGTTGAGGTGGGCGTTGACTGGGGCCCTGACCTTAGGGTGGGCGCATGGCCGTGCATCTGACCCGCATCTACACCAGGACCGGCGACGACGGGACGACCGCGCTTGGCGACATGTCGCGGACGTCGAAGACGGATCCGCGGCTGGGGGCGTACGCGGACACAGATGAGACGAACGCGGCGATCGGGGTGGCGCTGGCGCTCGGGAACCTGCCGGACGAGATCCGGGACGTGCTCCAGCAGGTCCAGAACGACCTGTTCGACGTGGGCGCGGACCTGTCGACGCCCGTCGTGCCGGACCCCAAGTACCCGCCGCTGCGGGTGACGCAGGCCTATGTCGACCGGTTGGAGGCCGCCTGCGACCGGTTCAACGAGGACCTGCCGAAGCTGGACTCGTTCATCCTGCCCGGCGGCACTCCCGGCGCGGCGCTGCTGCACGTGGCCAGAACGGTCTCCAGGCGCGCGGAACGGAGCGTCTGGGCGCTGCTCGCGGTCGACGGCGAGCGGACCAACCCCCTGACCGCCCGCTACCTCAACCGCCTCTCGGACCTGCTTTTCATCCTCAGCCGCGTCGCCAATCCCGGCGGCGACGTCAAATGGCGGCCAGGCGGCAACGCCTGACCCGAGCGGGTCTATTCGGTGCGCCGCGTGTGTTCGTCGCCGGTGTCGAAGAACCGGTTGAGGTATGCCGCCGGTTCGAGGGCGCTGTCGCGTATTAACGAGAACACCTCGGCGCCGTCGCCCGGCTCGTCGAAGAGGTGGTACGCCTGGGTGAGTCCCAGGTAGCGGTTGGACGAGTCGTCGATCGCGGCCGCGTAGCGGAGCGCCTCGTCCTCGGCGCGCGCGATCGCGTCGTCGAACGACGCCGCGCGCCACAGGGTGATCCGTTCCTCGTACATCTGCCGGTCGCCTCCGCCGGAGCCTGGCAGGCCGATGGCGAACACGCAGCGCACCGCGAACCAGCTCAGGTCAGGGGAAGCCACGGCTGGGATTCTCCCAGCCGAGGAACGGGAAACCGGGAAAAAGACGGCGGGGGGGGGGGGGGTGGGAACCCCCCCCCCCGGGGGGGGCGGCGGCCGGGGCCCCCCGGCGGGCGGGGGGGGCCCCGGGGGCCCCGG
>NZ_JADWYU010000128.1:1317-39748 GCF_016786325.1 Frankia nepalensis | reverse complement strand
CGCCGTCTGGCCCGGCCCGACATCCTGGCCCGCCTGTCGAAGCCGGACGACTCCCGGGCGGTGGCCGCCCGGCGCAGGCTCGCCGAGCTACAGGGACGGCTGTCGGGCTTCTACACGAACGCCGCCGCCGGCAGGATCAGCGCCGAGGGGCTTGCCGCGATCGAAGCCGAGCTACTCCCGCAGATCACCGCCGCCCAGACCGAGGCCGACACGGTCACGGTGCCGCTGTTCGTCGTCCGCCTGGTCGCCGGTCAGCCAGGCGAGAAGGAGATCCGTGCCAGGGTCGAGGCGTTGCCGGTGACGACGCGGCGCACGTTGTACCGCCTGCTGTTCGAGTGGATCAGGGTCAAGCCGGCCGGGGGTAAGCGGGGGGTCGCTGGTGTCATCGACGTGACCCGGCTGGACGTGCGGTGGCGGAAGTTCCAGGCCGCGCCCCCCGCCGCACAGCCCACACCCAAGCCAGAGCCGGGGGGGGGCCGGGGGGGGGCCGCCCCCCCCCCGGCCCCCCCCCCCCCCCGGGGGGGGGCCCGGGCCGGGGGCCCCCCCCCCGGCGTCCGCGGATCGAGCGCCCGCAGCCGGGCGAACCGGCCGCGTTCGATCCGGGCCCGGAACTCTTCCATGGTCAGGGCGTGCGGGCCCGCGTGGCGACGGACGCCATGCGGGCCCGCACGGCGATGGAAAGGTCAGCTCCTCGGGCCCGCGTCGGGCGGCTGCCCGCCGATGGTCAGCGGACCGGCGGTGGGGGCCTGGTAGCCGCCAGTCCATTCCGAACGGGCGCCGCCGCGGCGCGGAGGACCGGGGCCGTGGCTGTTCGCGCGACATCGCCGCGAGGTAACTACTCGGGCGTTGGCGAGCGGTGAATCTCCTGGCTGTCGGTCACGAACTCAGAGCCGACAGGTCGAACCGGTACAACCATTGGTCCAGCGGCTGCGGGGCGCAGGGCGTGGAACCGGGCCAGGTGGGGCAGCTCGCCGGATTCTGCACCTGTACGACGGGTACGTACAGGGCCCTGTTCTGGGCGTCGACCACACCCTTGCGTATTCCGATGGGATACGTATTGCGGTCAATGAGCTGATCAAGGCCGAGGTTGACGGTCGGGAGGGTCGTGAGGGTCAGCCCGGAACCGCTTCCGGTCTGTTTGACGCGCAGCAGGTAACCCGAGAGCGTGGCCGCGAACATCGTCCTGCTGACCGGGTCCTGGGTGAAGCTGCGGGTCTGGCCGTAGTTGCTGGTGTCGGCGGCGGTGCGGTCGGGAGCGCACGTCGTGCCCCAGCCCGCGCCGTTCCAGTTGGCGCCGGCCGCGCAGGTGTTCTGTAGCTTGCGGCTGCCGGCGTTCTTGACGTAGACCACGATCGGGCCGCCGGCCAGCGAGTTGGTCACGGCCTGGGTGGCCCACAGGTTGCCCTGGGCGTCGTAGGTGGCCGTCTCGAAGCGGTAGGGCTGGCCGCTGGCGTTGGTCTGGCCCGACAGCACCGGCCTGGAGACGGGGATGATCTGGTTGGTCGAGCGGTTGTAGGCGAACTCCTGCAGCGGGAAGCTGCTCTGCGCGCCGCCGGTGCTGGTGTCGAAGACCACCGTGAAGTACTCCAGGCTGCCGCTGGAGGTGGGGTCCACGACGACTTCGCGCGGGCTCACCTGTATGTAGCCGCCGTTGCCGTCGGGGATGTTCGGGTACGTGTAGCTCGCGGCGACGGTGCCGTCGGTGCCCAGTACCACGAGCCGGCCGCTGTGCTCGCCGTTCGCCGTGTCCGGGAAGTACTGGGTGACGATGAACTTCTGCGACAGCGGCAGCACGCCCATCTCGCTGAGGCCCCGGCAGTCGGCGACCTGCTGGCCGAACAGGTTGGCGCGCCGCGGGCAGGCGGCCGCGCCCAGGCCTCCCGCGGCATGGATCTGGCCGGCGGTCCTCGACAGCCCGGCGTTGTACTGCAGGCTGCCCGAGACGGCGTCCAGGTAGCCCAGCGAGGGATACTCGCCCTTCTCCGTGATATTCCAGCCGTGGTAGGCGACGAGTGAGATGAACGCGACGCGCGGCTGCCCGCCGACCGTCACCGGCAGCAGCGTCTCGACGCTGGCTCCGCCAATCGGGTAGAACGGGTTGGTGGCGCTGGTGGCGCCCGTCGAGGTCGGCACCACGATGTTGCGGAAGGTCCTGGCGGACGGGTTGAACACTCCGATGCTCATATGGTCGGCGGTGGGGTAGGCCTGGTTGTCGGTCTGGGAGTTGGTGCCCAGCACGACCTCACCGTTCGCGGCCAGCGTCGAGAAGAACTCCGACTGGCCGGCGTTGAAGCCCCAGCCGCTCACCGCCGCGGTCTGGAGCGACTGGCCGCTGGGCAGGGTGGTGCCCAGGTTGCCGAAGGTGCCCGCCCTCCCGTACAGAGTCGCGGCGGGGCCGGTTTCTGCTATGACCTCGGCCTTGTCGATGGACAGCGTGTTGGAGTCCGCCGCCGGATTGCGTTGGCTGGTGTTGGTCATGACCAGGGTGTGGCTGCCCAGGGGCAGTACCGGGCTGGTGTAGACGAGGGCCGCGGACGACGAGGCGGCATAGGTGTCCACGGCTGTGGGCGAGCCGCCGTCGACACTGAAGCTGGAGATACCCCCGTGCGTTTCCTTGACACCGTAGATCTTGACCTGTGTGCCGGTGAAACGCAGCGTCGCCTTCTGGCCGGCCGTGTAGTTGTAGTAAAAGCTGGAGTTGGCCGTGGCGGGCGAGCATCCGGCGCAGCGTACCCACGTCCCGGTGTACTCGAACTGGTTGTTACCGGTGCCCCGTACGGTGTCCTCGACCGTCGTGACGGTTGTGGCGGCGCGCGCCGCTTCCTGGTACTGATCCGCCCACGGAAAAGTAATTCCGAGCGTGAGCACAAGGACCGCCAGAACCGCCCGGCCGCGCAAGGACGCAAATACTAAGGACCGCCTGCCGAAGCCGAAGCCGAAGACACCTCGTCGCACCATAAAGTCACTCCGAACCGCTGGATGTGATTTTCCTGGCTATTCTTCAAGAAGTCTTCGAATATGACTCAAAATTAAAGCACGCCTTTGGGTGCCTGTCAATCAGCGCTATGGCCGCTGGCGGCCGTGAGCGTGCCGGGCGGTTTGCCGCAGCCTAGCCGATGACGAGCCGACGACGAGGAGCAAATGACGCTCCGGCCACGCCCCGGTCAGGTCGTGGGTCCGGTCCCTGGCGGTTGTTTTCTGGTGGTCAGCGGGTCGGCGGTGGGGGCCTGGTAGCTGCCGATCCATTCCGGTTCCCAGCGCTGGTCGTATTGCTGGCTGTTACACCCCGGGCGGTAGGCGGCGATAAGTTCCTGAGTGATCTGCTCGCGATGCGCCGCCCGCGCGCCCGGCGGGTCGTAGACCGCGACGTAGACCTTGAACCGGTCGCCGGCGCGCTTCGTCCAGCAGCCGGCGCGGGGATGCCGGAACGGGAAGCCCTCGGCGGCGAGATTGTCGCTGTGCCCGGCGTAGATGACGGCGTACTGCTCCGGGTGGGTGTCCGGCCGCGGCCGGTAGAGGACCGCGTACACGGCGGCGGCGGCCGGCGCGGTCCAGCCGACGAGGAGGCGTGGCCCCTCGAACGGGTAGCCGGCCAGGGAACCGAGACGGATCAACGGAACGCGACCCAGCCGTCCTGCTCGGTCTCGGTCTCGTCGCTCTCGCCGACCGCCTCGACGAGACCCACTGGCCACGAGGGCAGCCCCGCCCGCGCCGCCGCCGCGCGGAAGACGGCGGTCCCGAGTTCGACCGCCTCGTCCCTGCTCGCCGCCTCGACCACCAGCCGCGTCCCGTAGCGGGTGGTCCCGATCCCCGAGGCGACGCCGCCGTGGCCGGCGACGGCGTCGGCAAGCTCGACGATCTCCTCGCGGGTGAGCTCCCGGTCGCCCTCGGCCTCCAACGCGACGCTCCAGCGCATGACCATCCTCGTCTCCGCGTGTCTCACCGCAGCCGCGGCAGCGCGGTCGCGAGCTCCAGCAGGCTGGCCAGGTCGTGCCCGGACAGCAACAGGTCGATGTGCGGCGCCGCGACCAGCATGCCCAGTGCGGCGGGCACGTGGCGCGGATCGGCGCCGCGGTGCGGGTTCATCCAGATGATCGCGTGGGACAGCCGCTTCAGGCGCTCCATCGCGTGCGCCAGCACCGCGGGGTCGCCTCGGTCCAGCCCGTCCGAGCAGATCACGACGACGGCGCCGCGGGACAGCCCTCGCCGGCCCCAGTCACGCACGAACCGGTCCAGGCAGTCTCCGACACGGGTGCCGCCCTCCCAGTCGAGGACGGTCCGGGCGGCCCGCGCGAGCGCCTCGTCGGGGGCACGGTGGTCGAGCTCGCGGGTGACGCGGGTCAGCCGGGTGCCGAAGCAGAAGACCTCGACCCGGTCGAGGGCGCGGGTGGTCGAGTACGCGAACTGCAGCAGGTTGCGGGAGTAGCCGGCCATCGAGCCGGAGACGTCCAGGACGAGCACCAGGCGCCGCGGGCGCAGCCGAGGACGCCGGTGGCGCGGGGGAGGGGGCTCGCCGTGGCGGCGCAGCGTCTCGCGGGCGGTGCGCCGCGGGTCGGGGGCACGGCCCCGGCGGGCCGGGACGTGCCGGCGGGTGCGCCGGCGCGGCGGCGTCAGCCGGATCGCGGCGATGAGCTTGCGCAGCGCCGCGAGCTCGTCGTCGGTGCAGTCCGCGAAGGCCTTGGCGCGCAGGACCTGGAGGTCCGAGGCCACCAGCCCGAGCTCGGCGCGTTGCTCCTCGCGCTGTTCGGGGCCGGGCGGGTCGGCCCTCGGCACCTCGACCGCGGCCCGCAACTGGTCGCGCGCGTGCTTCGCGAGTGGCATCCGCTTCCCGAGGTCGTCGTCGGGCTCGTCGAGGAAGAACTGGCGGAACACCCGGTCGTATACGGCCAGGTCCTCCCGGCGGCTCACCAGGCTGACCCGCCCGGCCCAGTAGAGGTCGCCCAGGTCGCCCGGGTCCAGCGGCGCGACGGCGGCACAGTAGGTCCGCAGGTCGCCGGTGCCAACGGCCACACCGGCCGCCCGCAGCCGCCGGCCGAACGCGACGAGGACATCGACGAGATCCCGTCCCGGGTGGGCGCCGCCCTCGGCGGCGGGCCCGAACGCGCTGGGTCCGTGCCCGCCGGGGGCCGTGTCAGCCACCGGAGACGATCTCCGACAGGCGTGCCTGGGCCAGCTCGAGATCGTCACGGTCCTTGACCACGGCGCCGAGGGTGTCGAGCGCGGAGTGCTCGTCCAGCTCGCCCGCGCGGAGCACGCCCAGGGTGCGTACCCAGTCGATCGTCTCGGCGACGCCGGGCGGCTTGGCGAGATCCAGTTCGCGCAACCGGTTCACCGCGGCGACCACCTTGCGGGCGAGCGCCGGGGCGACGCCGGGCTCGCGGGTCAGCACGATCTCGACCTCGCGCGCGGCGCCGGGGTAGCCCACCCAGTGGTAGAGGCAGCGGCGTTTGAGCGCGTCGTGCAGCTCCCGGGTGCGGTTCGAGGTGAGGATCACCAGCGGCGAACTGGAAGCGGTGATCGTCCCGATCTCGGGGATGGTCAGCTGGAAGTCGGAGAGCAGCTCGAGCAGGAACGCCTCGAACTCGTCGTCGGCGCGGTCCACCTCATCGATGAGCAGCACCGCGGCGTCGCCGGCGCGGACCGCGGCCAGCAGCGGGCGCTCGATCAGGAACTTCGGCCCGAACAGGGCGTCGACGGCCGCGTCCTCGTCGTACCCGCTGTCCAGCGCGTCGGCGGCACGCGTCGACATCGCCCGGATCTGCAGCATCTGGCGGGCGTAGTCCCACTCGTACAGCGCCTGGCTCGCGTCAATGCCCTCGTAGCACTGCAGACGGATCAACTTCCTGCCGAAAGTGGTCGCGAGGGTTTTCGCGATCTCGGTCTTGCCGACGCCGACCTCGCCCTCCAGCAGCAGCGGCCGATCCAGCGACAGCGCGAGGAAGACCGCGGTGGCGAGACCGCGGTCGGCCAGGTAACCGTCGGCGGCGAGCAGTTCGGTGAGGTGAGCGACGTCTGCCGGGCGGTCCCTCAAGGGCGGGCCTTTTCCATCCATCCGGTGCGGCGTGGCCGCGTGGCGGGTGACGGCGGCCGCGGGACGGCGTGGCGTCGGAAAAGGCGCACGGCTCTACGACTGCTTGCCGACCTTCGACCTGATCAGGTCGCCGAGGCTCCCGGCGTCCGGGCGCAGCTTCCCCTCACGGGCCAGCTTCGCGCGCCACGCGGCGCCGAGGTCCGCGCCGGTGTCCGACCCGCTCTGGAAGTTGGCGGCCTCGAAGTTGACGTGCTTCATGTTGCGGCAGACCTTGGTGTTGCCGCAGGCAGCCTCGACCTCTTCACGCGAGGCGCCCGCGCCGCTCCAGAGGCCCCGCAGGACTGTGAGGGCATCCGTCTCGTTCGCCATGACCCGGTTCCCTTCGACCCTGTCACGGTATAGCTTGCCCTATCCGAAACGCGAGGGGACAAAGTCGGTCAGGAACCGCCCTGGCGGTTCGCCGCGGTATTTCCGTCAGGCTCGTGACGCGGCCGCGGAACGCCTACCTCGTAGGCCGAATGACGCTGGCGAGCCGAGCAGACCAGCCGACCCTGACCGCGAATGACGTCGCCGGCGGTGGTCGCGGCGCCGCCCGCGCCCGCGCGTCGGCGCCATGCCGGGCGGGCGCGGCGGGCTCGCCCGCCTCGGGTCAGGCCGGGGCTGTGTCGGACTCGCGGATGGCGGCCAGGACCGCTTCGGCGAGGCCTGGGCGGCAGATGACGAGGTCGGGGAGAAGCGGGTCGGGCTGGTTGTAGCGCAGGGGGGCGCCGTCGATGCGAGTGGCGTGCAGGCCGGCGGCGAGCGCCACGGCGACCGGGGCGGCCGAGTCCCACTCGTACTGGCCGCCGGCGTGCAGGTAGACGTCCGCCTCGCCGCGGATCACCGCGGCGGCCTTCGCGCCGGCGGAGCCCAGCGGGACGACCACGCCGCCGATCCGCTCGGCGACGTCGGTGACCAGCCTGGGTGCGCGGGTGCGGCTGGCGACCAGCCGCGGCGGGCCGGGCTCGGCGGGCGGGGGCGGCGTGATGGTCGCGGTCGACAGCGTGGTGCCGAGGCCCGGCAGCGCGACGGCGCCCGCGACCAGCGCGCCGGCCCGCCACAGCGCCACGTGCACGGCCCAGTCGGTCCGGCCCTCCTCGGAGAACTCCCGGGTCCCGTCGAGTGGGTCGACGATCCAGACCCGCTCGGCGGACAGCCGCGCCGGGTCGTCGACGGCCTCCTCGGACAGCACCGCGTCCTTGGGGCGGTAGCGGTCGAGGGCAGCGGCCAGCAGTTCCTGGGAGCCGGCGTCGCCGGCGGCGCGCAGCGCCTTCGGGTCGGCGAAGCCGACCTCGGCGCGGATCTGGAGCAGCCGGCGCCCGGCCGTGGTCGCCAGCCGGCTCGCGAGCTCGGCGTCGGTCAGCTCATCCGTGATCTCGGTAGTCATCGGCTCCGGATTCTATGGCGGTTATCTGCCACCAATCACCTGAACGGCTCCGGGCCGCCGGTCCTGGCGGCCGGCTCCCACCCGTGGCGTCCGGCCGCCACCGCTGTCGCTGCCCGGCCGGGGCGGTGGTCGTGAGGGATTCTGCCCCCTCGGACGGGCCGGCGTCGCCGCGGTTCCGAGCCGCCGACGCCGGCCTGCCAACGCTCCGCAATGTCTTCGTAACCGCTACGGTCGCGGTGTGCCCGCCATCACGCATACTCCAGGCGGATCGCCGGGTGAGCCGTCGGGTTCCTCGGCGGTGGCCGACGCGGCCCGTGCCGCCGAGCTGACGGCGGCCTCCGCCGGCTGGCGGTCGCTGAGACTCACCCTCGCCCAGCTCGCCGACCTGGAGCTGTTGCTGCTCGGCGCCTTCGGCCCCGCGCCCGGCTACCCGGAGGAGACGCTGCGCGACGGGCTGCGGCTGCCGGCCCTGCTCGTCCCGGACGAGGCCGGCGCCGGGCTCGGCCCGGGCGATCCGGTCGCGCTGCGTGACCGCGACGGGGCGATGATCGCCGCGTTGCGCGTCGGCCTCGTCCACCGGTCCGGCGAGGCGGACGCCGGCGACCTCCCGTCCGGCATGATCCGGCTGGTCGGCCGGATCGAGGGGGTGCGACTGCCTCGGCATCCGGACTACCCAGGCCTGCGGCCACGCCCCGCCGAGCTGCGCGCCGAGCTGCTCGCGCGCGGCTGGCTCACGCCGGGCGGGCGGGCGCCGTGGGCGGTCTGGGCCGACAGCCTGCTGCACACCGCCGACGTCGCCCGCCTCCGGGCGCTCACCCGGCAGGGCAAGCGGTGCGTCGTGCTCGCGCCGGTGGGCGGGACGGATCCGGCCGACCCGCGTCATCACCTGCGGGTCCGCGCGCTGCACGCGGCGCTCGACGCGCTCGAGGAGCCGGTCCGGCCGACCGAGGCGACGCTGGTCGGCGAGGCGCTCGCGGCCGAGGCCACCCGGCCCGCCGCGCTCGGCCGCGTGACACCGCCCGCGCCCATGACGCCGCTCGCGCGGGGGCCGAGGCCGACCGGCTCGCAGCCGGCGCACGTCTTGCTGGTGCTGGTCCCGGTGGTGCCGAGTCCCGAGCTCGCGGCCCCGCGCGAGCCGGGGATCACGGCGACGCCGCTGCGCGGCGCGGCGCCGAACGGCGAGCCGGGCGAGGCGGACCGGATAGCCGAGCTGGCCACCCTGCGGGCACACCTGGCCGAGTTCTACGGTCTCGGGGGCAGCCTCACCGGCCCGGCGCTGGGCGCGCCCGAACGCGCCGAGCTCACCGCGCTGCTCGCCGCGGGCAGACCCATCCCGGCCGAGCTGACACCGCCCGCCGTCGCGGCCGAACTCGCCCGCGCCTACCCGCCGCGGTATGCCCGCGGGTTCGTCGCGCTGTTCACCGGGCCGTCCGGCCCAGGGTCGACGCTCGCCCGCCTGTTGGTCATCCGGCTGCTCGAACGCGGCGACCGGCACGTCACCCTGCTCGACGGCGGCGCCCTGGACGACGGGGCGGGTACTCCGCTCTCAGCGGGGCTCGGCTCCTCCCGGGCCGACCATGAGATCGACACGGACTGGATCGGCTTCGTCGCCGCCGAGGTCGCCGCCGCCGGCGGCACCGTGGTGTGCGCGTCGATCACGCCATCCGCGTCGGTGCGCGCCCGGGTCCGCGCGCGGGTCGAGGCGACCGGCGCCGGTTTCGTGCTCGTCCACGTGTCGGCCCCGCCGGACGTCCGGGAGGCCCGCGACCGTGAACGCCTCGACGGCGAGGCGCCTGCCGGCCCGCCCCCCGAGCCTGCCGGCGGCGCTGGCCCCTACGAGGAACCCACCGACGCCGAGGTCACCGTCGACATCTCCCGGCTGTCGTCGGAGGAGGCCGTCGAGGCCGTCCTGACCTACCTGCACGCCGAGGGCTGGCTCCTCCCGTGACCCCGGCGGACCTGTCGGCCGGTCCGGCTCGGCGGGTCAGGCTCGGCGGGTCAGGCTCGGTAGGCGTACTCGTCGTAGCCGGCCGGGAGGATGGTGTAGTCGGCGGCGGCGAGCATCTCGTGGGTCTTCTCCAGGGTCGGGCCGTCCAGGTGACAGGCCTCGTAGACAAGGTGACGGGGCGCGGCCCAGCGGGAGTAGTCGACCTGGCGGAGGATCTCGAAGTCGTAGCCCTCGGTGTCGGTCTGCAGCACGTCGACGCGGTCGATGCCGTGCTTGCGCAGGAGGGTGTCGAGGCGCATGACCGGGACCTCGACCTCCGTGACGCGGTCGGCGATGTCGGGGATCTCGTTCCGGGATTCCAGGATGACGTCACGGCGGAACGAGCTGAGCCCGGTCGTCCAGACCGGGTCACCCGGGCGCGCGGTGACCGAGTACATGGTCATGACGCCGTCGACCGGGCCGACGGCGGCCTGTTCGAACGACAGGTTCGGGACGCCCGCGTAGTTCTTCTTCAGCGCCGCGAAAAGGTGTGGCAGCGGTTCGACGAGCAGGGCGCGCCAGCGGTATTTCACGATGGTGTCGTGCAGCGGGTCGCCCATGCTGCCGTCGTTCGCGCCGATCTGCACGGCGGTCAGCGGGCGGCCTGCCTGGTCGGCGATCCGGCGGATGATGGAAGGGGCGTCGATTCCGGGGCCTTCGGGCCCGCCCCAAAGGCCAGCCCAGATGCCCAGCGGCAGTCGGGCATTCGCGACGGGAACTCGCCGAACCACGTTTCGCGCGACCCACCGGGGTGTCACCTTTGCCATACCGCGAACCCTAACCCGGCGCCCGCCGGGTGGGCCGGGCGACCGGTTCGCGTCGAACCCGAGCTGGCAATGCCGTTGAACAATCAACCTCTACTGGCCTGTAGAGGCGCGGGTCGGAGTTGGGGCTGGGTTCCACTCGTCGTTCCCTCGAAAAGCCTTCCTATACGCGATTGCGCGTGGCGCGCCCCCGGTCCGCTGGCGCTTGGCGTGAACCTTTCCGCGTCGGAATGGGGCCGACGGGGAGGGGCGTGGCATTTCTCGGGCGTCTGGTGAGTCCAGCGGTACTCGGCCCGTCGGGTATGACCTGGTCCACCAGGCGCGGACAGGCCGAGAGGTGTGGCGTCGCGCCGGTCACGCCCTTGGACCGAGCATCGTCACCGCGCCCGGTCGGTCAGGGCGTGAGCGCGGCTCCGACCCGGGCGGCGGTGAGCCCGGTCGCTTTTCGATCTCCCAGCGGGACCGCGGCCGCGCGGCCATGACGGATGGGCCGAGGGCGAGCCGGTCTCGTTCCGTCGGGGTCAGCGGGCCGGCTGCTCCCGTCGGGCGTGGGCGCGCAGGAAGGTGTCGAGGCCGGCGTCGACGGCGGCGCGGACGCGGTCGTCGGGGACCGTCCTGGTGCCGTGCTCGGTGAGCTCGGGGATCTCGGCACTGATCAGGGCGAGGAACTGGCGGGCGGCCAGCGCCGGGTCGGGCACGGTGAGGTGGCCGGCGTTGCCGAGCATGGCGAGCCGGCCGGCCAGGGACTCCAGGATCGGGGTCATGGCCTTGGCCCGCACCACCCGGTAGACCTCGGGGTCGCGCGCCGTCTCGGCGGCGATCATGCGGGCGAGGAAGACGGCGCACGGGGTGCGCTGGCACTCGACGAGCTTCATGCCCAGCTCGCGCAGGCTCGCGAGCCACCCGTGCGCCGAGAGGTCCAGGCGCTGGATCACCTCCAGGACCTGGGCGTTCTGCTCGAGGGCCGAGTCGGCGACCGACTCCCGGAACAGCTGCTCCTTGCCGCCGAAGTAGCTGTAGATCGTCGGCTTGGAGACGCCGGCGGACGCCGCGATCGCGTCGATGCTCGCCCGCTCGTAGCCCTCGTCACCGAAGATCGGCGCCGCGGCGTCCAGGATCAGCCGCCGCTTGTCCCGCCGGGCCACCCGCCGCGTGTCCGTCGCCGTCATCGTCCGAGTCTAACGCGGGGTTGACGCTACTGGCACGTTGCCACACTAAACGGTTTGGTTTAGTTTTGCGCCATGGTAGTAAGCGAAGAGGGCGCGGACGACTCGACGACCGGTGCGCGGGTGACCACGCGCCCGGCCACCTCCGGCGCCCCCGACACCGGCTGGCGGCCGCCGCGGCCCCGCTCCCGGCCGCGCGCGGACCCCGACCCCGAGCACGCCGCCCAGCGGGAGGCCGAGCCGGCCCCGGCCCCGCCCGGGCCGCCGGCGGGGCCGGCCGGCGTGCCGGTGGGCGCCCTGGCGGCGCTGGGGCTGGCCGCGCTGGTGGCGGTGCTGGACGGCACCGTGGTCTCGGTCGCGCTGCGGACGCTCGCCGAGGACTTCGACGCCCCGCTCACCACGGTGGTCTGGACGAGCGTCGGCTACCTGCTCGCCGCGGCGACGATGCTCCCGCTGCTCGGCTGGCTCACCGCCCGCTTCGGCGGGCGGGCGGTGTTCCTCGCCGGGCTCGGGCTGTTCGGGCTGGGTTCCGCGCTCGCCACGCTCGCGTGGTCGGCCGAGTCGCTGATCGCCTTCCGGGTGGTGCAGGGTCTCGGCGGCGGTCTGCTCGAGCCGACGGCGCTCCTGCTCGCCGCGCGGCTCGCGGGCCAGAGCCGGGTCGGCCGGGTACTCGGCACGATCTCGATGATCATCAATGTCGCGCCGGCGCTCGGGCCGCTCGTCGGCGGCCTGCTGCTCGCCACCGGGCACTGGCAGTGGATCTTCCTGGTGAACATCCCGCTCTGCCTCGGCCTGCTCGCCATCGCCCTCGCGTTCATCCCGCCCGACCGCCCGGCCCGCGCGGGCGCCGCCCGCGGCGAAGCCGTGGCGGGCGGCGCGGACGCCCCGGCGGCTTCGGGCGGCCCGGGCGACCTGGACCAGAGCGCGGCATCCAGCGACGCCCCTTCCGGCGGCGCGGCGGCCGGGGAGAGCGCGTCCGGAGAGGCCCCCGAGCCCGGCGACGCGGCGCCCGTGGCCGACGTGCGCGGGCTCGCCCTGCTGACCGCCGGCTACGTCGCGGTCTTGCTCGCGCTCACCAGGGCCGGCCAGGCCGGAGTCGGCCCCGCCGTGGCGGTGGCCGCCGCCGCGGGGGTCACGCTGCTCGCCGGCTACGCCTGGCACGCCCTGCGGTCGCCCGTTGCGCCGGCCTTCGACCTGCGGCTGCTGCGCCGGCCGGGGTTCGGCGCCAGCCTCGCCGTGATGAGCTGCGTCGGGCTGCTCATGTATAGCCAGCAGGCGGCGCTGCCGATCTTCGGGGAGGAGCACCACCACCTGCGCGGCGTCGGCCAGGGCCTGCTGGTGTGCGCGCTGGGGCTCGGCCTGTTCGTCTCGATGTCGTGGGGCGGCCGGCTCAGCGACCGGACCGGGCCGCGGCCGCTGGTGCGGGTGGGCGCCGTGGCCACCGCCGCCGGGCTGGCGACGTTCGCGCTCACCCACGACCGGCTGCCGCTCGCGGCCGTGTTCGTCCTGTTCGTCGCGATCGGGCTCAGCTTTGGCCTGACGGCGTCGCCGACGTTCGCCAGCATCTACCGGATCCTGCCGCCCGCCGAACAGCCGCAGGGGACGACCGCGCTGTTCATGTCGGTCCAGCTGTCCGCGTCGCTGGGCATCACCCTGCTCGGCCTGCTGCAGGCCAGGGCCGGCGGCGACTGGCTCACCTGGCTGTTCGGCCTGCTGACCGCCGCGGCGCTCGCGATGCTCGCGCTGAGCCGCCGCCTGCCTGGCCGTCCCGCCGGGTCACCGGAATGACCAGCGTGGGCCGGACCCTCGTGGGGGCGCGGCCACCGGGTTGTGGATCCGTCGTGCGCCGTTCGGCGGCCGGTGGGCGATCATCGGTGGGTGGACCTTCCTGTGCTGCCGCCCGTGAAGCCGATGCTGGCCAAGGCCGTGGCGAAGATCCCGACGGGGATGAGCTACGAGCCGAAGTGGGACGGGTTCCGGGCGATCGTGTTCCGGGACGGGGACGAGATCGAGATCGGGTCGCGCAACACCCGGTCGATCCGGCGGTACTTCCCGGAGCTGGTCGAGGCGTTCCGGCGCGGGCTGCCGGACCGGTGCGTGCTGGACGGGGAGATCGTGGTCCCGGTGGGGGACCGGCTGGACTGGGCGGCGCTCGGCCAGCGGGTCCACCCGGCGGCCAGCCGGATCAGCAGGCTCGCGGCCGAGACGCCGGCCAGGTTCGTCGCCTTCGACCTGCTGGCCCTCGGGGACGCGTCGCTGCTCGACGTCGGGTTCGCGGAGCGCCGGCGGCGGCTCGTCGAGAGCGTCGGCCCGGCTCCGGCGCCGGTCCACGTCACGCCGGCGACTCCGGACGCCGACGAGGCCGCGCGCTGGTTCGCGACGTTCGAGGGGGCCGGACTCGACGGGCTGCTCGCCAAGCCGCTGGACGCGCCCTACCAGCCGGACAAGCGGGTCATGTTCAAGATCAAGCATGATCGGACGGCGGACTGCGTCGTCGCGGGCTACCGGCCGTACGCGAAGGAGCCGACCGCGGTCGGCTCGCTGCTGCTCGGCCTGTACACCGACCCGCCCGACGGGCGGCGGACGCTGGCCGCCGTCGGGGTCTCGTCGGCGTTCCCGCTCGAGCGGCGCCGGTCGCTGGCCGCCGAGCTCGCGCCGCTCGTCACCGACCTCGCCGCCCACCCGTGGGCGCCGGAGCGGATGGGTGACACCCGCACACCGTGGGAGGCGGGGGAGAGCCGCTGGGGGAAGGGCAAGGACCTGTCGTTCGTGCCGCTGCGCCCCGAGCTGGTCGTCGAGGTGCGCTACGACCAGTTGGAGGGCCCGCGCTTCCGCCACACCGCTCAGTTCGTCCGCTTCCGCCCCGACCGCGACCCGGAAAGCTGTGGCTACGCCCAGCTGGAGGAGACGGTCCGCTACGACCTGAACCAGATCCTCGGCTGAACCGGGGGAGTCAGTCGCCGGGGCGGGCGGCGAGCACGGGGATCACGGGGATGTTGTCGTTGTTGGCGACGATCGCGGGACTGGCGAGCCAGCGCAGGTAGGCCCCGCGTTGGGCGGGCGACATGCGCCCCTCGTCGAGGGGGTCGCCGGACGGGTCGAGGAAGTCGTCGGCGGCGCCGGTGATGAAGCCGTCGGCGCGTGGGTCCCCGGTGTAGCGGCGGCGGTGGCCGGCCGCGTCGGTGACCTCGACGGGCAGGATCGGGTCGTCGGCCCGGCGCAGCCAGACCGCCGTCGCGGACGTCCGGTAGGCGGCCCGCCAGCCGGGCGCGACGGACCCCGCGGCCAGCACGGCCTCGATCGCCGCGAGCGCCGGCCGCGACGGGACGGGCTGGCCGGTGGGCCTGGCCGCCGCGGCGGCGTCGGCCACCGGGACGGTGACCGCGAGCCCTGTGAGCGTGCCGATCGGGTCGGTGGGCCTGATGGCCCGGGCGATCGCGGCGAGCTCGTCGACCATCAGGCCGAGGCGGCGGGCCTCGTCGCCCGCCTGGAGCTCGGCGCGCAGGGTCAGCGCGGCGGCGGTGTCGGCCAGTGTGGCGAGGAAGAAGGACAGCAGCGCGGCCTGCTGGAGGCGCCCGAGCGCGCGTGGGCTCGCCGGGTAGGCGACGTGCCCGTCGCCGCGGTAGCCCCGGGTCGCCGCCCAGACCGACTGTTCCAGCTCCTGGGCGGCGAGCGCCGCGTCGGCGGCGAGCGCCGCGGCGCCCGGCCCGCCGGCGGCCAGCGCCTCGCCGAGCAACGCGGCCCAGACCTCGGCGGGGATCCGCGCCGCGTCCCGGGAGCCGGCCGGGCGTCTCCCCCAGGGGCCGAGCGCCGGTCCGGTCGCGCCGGGCCCGGCGCCGGGAGCGGGTCGTGGGACGGTGCCCGCGGGGAGCAGGCTGACGACCGACGCGTACAGCTCGGCTCGCCAGGTGCGCACGACCTCGCCGAACGCGGCGCGCATGCCGGGCGGCGGCGGCCAGGAGGTGTCCCGGCGGTGTGCCGGGTCCTCGTGCGCGCCCCGGTACAGGTAGACGGTGAGCGCGAGCCGGGCGGCGAACGTCGCCGCGCCGGCGGGGTCGGCCCGCCGGGCCTCGGCACCGCCGGCCCGCGCGACCAGGTGCTCCCAGGCGCGCGCGACGGGTTCGGGAACGCCGTGCCGGATCGGCGCCGGGAGGGCGCCCAGCCGGGAGCCGGCCAGGATCTTCTCGACGTGGTCGGCGGCGAAGGACGCCGCGATCGCCGGCGTGTCGGCGATGGCGCGCAGCAGCGCGGCGGCATAGCGGGCGCGGCGGGGCCCGGTCGGCTCGTCGCCGAACAGGCCGACGTCGGTGATCTCGATGACCCCACGGACGGCACCGGCCTCGCCGGCCGTGCCCGGCTGGCCGAGCGGGGCGGGACGGACGCCGTACCGGTCGCCGCCGACGGCGGTGCCGGCGAACAGCGCGTCGCCGAGCAGCCGCAGCGTGGCCGGCGCGAACCGGCCGTGTCCGAGCAGCGGGCCGAGCAGCGTCACCTCCGCCGCCCCGGGTTCGCCGCGGGCGTTGAAACGGCCCAGCCAGTCGGCTGTCAGCCGCCCCGCCCGGCTGAAGGTGGCGAGCGCCGCGCCGAGGGCGGCGGTCAACGCGTCGCCCACCGCCGGTGGCAGCCGCCAGCCGCGAACGTCCGCGGCCGGACGAGGTCCGCCGCGGGTCGCGTGGACCTGGTAGCCGGCGGTCGCGTCAATCCGGAACCCGCCACCCGGCACGCCCTCGGCCCGACGCAGGACGGCGGCGAGCCGGGCCGCGCCGACGGCCTCGACGAAGCCGGCCACCAGTTCCGGGTCGGCGGCGCCGGCGCGCAGCCGCGTGGCCAGGTCGGCCAGGACCGCCGGATCGGGGCGGGGCCGCAGGGCGGCGCCGACCAGCTCGCGGCCGAGACCGGCCCCGGCGGCCCGCGCCGCGTCCGAATCGCCGGCGAACGGGTCGGGCCGCGACGTCAGCGAGACCAGGCCGCCGGCGGCCTGGCCCGGCGGCGGCACGTCCGCCGCCCGCGCCAACGCGAGCCGGCGCGTCAGCGCCGTCGCCGAGGCGTCCGCCCAGCCGGCGCCCTGGCGCAGCGCTCCCGCCGGGTCGACCGGCCAGCCGAGCGGGGCGAGCAGCGCCGCCGCCGTCCGCGAGTACCGCCACAACAGGCCGCGCAGCGCGGCGAGCCGGGTGACCAGCGCGTCCGCCAGGGCCAGATCGAAGACCACGCGCTCGCTCGGGCCGGGCACCGCGGCTCACCGCCCGTCGAGCTGGAAGCCGGGCAGGGGCGCCGGCCGGCGTGCCCGCGGGTCGTCGGCGCGGACCCGCTCGGGCTGGGCCGCGGCCTTCCAGGCGCAGCCGCGGGCCGCCTCGTCGAGCGCCCCGGTGACGTCGGCGCGCGCCCGGCCGAGCTCGCGCCCCCAGTCGTCGGCGGCCGGGCCCCGCCAGGCGCCCGCGGTGAGCGCCGCGATCACCTGGTCGAAGGCCGCGGCCACCTCGACGCCCGCGGCGGTGAGCGCGGCCGCGGCGTCGAACAGGGCGGCGCGCCGCTCGTTGGCCACCAGTCCGGCGGCCACCAGCGCACTGGACGGCGGCACCGCCGGGCCGGCGGCCGGCGGCACCGCCGGATCGGGCATGCCCGGGCCCGTCGAGACACCTGTCATGGTCCACCGCCCTTCGAAGGGAGCCGGCGGCACGTTAGCCCGCCGCCGGCCCGCCTGGAAGGCCGCCGCCATCGCCTGTGGACAGGCCTTGACCTGTGGATATGGCGGTGCGTAACCGCCGGATCAGGGCTCGCGGGGGACGCGGTAGCGCAGGAAGAGGGACCCGTCCTCCTCGAGGACGTGCGCCAGCTCCAGCGGGCACGCGGCCAGCCATGGCGCGCCAGCGACGATGCCGAGGTGGCCCGGGCCGGCGAGCACCGGCTCGACCGTCAGGCACAGCTCGTCGAGCAGGCCGGCGCCGGCCAGCTGGGCGTGCAGCATCGGACCGCCCTCGCAGAGGACCCGGCCGAGGCCGCGGGCCGCCAGCTCCGCCAGCACCAGCGCCGGCTCGACCCGGTCCTCGCCGCAGGTGACGACCTCCGCGACCGCCCGCAGCGCCGCCACCCGTTCCGGCGGGGCGCTGGCCCGGGTGAGCAGCAGCGGGCGGACCTCGCCGCCGAACAGCCGGGCCGTCGGGTCGAACTCGAGGGAGCCGGAGACCACCGCGACCGGCGGCACGGGCGCGAGCCCGGCCGCGACCCTGATCTCCCGCCGCTCGGCTGGCACGACCGCCGGGCCGTAGTCCTCGGCGCGCGCGGT
Source organism: Frankia nepalensis (assembly GCF_016786325.1). Taxonomy (GTDB): domain Bacteria; phylum Actinomycetota; class Actinomycetes; order Frankiales; family Frankiaceae; genus Pseudofrankia; species Pseudofrankia nepalensis. The sequence goes on along the minus strand of NZ_JADWYU010000128.1, from coordinate 22,091 downwards.
GCCCGCCCCGACGAGCACCACGTCGGCGAGCCAGCGCAGCACGCGGAACACCTGGCGGTCACCCGGGCCGCCGAGCGTCCCGGAGCGGCCCTCGATCTCGGCCGCGCCGTCCGCCGAGGAGACGAAGTTCATCCGGAGGTGGACCGCTCCCGGCGGGACGGCCGGGGGCGTGTAGGCGGCGTCAAGCTCGTCCTGGCTCAGCGGCCCGCTCGCGGGCCCGGGCAGCAGTCGGCGCACCGCACCGACCCTATGCCCGGCCCTGGTCCCGGCCGCCCGGGGCTGTGGCGCGTAACGCTCTCGCAACCGGTGGGCGGGCCGACGCGGGTCGGTGCGGCGACCATCGGGAGGCGACGATAGACAGGGACCGTGAGCACGTTCCGGGTCTGGGCCCCACACGCGAGGTCGGTCGCCGTCGTCACCGCCGAACCCGAGGACGCCGGCGAACCCGCCAGCACCCGCGAACAGGCGGGCCTGGGCGAACGCCCGGGCGCCGGCACCCGGGCCGACGACCGGGTCACCCAGCTGGTGGCGGGCGCCTCCGGTTGGTGGACGGCCGAGGTGCCTGGCGCCGGGCACGGCACCGACTACGCCTTCCGGCTGGACGGCGCCGCCGAGGAGCTGCCCGACCCGCGCTCGCCCTGGCAGCCGTACGGGGTGCACGGCCGCTCCCGGGTCGTCGACCACGGCAGGTTCGGCTGGACCGACGGAGCCTGGCGGGGCGTGCCGCTCGCCGGCAGCGTGCTTTACGAGCTGCACGTCGGCACGTTCACCCCCGAGGGGACGTTCGACGCCGCCATCGGCCGCCTCGGGCACCTCGTCGACCTCGGGATCGACGCGGTGGAACTGCTGCCGGTGAACGCCTTCCCAGGGCGCCATGGCTGGGGCTACGACGGGGTCGGCCTGTTCGCCCCACACGACCCCTACGGCGGGCCCGACGGGCTGAAGCGATTCGTCGACGCCGCCCACGCCCACGGCCTCGGCGTGATCATGGATGTCGTCTACAACCATCTTGGCCCGGACGGGAACTACCTGGGCCGGTTCGGCCCGTACTTCACGGACAACTACCGCACGCCGTGGGGCTCGGCGGTCAACCTCGACGACGTCGACTCCGACGAGGTCCGAGCCTTCGCCGTCGACAACGCGCTGTCCTGGCTGCGCGACTACCACTGCGACGGCCTGCGGGTGGACGCGGTGCACGCGCTGCGCGACAGCCGCGCCGTCCACGTCCTCGAGGAGCTGAGCGACGCGGTGCACCGGCTCGGCGCGCAGCAGCGCCGCCCGCTGTTCCTCATCGCCGAGTCCGACCTCAACGACCCGCGGGTGATCAGCCCACCGCAGGCCGGGGGACACGGCATGGACGGCCAGTGGGCCGACGACATCCACCACGCCCTGTGGGCGACGCTGTCCGGCGAGCGGCAGGGCTACTACGGCGACTTCGGCGCGTACGCGACGCTCGCGAAGGCGTTCGAGCAGGGGTTCGTGCACGACGGGACCTACTCGGCGTTCCGGGGCCGCGCGCACGGCCGGCCGATCCCGAAGTCCGTGCCGGCATCCCGGCTCGTCGCCTTCCTGCAGGACCACGACCAGGTCGGCAACCGCGCCATCGGCGACCGGGCGGCGGCGACGCTGTCCGACGGGCTGCTGCGGGTCGGGGCGGCGCTGCTGCTGGCCGGGCCGTTCACCCCGATGCTGTTCATGGGCGAGGAGTGGGGCGCCACCACCCCGTGGGCCTACTTCACCGACCACGGCCCGGACTGGCTCGCCCAGGCGGTCCGCGACGGCCGGCGGGCCGAGTTCGCCGCCCACGGCTGGGGCCCGGCGGACGTGCCCGACCCGCAGGCCGAGGCCACGTTCACGAGGTCGAAGCTGGACTGGTCGCAGCCGGCCACCGAGCCTCACCGCGGCCTGCTCGACTGGTACCGGCGGCTGGTGGCGCTGCGCCGGGCGGTGCCCGAGCTCGCCGACCCGGACTGGGCGTCGGCACGCTGCGCGTACGACGAGCACGCGGGCTGGTTCGTGCTGTACCGGGGAGGGCCGCCCGCCGGGGTCGCCGTCGTGTGCAACCTGTCCGCGGTGCGCCAGTCGATCCCGGTCGGCGCGACCGGCGGTGAGGAGCCCGAGCCGGCCGCTCCCGGCGAGGTGGTGCTCGACGTCCTCGCGGCATCCACGCCGGGGTTCGTCTATCAGCCGGACCGGGTCGAGACCGATGGCGAGTCGGTGGTCATCGCCCGGCTGCTCCCGCGCCGGCCGCGGGGGCGCCACTGACGCCCGGCCCGGCGCGGTCGTTCGGCCCAGGGGGTCCGCGGCCCAGGGGGTCCGCGGCGTTTTTCATGGATCATGTTCCGGGGTCTCGGACCGCCGATCCGCGCGCACAACCATCGATCATCGGCCCGCCCCGGCCCGGTATCCCCGGTAGATCACCAGATCCGCACGCGATTCGGGGGGACAAAACGGACGGAGATCGCCGGATGGCGCACACAACTGACGATCAAGGAAGCTGTCGGGCTTCCGTGGGCTGGTGATCATCGGATGTGTGCGCGGACCGGCGGTCGAGCGGGCCCCGCGAGATCCACGGTAGGGTCTTAGCGGCGGCTCTGTTCCTCGGTCCGGCTGAGCACGAAGTACAGCAGTGCCAGCAGGCCCAGCGCGAGGAACAGGACCACCACCAGCAGGATTACGTACGTTGCCATGCGTCTATCCTCGCCGGACCTTCCCGTGTCGAGAAACTTGGGTCGCCTCCGGTGCGTCGCCGCTCCGTTGCTGAGCGCATTGGTCCCCCGCTCGTCGACCGTCAAACCCTGTCGGCGTGGCTTTTGCCGCCGGACCGTGGCACCGATGGCGCGGCCGGCCCCACGATCGTGGTCCACGGGTGCCAGGGCCGGCCGACCGGCGGCGGCCCTCCCGGCGTCTAGGACGAGCCGACCCCCTGCCAGACCGCCTCGGCGCCGCTGTGCCCGATCCGGATGATCTGTACGACCGTGATCACGGCGAGCGCGACGACGATCAGGGAGACGACCAGCGTCAGCGCGCGCGGCCTGGCCCGCGTCCCGCTCGCCGAGGGGCGAGGGGTCGCCCACGCCGTGGGCCGCCAGCCGTCCGCCCACAGCAGGAGCAGCGCGGCCGCGAACAGCGCCGCCACCCAGGGCAGCAGGCCGTCGCCCAGGTCGGCATGCTTGGTGATGGCCGGGCTCTCGAAGCCCAGCCGGTCCTTCAGGTTGTCCCCGGACATGGTGGTGATCGGGACGAGGATGAGCCCGACGGCGCCGCCGAGTGCCGGCAGCGGCCCCAGCGAGTAGCGCAGTCGCGGCCACAGCGCGGCCACCGTGAGCAGCAGCGCCGCCAAGGGCACCAGCACGACGGTGCCATGGACGACCAGGGCATGGGTGGGCAGACCGAAGACGGTGTTGGGCACACGGCCTCCCAGGAACGGGACATGGACGGAACCGGAACTGTTGTCCTTACAACTTCCGATGATGAGCCTCCCGTGCCTGGCTGAAGATCTCCTGAGGACCCGGTCCCGATGCCGACTAGCGGATCCCTACGGCGCGTTGGCGGGGCACGCCGGGCGGCCGCCGGTGGGCGGTACGGTTGACTTCCAGGCGCGGCCCGCGCGGTGCCCGCCCGAACGGGCAGCCCGACCGCCGTCGGTGCTCGACGCCTGGGAGCCCAGCCGCCGGTCGCGGCGCGCCGACGACCAGCGCCCGACGCCGACGACGAGGAACCGTGACCGCACCGTGTCCGTGATCACATCCCGGCAGCGCATCGCCTACCAGGGAGAGCCGGGAGCGAACTCCCATCTCGCCTGCCGGGATGTCTACCCGGACTATGACGCGGTGCCGTTCCAGACCTTCGAGGAGTGCTTCACCTCGATCGAGGACGGCACGGTGGAACTGGCGATGATCCCGGTGGAGAACTCCACCGCCGGCCGCGTCGCCGACATCCACCATCTGCTGCCCCAGGCGACGGCGCACATCATCGGCGAGTTCTTCCTGCCGGTGCACCACCAGCTCATGGCGCTGCCCGGCGCGACGCTCGACGGCCTCAAGACCGTGCACAGCCACCCGCAGGCGCTCGCCCAGTGCCGTGAGGCGCTGCGCGAGCTCGGCCTGCGCCCCGTGCCGGACGCGGACACCGCCGGCGCGGCCCGTGAGCTCGCCCAGTCCGGCGACCTGACCAGGGCCGCGATCGCCTCCCGGATGGCCGCCGAGGTCTACGGACTGACGATCCTGCGTCCCGATCTCGAGGACGAGGAGCACAACACCACCCGGTTCCTCATCTTCTCCGGCGAGAACCTGCGCGCCGCCGCCGGTGTGCACGAGCTCGTCACCACGTTCTTCTTCGAGGTGAAGAACCGCCCGGCCGCGCTCTACAAGGCGCTCGGCGGTTTCGCCACCAACGGCGTCAACATGACGAAGCTGGAGAGCTTCATGGTGAGCGGCGAGTTCGTCGCCACCCAGTTCCTCGCCGACGTGGAGGGCAGCCCCGAGGAGCCGGCCGTGGCGCGCGCTTTCGAGGAGCTGGCCTTCTTCGCCGACTACCGGATCCTCGGCGTCTACCGCGCGAGCCGCTACCGCGAGCGCATGGCCAGTCAGTCCGCCGCCGCCCGTCGCGCCGGCGCGGGCTGACTCCTCCCCTCGGCGGCGAGGCCCGGTGCCGGGCCGACGAACCACCGGGCGGACCTCGCGCGCTCATCCGACGAGCCTCGGCCGGCATCGTCGCTGCCCGGGACCGGCCCGGGGCGCCTCGCGGCGCCCGGGCCCGCGCGTGGCCGGGCGGGTTCGTGGCCGGCGTGGTCGACGAGACTGGGGCCGGCGCCGAGTCCCGAGGGCGCTGACTCGGACCCGGGCTCACATCTGGGGATCAAGGCCCGGGACCGGGCGTGTCCTGGCGGGTCCGGCGCCTCGCGGCCGCCTCGCCGCCGCCGCGGCACCGGTGTCGGCGCCCACGCATCCGTCCACGGCCGACCGATGGCGTGGAGTGTCGCGCAACATCTGGACGACGCTCGCGCGAGGTTCGACGATCGGCCTCCTCGTCCGCTAGAGTGCTACTTGCGCCCGACGGGAGCGAGCCAAACGAAGGCAAACCACACCGAACAAAGCGGTTGGAAACCTTCTGGTAAGCTTCTGAGGCGCAAGGTAAAGATCCACGATGGCAACCGGGTGGCCAACCTGGTTGCCGAAACGGGACTCCGGTCCTGTAGAGTGGTCAGCACACGCGGACGTGGCTCAGTTGGTAGAGCATCACCTTGCCAAGGTGAGGGTCGCGGGTTCGAATCCCGTCGTCCGCTCGGAAGTAGCGAGGTCAAGAGGTCTCAGCCCATAACGGCCTCCTCCGGCGGAGTGGCCGAGTGGTTTAGGCAAGGGCCTGCAAAGCCCTGTACGCGGGTTCGATTCCCGCCTCCGCCTCGCACTTTTCGGGTGTAAACCCTTGAGGGCGATTAGCTCAGTGGGAGAGCGCTACCTTGACACGGTAGAGGTCACTGGTTCAATCCCAGTATCGCCCACGCGATCGGGGCTTCTCTGCTCGCCTCCCTTCGGGGAGGCTCGCGGGCTCCCGCGTTATGTTGGCCCAGGGGGGCGACCCCCTGGAACCCCCGTGTCAGGGGGCTTCGTCCCCCGACACCCCCCAGCGGCTCGTCCTTCGGACGTGGCCGCTTTTTGTTGTGGTCGCTTTGGTGTCGGGTTTGTGTGGGTTGGCTGGGGGTCCTTCGGTCGATTGTCCTTCGGTGATGTTGCTGGCGCTTGAGATGGTCTGGCCATGGACCCGCCGTGCCGAGAGGAGGCTCTCGGCACGGCGGGTCCGTTGGTGTACCGGTGGGGTCTGCATGGTGGATGGGGGCCAGGCAGGGGTGGTGTCAACGGGGGCCATGAAGTCGCGGATGGCGGTGGTGAGCGCGGCCGTCGGAAACGTTCTGGCCTTGCTCGGCCCGCGCGCGGCGCGTGCTGCTGGGAGCGGTTCGTCAGTTCGCCGGCCGCGAGCGTGATCTCTCAGGCCGCGGCGGCCGCGGCGTCGGCGGCCGCGGGCTTGTAGACGTGGTAGGTGACGCCGTTGCCGAAGGTCCGCTGGGCGGCGAGGTCGAGGCCGACCGGGGCGCCGCCGTCCTCGAACAGGTGCCTGCCCGCTCCGACCACCACGGGATGGACGAGCAGGTGCAGCTCGTCGACGAGACCGGCGCGCAGCAGGGCGCGGGTGAGAGTGCCGCTGCCGTTGATGGCGATCCGCCCGCCGGGCTGGTCCTTCAGATCCCTGACCGCGGGGACGGCGTCGCCCGCGAGGATCGTGGCCGGTCCCCAGCCGGGGTCGGACAGGGTGCCGGTCACGACGTACTTGTGCGTGTTGTTGATGAAGTCGGCGAGCGGGAAGCCGGACTGCCCCGGCCAGAAGGCCCTCCACTCCTCGAACGTGCGCCGGCCCATCAGGAGGGCGTCGACGCCGGCCGTCGCCTCGCCGACGACGCTCATGACCTCGGGATTCGCGTACGGGAAGTGCCAGTCCTGCGGTGAGTCGACGATGCCGTCGACGGAGACGAAGTAGTGGGCGGTGAGGGGGCGCATGCGGATCTCCTCCTGGCTGGATGGTGGTTGACGGCTGTACGTCGGCCAGCACTCCGGGGCTTCGACATCGCGGCGGCTGGAACTTTGGTGCGGACCGATGTCGAAACTGGCCATGTCCGTTCGACGCGGTAGTGCGCCCGCGCTCCGCGGGCGCTGTCGTCAGCCGAGGAGGCCACGTCCATGCGGTTCCTGATGATGAGCAAGACCAACGAGGACTTCGAGGCCGGGAACCCGCCCAGCCCCGAGCTGTTCGCCCGCATGGGCGAGTTCATGGCGGAGGCGGCCGCCGCCGGGGTCCTCCTGCAGGCCGACGGGTTGCTGCCCAGCTCGGCCGGGGCCCGGATCACGGCCCAGGACGGCGAGATCAGCGTCACCGACGGGCCGTTCGCCGAGGCGAAGGAACTGGTCGGCGGAATCGCCTTCATCGAGGCCCGGGATCTCGCCGAGGCGAAGGAATGGGGCCGCCGGTTCGCCGTCGTCCACGACGGTGGGTGCGAGGTCGAGATCCGTCAGGTCGCCGCTCCCGGTGGTCCGGGCGGTCCTGGTGGTCCCGGGGACTTCAGCTGACCGGCGAGGCGTGGCGCGCGGACCTCGAGGCGCTCTGGCGTCTCGAGTTCCCGAAGCTCGTCGCGACAGCGACCCGGATCACCAGGGATCCCGGCCTCGCCGAGCAGGTCGCGCAGGACGTCTTCGTCACCGCGATCGAGCACTGGCCGGTCGACGGCCCGCCGAACCGGCCGGGCGCCTGGCTGATGACCGTCGCGAAGCGGCGCGCGGTCGACGTGGTGCGCCGCGAGGCCGGCCGCGACGCGAGATACCGGGAGATGGCTGAGCGGGCATCGATGACATCCGACGAAGAAGGGCTCGAGGCGCGGGTCGACGGCCGCATCGAGGACGACCTGCTGCGGCTTATCTTCATCTGCTGCCACCCCCTCCTCGGGCGAGACACCCGGGTGGCGCTCACGCTCCGGCTGCTCGGTGGACTGACCACCCAGGAGATCGCCAGAGCGCAGCTGGTGCCGTCCACGACCGCCGGCCAGCGGATCGCGCGCGGCAAGCGCGCGATCGCCCAGGCGAGGATCGCGTTCGAGGATCCGACGCCCGACGAGCAGGCCCAGCGGCTGCCCTCGGTGCTGGAGGTCGTGTATCTCATCTTCAACGAGGGCTACGCGGCCACCTCCGGAGAGTCGTGGACCCGCCAGGACCTGACGGGGGAGGCCCTGCGGCTGGCCCGGATGCTGGCCCACCTGATGCCGCGGGTGGCCGAGGCGCACGGCCTGCTGGCGCTCCTGGAGATCCAGGCGTCCCGTTTCGGGGCCCGCCACGGCCCGACCGGGCCGGTGCTGCTGGAGGAGCAGGACCGGATGCTGTGGGACCGGCTCCTGATTCGCCGCGGGCTGGCGGGCCTCGAGCGGGCCCGGGCGCTCGGCGGCGGCCCCTACACCGCTCAGGCCGGCATCGCCGCCTGCCATGCGCGCGCGCCCAGCGCGGAGCTGACCGACTGGGCGGAGATCGCGCGGCTCTACGACGCGTACGCCGCGAGCAACCCCGGCCCCGTCGTCGAGCTCAACCGCGGCATCGCCCACTGGAAGGCGCGTGGCACCGCCGCGGGCAGGACGATTCTCGAGCCGCTCCTGGCCGACGCGCGCATGACCCGGTTCCACCTCCTCCACGCGGCTCTGGCCGAACTCGATCTCGCTGACGGCGAGGTCGCCGCGGCCGGGACGCGGCTGCGGACCGCGCTGGGCCTCACCGACAGCGCGGCGGACAGGGCCGTGCTCGGCGCCAAGCTCGCGGGGCTGCCGCGCGGCCGCGCGAACCCGCGGGAGCCCGCGGACCCAGAACGGGACACGCCATGAGCGGTATCTCCGGGCCGGTCCGCGCGGGCGTGCCGATGATCTTCGTCAACTCACCATCCGAACGGAGAACCGAACCATGACCTTCGAGGGATACCTGCGGACGATCAAGGACAGGACGGGTCTCGGGCCCGACGACTTCGTTCGCCTCGCCGCTGACCGGGGGCTGACCGGGCCCGCGGTCAAGGCCGGTGACGTGATCCGTTGGCTGGCCGCCGACTACGGGCTTGGCCGTGGACACGCGATGGCCATCGTGGCCGTGCTCAAGGGCACCGCCCCGGCGGGCGTCGTCACGCCGGCCGGCCCGTCGGGCGCGCCGCCGCGGGACGACGCCCGGAAGGGAGCCGCCGTCGCGCGCGGCGGCGGGAGGGGCGCCGTCGAGGAGGGCGCCGCCGCGGGCGGCGCGGGTGAGGTCAGGGGACGCGGATGAGCATGGAGACGGGGAAGTCACGCAGGAGGCGCAGCACGTAGGCGGTGCCGCCGTCGTGGCGGCGGCCGGTGAGGACGTCGAGCCACCGGCCGTCGGGGAGGGTGAGCGTGGTGTCGCGCCAGCCGCCGCCGCGGCGCAGGCCGAGGACGAGACGGGGGACGACGGTCACCACCGACTCGGCCCTGACGAACGCCACCAGGTGCTCGGCGGCCGAGCCGGACGCCCACAGCGGCCGGTAGGAGGCGCCGGGGCCGAACCACTCCGGGTGCTCCCGGCGCACCCGCAGGACCCGGGAGACCACCAGCAGCTTGGCGGCTCCCGTGTCGTCGAGGGCCGGCGGGCGGCGTAGCACCGGGTCGGTGCCGAGCTCACCGAGCAGCTTCGCGCGCTCGCCGAAGTTGACCGGACGGCGGTTGTCCGGGTCTACCAGCGAGTGGTCCCAGAGCTCCTGGCCCTGGTAGACGTCGGGGATGCCGGGCGCGGCCAGCTGCAGCAGCCGGGCGGCCAACGAGTTCTGCCGGCCGAGCTCGACGATCGTCGAGACGTAGTTCTCCAGCGCGCCGACGAAGTCGGGATCCTCGAGGGCGGCGTCGACGTAGGTGGTGAGCGCGTTCTCGTAGGCGGGGTCCTGGTCGGTCCACGAGGTGTGGGCCTTGGCTTCCCGGACCGCCTTGACCATGTACTGGCGAACCCGCTCCGCGGAGATCGGCCACGCTCCCACCAGCGCCTGGATCAGGTGGTAGATGGTGACCGGGTCCGGCCAGCCGCGCTCGGCGTCGGTGTGCCGGTAGCCGAGCCGGCCGAGCTGGCGGACCACGTCCGCCCAGCCGCGGGGGTCCTCGGACAGCACCGCCAGGCGGGCCCGCACGTCCTCCGAGCGCTTCGTGTCATGCGTGGACAGCGTGGTCATCGTCAGCGGCCAGGTCCGCGCCGTCGTCACGTTCGCCTCGTGGAACTCGTGCACGGCGCTGCGCGGGTGCCCCCAGGGGAACGCCGGGTAGGCGCCCGGGTCGCCGCCGACCTCGTTCAGCGCGATGAGCTGGCCGAAGCGGTAGAACCCGGTGTCCTCGACGCCCTTGGCCATGACCGGGCCGCAGGTCTGCTGGAAGCGGGTGACGAACTCCGCCGGGCCGCCGAGCGCGAGGTCCTCGATCAGGTCGATCTCGGTGGAGCGGCGCGGCAGCCGCCGGCGGGCCGTCTCGCAGGCCCGCACCACGTGGGAACGGGCCTCCAGCGAGGGGGTGCCGTCCGGGCGGACGTAGGCCCGGTAGACGGCGAAGCCGGCGAGCACCTCGCGCAGCGCCTCGCGCAGCCCGGTGCGGGTCAGGTCCGCGCGTTCCCGGCGCGCCTCGGTCAGCGCCAGGGTGGTCAGCCGGTCCAGCTCGGGGCGCAGCACGTTGTCGAGCACGTCCAGCTTGGCCTGGTGCGCGGCGTGCGCCCAGTCGGGCGCCTCGCCCGAGACCTCGGCGTAGAGCGCCGCCAGCGGGCGGGCGGCCATCGGGTCGAGGAACAGCCGGGTGACCCGGTTCAGCGCCTCGTAGCCGGTGGTGCCGTCGCAGGCCCACGACTCGGGCAGCGACTCGTCGCCCTCGAGGATCTTCTCGACGACGGTCCAGACACCGCCGGTGGCGTCCGAGAGCCGGCGCAGGTACTCCTCGGGGTCGGCGAGCCCGTCGGGGTGGTCGATCCGCAGCCCTTCGACGGTGCCGGCCTGGACGAGGTCGATCAGCAGCCGGTGGGTGGCGGCGAAGACGTCCGGGTCCTCCTGCCGCAGCGCCGGCAGGGTGGTGATGTCGAAGAACCGGCGGTAGTTCAGCTCGGTGCCGGCGGCGCGCCACCAGCACAGCCGGTAGTACTGGGCGTCGAGCGTGCCGGCGAGGTCGTCCGGGTCGGCGGTGCCCGGCGCCACCGGCAGGACGTGGTCGTGGTAGACGAGGACCCAGTCGTCGTCGCCGTCGGGGGCCAGCCCGTCGAGGCCGCCGCCCGCGGCGTCGTCGCCGCCCCTGACCAGCCGGAGCTCGCCGGCGGCGAGGCAGTCGCGCAGCGGCTGGCCGAGGAAGGGCATCAGCACCTTGCCCGGGTTGTCGGGTGAGGCCCAGTCGATGTCGAACCAGCTGGCGTAGGGGGAGTCCGGCCCCTCGCGCAGCACCGACCACCAGACCGGGTTCGCCGTCTGGGGGGTCGGGATCGCCATGTGGTTGGGCACCACGTCGACGACCAGGCCGAGCCCGGCCCGCCGGCAGGCGGCGGCCAGCCGGCGCAGCCCGCCGGCGCCGCCGAGCTCGGGACTGATCCGGCCGTGTTCGACCACGTCGTAGCCGTGCATCGACCCGGGCGCCGCCTCCAGCACCGGCGACAGGTACAGGTGCGACACGCCGAGGGCCGCCAGGTAGGGCACGATCACGGCGGCGTCGGTGAAGTTGAACTCGAGGTGCAGCTGCAGCCGGTACGTCGACGTCGGCACCACCCGGGTGCGCTCGTCCCCCATCGGTCCGTCGTTCATCGGGGCACCCCTATCCGAGCCGGGCCGGCGGATCGGCGGAAGGAGTCAGCTGGCACGGCGCAGCACGACGGTCGAGCGGGCGTCGAGCGTGACCAGGTCGCCGGTCTTGACCCGCCGGTCGAGGGGTTCCTGAACGGCGCTGGCGGCACCGAGGTCGGCCCCGGGTGGGGCGGGCGAGGACGGGCGGGTGTCGATGACGGTCTCCCAGGTGTCCCCGAGCTCGACGGGCCCGACGTGGAAGTCGACGGCCTCGCTGTGCGCGTTGAAGAACAACAGGAACGAGTCGTCGACGACCGGCTCGCCCCGCTCGTCCGGGTCGGGAATGCCGTGGCCGTTGAGGAAGACGGCCAGCGTGCGCGCCGCCCCCGACTCCCAGTCCTCGTCGGACATCTCGGCGCCGTCCGGGCGCAGCCACACGATGTCCTTCAGGCCCTGCCGGGCGTCGTCCTTCAGCCCGTGGCGGGCGTCGTCGCCGGTGCCCCGGATCGGGGCGCCGTGGAAGAACCGGCGGCGGCGGAACACCGGGTGCTCGCGGCGCAGCCGGGACACCTCGACGGTGAAACGGAGCAGGTCGGCGTTCTCCTCGGCGAGCGACCAGTCCAGCCACGACGTCTCGTTGTCCTGGCAGTAAGCGTTGTTGTTCCCGCCCTGGGTGCGCGCCATCTCGTCACCGGCGACGAGCATCGGCACCCCCTGGGACAGGAACAGCGTCGTGAGCAGGTTACGGGTCTGCGCGGCGCGCAGCGCGCGTACCGCCGGGTCGTCCGTGGGCCCCTCGACCCCGCAGTTCCACGACCGGTTGTCGTCGGCGCCGTCCCGGTTCTGCTCGCCGTTCGCGTCGTTGTGCTTGCCGTTGTATGAAACCAGGTCCGCGAGCGTGAAGCCGTCATGCGCGGTCACGAAGTTGATGGAGGCGGACGGGCGGCGGCCGGTGAACTGGTAGAGGTCGCTGGAGCCGGTCAGCCGGGAGGCGAACTCCGCGATGCCGTGGTCCTGGCCGCGCCAGAAGTCGCGGACCGTGTCGCGGTACTGGCCGTTCCACTCGGTCCACAGCGGCGGGAAGTTGCCCACCTGGTAGCCGCCCTCGCCGAGGTCCCACGGCTCGGCGATCAGCTTGACCTGGGAGACGGTCGGGTCCTGCTGCACGAGGTCGAAGAAGCTCGACAGCCGGTCGACGTCGTAGAACTCGCGGGCGAGCGTCGCCGCCAGGTCGAAGCGGAACCCGTCGACGTGCATCTCGGTCACCCAGTAGCGCAGCGAGTCCATGATCAGTTGCAGCACGTGCGGGTGGCGGACGTGCATCGTGTTGCCGGTGCCGGTGTAGTCCATGTAGTAGCGGGGCTCGTCGGCCATCAGCCGGTAGTAGGCCGCGTTGTCGATGCCCCGGAAGCACAGCATCGGGCCCATGTGGTTGCCCTCGGCGGTGTGGTTGTAGACGACGTCGAGGATCACCTCGATCCCCGCGTTGTGCAGGTCCTTCACCATCTGCTTGAACTCCTGCACCTGCTGGCCGGGGGCGGCGGCGGAGGAGTAGCCGTTGTGCGGGGCGAGGAAGGCGATCGAGTTGTAGCCCCAGTAGTTGCGCAGCCCTCGGCTGACGAGGTGCTCGTCGTGCACGAACTGGTGCACCGGCATCAGCTCGACGGCCGTGACCCCGAGCTTCTGGTAGTGCTCGATCATCACCGGGTGGGCGACGCCGGCATACGTGCCGCGGTAGCGCTCCGGAACGCCGGGGTGGCGGATCGTCAGGCCGCGCACGTGCGCCTCGTAGAGGACCGTCCGGTCGTACGGGGTGCGCGGCGGGCGGTCCCCGTTCCAGTCGAAGAACGGGCTGATGACCACCGACTTCAGCATGCGCGGCGCGGAGTCGGCGGTGTTCAGGGTGTCCGGGTCGCCGAAGGTGTAGCCGAAGACGGCCTGGTCCCAGTCGACCTCGCCGTCGACCGCCTTCGCGTACGGGTCGAGAAGCAGCTTGGTCGGGTTGCAGCGCAGCCCGCGGGCGGGGTCGTGCGGGCCGTGCACCCGGTAGCCGTAGCGCTGCCCCGGCAGGACGCCGGGCAGGTAGCCGTGCCAGACGAAGGCGTCCTTCTCGTGCAGCTCGACCCGGCGTTCGGCGCCGGCCTCGTCGAACAGGCACAGCTCGACCTTCTCCGCCACCTCGGAGAAGAGCGCGAAGTTGGTACCCGACCCGTCATAGGTGGCACCCAGGGGATACGGGTGGCCAGGCCAGACCTGCGACATACCAGCGAAGCCTACGGAACTGGGGGGATCCGACGGCGAGGCGGCTCGCCGAAGGTCTTGACAACTCTTCGCGGACAGCCCTGCTGGTCCTGTCCGTCAGGCGACAGCGAACGGTCGCGCGGCGCGTCATCGGGCCTACGATGAAGGTGTGCCCGCCGAACTGATCTGGTTCGTCGTCGCCGGTGGGCTCGCGGTGGGCGAGCTGCTGACCGGCGGTCTCTACCTGTTGATGCTGGCGCTCGCGGCGCTGGCCGCGGCCCTCGTGGCACTGCTCGGCGCGGGCGTCGTCTGGCAGGTCCTGGCGTTCGTGGTGGCGGCCGGTGGGCTGACGTTCGGGCTGCGGCCGATCGCGCGCCGCCACCTGATCTCCACTCCTCAGGTCGCGACCGGGACGGCGGCGCTGATCGGTGCCGACGGCGTCGTCGTCGAGCCGGTGGACCGGCATGACGGCAGGGTCAAGATCAGGGGTGAGATCTGGTCCGCGCGCGCCTACCCCGGGGACAGCGTGCTCCCCGTCGGTAGCGCCGTGCGGGTGCTGCGCATCGACGGTGCCACCGCGATCGTCCACCAGGAGGAGATCCCGGGACTCGACGTCCCGCGAGGGGAGTTGCCATGAGCGGTGGGCTGATCGCGGTTGCCGTCCTGTCGTTCGTCGTCCTGGTGTTCGTCTTCCGAGCTGTCAAGATCGTTCCACAGGCGCGCGCGATGGTCGTCGAACGGCTCGGCCGCTACCACCGCACGCTGATCCCCGGCCTCGCCATCGTCCTGCCGTTCATCGACCGGGTCCGGGAGCGCATCGACCTGCGCGAGCAGGTCGTCACCTTCCCGCCGCAGCCGGTGATCACCGAGGACAACCTGGTCGTCGGGATCGACACCGTCATCTACTTCCAGGTGACCGACCCGCGCGCGGCCACCTACGAGATCGCCAACTTCATCAAGGCGATCGAGCAGCTCACCGTCACCACGCTGCGCAACGTCATCGGTGGGATGAACCTCGAGGCGACGCTGACCTCCCGAGACCAGATCAACGGCCAGCTGCGCGGCGTGCTCGACGAGGCGACCGGCAAGTGGGGCATCCGGGTCAACCGGGTCGAGCTCAAGGCGATCGACCCGCCCCGTTCGGTGCAGGACTCGATGGAGAAGCAGATGCGCGCCGAGCGGGACCGGCGGGCCGCGATCCTGACGGCCGAGGGCGTCCGGCAGAGCGAGATCCTGCGGGCCGAGGGTGAGAAGCAGGCCGCGATCCTGCGGGCCGAGGGCGCCAAGCAGGCGGCCATCCTCGGCGCCGAGGGCGAGCGGGAGGCGCAGGTGTTGCGGGCCGAGGGCGAGGCGCGGGCGATCGAGACCGTCTTCGCGTCCATCCACGCCGGTGACGCCGACCCGAAGCTGCTCGCCTATCAGTACCTGCAGACGCTGCCGCGTATCGCGGAGGGCCAGGCGAGCAAGCTGTGGATCGTCCCCAGCGAGCTGACCAGCGCCCTCGGCAGCGGCCTCGGCGACCTGTCCAGCCTCCTCGGCACGCGGGCCGCGGAGGCTGGACAGCCCGCCGAAAGGCCCGCCCCCGCCGCTCCCGCCGAGGGCGGCACGCCCCCGACCAGACCGCTGAACAAGTCGTCGTTGCCCACGTCCGCCCGGGATGCCCCACCCGCCGGATAGGTGGACGGGGCCGTCCTGGCCTGTCGTCGGCTCGGGACCGCGGCGCCGGCCCCGTCAGGAGGCCACCGCGACATCCGCGGCGGGCCCGGCCGGTGAGATGGCTCTTTTTGGTGCCTACCAGGGGTGGCCGGGACCCCCGCGTCATGGCACGATCTATGCGTACCTACGTGAACCGCCCAAGACGAGACGCAAGGGGAAGGCGTTCCTCGTCGACGGAGGTCCCCGTGGTCATGTCGTCAGCCTCTGGGCTGTCATACGGCCCAGCGTCGAACGTGGTGCCGGGCATGTTGTCGGTGCTCGCGTGCCCACCGGCGCTGTGCCCACACCTGGAGTTCGCCGTGTCCGGCGCGCTCTCCGCGACGGTGTCGCTCACGTGGTCGCCGCAGCCGGCCCGGCCCGGCTACCTCTACGCCGGGCTGGAATGGCGAGGGGCGCCGGCCACCGCCGGCCGGCTGGCGACCCGCCTGCGTCGCCTCGGCCATGTCACCTTCGAGGTGGTCGAGGGCCCTTCTCCCGGCTGCGACGCGGAGCGCTACTCCTACACCCCCGAACTCGGCCTGCACCGGGTCGGCATCGCCGCGAACGGTGACGTCGTGATCGGCGAGGCCGCGCTGCGCGCCCTGCTGGAGCGCGGCGAGGGCCGCGACACCCTGGCCCGCGGCCTGCACCGGCTGCTCGGCACCGACTGGGACGACGTGCTTGAGCCGCTGCGCCGCGGTGCGCACGGCGCTCCGGTGACCTGGCTGCGCCGCACGGGCTGACCCCGCCTCCCAGCCCGTTCCCGGCGCGTCCGGCGGTCCGGGATGCGCCAACGCGGCGGCACCCGGACACGCTGTGCACCGGCGCGGTCCTTCCGTGTGGCGAAGGACACAGGAAAGTCCGGAGGGTGTCGTGGGCACATTGCCGGACAGTCGTGCGTTGTGGGTTGGGCACGAGGAGCGCGACCTTCGAAACCGGCTTCGCCGATTCCGCAGGGCCCCGACCATCTGGGAGAAATGAAGTGGCCACCGACTACGACACCCCCCGTACCGCGGACCTCGAGGAGGCCCCTGAGCAGAGCCTGGAGGCCCTGAAGGCGCGGCGGGCGGACGCGGCGGCCGACCTCGGTGATGAAGTCGACCCGTTCGAGACCGAGCTCGACCTGCCCGGCGCTGACCTGTCCGGCGAGGAGCTGAACCTGCGGGTGCTACCCCGTCAGGCCGACGAGTTCACCTGCACGAGCTGCTACCTGGTTCACCATCGCAGCCAGCTGGTCGACTCCCGCCGGATGATCTGCCGCGACTGCGCCGCCTGACGGCCTCCGCCGCGCGAGGCTTCGCCATATTTCGCGCGGCTACGGCCGGGGCCGCCTGACGGCCTCCGCCGCGCGAGGCTTCGCCATTTTCGCGCGGCTACGGCCGGGGGCGCCTGACCAAACCTCAGAACAGATCTGATCAGCTGGCCCACCGCGGTCGCCGCCACCGTCGGCGGCGATCCGGGTGGGCCATGCGCGTTCGGCGCCGCGGCCTCGGCCGTGGGCGGGCGCGAGGCCGCCGGCCGCCGGCTCTGACCCAGCCGCCGCGGCCGGCGGTGACGTCAGGCCGCGCTGGCCGCTGGCTCGACCCGGACGCCAGCGGCGCGTAGCTCGGCGATGGCCGCCGTGTCGTCGCCGGGCTCGAGGTTCACGAAGCGGGTCAGCGCTAGCGGGACGACGACGTCGAGCCCGAGGCGGCGGCCGTCGAGCGCGGTCTCCTTCACGCAGTAGTCGCCGGCGAGGCCGACGACCACGACCTCGCGGCAGCCGGCCGTGGCGAGCCGGTCGCCGAGCACCGTGGACCGCTGCTCGCCGGACTCGGGGTCGCGCACGGAGAAGCCCGAGTAGCCGTCCGCGCCGTCCGCGCCCTTACGGATGATCTCGCCGGTCACCAGGGCCCGCGGGTGGAACTCCGCTCCCGGCGTCCCCGCCACGCAGTGTGGCGGCCAGACGCCGCCGGACGTCACGAAGTGCGGCGTGACCGAAGGGTGCCAGTCCTGGGTCCAGAAGACCGGTGAGCCGGCGGCCACGGCGGCCGAAACCTCGTCGTTCACCGCCCCGACGATCTCCTCGCCGCCGCGGACGTAGAGGCTGCCCGCGGGTGTCGCGAAGTCGTTCTGCAGGTCCACGACGATCAACGCCACTTCGGGCCCGTAGGTCGTCATCGGTCTGGCGCCTCCCACGGCCCCGTTGGGTGCCCTCCTGCAGCGATCCTAGGCTTGTTCGCATGCGTAGCCGCGACTATGGGCGAGATGTGCTGGCCCCGTCCGCGAAGAAGGCGCCAGCGCCGGTTCCCGTCGTCGAGATAGAACCCGATCTGGTCGTCGAGGACCCGGTGAGCGGCTTCTGCGGAGCGGTGGTCGGGGTCGACGCGGACGGCGTCACGCTCGAGGACCGGTTCGGCGTCCGCAGGCTCTTCCCGCTGGAAGAGGGCGCGTTCCTGCTCGAGGGCAGGCGGGTGACGCTGGTTCGCCCACGGCGCGCGAAGCCGGCCGGCTCCGCGCGGACCGCCTCCGGCTCGATCGCGGTGCCCGAGGCGCCCGCGCGGGTCGCCAGGGCCAGCCGGATCTACGTCGAGGGTTTGCACGACGCGGCGCTCGTCGAGCGGGTGTGGGGCGACGACCTGCGGATCGAGGGCGTCGTCGTCGAGCCGCTCCACGGGGTCGACGACCTGCCGGAGATCGTGGCCGCGTTCCGTCCCGGCCCCGGGCGGCGCCTCGGGGTGCTCGTCGACCACCTGGTCGCCGGTTCCAAGGAGAGCCGGATCGCGGCTTCCGTCCCGGGCGAGCACGTTCTGGTCACCGGTCACCCGTACATTGACATCTGGCAGGCGGTGAAGCCCGCCTCGGTCGGCATCCGGGCCTGGCCCGAGGTGCCGCGCGGGCAGCCGTGGAAGGAAGGCGTGTGCCGCGCGCTGGGAGTGCGCGAGCCCGCCGAGATGTGGCGCCGAGTACTCGCCTCCGTGGACAGCTACGCCGACCTGGAGGTCGGTCTCCTGCGCGCCGTCGAGGAGCTCATCGACTTTGTTACCGCCTGAGG
Source organism: Frankia nepalensis (assembly GCF_016786325.1). Taxonomy (GTDB): domain Bacteria; phylum Actinomycetota; class Actinomycetes; order Frankiales; family Frankiaceae; genus Pseudofrankia; species Pseudofrankia nepalensis. Next base: position 3,799 of record NZ_JADWYU010000128.1, on the reverse strand, counting down.
GGCCGGCCCCGTGGCCGCGGGCCCGGGGGGCTTCCCGCGGGAGGCACCCCGCGGGAGGGCCGTACCCGGCGTGGCGCCGGTGCCCGACGGGGCCCCGATGAGCCGGACCGGGCCGGCGCGGGCGGGCGGGCGGCGGTCGCTGGCGGCCGCGGCCGCCACGGGCTCCGGCGCGTCCCGCGGGTCGTCCCGGCCGGCGCGGGCGGGGCGCGGGCTGTCCCGGCCCGCGCAGGTGCTGGTCGCGGTGGTGGCGGTGCTGGTCATGGGCGCGCTGGGAGTGGTGGTCGGCGGCGCGACGGGTGGCCGTGGCGGCGGGGACGGTGGAGGGGCCGCGGGCCATTTCCCGACGGCCGGGGCGGTCGCGTTTCCCAGCGCCGACGTGCGTGGCCGGGTGGTCGTCCTCGACCCTGGCCACAACGGCGGCAACGGGGCGGCCGCCGCCCAGATCGCCCGGCTGGTGGACGCCGGCGGCTTCCAGAAGGAGTGCGACACCGTCGGGGCCAGCACAGACGACGGCTACCCGGAGCACGCCTTCACCTTCGACGTGGCGAACAGGGCGGCTGCCCTGCTCCGGGCGCGTGGCGTGACCGTGGTGCTGACCAGGACCGACGACGCCGGCATCGGGCCGTGCGTCGACGTGCGCGGCCGGGCCGCCGCCGAGGCGCACGCGGATCTGGCGGTTTCCATCCATGCCGACGGCGGGCCGCCGGAGGGTTCCGGCTTCCATGTCATCGCCCCGGCCCATGCCCCCGGCGCCGTGAATCCCGGAATCGTCGAACCGTCGGCCCGGCTCGCGGTCCGGCTGCGGGACACCTTCGCGGCGGCCACCGCGGAGCCACCCGCGGACTACCTGCGAAGCCAGAACGGCGTCGTCGAGCGTTCCGACCTGGGCGGTCTGAACCTTTCCAGCGCCCCCAAGGTCTTCATCGAGTGCGCCAACATGCGTAACCAGGCGGACGCCGCCCGCGTGACCGACCCGGCCTGGCGGCAGCGCGCGGCCGAGGGCATCGCCGCCGGCATCCTGCACTTCCTGGCCGAGCGCTGACGCGCGGGGCGGTCAGCGCTCGAGGGGTCGGCGGCCGCTCGCCCGGCGGTGGCTGGCGGACCGGCCCCTGAACGCGAGAAAGCCCGCCCGGTGGAGGTACCCACCGGGCGGGCCTGGCGATCTCGTTCGCCGGACGGTGCCCGCACCGGATGCTCAGGGGCCGGGCGCGAACCGCCCGACCCGTGCGCGTCACCGGTCGGGGCCGCCCCAGATCAACAGGGCCAGCTCGGCATCGAGATCGATCACGTCGCTCTCGCTGCCCAGCGGGACCGCCGCGTAGGTGCGACGCAGGAAGGCGAGAACCTCGGAACGAGGCATCTCGAACAGCGCGTGCCCAGACGGGCTGGACAGTGACAGGCAGACGATCCGTCCGCCGGACTGCGCGGCCGGCCAGACCTGGACGTCGCCGTCGCCGGCCGGGCGGCGCACGCCGTCACTGAGCAACTGTCGAGCGAAGGTCCACTCGACCACCTCGTCCGCTCCGGTGCGGAACCCGATGCTGACCGCGTATGGGTCGTCGGGCTCGTACCGGACCGTCGCGGCGACGGGGACCGGGGCCCCTCCGGGCACGACGAGCCGGAGGGCGAGTTCTGCGGTGATGGAGTCGTGACGAATAGTCATCGGGCGGCCTCTCAGCGGTGCGGTGGTGCGGGCGAGCACCCGTGTAACGAGATGGTTCCCTCTCTGCGTCTCGTCGGAAACAAGATTATGCCAAGACAACATCCGTTACGGCGGTTCGAGCGAGTTGCCCGGCTCAGGAGACCCGGGGTCCTCATCTAGCCGCGTCGGCGGATCCCTGGGGAAGGTGCCCAGGTCCGTGAGGTCCCGGTGTCGGTGCGACCCGGCGGCGGTCCGAGCCACGGGAGGTGGCGTCGGGCCCGTTCCGGACCTCACCGGGACCCTCCCGGACACGGAGCCCACTGCCGCGGCCGTGCCCCGACATCGTTCCCTGTGACGCGGCCCTCAATCACGACGAGTGCCGGCGAACACCCATGGCATGCCCAGCGATCCGACATCGTCGGGACATCGGTTGGACATTGCCTCGACATCAGGCGTCTCGCGAACAGGGCTCGCTGGACGGGCCGTTCCACCCCTCCAGTCGGGTTGTGTAAGCTGACCACGCAGCCAACCGATCGACGGCACCCCGATCGACCACCACGTGGTTGATCCAGATGGCCGAACCAGTCGGATGCGCTTGCGGCTCGGGCGTATAGCTCAGTGGTAGAGCGCTGCCTTCACACGGCAGAGGTCCGTGGTTCGAAACCACGTACGCCCACGAGCCGGCCTCATCCTGCTCGGCGGCCGTTGGCCGCCTTCGCCAGAGGCCGCGATGTCTGCCCAGGGGGGCGACCCCCTGGAACCCCCGTGTCGGGGGGGGGGGGCCCCCCCCCCCCCCCCCCCCCCCGCGGGGGGGGGGGGGGCCCCCCCCGGGGGGGGATG
>NZ_JADWYU010000128.1:0-1307 GCF_016786325.1 Frankia nepalensis | reverse complement strand
GGGCCGTTGGCCGCCTTCCCCAGCGGCGGGTATGTCTGCCCCGGGGGGGGACCCCCTGCAACCCCCGGGGGGGGGGGGGGCGCCCCCCCACACCCCCCAGGCGGCACTCGCTTCGCGAGTGGCCGCCTTTTTTCGTTGGCTCTTCGTGATAGGCGTGTCCCGATCGCTGCCGTCTGGGCAGGTTCGCCGCCGGGCGTGGTGGTCCGGGGGAGCCCGACTGCCCGCCGTCGCCCGCCACCGCGAGGGCGGGGCGCTGGCCACGGCGGTACCGCTGGGCTGGCCAGTGTGCCTGGCTCATGGATCTCCGTTCGGCTCGGCTGTCGCTCAGAGTGTGGCTGGTAGCGCGGGGTGGGGCCACTGATCGATGGGGGGTGCGCCCGGATGTGGGCGGTGGTGGGGGAGAGGGTCACCCGGCGAGGAACGGCGACACGCCGAGCGGTCACCCGCGGAGCGGGCCGCGGGTGGCTGGCTGACGCGGCTTGGGGGCCTGTTGGTGCTGGTACGGTCGCAGGATGCGGGCCGGCGGGGCACCGTGGGGCCGGGTGTATGGACAAGCCGCGGTGGATGACGTGCCGCAGTGGATGGACATGAGGCAGGAGCCCTTGCGCAGCAGCCTGGACAGCCCGTGACGGACCCGACCACACCGGCAGGGGTCCCCGACGGGCCGCGAACCCGGGCCGGCAGGGGGGCCGGGATCCCACTGGAGGAGCAGGCCGGTGTCGGGATGCCGGACGCGTTCCGCCGCCTGTACACGCCGCACCGGATGGCCTACATCAAGGGTGAGGGCCGGTCCGAGGACGAGTGCCCGTTCTGCCGGATCCCGGGGCTGACCGACGAGGAAGGGCTCGTCGTGGCCCGGGGCGCCGAGGTCTACGCGGTGCTCAACCTCTATCCGTACAACGCCGGCCATCTGATGGTCGTTCCGTACCGGCACGTCGCCGACTACGCCGACCTCACCCCGGACGAGACGACGGAGATGGCCTTCTTCATGCAGCGTGCCCTGCGGGCACTGCGGCTGGCCAGCGGCGCCCACGGCTTCAACACCGGGATGAACCTGGGCTCGGTGGCCGGCGCTGGCATAGCGGCCCACGTGCATCAGCACGTCGTGCCGCGCTGGGGCGGCGACACGAACTTCATGCCGGTCATCTCCGGCACCCGCGTGCTGCCCGCGCTGCTGTCGGAGACCCGGACGATGCTCGCCGAGGCCTGGGAGAAGATCGTCGGCGAGGAGTAGCCGGCCGGCGCCGGCGCGCCACCCACCGGCGCGGTCCCGCTCGCCGCCGGGATGCCGTCGAACGTGTCTGGGG
>NZ_JADWYU010000127.1:12605-39986 GCF_016786325.1 Frankia nepalensis | reverse complement strand
GGGGGGCGGGGGGGGGGGGGGGGGCCCCGGCGGGCGGGGGGGGGCGCCCGGGGCCCCCGGGGGCGCCCCGACGCGGCGAACCCTTCGTGGTCTGCCGAGGGGCCTGCGCCGCCGGCTGCCCCGCGCCCTGGGCGCCGGGCTGCTGCGCGGACGGCTGCCCCGAGGACTGCGTGACAGGCTGTGTCGCGGGCTGTGTCAACGCCACCCCTCCCGAATCCAGTTGCCGGAATGACGATGATGGACCGATCCGGCGTGATCGACCGACCTACAGTAATCGCCCAGAGGGCCAAGACCGGGGGATGCGCACTCAATTATCAAGATCGCACCTCCTCTGGCCCACTCTTCTTCAGTGGTTCGACCACCAGGCCGTGCCAGGCGGCCGGGTTTGGGCGGTTGGCCGAACCAATGCTCTTGACACCGATGCTATTGACCGAACTACCGTGATGTAGTATAGTGGCGAGGTTTCGCCCTCAAGGATACGACACAAGTCGTCGCGATGGGGCAGTCCGCTGGCCGACCTTCGATCGGCCTCGCCGCGGGCCCGGGACGTTCACCCACAGACAGGCCCTTCCCCGCGGCGGTCCGCTCACGCGGATCCCTGGGATCCTTTCCGTCCTGGAACCTGTGACGCCAGAAGGCTCCGCGCCCCGACGCCACCCGCCGGCGGCTCGCGCCTCGCGCGTCGCCACCCGCATGTACTCACCACCTCTCGGCGTCACCGCTCGACGGCGACCACGCCATCCCACGACGGGTCCGCGCCACGTGACAGCGCGGTAGCGCCGCTGCTGACGGGTCTGGCGGTCATCTTTCTGGGCATCACCGCGACCGGTCTCGAGGCTGGCCGAACAGGAGGGCCGCCTCGGCATGCACGACCCGCATACTTTCGCACTTCCGCGGCCCGGGGCGGATGGCGCGCGGAGCACACGGCATAAGGACCCCAGGCCCATCGGCCCAGATGTACCCATAACGCTCATCTCCGCCTGATCGGCGCGACCGCCCGGTGGTGGACCGGGTGATCGCCGCGAGAGTTCCGCCATGGTCGCACGATCCCGTCGCCACGACCACAACAGCGGGTAAGGACACGGGCGCGGACGAAAGCCGGCCAGCGGGCCGGGGAGCAGGAAACCCGCCGCCGTCAGGGGGCCGCGACGCCACCGGCGATGCGCCAGCCGGACGGGGTGCGCGCGAGGGTCAGGTCGCGGCGGAACTCCTTGCCGTCGGCGTGCGCGATCACCTGCCCGTCCCCGTCCAGGAAGTCATACGGGTCGAGCTGCTCGGTGACCCGCAGCACGGCCCGGTCCTGCTCCTCCTCGACGATCGTCAGCTCGAGGATCCTCGACGTCAGCCGCGAGACGTGCCCGCCGTTGTCCACCATCTGGCGCATCGTCGCCTGTTCCTGCGCGAGGATCGCGGTGCCGTCCTGGTAGACGCCGGTGAGCAGGGACTCGTCCGCCTGTTCGAAGGCCAGGCTCCTGGCCTGGGCCAGCTCGGCGAGGACCGCCCGCCACCGCTCCTCAGGCGGTTGCGTCGTGGCCGCCTGGCTCCCGGACGGCACCGTCGTCGCCCCGCCGGTGGCCGAGACCTGGCCGTTGCCCACGCCCGGCACCGGGGCGCCCGCCCCGTCCCCGGACCCGCCTCCCGTGGACGCGCTCAGCAGCACGACGGCGACCGCCACCGTCGCCAGGCCCACGGCCGCGGTCACCCCGAGCAGCCAGCCAGGCAGCCGCCGGCCGGCACGCGCGCCCCGGCTGCCCTGCCGCAGCGCGCGTGCGCCGGGCCGGCCGCCCGCGGGCCGGTGGCCGCCGCGCCCGCCCCCCGAGCCGCCGGCCTCCCGGTCACCGGTCCGGGTGGAACCCCCGCCCGAGCGCCCGCCGGACTTCCGGCCCGGGAAGCCCGCCCCGTCCCACCGGCCCGTGCCGCGGTCCGCGAACGGCCGGGAGGGCTGGCCCGACGGCCCCCGCCGCGTTCGCGGAACGGTTTCGCCAGGCCCGGGTGGCAGCGCCGGCAGGACATCCATGTCCACGACCGCGCCCTCGACCACCGTCCGCCCGGCGGCGGGCTCGTCGGGCCCGCCGACGACGACGGCCTCAGCCACGTCGCCGGCCCGGTCGACGCCCGGGCCCTCGTCCAGATCCGCGTCAGGACCCGCGCCGTAGGCGGGCGCGCCGGGCTCGTCGTCCCAGCCGACGCCGTTGCCGGGAACGACACCTTCGTCGGCGCTGTCGCCGTCCGCATAGGCGAGACCGCCGGCGTGGGCGGCACCGTCCTCGTAGGCAGTACCTTCCGCGAAGGCAGTCCCGTCGACGTGGATGTCGGCATACTCGGCGCCGTCCGCGTAGGCGTGGGCGTCGACGTAGGGATCCTCGTCGCCCTCGTCGGCCTCGCCAGCCTCGTCGCCCTCGTCCGCGCCGGAGTGGGCCGCGTCGGCGGCGGGCACGAGCCGACGCGGGTCAGCGGACGAGTGGAAGTCCTCCTCCCCCGGGGGCGGTACCGGCGGCGGGGGGCTGATCATCTGGACGGGCAGCGGCCGGGCGCTGTGCGCGAGGCTCCCGGCGAGCTCCGCCGCGCTCGGTCGCCTGGCCGGGTCGGGCACCAGCGCGGTCGCCACCGCGACCGCGACCGCCGCGGCGTCCGGCCCGGTCGCCCGCGCCATCGTGTCGAGCAGCAGGTCCGCGAGGTCATACACGTCGGCCGCGGGGTTCGGCCCCGCGCCGCCGGTCACGAGCGCGCCAAGCGCCACGACGCCGGCCCCGGCGAGCCACGGGCGACCGTTCGGCTCCAGCAGGATGTCGACGGGGAGCAGCGCGCCGTGCCCGAGCCCGGCGGCGTGCGCGGCCGCCAGGGCCTGCGCGACCGGCAGGCCCACGGTGACCACCTCTCCCGGCTCCAGCCGGCCGCGGGCCGCGAGCAGCCGACGCAGGCTCACCGCGTCCGGCACCCGCTCCATCACCACCGCGAGACCGTCGTCGACCTCCTCCACCGCGAGCACCGGCACCAGGTGTGGGTGGCGCAGCTCGGCCAGCCGCCGCCCCGCGGCGACCGCCTGCCGGCGGCGGACCGGGTCGGCCGCCGCTGGCAGCCGGACCAGCCGGACCACGCATGGCTCTCCGGCGGGCTCCGTCATGCCGGCCCAGACCTCGCCCGCGCCGGCGTCCCCCGGCCAGCCGGCGAGCTCCACCCCCGGCACCGACGGGGGCCTCCGGGTGGCGCCGGCCTCCGACTCGCTCGGGCCACCGGGCGCGGCAGGCTCCGCGCCGCCCGGGGAGGCCGACGGCGAGCCGTCGAGCATGGCGCCGAGCTCCAGCGGCTCGCCGCCCAGGCCATCGCGGTGGGGAGGTTCCGTCCCGGATCCGTGCATGGAGGTCACGAAACGTGACGCTAGGCCGGTTGTGGCCGCTTCGTCGGGTTCTTCGCAGGGCTCGTGGATAACTTCTTGCCAGCGACCAGACCCACCGATGACCCGCCCGCGCCCCACGCGCCCGAAACCCACCCAGGATGCCGACCGCGGACCCCGCGGCCCAGTCCCACAGGTCCGCCCCGGAGACCAGGTCGCGCGGGGCGCCCAGCGCCCCGAAGGCGAAGCGGTAGGTCTGGGCCGCGCCGGCGACCAGCCCGCCGGCACCCACGAACGCGACCCACACGGACGAAACCCAACCGAGATGCCTACCGTGGACCAGGTAACAGCCCAGTCCCAGGTCCGACCCGGCACCAGGTCGCTCGGGGCGCCAGCGCCCCGCAGGCGGAGCCGGGGTTCCTGCCGGATCGACGGAGCTCGCGGAGTCGATCTGGGAGGTCCGGATGGTCGCCCCTGGGCGACCTTGAGCCGACCGCCCTAGACGGGAGCCCAGCGGTGAACATCCTCGCGACGAGCGGCGGCTATCGCTCCGACGGCCGGTACGGAGCCCGGATAGGGCCGCTGATCGAGCACGCGATCGCGCTGTCCGACGCGGGCGAACGGCCCCGGGTATGCCTGCTGGAGACGGCGCTCGGCGACGACTCCGCCGCTTACGCCCGCTGGTACGCGGCGATGGCGCGCGACCGCCCGGATGTGCGGCCCGCCCATCTGGCGCTGTTCCCGATGCCGAACGTCGGCGACGTCCGCGCGCATCTGCTCGGCCAGGACGTGATCTGGGTCGGCGGGGGCAGCGTCGCGAACCTGCTCGCGGTCTGGCGGGTCCACGGGCTGCCGGAGATCCTCGCCGAGGCCTGGCGGGCCGGAGTGGTGCTCGCCGGGGTCTCGGCCGGGTCGCTGTGCTGGCACGTCGGCGGCACCACGGACTCGTTCGGGCCGGACCTTCGGCCGGTGACGGGCGGGCTGGCGCTGCTGCCGTACAGCAACACCCCGCACTACAACTCGGAGCCTGGCCGCCGCCCGCTCTACCAGCGGCTCGTCGGCGAGGGCGTCCTGCCCGCGGGCTGGGCCACCGACGACGGCGTCGGCCTGCACTTCCGGGGCACCGAGCTGGTCGAGGCGGTGGCCGACCGGGCGGACGCGCGGGCCTGGCGGGTCGAGCTCCGCGCCGACGGCACGGTGGTGGAGACCGCCGTCCAGCCGCGCCGGCTCCCCGAGCCCCGGGGCTGAGCGCCGGCGGCGCGCGTACCGTGGTGCCGGCCGCCGGGAGATCCCGAGTGGCGATCGGCACAGCCGGGACGGCCCGCGGTGGGCCGGAACGCGTCGTGACGCGGGGTTAGTCTCGTCAGGTGGACGTCTTGCGCTTGCCGGTGGTGCCGTACGTCGAGGCGTGGAACCTGCAACGTGAGCTGGCGGAGAAACGGGACGTCGGCGAGGCGGCCGACACGCTGATCCTGCTGGAGCACCCGGACGTCTACACCGCCGGCCGGCGCACCGAGGACTGGGAGCGCCCGCTGGACGGCACCCCGGTCGTGGACGTCGACCGCGGCGGCAAGATCACCTGGCACGGCCCCGGCCAGCTGGTCGGCTACCCGATCATCGCGCTGCCCAAGCCGCTCGACGTCGTCGCCTATGTCCGGGTGCTGGAGGACGCGCTCATCGCGGTGTGCGCCGAGTTCGGGGTGCCCGCCCACCGCGTCGCAGGGCGCTCGGGTGTCTGGACCCTGGACGACGCGCGCAAGCTCGCCGCGATCGGCATCCGGGTGCGCCGCCGCGTCGCCTCGCACGGCTTCGCCCTGAACTGCTGCACCGACCTGCGCGCCTTCGGCCGGATCGTGCCCTGCGGGATCACCGACGCCGGCGTCGGCAGCCTCTCCGGCGAGCTCGGGCGGACCGTCACCGTCGCCGAGGCGCGCCCGGTCGTCGAGCGGCACGTCCTGGCGCACCTGAACGCCTACCTGGCCGGCGGCCACCCGTCGCCGGGCGACGGGGCGGTCCTGCCGGCGTTCCCGACCGCCGCCGAGCCCGCGGGGGTGCCGGCATGAGTGTGACCTCCCCGGGAACCCAGCCGAGGACCGCGGGCGCCCCGGTCGCCGCGGAGGGGCGCCCCCTGCTGCGGCTGGAGGCGCGCAACGCGGCCACGCCCATCGAGCGCAAGCCGCCGTGGATCCGGACCCGGCTGCGCACCGGGCCCGAGTACACCGACATCCGCGCCCTGGTCCAGTCCGAGGGCCTGCACACGGTGTGCCAGGAAGCCGGCTGCCCCAACATCTACGAGTGCTGGGAGGACCGGGAGGCGACCTTCCTCGTCGGCGGGGACGTCTGCACCCGCCGATGCGACTTCTGCCAGATCGACTCGGGCCGGCCCACCCCGCTCGACGTCGACGAGCCGCGCCGGGTCGCCGAGTCGGTGCGCACGATGGGGCTGCGCTACGCCACCATCACCGGGGTCGCGCGGGACGACCTGCCCGACGGCGGGTCCTGGCTGTACGCGGAAACGGTGCGCGCCGTGCACGCCGCCTCTCCTGGAACCGGTGTCGAGGTGCTCATCCCCGACTTCGGGGGGCACGCGGACCAACTCGCGGAGGTGTTCGGGGCGGCGCCGGAGGTGCTGGCGCACAACCTCGAGACCGTTCCCCGGATCTTCCGGCGGATCCGGCCCGCGTTCCGTTACGAGCGCTCGCTCGAGGTCATCTCCGCCGCCCGGGCGGCCGGCCTGGTGACCAAGTCGAACCTGATCCTCGGGCTCGGCGAGACCGATGACGAGATCGAGGCGGCGATGGCCGACCTGCTGGCCGCCGGCTGCGACCTCCTGACCGTCACCCAGTACCTGCGGCCGACCCCGCGCCATCACCCGGTCGAGCGCTGGGTGAAGCCGGACGAGTTCGTCCAGTGGGGCCGCCGCGGGGAGGAGATGGGCTTCGCGGGCGTGTTGGCGGGCCCGCTGGTGCGCTCGTCGTACCGGGCCGGCCGCCTTTACCAGCAGGCGATCGCCGCGCGCAGCCAGCCCGTCGCCGTGACCGGCCCGGCGGCGGGGGATGCCGTGGCCGCGGACGTCCCCGCGCGCGCCTGAGCGGGTCGTCCGGGAGTCTTAGGACTCATCCGGAACGGTGAATTGTGCGCCAGTTGAGCCCCAGTGATCCTTGATTGTGCGCGAGGACACACACGATCGGACACTGCCAGGAGTGGTGACCGGTCCGCCACGCGGTTAGGCTCACCGGTAGCGTCACGGCACGTCTCACAGCGTCACGACGTCTCACAGCGTCACGGGCAGCTCGAGGTCATGGACATTCAAGGTCACCCGAACTCCAGGTCACCTAGCTCCAGGTCACCGGCACTCGACGTCACGGGCACTCGAGGAGTGAGCAGCGCTCACCCAGTCATTCGCACCGGTGGGACGACAACCGCGTCGGGACAATGAAGACCGCCTCGGGAGGTCATACCCGCTGTGTTCCGCTCGCTGCTCGCCAACCTGGAAGAACTGACCTTGCTGATCCTGCCGCACGGCGGACAGCGCACCGCTCGTCGCAACGCCTGGCGCGCGGCCACCGACCTGCATGTCACCTCCGGCTACCGGTGGACCGACGGTGGGCCCGGCCCGGTCGCCCCGCTGGGCCACCTGCCTTCCGCGATCCCCGCCACCAGGACGCCCGCCCGCCCCGTCGCCGCCCACCGCTGACCTTTCGCGGGCCCGCCGCGACGCCGACGACTCCTCGCCGGCGGGCGGCGAGCCGTTGGCGGGCGGCGAGCCTCACGCACTTCCGTACCGCCGCCGCCCATGGCCACCCGTGGGCTCCGGAAGCCCGCGGGGACCTCTCGCGACGGCCGTCGTGGACCCGTGGGCGCCAGGCCGTAGGCTCGCAGGCATGGCACTGAGGAAGAAGCCGGCGGGCGACGCCGCCGGCGCGGCCACGTCCCCGGCGCGCGGCGCGCGGGACACGGCCAAGAGCAACGGGACGGCCCCCGGGAAGCAGGCCGGCGGGGGTGGCGGCGCCGCCGGCCGATGGGCGCAGATCCGGCTCGTCTTCAAGATCACACGCCAGCGCGACCCGAAGCTCGTGCCGATCATGCTGCTCGGCTTCGTGATCCCGCTGGCCGTGTTCCTCGTGCTGGGTTTCTTCGTCGGGCCGCTGTGGCTGTGGATCCCGCTCGGCGTGTTGCTCGGGTTCCTCGTCTCGGTCAACCTGTTCAGCCGCCGGGTGCAGCGCACCGCCTACGCCGAGATGGAAGGCAAGCCAGGCGCCGCGGCCGGGGTCGTCGAGCGGATGCGCGGCGACTGGCGGCTGACCCCGGCGGTCCAGGTGAACAGGAACCAGGACGTCGTGCACCGCGTCGTCGGCCGGGCCGGCATCATCATCATCGCCGAGGGCCGCGGCCGCGGCGCACGCGAGCTGCTCGCCACCGAGGTGCGCCGGGTCCGGAAGATCGCCGGTGACGTCCCGGTCACCGACATCGTCGTCGGCAACGGCGAAGGCGAGATCCCGCTGCCCAAGCTGCAGAGCAACCTCATGCGGATGCGCCGGACGCTGCGGCGCCGTGAGGTCGACCAGCTCGACAAGCGGCTCAAGGCGGTCTCCGGCCCGGCGATGCCGATCCCCAAGGGTCCGATCCCGCGCAACATCCCCCGCGGCGGCCGCCCGCGCTGAGCGGGCGGGAGCGGCTGCCCCCGACCGGTCGGGGGCACGCCCGCGGCCTCCGCCAGCCTCGCCCGCGGCTTCCCCGGGGCTGGCTCCCGGCGGCGGTCGAGCCTCGTCGGCGGCGTGGCCAGCCCGGTCTTCGGCGGGCGGCACGACAGGACCGTGAACCACCCACACGTGACGACCCCGGTGGCCACCAGGCAGGAGGCCCTCCGGGGTCGTTCTCGTGGCTCCGGGGTCGTTCTCGTGGCGGAGCCGGCTCAGGCGCGCCGGGCGGCCCGGATCAGGACCGTGCCAGCGGCACGGTCGTGCAGGCCGCGCATGTCACGGTCGACCAGCAGGGCAGGGATGAACAGGGAGAGCACCAGGGTCCGGAGGATGACCCGTGGGAAGGCCGGCAGGCCACCGCCTGGCACCTTCGTCACCCCGATGCCGAACAGCCGCCGGCCGATGGTCTGCCCGGTGGTACTGATCAGCACGATCTCCATCAGCAGGAAGATCCCGATCACGACCGTGCCGCGGGCAGTGCCGTGGTAGACCACGCCGAACAGCATCGGCACTCCGGCGAGCAGGTTCGCCACCAGCGAGTCGACCAGGAAGCCGCCGACCCGGGCGCCGAAGCTGGCGACCGATCCCTGGCCCGCGGCCGGCAGGCCCAGCCGTTCCCCAGCGGGGCGAGTGTCCCCGTCCGGTCGTACACCGGGGCCTTCCAGCCAACCTCCGAGCTCACGTCGCACGGCGCAAGCTTATGCGGCTGGCGCCGCGCGCCAGTCTGTCGGGCGCGCGGCCCAACCTCCCAGCAGACCTACCTGATCGCTTCGCGATCCGGCAGGGACCCCGGGCGCCGCGCCGATGCGCCTCCACGAGGCGCCTCGCGCATCCGAAAGAAGGCGTCATACGACAGTCACACAATGTGACGAAGTCGGCCGATGCAACCCAGCCGAAACATGTCCGCCATGCCCACGCCACACCGCGGGGTTACCCAGCGCGTCCGGACATGGGTATCCTGTCGCACCAGGATGCACGTCACGCGGGTGGAGGGTGAATGTTCGAGAACGCCGACGAAGTGCTCCGCTACATCCGGGACGAAAACGTCGAGTTCATCGACGTCCGATTCTGCGACCTTCCCGGGGTCATGCAGCACTTCACGATTCCGACGGAGGTCTTCACGGAGGCCGTCTTCACCGACGGCCTCATGTTCGACGGATCCTCCATCCGGGGTTTCCAGGCAATCCATGAGTCGGACATGCTTCTGCTGCCCGATCCCAGAACCGCGTTCGCGGACCCGTTCCGTGAGCATTCCACGCTCGCGATGACCTTCTTCATCCACGACCCCATCACCAAGGAGGAGTACTCGCGCGACCCACGGAACGTGGCGCGCAAGGCGGAGGCGTACCTGCGTGGCTCGGGGATCGCGGACACCGCGTTCTTCGGCCCGGAGGCGGAGTTCTACATCTTCGACGACATCCGCTACGAGTACAGCCCGTACGGCTCCATGCACCGGGTCGACTCGGTGGAGGCCGCGTGGAACAGCGCGCGCAAGGAGGAGGGCGGCAACCTCGGGTACAAGCCGCGGTTCAAGGGCGGCTACTTCCCCGTGCCCCCGACCGACCACTTCACCGACCTGCGCTCGGCCATGGTCAAGATGCTGATCCAGGTCGGCATCACGGTCGAGATGCAGCACCACGAGGTCGGCACCGCCGGCCAGGCCGAGATCGACTTCCGGTTCGACACGCTCCTGAAGACGGCCGACAACCTGATGCTCTACAAGTACGTGATCAAGAACGTGGCCCGGTCCCGCGGCCACACGGTCACGTTCATGCCTAAGCCGCTCTTCCAGGACAACGGCTCCGGCATGCACTGCCACCAGAGCCTCTGGAAGGACGGCGGCCCGCTCTTCTACAGCGCCGAGGGCTACGGCGGCCTGTCCGAGACCGCCCGGCACTACATCGGCGGACTGCTGCACCACGCTCCGGCGCTGCTGGCGTTCACCAACCCGACGACGAACTCCTACCGGCGGCTGGTGCCCGGCTACGAGGCGCCGGTGAACCTCGTCTACTCGGCCCGCAACCGGTCGGCCTGCTGCCGGATCCCGCTGTCCGGCGACTCGCCGAAGGCGAAGCGGGTCGAGTTCCGGGTGCCGGACCCCAGCTGCAACCCGTACCTGGCGTTCTCCGCGATGCTGCTCGCCGGCCTCGACGGGATCAAGAACAAGATCGAGCCGCCGGACCCGATCGACAAGGACCTCTACGAGCTCCCGCCGGACGAGCTCGCCGCCGTGCCCCAGGTGCCTGGCTCGCTGGAGGCCGTCCTGGACCACCTCGAGGCCGACCACGAGTTCCTCACCGCCGGCGACGTGTTCACCCCGGATCTCATCGAGACCTGGCTCGAGTACAAGCGCGTCCACGAGGTCGACGCCATCCGGCTGCGTCCGCACCCCTTCGAGTTCGACCTTTACTACGACATCTGAGCTTCGCCGGCAGCTGAGCTTCGCCGGCCGGCACGGCCGCCGCGCTCCCGAGCCCCGTCACCCACCCGGGTGGCGGGGCTCGGCGCGTCCGGAGCCGTCGTCCGCCGGAGAAAAGGGCCGCGGCCGCGCGCCCGGAAACAACCCCGGCGAGGCCGTCAGCGGACTGACGCGTTTCGCGGAAACGAACACGATGGCCATTGTCGACCTAAGGGGCCACCATCCCGGATCCCCCGAGGAGCCCGCCCCGCCGTCGGGGCCACGCGCGCCGGGAGCGGGCGGATGAATACCTTGCCATCGCCCCGGAGCGGCCGGGCCGGATTTCCGCCACGCGGGCACCGCGCCCCAGAAGGCGAAACGGACGATGTTTCAGGATCTTTTCAGGGCCGTGTTGGCGCCGCCGGCGGGCCCGCCGGCCGGGCAACCGTCAACTGCGCGCGCTGAGACCGAGATTTAACATCGCAGGAACGGATCGGTAACTCGCCACCGAGAGGCTCCAGTCGGACCCCTCCCGTCAGCCGCGGCGTGTGTCGGCCCTCCCCCGGCCGCCCCCACAGTCGCTTCCCACGAACTTGCCGATCACGGGGAGTATTGAGTGAGCTATCAGGCCGAGTACATCTGGATCGACGGCACCGAGCCGGAGCCGCTGCTGCGCAGCAAGACCCGGATCATCAAGGACGGCAAGGAGCCGGAGATCTGGGGCTTCGACGGCTCCAGCACCAACCAGGCGCCCGGCTCCAACTCGGACTGTGTCCTGCGGCCGGTCTTCACCTGCCCGGACCCGCTGCGCGGTGGCGACAACATCCTGGTGCTCTGCGAGGTGGAGCTGACCGACTTCACCCCGCACCCGACCAACACCCGGGCCAAGGCCCGCGAGCTGGCCGAGAAGTACGCCGACTTCACCCCGAACTTCGGCATCGAGCAGGAGTACACGTTCTTCCAGAACGGGCGCCCGCTCGGCTGGCCGGCCACCGGCTTCCCGGAGCCGCAGGGCCCGTACTACTGCGGCGTCGGCGGCGAGAAGATGCCCGGCCGGGACATCGTCGAGAAGCACACCCAGGCGTGCATCGACGCCGGCCTCGCGATCGAGGGCACCAACGCCGAGGTCATGATGGGCCAGTGGGAGTTCCAGATCGGCGTGCTGCCGGCGCCGGCCATCGGTGACCAGATCTGGGTCGCCCGCTGGCTGCTGCACCGCATCGCCGAGGACTTCGGCGCGTCGGTGTCCTTCGCCGCCAAGCCGATGCCCGGCGACTGGAACGGCGCGGGCGCGCACACCAACTTCTCCACCAAGCAGACGATGGAGAGCTGGGACGCGATCGTCACCTGCTGCGAGGCACTCGGCACCCGGGTCATGGAGCACGTCACCAACTACGGGTACGGCATCCAGGACCGCCTCACCGGCAAGCACGAGACCGCTCCGTGGAACAAGTTCTCCTGGGGCGACTCGGACCGCGGCGCGTCGATCCGCATCCCGTGGGCCGTCTCGAAGGCCCGCAAGGGCTGGCTCGAGGACCGCCGCCCGAACGCGAACATGGACCCGTACGTGGTCGCCGCGCTGATGATCGACACCACCTGCAGCGCGCTGGCCGGCGACAAGCCGATCCTGTTCGTCCCGTCGCAGGCCACCGCCGAGGTGCCCGCGACCGTCTGACCGAGGGCTACGCCGCGCGCGGCCGGCATGACCGCGCGTCGCCCAGCCCGCTGACCCGCCCCGGCGGGCAGCACCAGCAGCACCCGGCGCCGCGACGACGTGGGCCGGGGCGCCGCCCGCGCGGCGGCGGGCGGCGCCAGCACCTCCCTAGGGGTGGGCTGACATGGCCGTGGTAATGCGCTCAGCCCGGCCACTGGCAGAATCCGAAGGGCTCAATGGGTACGCGATCATGCTGACTCGCGAATCCCGGAGACCTGCTCCGTGGACACTCGGTCCCGGACACGCCGCGCGGATGTGGCTTCGAAGTCGCCCGCGACGTAGGGAGGACATGCGTGGACGTCGGCCACGGGGATGACTGGGTCGGACCGCTGAGCGCCGAGCGCGACGGGGTCCTCACCCGGTGGATCGGGCTGGTCGGTAAGGTTCTGCGCTCCCGTCTCTCCGAAGCGGAGTTGGCCCGGGAGCTCGGCGACCTCTACACCGCGTTGTTGGGAGGCCTGCGAGAGGGCGGGACCGACCTGGACTCGGAGTCGTTCGGCGAGCTGCGCGCCCTGCTCGCCGAGTTGTCCGGCACACGAGCTCGGCAGGGGTTCACACCGCGAGAGACCGCGATCACAGTGTTCGCACTCAAAGGCGCCGTGGCGCCGGTCTTCGAGGAGCGCGATGCCGCTTATCACGAATACACGCGGTTCTCGGACTTCATCGACGAGCTCGGCCTGTTCACCTTCGAGACCTATGCGCAGGCCCGCGACGCGGTGATCGTGGAGCAGTCCGACCAGCTGCTCGAGCTGTCCACCCCGGTCATCAAACTGTGGGACGGCGTGCTCGCCGTGCCGCTGGTGGGCACGCTGGACTCGGCCCGCACCCAGGTGGTGATGGAGAAGCTGCTGGAGGCCCTGGTCGAGACGGGCTCCCGGCACGCCATCATCGACATCACCGGGGTGCCCGCCGTCGACACCCAGGTCGCGCAGCACCTGCTCAAGACGGTGATGGCGGGCCAGCTCATGGGGGCCGACTGCATCATCTCCGGCATCCGGCCGCAGATCGCGCAGACCGTGGTCAGCCTCGGCATCGAGTTCGGCGACATCATCACCAAGGCGACGCTGGCCGAGGCGCTCGCGCTGGCGCTGCGCCGGGACGGGTTCCAGCTCCGCCGGACGAACACGGCGGGGGGCCGCTGATGGACCGCATCCCGATCCTGAAGATGGGCAACCTGTTGCTCGTCTCGATCCAGGTGGACCTGCAGGACCAGCTCGCGCTGGCGCTACAGGATGACCTGTCCGAGCGGATCGTGCAGACCGGCGCCCGCGGTGTGCTGATCGACATCTCCGCCCTGGAGATCGTCGACAGCTTCATCGGCCGGATGCTGTCCACCATCGCCTCGCTGTCCCGGCTGCTCGACGCCGAGACCGTCGTGGTCGGGATGCGCCCGGCCGTCGCGATCACGCTGGTCGAGCTCGGTCTGCACATGCCAGGGGTGCGCACCGCGCTCACCCTCGAGCATGGCCTGGCGCTGCTCGGCGCGGAGGTGCGGGTCCGCCTGCCGGAGGACGAGTCCTTCGACGACCTCGACGCGGATCTCACCGAGGCCGCCGATCCCGGCGCCAGCCCGGGCCAGGCTGTCAGCGGCCGGGCGCCGACCGGTCGTCCCGCGCCGGCCGAGGGGGCCTGGACCGGGTGAGCGCCGCGCGCTGGGCGGGAGGCCCGGCGGGTGGTGAGGTGACGGTCGAGCAGACCGAGCGGCACCCGATCACGACCGAGGCGGACGTCGTGCGGGTGCGCCAGGTCGTGCGCGGCCTCGCGGTGACAGCCAAGATGTCGCTGGTGGACCAGACCAAGGTGGTGACCGCGGCGAGCGAGCTGGCGCGCAACACCCTCGTCTACGGTGGCGGCGGCTCGATGACGGTCGACATCGTCCACAGCGGCCGGCGGCGCGGCCTGCGGGCGGTCTTCGTCGACAGCGGCCCCGGCATCCCCGATCTCGATCTCGCCCTGACCGACGGCTGGACGAGCGGTTCCGGGCTCGGCCTCGGGCTGTCCGGCAGCCGCCGGCTGGTCGACGACTTCGCGATCGAGAGCAGTCCCGGGGCGGGCACCACCGTCCGAGTCGTGAAGTGGTCACGCTGATCACGGCCGCCCGCCACCCGCGGGCCGAGGACGTCGCCTGGTTCCGGGCCGACGGTTCGTCGATGCCCGGCGCCGTCCGGCGCGCCGCCGTCGCGCTCGCCGAGCGCCTCGCGCTCCCACCGAGCCGGGCCGCCGAGATCGGCCTCGCGCTGACCGAGGTGGCCGAGAACCTGGTCCGGCACGCCGACGAGGGTTCCGTGCTGCTGCGGACGCTGCGCTGGCCGGCCGCCGACGAGCCAGGCGACCGGCCATCTCCGCCCGCGGCCATCGAGTCCGTCGCCATCGAGTTCGTCGCCATCGACAGCGGGCCCGGCCTGGCCGACGTCCCCGCGGCGATGCGCGACGGCACGACGTCGGCTGGCACGCTCGGCATCGGCCTGGGGATGATCGAGCGGCTCGCGGACCGCTTCGACATCTACTCGACCCCTGGCATGGGCACCGTGATGACCGGGGCGTTCGGGCCGCGCCACGCCGGCGGCCAGGCCACGCCGGACCTGCGCGCGGCGCCCCGGGTTGCCGGACTGACTCGGCCGATCACCGGGGAGACCGTCTGCGGAGACGCCTACGCCGTGCGAACGCTCGACGGCCGGCTCGCGTTGCTCTCGTGCGACGGCCTGGGGCACGGGGAGCTCGCGGCCCGGGCGGCCGACGCCGCGGTACGGATCTTCCGGGCCGCCGGGCCGCCGCTCGACCCGGTGGACCTGGTGCGTCGGGTCCACTCCGGGATCTCGCACACCCGTGGCGCGGCCGTCGCCGTGGCCGTCCTGGAGCCGTCCGCCGGTACGCTGCGGTTCGCCGGTCTCGGCAACATCAGCGGCGTGATCCTCGGGGGCGCCCGCCGGGTCGGCCTGACCAGCCGGCCGGGCATAGCCGGCCACCAGGCACGTTCCCTGGCCGAGACCCGTCACGAGCTCCCGCCCGGCGCGCTGGTCGTGCTGCACAGCGACGGGATCAGCCCGCGCTGGGACCTCGCCGACCATCCGGGCATCGTCAGCCGCGGCGCGCTCGTCGTGGCCGCGAGCGTTCTGCGGGACGCGGGGCTGCGCCGGGACGACGCCTCCGTGCTGGTCGCCGGTGCGCCGTGGGTCTGACCGGGGACGGCGGCCCCGTCGCGGCGCTGCTGCGGGTGCGGGTGGACCAGGAGCCCGACGTCTTCGCCGCGCGCCAGCTCGCCCGGGAGATCGGCGCCGCCGTGGGGCTGGACGGCCAGGACCAGGTACGGTTCGCGACCGCGATCAGTGAGGTGGGCCGGGACGCGCTGGTCGCCGGCGGAGCATGGATCGACTTCGCGGTGCGCGCGCCCGCGACACTCGTGGCCACCGTGACCGCCGACCAACCGCTCGCCCGGGCCGGCAGCGGGCTGGTCGCGGCCGGCCGCCTGGTCGATCTGGAATACCAGGTCGATCTGGAACACCGGGCGGATGACGGCGGGACCGCCGCGCCGGACCGGGTCGTCACGCTGGCCAAGCGCATCCCGCCGGGCCTGTTCGTCAAGGACGACCGCTTTGCCGAGCTGCGGCGTTCACTTGCCGCGATCGCGCCGAACACGCCGGCCGACGAGCTGCGCGTGCAGAACAACGACCTCGTCGCGGCGCTGACGGAGCTGCGGGACAAGCAGGACGAGCTGCTGCGGCTGAACGCCGAGCTGGAGGAGACCAACCGGGGAGTGCTGGCGCTCTACAACCAGCTGTCCACCGAGCTGGAGGAGACCAACCGGGGGGTGGTGGCGCTCTACGCGGAGCTGGACGAGCGTGGCATCGCCCTGACCCGGGCCAACGAGGCCAAGACCCGGTTCCTGCGCAGCGTCAGCCACGAGCTGAGGTCGCCGGTCAACTCGGTGCTCGGCCTCGCGCGGCTCCTGCTCGACCCGGCGGGCGAGCCGCTGAGCGACGAGCAGCGCCGTCAGGTGGAGTTCATCCTGGCCAGCTCCGGTGACCTGCTCGCGCTGGTCAACGATCTGCTGGACCTGGCGAAGGCGGAGTCCGGCCGGCTCGACGCGGTCGTCGACCAGGTCGACGTCGGGGCTCTGCTCCGGTATCTGGAAGGGTCGCTGCGCCCGCTCGCGACCCGGCCGGAGGTGTCCTTCGCCGTCGACACCCGCGTCGACGTGGGCTTGCTCACCACCGATGAGACCCTGCTCGCGCGGGTGCTGCGCAACCTGGTGTCCAACGCGCTGAAGTTCACCGAGCGCGGCGAGGTCCTGCTGACCGCTCGCCGGGGCGCCGGCGACGGCGACGCGTCGGGCGACGATCACCGGTTGGACGGCCGCCACCCGGAAGGACCTGGCCACCCGGCGGAGGACACCGTGGTGTTCTCCGTCCGGGACACCGGGATCGGCATCGCGCCCGACGACCTGGACCGGATCTTCGAGGAGTTCTATCAGGTGCGCACGCCGCTGCACGCCCGCGTGCGCGGCACCGGGCTCGGCCTCCCCTACGCGCGACGGGTGATCATGCTGCTCGGCGGCCGGCTCGAGGTGGTCAGCGAGCCCGGCCGCGGGTCGACGTTCACCGTCACCCTGCCGCGCCGGCCCGCCGCGGACACCGGTCTGGGCCGTGAGGACGCGGACTTCGACGAGCACGCCGGCCCGCTGGCCGGCGCCGGCCCGGCGGCGGGAGCGCCGGCGGCCCACGTGGCCCGCGCGCTGGTGGTCGACGACGACCCGGCGTTCCGGGCGACCATGCGCTCGCTGCTGGCGGACCGGGTGGAGCGGATCGTCGAGGCCGGAGATGGCGGGCAGGCGATCGCGGCACTACGCGCCGATCCACCCGATGTGATTTTTCTCGACCTCATGCTGCCGGACATGGACGGCGCCGCGGTCCTCGCCGCGATGAGCGACGACCCGGCTCTGCGCGACATCCCGGTCGTCATCGTGAGCTGGAGCGACTACGCCTCCGACGTCGTCGAGCGAGAGCACGGCCGCCGACGCGACCGCGGCAGGGCCGCGCTCGGGCCCGCCGTGGCCGTCGTGGCGAAGTCGACGCTGAGCGGGCGCGCGCTCGACGCCGCGCTTGCCCGCGTGCACGACCGCGGTCGGTCGTGAAGGCGCCGGTAGGGAGATCATCCGATGGTAGGCCCGTGAGCCAGGCGACCGTCCTCGTCGTCGACGACTCGGACAGCAAGCGCTACATCATGGCGAGCTGGCTGCGGCGCGCCGGCTACGCGGTGGCCGAGGCGGCGTCCGGGCAGGAGGCGCTGGACATCGTCGCCGGCGGCACACCCGACCTCGCCGTGCTCGACGTCCACCTCCCCGACATGAGCGGCCTTGAGGTCTGCGCCCGGATCAAGCAGGCGCGGGCGTCGGCCGGGATGCCGGTGCTGCACGTCTCGGCCATCGCCGTCGACGCCGCCGACCGCAGCATCGGCCTGGACACGGGCGCGGACGCCTACCTGGTCGACCCGATCGAGCCGCGCGAGTTCCTGTCCACCGTCGGGGCGCTGGTGCGCCAGTCCCGCCGGTTCGCCGAGGAGCACCGGATCGCGCTCACCCTGCAGCGCAGCCTGCTGCCGGCCGAGCCACCGGACCTCGCCGGCCTGCGCATCGCCGCGCGCTACCACGCCTCCGCCGAGCACGCGGAGGTCGGCGGGGACTTCTACGACGCCTTCGAGACGCCCGGCGGCGACGCCATGGTCGTCATCGGCGACGTGCAGGGCCACTCCCTCGCCGCCGCGGTGATCATGGCGGAGCTGCGGTACTCGCTGCGGGCGTACGCCTTCGACGGGCACTCGCCGGCGGCGGCCATCGAGCGGCTCAACCGGCTGATCCTGGTCACCCATCCCGAGTCGACGGCGACCGTCTGCCTGCTGACCTTCCCGCCGGACCGGTCCACCGTGACGGTGGTCAACGCCGGCCACCTGCCCCCGTTGCTGGTCGGCCCGGCGGGCGCCCGGTTCTGGGAGGGGGGTGCCGGCGTGCTCCTGGGGGTGCCGGCCCCGGCCCCGGCCGCGGACACCGTGGATCTGCCGGCCGGCACCCGGCTCCTGCTGTACACGGACGGGCTCGTGGCGCCGGGGGGCCCGCCCCCCGGCCGGCCGCGGCGCGGGGCGGCCCCGCCCCCTCGACGAGACGATGACCGAGCTCGCGGCCCGGGTGGCCGCGACGCACGGCGTCGTCCGCGTCGACACCGCCCAGAGTGCCGGCGCCACCCGCGTCGGCGGGACCGGCCCCGGCGACGGCGCGCCCGGCCTGGCCGGCGTCACGCTCGACGAGCTGGCCGACGGGCTGATCGACGCGGCCCGCGGCGGCGATGACGACGTCGCGCTCGTCGTCGTCGAGCGGGAGCGCGGGTAGCGCCAGAACGGCGCGTGCCAGTCGTCGTGACGGCACGGACGGGGGCACGGACGGGGGCAAGGGCGGTCGGCCCCGCCCCCCCGTTGACCAGTCGTGTGAGCTCGTCGGGACGCCCGTCGGTAACGACGGGCTACCAAGCTGGTTGCGGTCTCGCAACGAGTGGCACATCTGGACCGTCCACCCGTTAATGTCGAGATCCCCGACAGACCGGCACCGCGCGCCGTCCGCCGTACCGCCCAGCCAGGGCCGGGTACTGGTGGTGGATACCGTGCACTGGCACTGAATAGGGCCGACCAGCAGTGGGAAGATTCCGGAAGCGCTGGTCTGGCCCGTACCGGCGCCAGGCGCCTGGGCCACGTGGCCCGGGCTCGGTGGCCGGACGGCGGCGTCCGTCACGTCGGGGGCTGATGGACGCGGGGCACGCGGCCTTGTGCGCGCCCGGCGGTCGGTCGGTGAACGCGACGTGATCCGTTCGACTTACCCTGAGGTCGAGTCCGCACCTCAACGTGGAGGGGGCATGGACAAACAGCAGGAGTTCGTACTCAGAACGCTGGAGGAGCGGGACATCCGCTTTGTCCGGCTCTGGTTCACCGACGTGCTCGGCGTCCTCAAGTCCGTGGAGATCGCCCCGGCCGAGGTGGAAGGCGCGCTGACCGAAGGCATCGGCTTCGACGGCTCGGCGATCGAGGGATTCGCCCGGCTGTACGAGGCGGACATGCTGGCCCGCCCCGACCCGTCGACCTTCCAGGTGCTGCCGTGGCGCGACGAGAAGGCGCTGACGGCCCGGATGTTCTGCGACGTCGTCACCCCGGACGGGCTGCCGGCGGTGGCCGACTCGCGCTGGGTGCTGCGCCGGGCGCTGGCCGCCGCCGCCGACGCCGGGTTCACCTTCTACACGCACCCCGAGATCGAGTTCTTCCTGCTCAAGGAGACGCCGCGGCGGGGGCAGCCGGTGCCGGCTCCGGTCGACGAGTCGGGCTACTTCGACGTCACGCCCAACGACCTCAGCCACGACTTCCGCCAGCAGGTGATCGGCGTGCTGGAACGGCTCGGCATCTCGGTCGAGTTCAGCCACCACGAGGCGGCGCCCGGCCAGCAGGAGATAGACCTGCGCTACGCCGACGCGCTCACGATCGCCGACAACGTCATGACCCTGCGCCAGGCCGTCAAGGAGGTCGCGCTGCGTCAGAGCATCTACGCGACCTTCATGCCCAAGCCGTTCACCGAGCACGCCGGCTCGGCGATGCACACCCACATGAGCCTGTTCGAGGGCGACCGCAACGCCTTCTACGACCCGACGGACGAGTACCGGCTCTCCAAGGTCGCCAAGGCGTTCATCGCCGGTCTGCTGGCGCACGCGCCCGAGATCACCGCGGTCACCAACCAGTGGGTGAACTCCTACAAGCGGCTGATCGGTGACGCGGCGGTCGGCGAGGGCGGCGAGCTCCTGGAGGCGCCGGCCTATGCCTGCTGGGGGCACAGCATCCGTTCCGCGCTGGTGCGGGTGCCGCTGTACAAGCGCGGCAAGGCGAACACCGCCCGGGTGGAGTTCCGGCTGCCGGACAGCGCCTGCAACCCGTATCTCACGTTCTCGCTGATGCTGGCCGCCGGGCTGCGCGGCATCCAGGGTGGCTACGAGCTGTCGCCGCCCTCCGGGGACGACCTCTGGTCCCTGACCGACGCCCAGCGGCGCGAGCGCGGAATCCGCGCGCTTCCCGGCTCGCTGTCCGAGGCGATCGCGGTGATGGAGACCTCGACACTGGTCCGCGAGACCCTCGGCGACGAGCTGTTCGAGTTCTTCCTGCGCAACAAGCGTTCCGAGTGGGCCGCCTACCGCCGCCAGGTCACCCAGTTCGAGATCAACCGCTACCTGCCGCTGCTGTAGCCGACCACACGTAATGTGACGGAAACTTTGTAACATACTGTTTACGTGATGACGGGACGGCCTGGCAGCTGGCGGGCGGAGCACGCCGTCGGCGACCTGGCGCCGGCGGCTCGGTCGCCCGCGGGGACCCGTGGGCCCGCCGCCGGCGGCGCGGGCCATCCACGGGGCAGTTCGGCGGCGGCGCAGCTGGCCCGGCTGGGCTTCACCGACGTGGACCGGGTCGCCGCCACCCTGCGGCGCCTGAACCTCCACCCGCCCCAGACCTCCCCGATCGGCGGAGCCGACCGGGGAGGAACCCCTGGCGCGCCGCTGGCCGACGACCCCATGATCGCCGAGCTGGCGCGCGCCGCCGACCCCGACCGGGCGCTGGCCGGGCTCGACCGCCTGGTCGACGCGCTGGACGCGTCCGTGGGCCCGGCCGGCCCGGCGCGCGGCAGCGGGTCGAGCCAGCTGTGGACGGTGCTGGCCGAGCGGCCCGGCGCGCGGCGTCGGCTGGCCGCCGTGCTCGGCGCGAGCCTGGCGCTCGCCGACCATCTCGCCGCGCACCCGGCCGACTGGCGGATCCTGGCCGACGACGAGGTGATCGCCACCGCGCCGGACGGCGCGACGCACCGCGCCCGGCTCCTGGCCGCGGTCGGCGCGGACCCGGCGCACCCGCGGCCGCGGGCCCGCGACGACGGCCCGGAAGTGCTGGACGCGCTGCGGGTCGCCTACCGGCGGGCCCTGCTCGTGCTGGCCGCCCGCGACCTGACCGACACGGTGACCATCGAGGACGCGACCGCCGAGCTCGCCGACCTCGCCGCCGCCGCGCTGGACGCGGCGCTCGCGATCGCGCGCGCGGGCCTCGCGCCGAGCGCGCCGCCGGTGCGGCTCGCCGTCGTCGGCATGGGCAAGTGCGGCGGGCGCGAGCTCAACTACGTCAGCGACGTCGACGTCGTCTTCGTCGCGGAGCCCGCCGCCCACCACGAGGAGGCCACCGGGACCGAGGCCGGCGAGGCCGGCCAGAGCGGCGAGGAGGGGGCGCTGCGGGCCGCGACCCGGCTTGCCGAGGGAATCGTGCGGGCCTGCGGGGCCACTACCCCTGAGGGCTCGCTCTTCCAGGTGGACGTCGGCCTAAGGCCGGAGGGACGCGACGGGGCACTGGTCCGCACGCTCGCCAGCCATCGGGCCTACTACCGGCGCTGGGCCCGGACGTGGGAGTTCCAGGCGCTGCTCAAGGCGCGTCCGATAGCGGGTGATCTGGAGCTGGGCGCGGACTTCTGCGCGATGGTCGAGCCACTGGTCTGGTCGGCGGCCTCCCGGCCGGGATTCGTCGCGGACATCCGGGCGATGCGCCGGCGGGTCGAGGCCTCGGTACCCGGCCGCGACGCCGACCGCAACATCAAGCTCGGGCCCGGCGGGCTGCGCGACGTCGAGTTCGCCGTCCAGCTCCTCCAGCTCGTCCACGGCAGGACCGACACGAAGCTGCACGCCCGCGCCACCCTCACGGCGATCGACGGGCTCGCGAGGGGCGGCTACGTCGGCCGCCGCGACGCGACCAGCCTGGCCGACGCCTACCGGTTCCTGCGCGCCGTCGAGCACCGGCTGCAGCTGCGCCGGCTGCGCCGCGTCCACGTCCTTCCCCGCGACCCGGACGAGCTGCGCTGGCTGGGGCGGTCGCTGGGGCTGCTGGGGGCCGACGAGCTCACCGCCGAGCACGCCGGCACGGCCAGGTCGGTGCGACAGCTGCACGAGAAGCTCTTCTACCAGCCGCTGCTCGAGGCGGTCGCGCGGCTGTCGGCCGAGGAAGTGCGGCTGACCCAGGGCGAGGCCGCGGACCGGCTCGCCGCGCTCGGCTTCGCCTACCCACATCGCTCGCTCAAGCACATCGAGGCACTCACCGCCGGGGTGAGCCGGACGGCCGTGATGCAGCGCCATCTGTTGCCCACGATGCTGCCCGCGTTCGCCGATGCCGCCGACCCGGACGCCGGCCTGCTCGCCTACCGCCAGGTCAGCGAGGCGCTCGGTCGAGCCCCCTGGTACCTGCGGATGCTGCGCGACTCGGCCGGCGCCGCCGACCGGCTGGCCCGGGTGCTCGCGGCCAGTGGCCACGTGGCGGCGCTGATGCGGGCCGCGCCGGAGTCGGTACGGCTGCTGCGCACGGAGGACGACCTGCGCCCGGTCGGCCGGGACGAGCTGGCCCGCACCCTGCTCGCCGTCGCCCGCCGCAACGCCGATCCGGACGACGCGGCCGCCCGGGCGCGGGCGATCCGCCGGGTCGAGCTGGTCCGGGTGGCCTGCGCGGACCTGCTCGGCCTGCTCGACGTGACCGCCGTGGGCGAGTCGCTGACCGGGGCCGCCGCCGCGACCATCGAGGCGTCGCTGCTGGTCGCCCGCCGCACCGTCACCCGGCGGGTCGCCGCCGGCCACCGGGCGACCGACAGGTTCGCGGCGACCGGCCCCGAGGCCGCCGGGACGGACTGGGCCGAGCTGACGGACGAGCCCGCGCGGATCGCCGTCATCGCGATGGGACGACTCGGTGGCGGCGAGATGTCGTACGGCAGCGACGCCGACGTGATGTTCGTCCATGAGCCGGCCGCCGGCACCGACCCGGCCACGGCCGGCGAGTACGCCGCCGCCGTGGTCGAGGAGCTGGTCCGGCTGCTGGGACAGCCCGGCCTCGACCCGGCGCTGCGCCTCGACCTGGGCCTGCGCCCGGAGGGCCGCAACGGCCCGGTCACCCGTGACCTCGACGGCTACGCCGCCTACTACCGGCGCTGGGCGCTCGGCTGGGAGGCACAGGCGCTGCTGCGCGCCCGCCCGCTCGCCGGCGACGCCGAGCTCGCGGCCCGGTTCCGCGAGCTCGCGGACGACGTCCGCTACCCGGCCACGCTGCCGGCCGGCGCGATCGCCGAGATCGAGCGGCTGCGCGACCGGATGGCGGTCGAACGGGTCGCGCGTCGGATAGACCGGTCCCTGCACGTCAAGTTCGGCCCCGGCGGGCTTACCGATGTCGAATGGGCGGTCCAGATCCTCCAGCTCCGCCACGCCCGTGAGATCCCGGCCCTACGGACGACCGGCACGCTCACCGCGCTGCGCGAGCTGGTCACCGCCGGCCTCGTCGACGGCGCCGAGGCGGCGACGCTCAACGCCGCCTGGCTGTCCGCCTCCCGGATCCGCAACGCCGTCATGCTCGCCCGCGGCACCCCCGGCGACCTGATCCCCCGCACCACCCCGGCCCTCGACCGCGTCGCCGGCGTCCTCGGCTATCCGCCCGACCAGGTGGAGGCCCTCCCCGACGACCACCGCCGGGCCGCCACCGCCGCCCGCCGCGTCGTGGACGCCATCTTCGCCCGCGAACAGGCCTAGGGCGTGCCCTAGCCCACTACGCACCCCAGCTCCGTTCGCGGACCGCCTGGAGACGCGGGGGCAACCCCGCGGGTCGGGATCCCTGCCCGGACGCGCCGCCGCGCGGACCTGACCGCGGGCGGCCTAATAACGCACCGTGACGCGCCACAGTCCGATAGTCCGATCGGCGCTCGCCGTGGCGAGATACTGGCCGTCGAAAGAGAACGCGACCGAGGTCACGGTGTTCGTGTGACGCCGGCGGAACGCGAAATCCGACCCAAGGCCCTGGGCCCCGGTGACCTCGAGCAGATGAATCGACGGGTCACGGCCACCCACGCCCGCCGCGAGCACACCGCCGTCGGGGGAGAACGCGACCGAGTAGACCCAGTCGCCGCCCTGAACGGGTGTCGCGCCGAGGTCGGTGGGCACGGCCGGGTCGCCCACGTCCCACAGGTACAGGTTCGTGTCGGAGCTGCCGGCCGCGAGGTATCGACCGTCGGGGGAGAACGCGACGGACCGGACCAGGTCCCCGATCGTCCCCGCCGGAAGCGAATGGCCGGTTCTCGGCTGGTCCGGGTCGGACACATCCCAGAGGCGCACCGTGCCGTTGGCGTTGCCCGAGGCCAGGAAGTCTCCGTCGGGCGAGAAGGCGACGGACCGCACCTTGTGCACACCGCCGTCCGGCGGGCTGAGCGGCTGTCCGACGGGGTGCGGCAGGTCGTCCAGATTCCACAGAATGATCGTTCCGTCGTCGCCACCCGAGGCGAGGATCTTGCCGTCCGGCGAGAACGCCACGGAGTACACGGCGCCGGCATGCCCCGTCAGCGGCTCGCCCAGCGGGGTGGGATCCGCCGGGTCACCCAGGTCCCACAACCGCACTGATCCGTCGTCGCTGGCCGAGGCGAGCACCTCGCCGCCCGGCGAGAACGCCACGGAGTACACGCCGCCGGTGTGCCCGGTGAGCCGCCTTTCCCGTGGCGTCGCCCTGGCCGGGTCACTGACGTCCCACAGGCGGATCGCCCGGTCGTCGCCGGCGGAGGCGAGCAGCCGGCCGTCTGGCGAGAAGGCCACGGTCGAGATCCAGTTGGTATGGCCTGTCAGTTCGGTCAGGAACTCGGTGTCGGCACCCGTCACCGGCCCCGGCGGACTTCTCTTTGGCTGAAGGGATCTGAGTTCCGGGGACTGATCGCTTCCGCGCACGAGATAGAGGACGCCCAGCAGGACGACGACGGCCACTCCGACCGTGGCGAGCAGGGTGTCGCGCGGATGGCGGCGACGGGGCCTCGCCGACGCTGACTGGTAAACGCCGCCGGTCCCGCCGGCCGGGCCCCGCCCGAAGGGGTCACTCACGCTCTCGTCGTCGCCGGCACTCCCCGGCGTGGCCGCTTGCGCGACCACGTGGTCGTCGGGCTGGGTGGCGGCCGGCACGGCGGCGTCCTCGCGGGGACCGGGCCGCGGCAGAGTCTGGTCCGGGTCGCGGGTGGGTGTTGGTTCAGGGCCATCGGTCGACTGGTCGAGCGTGAGATCCGGGCTGACCACGACCCCTTGGAGGCTGCCGGCCCAGGGCACGGTCTGGTCTGGATCCAGGACGGGCATGGGATCGGGGCTGGGTGCCGGCTGGCCGGACGTCATGGAAGCAAGATCAGCCGCGCTGGCGGAAGTGAGCTTGAGCACCGGCAGTCGGCCCTCGGTGCTGTCTCGCACGTCGTTGTCGAGCATCAACGGCGGCAGGCCGGGGCCAGTGGACCAACCCCTGCCGAACGCCTTCATACCGGCGGCCGCCAACTCGAGACCGAACTCCCGCGCGGACTGGTACCGGTCAGCAGAATTCCACGCGAGCGCCCGTAGCACGACGTTGGCAACCGATCCTGGCACGCTGTTCAGGGGCGCGGGCGCTTGGCCACGATGGCGGTCATAGAAAAACTTGACCGCCTCGCCCACCGGAGGCGCCCCGAAGGGAGTCCGGCCGGCGAGCGCCTCGTATAGCACCACACCAAGCGCATAAATATCCGTCGCCGGGCCGAGCGTGCCACGTTCGACCTGTTCCGGGGCCATGTAGGGCGGGGTGCCGATCGTTTGGCTGGCGACGGCCACCGAGTCCTCGATCGGCTTGGCGATGCTGAAATCAGCGACCTTCACCAGATCGCTGTCGTCAAACAGGATGTTGCTCGGCTTGATGTCCAGGTGGAGGATGCCGCGTTTCTCGTGCGCGTGATGGAGCGCGGTCGCGACGGCCAGTCCGACGGCGCAGGCCGTCGGCTGGCTCACGCCGGTCCGCAGCCGCTCGTACAGGGTGCCACCATCGAGCTGCTCCATCACGATCAGGCAGGAGTCGGCGGCCTCGTGCAGCTCGAAAATCTCGACGATGTGTGCGTGGGTCATCCGGGCCAGCATCTTGGCCTCGGTGTATCCGCTCGCGGGCAACACCTTGATGGCGACCGGCCGTTCCAGCCTCCGGTTCACACCCGCGAATACCAGCCCGGAGCCGCCATAGCCGAGCACTCCACGCACGTCGATATGCGGTAGAACCGCCGCTACCGACTCCTGGTCGATCTTCATGGCGACCAGTTCCGGGAAGCGCGCGGCGGCGCATACCCCCAATCCCCCGTCACGGCGGCAGCATAGCGTGCGTGGCACGACAGAACGGACCGTCTTCCGCCGCGTCGTGACGCCTCAGTCGACCGGTCGTCGACGGGCCGCTCCCCTCGCGGCCGAACGGCGGCCTGCCCATGGGCAGGCCGCGCGGCGTCGCGCTCTTCAGACGGTTCGCGCCGGGTTCTCAGCGCGACACGATGAGCGACGCGGTCCCGGGCGGCTCCACACCGGCCGCCGTGGCACTATCCGGTCACCGTCGGCGCGCGGCGCAGGGCGACCGCCTCGATCGTCCCGCCGACGAGTCCCGCGGCCACGCCGGCGGCCACCCCCGACGGCCCCCAGTAGACGAGATTCGCCAGGTAGATGTCGTTCAGGCTGAACGCCTGCTCCTCCAGCTGGTCGCGGGCGACATACGCCGCGAGCGCGGCGACCGGCCAGGCCACCAGCCAGCCGCATACCCCCGCCACGATCGGGCCGCGGGAACGCGTCCGGCTCCAGATCTCGGGCGCCTGCACGCCCACCCCGACCAGGCCCGCGGCGAGGATGCCGAGGGAGAACACGAACGAGTCCTTGACCAGCCCGCTCAGGACGTGCAGGAACGGCAGGGACGCGACGGCCAGCGCCGCTCCGACCACCAACGAGGTCCATCGGGGAGGCCGGGAACCGCCGTAGTAGCCCCTCAGCGCCCCGCCACGCAGCAGCGCGAAGACCGACCCACCAACGACCAGCGTCGCGAGCACCGGCAGGTCGAAGGAGGCCGTGAACGGCTCGACCTTCGCGATGACGACGGTGAACACGACCGCCCAGATCGCGTATGTGAGGCCGAGCCCGAAGACGTTCGCCACCATCCAGCTGGCCGTCGGGAACCGCCTCGGTCGCGGCACGCCCGCGGGAGGCTGACCGGCGTGGGCCTGCTGCCACGCCCACGGGGCCGCCGGCTGGCCCGGCCAGCCGGCGGCGGGCGGCGGGTTGGGCGCGGCGGCGGGCGGCGCCCAGGTCGGGACCGCCGGCCCGGCGGGGGGCGGGGGGCGGGGGGGAGGCGGGGT
>NZ_JADWYU010000127.1:0-12595 GCF_016786325.1 Frankia nepalensis | reverse complement strand
GGCGCGCCGGGGGGGGCCCCGCCCCCCCCCCCGGGGGCCCGCGGCGGCGGCCCGCCCCGCGGGCGCCGGCCGGCTGGTAGGGCGCGGCGGCGGTCGGAGCCCAGGTCGGCACCGACGGCACGGCGGGCGGAGGCGTGCGGGGCGGAGGCGTGTTGGGCAGGGGGGTCCACGAAGGGGGCGTGCCGGACGGCGCGGTGGGCGCTGGCCACGTCCCACCCCGCGGCACGACCGGGGGCGGCCCCTGGGGCCCGGCCGGCCAGGTGCCGCCGCTGGTCGCGCCCTGTGGCCGTCCGGCGGGGGCGGGTGTGGCCGGGGCGACGGGCGACGTGGGCGTCCCCTGGACGCGAGCGCCGGGGGTGACGACGGTCGGACGTTCGTGGCCGCCGCCGGTGGCGGCCTCGCGGACGTCGTCGTCCAGGCGCAGTGGCAGGCCCGCGCTGGCGAGCCAGCCGACGCCGTACGCCGACCTCGCCGCGACGGCGAGATCACGCGCGAACGCGGCGGCGGACGCCTGCCGCTCGGCCGGCTCCTTCGCCAGTGCGCGCAGCAGCACGCTCGTCACCGGGGCCGGCACCCCGGCCGGCACGGGCGGCGGGTCGTTCAGCACCTGGCGCCAGAGCGCCGGCAGCGGCAGCGAGGAGTCGAACGGGGCGCGGCCCGCCAGGAGCCGGTACAGCATCACGCCGACCGCGTAGAGGTCGGTGGCCGGGCCGATCCGAGCGCCGAGGATCTGTTCGGGCGCCATGTACATGGGGGTGCCGAGCTGGGTCGTCGCGGTTGTGCCCGACCCCTGGAAGATCTTCGCGATGCCGAAGTCGGTGACCTTCACGGCGTCGGCCGCGTCAAACATGACGTTGTCGGGCTTGATGTCGCGGTGCAGCACGCCGCGCTCGTGGGCATATCCCAGCGCGGACGCCACCCCGAGTCCCACCGCGCACGCGGCCTCGGGGCTCAGATCGGGAATCCGCCGGGTGAGCGTGCCTCCGGCCAGCATCTCCATCACGATCAGGCACAGATCGTCGGTCTCGACGTAGTCGTGGACTCGGACGATGTGCGGATGATCCAGCCCGGCGAGCACCTGCGCCTCGGCCTCGAACCTGGGGCGGCCTTCAGGTCCCGCCGCCAGCACCTTGATCGCGAGGTCCCGGTTCAGCCGCCGGTGCCGACCCTCGAGCACCAGGCCGAACGCCCCGGACCCGAGCCGGCCACCGATCTCAATATTCGGCAGGGCCGCCGCCACGGACTCCCGATCAATGATCATTCAGACCGCCGTCCGGCCAGTGCCGGCAATCCGGGCAATCCGGACGCCCCCGTCATCCCTCACGACTGCGGCATCGTAACAGCCGATCATCGCCCACTGTCATCCGAAAAACCGGTGGACGTCGACAATTGCGCGACACGTCCATTCAGGGCAGCAGGCCCGTCACGGGGCTCCGGTCGGTGACGCAGTAACGCGTTCCGACGGGGTCGCGCAGAACCGTCCAGCGCGGCCCGTGGCCGACGACCGCCGCGCCGAGGGCGACATGCCGCTCGGTCTCCGCGGAACGGTCCGTGGTCGCGAGGTCCAGGTGGGCCCGCACGGGCCCGGTCGGCTCGTCGAGGCGCTGCAGCAGCAGCCGCAGCGGAACGCCGGCGGGCCGCTCGAGGTATCGGAACTCGGGACGGCTGCCGGCGCGCACGGGCCAGCCAGTCAGCTCACCCCAGAAGGCGCATTCCGTCTCGTACCGGTCGGCCGGGATGTCCAGGCAGACCTGGTCGACCAGCGACGAATGCCCCGGACCTCCCAGATCGCCGCGTGGTCCGCCGGGGACCGCGGGCCAGGTCACCGGCCTCGGCCGGGCGTTCTCGCCCGCGCCCACCTCGCAGAACAGGAATCCGCCCGGCGAGCGGCAGACCTCGAAGTCCTGACCAGCGCGGTGCACGTCGAGATGCACCCGCGCCGGCCCCTCCCCCAGCCGCTGCACCCGCAGGAACGCGTCCCCGTCACCGGGAACCAGCGTCGCGAACTGTTCCGTCTCCCCCCGCGGCGCGGACAACGACGTCGCCGTCACCGCCCGCCAGAACGCCACCCCCCGCTCGAAGTCCGCGGGCGGAAAGTCAAGGAAAGCCGTGAGCCAGACCGGATCCATCGGCCGACGATAACGAGCGCGCCCGCCCGGTCAGACGCCGCGCCGCTTCCGGCCGCCGGCCCCGGAACGGGACCGGCGGTGTCGCGGCGGCGGGCCGGGGTCAGACCTGGACGCGGCGTTCGACGGCGTCGAGGATCTCGGCGACGGCCTCGGCGACGGGGACGCCGTTGCGCTGGGAGCCGTCGCGGTAGCGGAAGGAGACCGCGCCCTTGGCGAGATCGTCGTCGCCGGCGAGCAGCATGTAGGGGACCTTCTGCTTCTGGGCGTTGCGGATCTTCTTCTGCATCCGGTCGTCGGAGGCGTCGACCTCGACGCGGATGCCGTTGGCCGCCAGGCTCGCGGCGACGTCCTTCAGGTACGCGACGTGCGCGTCGGTGATCGGGATACCGACGACCTGGACCGGCGCGAGCCACGGCGGCATGGCGCCGGCGTAGTGCTCCAGCAGGATCGCGAAGAACCGCTCGATGGTGCCGAACAGCGCCCGATGGATCATGAAGGGACGCTGGCGGGTGCCGTCGGCGGCCTGGTATTCCATGTCGAACCGCTGGGGCATCTGGAAGTCGACCTGGATGGTCGACAGCTGCCAGGTACGCCCGATCGCGTCCTTTGCCTGGACGGAGATCTTCGGGCCGTAGAAGGCGCCGCCGCCCGGGTCCATGACCAGCTCGAGGCCCTGCTTCTCGGCGGCCTCGCGCAGCAGCTGGGTGGCGTCCGTCCACTCCTCGTCGGTGCCGATCGCCTTGCCCTCGGGGCGGGTCGACAGCTCCAGGTAGAAGTCGGTGAGGCCGTAGTCGCGCAGCAGCCCGAGCACGAACTTCAGGGTGTTGTCGAGCTCCTCGGGCAGC
Source organism: Frankia nepalensis (assembly GCF_016786325.1). Lineage (GTDB taxonomy): Bacteria > Actinomycetota > Actinomycetes > Frankiales > Frankiaceae > Pseudofrankia > Pseudofrankia nepalensis. The sequence goes on along the minus strand of NZ_JADWYU010000127.1, from coordinate 9,621 downwards.
TGGTCGCGGGCACAGAACAGGTGCGCGTCGTCCTGGGTAAGACCCCGGACCCGGGTGAGGCCGTGCACGACGCCGGACTTCTCGTACCGGTAGACGGTGCCGAACTCGAACAGCCGCAGCGGCAGCTCCCGATAGGACCGCCCACGCGACTTGAAAATCAGGATGTGCATGGGGCAGTTCATCGGCTTGAGGTAGTAGTCCGTCCCGCCGTCCAGTGACATGGGCGGGTACATGCCGTCGGCGAACCAGTCGAGGTGCCCGGAGATCTCGTACAGGGTCGACTTGGTGATGTGCGGCGTGTTGACGAACTCGTACCCCGCCTCGATGTGCCGGCGGCGCGAGTAGTCCTCCATCACGGTACGGATCGCGCCGCCCTTGGGATGGAAGACCGCCAGCCCAGGGCCCAGCTCGGTCGGGAACGAGAAGAGATCCAGCTCGGCGCCGAGCCGGCGGTGGTCGCGCTTCTCCGCCTCGGCCAGCATGTGCTGGTACTCGGCCAGGGCGTCCTTCGACTCCCAGGCGGTGCCGTAGATGCGCTGCAACTGCGGGTTCTTCTCGCTGCCCCGCCAGTACGCCGCGGCGGACCGCTGGATCGCGAACGCCGGGATGTGCCGGGTCGTCGGCACGTGCGGGCCGCGGCACAGGTCCTTCCAGCACAGCTCGCCGGTCCTGGCGTCCACGTTGTCGTAGATGGTGAGCTCGCCCTCACCCACCTCGACCGACGCGTCGGAGTCGTCGGCCGCGTCGCCACCGGCGCCGGCGGAGGACTTCAGCCCGATGAGCTCCAGCTTGTAGGGCTCGTCGGCGAGCTCCGCGCGCGCCTCGTCGTCGCTGACGACCCGGCGGGCGAACTTCTGGCCCGCCTTGACGATCTCCCGGGCGCGCTTCTCGATCGCCTTGAGGTCCTCGGCGGTGAACGGCTTCTCGACGTCGAAGTCGTAGTAGAAGCCGTTCTGGATGGGCGGGCCGATCCCGAGCCTCGCCTTCGGGAACAGGTCCTGCACGGCCTGGGCCACGACGTGCGCGGTCGAGTGCCGCACGATCGCCCGGCCGTCCGGCGAGTCGATGGTGATCGGCTCGACGACGTCGCCGTCGACCAGCGCGTAGGCCAGGTCACGCTGCCTGCCGGCTACCCGTGCCGCGACCACCGACCTGTCCGCCGCGAACAGGTCCGCCGCCGTCGTCCCGGTGGTGACCACCCGCTCATCCCGCTGCTCGGCATGCTGGACGGTCACACGGAGGTCGGACACCGGTTTCTCCTGGTCTGGCGCCCGGGGCCCTGCCCGGGTCGGCGCGGCGTAGGTCGGTCGGGAGGTGGGCGCCGCCGACGCCAGCGCCAGCGGCCCCACGAAGGTCGCGGGCGTCGCGGACACCTGTCTCGGCGGTTTCGCCCCGCTCGCCGATGCTACTCCGGCCGCGGCGCCGCCCTCCGCAAGGCCGACTACGCAGGGTGATACCCGGCGCGGTCAGATCACGTCCTCACCGGCGTCGCCGCCGGGCGCGGCCACGCCCGCCGTGGCCACGGCGGTCTCGTTCCCGCCGTCGGCCGCGTCGCCGGCCGTGTCGCCCGCCGCGGCCTCGACCACGGGACGGGACGGAGGGCGAGCGAGAATGCCTTCCAGCACGGTGTCGACCACCTGGCCGACCCTGGTGCCGCTGACCTCGTTGTACCCCCTGGTGTACTGCCGGTAGGCGACCGGGCCGATGAGCATGTCGGTGACCAGGTCGACGTCGAGGTCGGCGGGCAGCTGCCCCGTGGCGATCCCGCGGGCCAGCACCTTCACGGCCTGCTGCCGGAACGGCTCCATCACCCGGCGGCGGTAGGTCTCGAACAGCTCGGGGTGGGCGTCCTTCTCGGCGAGCAGCCGCGGCATGATCCGCCCGGACAGCGTCTGCAGGTTGTGCCGGCGCACCGTGTTCAGCCAGGCGACCAGATCGTCGCGCAGCGAGCCGGTGTCGACCGGCTCGGCCGTCTCCACCAGCGTGGCCAGCGCGTCGGCCACCAGGGTGTCCTTCGTCGACCAGCGCCGGTACAGGGTCGCCTTGCCCACCTTCGCCCGGGCGGCGACCGCCTCCATCGACAGGCCGGTGAACCCGGTGGTCGCCAGCGTGTGCAGCGCGGCCTCGATGATCGCGCCGTCGGCCCGCGCGTCGCGCGGGCGCCCGGGTGGCCGCACACTCCCGGACGGCGGGCGGTCGGGCCGCCTGGCCGGCCCCGGCCGCCCCACCTCCGCCGTCGTCACCGCCTTCCGCCCGCTGCTCGCCGGGCGGTCCTGGCGCTGGCCGTCACCGCCACCGGTCGCTCCTCCCTGGCCAGCGTTCTCGGGCCGGCCGCCCCGGTGGGGTCGGCGCCGCGCCACCAGCCTCACGTTCGCCGGGCCGGGTGGCCCGGCGAACACGGCCCGCCACCTCGGCTGCGCCCGGCGGCGGGGCCCGGGGGACGACGCCCCCGGCTGACACAGTCATTCTTTCAAGATCGGAGGGTACGGGCAGCATCCGTGACGCGCATCCGGTTGACACCGAGACACGCCGGACATATGCGCAGGTCAACGACAGCGTCATGCCGAGCTGGCAAACGGGCGGCGGGAGCGCTGTGACCCGCGAACCACTTTCGGGGGGACCCCCGACGGTGGCAGCATGTCTGCGACGCCGGGACGCGCCAAGCGCCCGGACGGACCAGAGGAGTCTCCATGAGCAACTCCGCCACCCACTGTCACCCCGGATCCCAGGCCCGCGAGGCCACCCACCCGCGCGCGACGCTCGCCCGTCAGGGCGGCCAGGCCGCGGCCATCGAGGAGGCGGTGACGCTCTACGGCGCGCCGACCTCGGCCGCCGCCACCACCCGGCTCGCGCCCCAGCCCGCCGAGGCGCGGCCCGCCCGGCCGCGCCGGCGCACCACGGTGCGCGACCTCGCCGGCTGGAAGGACCAGCACGAGAAGTGGGCGATGCTGACCGCCTACGACTTCACCACGGCCGCGATCTTCGACGAGGCCGAGGTGCCGGTGCTGCTGGTCGGCGACTCGGCCGCCAACGTCGTGTACGGCTACGACACCACCGTCCCGGTCAGCGTCGACGAGCTGCTGCCGCTGGTGCGCGCGGTGGTCCGCGGCGCGCCGCACGCGATGGTCGTCGCCGACCTGCCGTTCGGCTCCTACCAGGCGAGCCCGACGCAGGCGCTGGAGACGGCGGCCCGGTTCCTCAAGGAGGGCGGAGCCCAGGCGGTCAAGCTGGAGGGCGGCGCCCGGGTCGCCCCGCAGGTGGAGCTGCTGGTGTCGGCCGGCGTGCCGGTGATGGGCCACCTGGGCCTGACCCCGCAGAGCATCAACACCCTCGGCGGCTACCGGGTGCAGGGCCGGGAGGACGCCGGCGCCGCGCTGCTCGCCGACGCGCTGGCGATCGAGGCGGCCGGCGCGTTCGCCGTCGTGCTGGAGGTCGTTCCCTCCGATGTCGCCGCGCGGATCAGCAAGGCGCTGACGATCCCGACGGTCGGCATCGGCGCCGGCTCGGACTGCGACGCGCAGGTCCTGGTCTGGCAGGACATGGCCGGCCTCACCTCCGGGCGCGCGCCCCGCTTCGTCCGCCGCTACGCGGACCTGCGCGGGGCGCTGCGCGAGGCCGTCGTCAACTACCGCGACGACGTCCGCGACGGCCGTTACCCGACGGTCGAGTACTCCTACGACTGATCCCGGGTCCGCGCGAAGCGCCGCCGGCCGCCGTCAGGCGCCGGCGGCGCCAGCCGCCGGGCGTCTCAGCGCGCGGCGGCGAGCTGCTCCAGCAGCACCGCCCGTGCCTGGGCCAGGGACGGGCCGTACCAGGTGAGGTGGCGCCCCGAGACACAGGCCGACGGGGCGGCGAACGCCTCGGGGCCGTCGTCGCGGCTGAAGGCGTACGGCTCGTCGGGCAGCACGACCAGGTCGTGCGGCGGAAGGTCGGCGAGGCTGACGCGCGGGTAGCGCTCCCCGTGGCCGGCGAGCACGTTGTCGACGCCGAGCCGGGCGAGCACGTCGCCGGTGAAGGTGTCGCGCCCGACGGCCATCCACGGCCGCCGCCACACCGGGATGACGGCGCGGCGGCGCGGCCCGGCGGCCGGCTCCCGCCAGGCCTCGGCCGCGCGTTCCCACCAGGCGGGCCTGGGCAGCCGGCAGCCCAGGCGCAGCAGCCGGTCGAGGCTGGTCAACGCCGCCGGCACGGTGGCCGGCGCCGTCACCCAGACCGCCAGCCCCGCGGCCCGCAGCGCGGCGAGGTCGGGCTCCCGGTTCTCCTCCGCGTTGGCGACCACCAGGTCGGGCGCGAGCCGGACGACGGCCTCGAGGTCGGGGTTCTTGGTGCCGCGCACCCGGGTGACGTCGAGGTCACCCGGGTGGGTGCACCAGTTCGTCGCGCCGACGAGCAGTCCGGGAGCGCTGACGGCGATCGACTCGGTCAGGCTCGGTACCAGCGACACGACCCGCTCGACCCGCGCCGGCACCGCGACCGGGTAGCCCAGGTCGTCCCGGGCCAGGTCGTCCCGGGCCGGACCGTCGCCGGCCAGGTCGTCCGCATCCGTCAGCACGCGTACCCGCCCTTCCCGGAGCCGTCCGGTGGATCGTCGCCCGCGCCGCCCCCGCCGGCCAGCCGATCCCCCCGGCCGCGGCCGGCGGCCCGGGCGGCGACCGGGGAAGGTGACCGGGGACCGGTCAGCCGGCGCGCGGCACGTCGGTGACGCGGATGCCGGCGTGCGCCTTGTACCGGCGGTTCATCGAGATGAGGTTCGCGGTGAACGCCTCGACCTGGCCGGCGTTGCGCAGCTTGCCGGCGTAGATGCCGCGCATGCCCGGGATGCGCTCGGCGAGCGCCTGGACCAGGTCGGTGGCGGGCCGGTCGTCGCCGAGAACGAGGATGTCCGTGTCGACCTCGGCGATCGACTCGTCGGCGAGCAGCACCGCCGAGACATGGTGGAACGCGGCCGTCACCGTGCTGTCCGGCAGCAGCGCGGCGGCCTGCTGCGCGGCGCTGCCCTCGGCGACCGGCAGCGGGTAGGCGCCACCCTTGTCGAAGCCGAGCGGGTTCACGCAGTCGATCACGACCTTGCCGGCGAGTTCCTTGCGCAGGCTCGCGAGCAGCTCACCGTGGCCCTCCCAGGGCACCGCGATGATCACGATGTCCGCCTGCTCGGCCGCGCTCGCGTTGTCGGTGCCCTCGATGACCCGGCTGGACGCCGACAGCTTGGCCGCCGCCTCGGCGCCCCGCTCGGCGGACCGGGAACCGATGATCACCTTGTGGCCCGCCGCGGCGAACCGGATCGCCAGGCCCCCGCCCTGCGGCCCCGAGCCGCCAAGGATGCCGATGGACAGGGACGACACGTCTACGGATGCGCTCACGGTCCCATCGTGCCCGAAGCACCTGTGACACGCGCTTCGCGCCGATGGACGCCACATCAGCGCTGCCCGCCGATTCCGGCGAACGCCGGTCCGCGGGTTCGCGGGTTCGGACCGCGCCGCCGGTCGGCGGCGGAATCGACGGGCCCCCGGCGACCGGGCTCGGCCCGGATCAGAGCCGGCCACTCCCACCTGGGACCCGGCTGCCGGTGTCAAAGTCCGATGAGGGACCATAGCAGCATCAACACGACAGCTACGCCGACGAACGGCATTCTTACACGTGTGTCGGGAGCGTTTCCCCGACGCCGGCGTCCCGATCACGTGACGCAAAGGAGTGACAGTCAGTGACGATCACGACCTCGTCAATGCGAACGACCGTCGGCAGCGGACCGATGACAATGCGTAACGTGCCGCGGATCGCGTCCAACCCCCCGCGCGCAGCGGGTGAAGATGGGCCGTACCGTTCGGGTTCACATGCATCAACTGGCTCTTCGGAATCAGGCGGGAAAGGGCGGGCAATGGCGGACGTGTCGGTTCGCTTCGCGATGACGAACGACAGCGAAGTGGTCCTCAATCTGTCGCTTCCGCAGGCACTGCGCCTGATGGAGGCAATCGCGCGCAAGGTCGGCGAGACGCTGGCCGAACGCAGTGGGCCGCCGGGGGTGGGCGGTGTCGTGCCCACCCCGCAGACAGCCAACGGCATGCCAAGCCTGGGCCCGTACTCCCCCTCCTGACCCAGGCCCCCGGATCGGCGACGGAGTTCTGCCGGATCGGCGTAGCCCGGGGTCCCTGCCAGACAAGGGTCCCTGCCGGATCGGCGTAGCCGATCCGGGAGATCCGCCAGGAGCCCGGGGCCGGAGTGCCCACCGCCGGCCGGGGCCCGCGTGGCGCGGGACCGTCTCGTCGTCGGGCCGGCTGCCCGCTCCCGCCAGCGCCCTGTCCTCTGCCTGACCGCCGCCGGCCCTCACCCCCAGCTGGCGGTGGGGGCCGCGGCCTGGTCCCACCCGGCCGGACGGCCAAGGATGCCACCACGACCGGACCGGCACGCCCCCTAGACCAGTTGGCCCGGATTCGTCCCCACATAGGGCCTGGGCTGGGGTGGCAGCGCCGGCTTGGCAGCCGCGGTGAGCGGATCATCCAGCGTGGGGGCGACTGCCCGCCGGGGGCCGCCCTCGTCGAGCGCGCGGGGGTGCGCCGCCGTGTACACCTCGCGTAGCCGATCCACCGTCACCAACGTGTAGATCTGCGTCGTGCGCACCGACGCGTGGCCGAGGAGCTCCTGGACCACCCGCACGTCGGCCCCTCCGTCGAGCAGGTGGGTCGCGAACGAGTGCCGAAGCACATGCGGCGAGACACCCTCGACCCCGGCGGCGACGGCCGCGGCCCGCAGCGCCGACCAGGCGCTCTGCCGGGACAGCCGCCCGCCTCGCCTCGACAGGAACACCGCCGCGCCGGACGCCGAGGACGCCAGCGTCGGCCGCCCCCGGCTCAGGTACGCCGAGAGCGCCGTCACGGCGCAACGGCCCAGCGGCACCACCCGGTCGCGCCCACCCTTGCCGTGCAGCCGGACCGACGCGGCGTCCGGTTCCAGGTCCAGGTCGTCGACGTCCAGGCCGACCGCCTCCGAGATCCGCGCGCCGGTTCCGTAGAGCAGCTCCAGCAGCGCGGCCGCCCGCAGCCGGCGGACCGCCTCGCTGGCGTCCGCGGCGGCCCCTGCCGCGAGGCCGGCGAGGTCGGTCGCGTGGGCCTCCCCGGCGGCGTTCCCGTCGTCGGCGGCGGCGCCGGCGGCGGCGAGAATCGCGAGCACCTGGTCGACGGTGAGCGCCTTCGGCAGCCGCCGCGGCGGGGCGGGCGGGCGCACGGGCTGGGAGACGTCCTCGGCGACGTCGCCCTCCTGCTGGGCGAACCGGTGCAGCGAGCGGACCGCGACCAGCATCCGGGCGACGGAGGCGGCCGCCAGCGGCGGGTGTTTGTCGTCCCCGGCCCGCAGCGCGGCCGCGAACTCCCCCAGCGTCGCCTCGTCCACCTCGGTGAGCGAGCTCAGCCCCCGCTCGGTCAGGTACTCGTGATAGCGGCGCAGGTCACGACCGTAGGCCAGCACGGAGTTGCGGGCGAGCCCACGTTCCCCCACCAGGTGGTTGAGGTAGCGAGCGACCAGCTCCCCTGGGTCGGCCGAGGATGTCACGTCCACCACGGACCCGTCCCGCGTCCGCGTGTCCACGGGCCGAACGGACCCGGCCGCCGACCCGACGGCCGACCCGGCCCTCGCGAGCTGCACACCGGGGTGTTCATCATCAACCCGAATAGTAGGACCTGCCAGTGACGGTTCTTGACACTCACGGCCCGCGCAACGTACCAGCGGGCGTTATTCTGATCGCTTGTGCGGACTGAGATCGTATCGTCACGTTACGGCGAAGTAGTCCGTCTTGTTCGCCACAGGGGCACCCGTTGATCCGCGCCAGGGATCAACGGGTGAACGCCTCCGGGCACCTTCCCGCCGGCCCGCCACGCCCGCCCTGGAAGACAGCCCCGCGAGGTCGGGCCACGCCCGCCGGAACCGCCCGCGACACCGCGCCATGAACCACCGTGACCACGCGGCCTGGCGCGGGCGGACGGGCCTGGCCCTCGCCCTCGGCCTGGCCCTCGCGCTCGCCGGCTGCGGGGGTGACGACGAGCCCGCGGGGGCGGCCGCGCCCGCGGGAGGCGCGGGCGCGGCGGGCGCCCTCTCGGCCTCCGGGTCTCCCGGCGGTCCGGACGGCGCGGCGAGCGCGGGGCAGGCAACCCCCGGGGGCGAGCGGCCGGTGGCTCGCGACTCCCCCGCCGCCGCGGCGAGCGTCGTCACCGCCTACTTCCGGGAGATCAACAGTGCCAGCCGGGCTGGCCGGGTCGCCGACGTGACGGCGACGACCCTGCCCGGCTGCCAGGCCTGCGCCCTGGATGTCGGGGTCACCCGCGGCTTCCAGCAGCGCGGCCTGCGCGCCGCCGCCGACCCCTACGAGGTCACCGCCGTGTCCGCCCAGCCGAGGCAGGGAGTCATGATCACAGTGACGTTCACGGCGACGACCCGTACCGTCGGCCTGCTCGACCCCGCCGGCCGCGAGGTGGACCAGGCAGCGGGCGTCCCCACCCGTGCCGGCACCGCCGAACTCGCCCTCGCCGGCGGCGGCTGGCTCGTCCAGACGATCCGCTACGCCCCGGGGCAGCCATGACCCCGGCCCGCCGGTTCACGACGCTCCTGCCCGGGTGGGCGACGCTGGTCGGCCTGGCGCCGCTGACCGCCCTCGGGATGGCGGTGTTCTGGCTCGGCGGCCCGGCCCACGCCGTGTCGGGGCCGGGCACCGACGTGCCCTGCGGCGACGTCGTATGGGCCAGCTGCGACACCCGGGCGACCGACAACGGCTACCAGTACCGCTACCGGGGCGGCCAGCTCATCCCCGCGCCGCTGGGTGGCGGGCGCGGCCCGGCCCGCGCCGGCTGCGGCGACGCCTGCCCACCTGATCCGGCGGCGGTCTGCGACCTGCTGCTCGCCGTCGGCCCAAGCCCGACCATGACCGCGCAGGAACTGGCCGACTACAACGCCGCCGTCGCCGGCTGCGAGACCTGGCTCGCCGACCCGACCGGGATCCCGCTAGCCACCGTCCAGGCCCAGCTCGCCGACTACCTGCGCGAGGAGCTGCTGCCGAAGCCCGCGCTCACCGTCCAGCCGAACGGGCACAGCTTCGCCGGGCTCGCCACCATCGTGTACACCCCGGTCCCGCCGGCGTTCACCTTCAACGTCGACGAGCCGGTCGTCGCGACGATCAGCGCGGTTCCCACCTACCACTGGGACTTCGGCGACGGTGACACGGGGCCAAACGCGCCGGGCCGCCCCTACGACCCGGCGATCTCCCCCCGCGACCACCCCGACGCCTACGTCTCCCACCAGTACCGCGAGCCGAGCACCTACCAGATCACGCTGACCGTCGTCTGGGACGGCACGTTCACCGTCCCCGGCGTCGCCCAGGCCTTCCCGCTGGACGCCGTGACGCTCACCGCCACGGTCCCGGTCGAGGTCGACGAGGCAGCCGGCGTCCTAGTCGGCAACGACTGAGTTTCTTGGTTCGCTCCGTCCGGGCGGCGCGCTCCGGCCCCGTCCTCGCTTCGCTCCGACGGGACCTCCGCGCGCCGTCCTCCTCCGCGAACGTGCGCTCCGGCGACCTCCGCTGCGGCCCGGCCCCTTCGCTTCGCTCGGGGACGGGCCTCCGCGGAGGCGCGCCTCCGGGCC